>CAJUJB010000005.1 GCA_910586595.1 uncultured Muribaculaceae bacterium | reverse complement strand
TCTCCTGATAATAGCCTACGCCGGCAGTCGCGATAAGTATCTGACCGCCGCTGTGGCGATGCCAGTTGTTGCGGCATCCTGGTTCAAAAGCAACATTGAACATCGGCACATTGAGTTCCTTTTCATGGCTCAATGGATGCAGCCAGGCAGTACCGATGAAGTTGGGATTGCCCTTCATCTCCGTACCTGCGTGATAGGGTTGCTTAAAATCATCTATGTTCATTGCCATACAAATTAGAGGAAAAAATGCAAGAAACGTAATAATCAGCCGGTTCATATGGATAGGTGCTTAAAGTTTCTTCCCGAAAAATTCAGTGAGTTTGTTTACTTCCTGATCTACATATTCAGGCACATAATATGTCTGGATATGGGTTGCACGCGGAATAAGGAATAGTTCCTTGTCGGTTGTGCCGGTTGCCTTTTCAAAGGCATCTGAGGTCATGTAGAAAGTATCAGCCTGGTTTCCTGCCATCATAAGCAGCGGTACGTTGATAAGATTGATCTGGTCTGTCGCATCCCATGTCATCAGGTCCATCAGACTTTCCATTGTGTAGCGGAATGTTGAATTGGGGTGAGCGTGTGTGCGATTATAATATATTGCGCCTTCTCGGTAGAGGTCGAACGGCAGTTTCTCAATCTCCTCATCAGTCAGGTTCATGTCGCCGGTAAACACAATTTCGCCGGTGGTGACTCTCTTTTCCCTTGCATCGGAGGCATCCTGAAGGCGTTGCTGAATTGTGGGCATAGCTGAGTCCATAAAGCCATTACGACGAACACGACCGGAATTGAACATGCTCAACGTGGCTACAGCCTTGAACCGTTTGTCACTTTTTGCCGCACCGAGAGTGTAACCACCGCCTCCACAGATGCCGAATGCACCTATGCGCTGTGGGTCAACGCCGGGATATTTAGAGATATAGTCCGCCATGCCGTGAATGTCATTGATACGGAAATAAGACTTGTCTGTGTGACGTGGTTCGCCACCGCTTGCACCCTGATACGAGGCATCGGCAGCAATGGTTATATAACCTTTTTCGGCCATCCGTTGTGCGAACAGCCCTGCGACCTGTTCCTTGGTACCACCGTTTGGATGTGCCACGATGATAGCCGGATATTCCTTTTCATTGGGGTTATAATCGGCCGGTGTATAGACATTTGCGGCTATTTCAATGCCGTCGAGATTGTATTTAACCGGATGTATATTCACTTTACCGGGTACGTTTTCGGTGATTGCCTGCTCATAGACAAGCCCCCAAGGATTATCCTGTGCATGGAGAACCGTGCCGAAACCGATAGCTGATGCTGCCATGATTAAAATTGTTTTAAGTTTCATGTAATCTAGTTTTTGTGCCGAAGCACGGTTATTAAACAAAAGACTCAGTCCAACGATTTTTTACAAACGTCGGTAAACCTTACACTTTTTTCGGCAAAAGTTCGTTTATTATTCTATTTCACTTAACCAATCTTTAATATCATCATCTGAAACATTGTTCATCAGCAGACCTTTTTTCCACTTGATGCCAGGATATGCTTGATGCAATTCGTTCTCACTATTAATTATGTTGCTGCCACCTGAGGTCATGAACGGGATTACGATCTTACCTCCCAAATCATTGGCTTCGATGAAGGAATTTATAATTGTTGGATGTGTATTCCACCAGTTTGGATAACCGATGAACACAACGCTGTAATCAGACATGTCTGTCACAGAATCTTTGAGAGCCGGGCGGAAATCCCGGTTATGCATCTCGACATAGCAACGCGATAAAGTGTCGCGCCAATCGAGATCAGAATCTGTGTATTCCACTTCCGGAGCGATGTTATGGAGTGCTCCACCTGTAAGTTCGGCAATACGCTGGGCCGCCTTCTCTGTGGTTCCAGTTGCAGAAAAATAGCATACAAGAACATTTGACTCCTGGTTCTTTTCGTTATTATTCTCAGTCATTTTGTTGTTTGTGCACGATTGAAATGTAATGCAGGCTATTATTACAGTCGCTGCGAGATAAAAAAATCTTTTCATTGATAGTTCCTAATTATAGTATTTATTCAATGTGCAAAAATAGAAACTGTTGACGGCCTATATCTTACAAATATTTCGGCTTTCGTTACCATTTTTTCCAAAAGAAAAAATGCACTTTTTGAAAAATAGTCTTTTCGGAAATTTTGGTATAACGACCCGAAAAAAGAATAACTCTAAAGCTGTCGGGCAGGCGTAACTTTGCAGTGTAATTTGGAACACCCCCATAATTATATTTCAAACACAACTAAACGACAGATATGAAAAAGTTTTTAGCCTTATTAGTGACGCTTCTGGCAATAGTGTCATGTAACGCAACCGAGAATGACGAGCCTCAGCAGGAATCGGCAAGTGAAGGAACTGTTTTTAACGGCAAAAAGGTACTTGTCGCTTACTTTTCGTGGGGAGGTACTACACGTCGTATGGCAGAAGCAATTGAGGATGTTACCAAAGGAGATATCTTTGAGATTGTACCAACTGTTCCTTACCCAACGGTATACACACCTTGTACAGAGGTCGCGCTTGAAGAAAAAAACAATAATGCACGCCCTGAAATCAAGAATCGCGTTGAAAATTGGGCAGACTATGACATTGTTTTCATTGGCTGTCCGGTATGGTGGTGGACCACGCCCATGATTATCCATACTTTTGCAGAGAGCTACGACTTTGAAGGTAAAACTGTAGTTCCTTTCTGCACTTACGCATCAACGTACCGTGATGAAACCTTGCAAGCAATCGTAGATATGACTCCTGATGCCGAACACCTTGAAGGCTTCGGTACAACAGGGTCAACCAGCGAAGTGGACGCTTGGGTAAATAGAATAAGTCAGTTATGGGAGGAATCGCATCCTGATAATAATGCAGGCGTGGAAGAGGTTGCCTTAAATCCCAATTCCAGTGATGTGACGTTCTACGACTTGAATGGCAACATTGTAAATAGAACAACAAATCTAAAGGGGATGTATATTGTAAAAACTCCTTCCAAGACCTCCAAAGTTATTCTTTAATCAATTAAATGAAGACAGAAGGACGGCAGCGATGTCGTCTTTCTTTTTATAGTAAAATGAGTCATTTTTATTTTCGGAAATTTTGTAATAATGACCCGAAAAAAGAGTAACATCATCTTCTCTTTCTGTCAGTAATTTTGTATCTGTAAAAATCCAACCAACAACAAATATGAAGCATTATCTTTTTTTACTTCTGACATTATTGGCTTTCGTGTCATGCAGTGCTAATGAACCAGATATACCTGACCAACCAGTACAATCCGAAGAAGGTGAAGGCTCAGTATATTTCTCCGGGAAGAAAGTTTTAATTGCATATTTCTCTTGGGGAGGGACAACCAGACGCATGGCTCAGCAGGTACAGGCAATTACTGGGGGTGACCTGTTTGAAATCGAGCCGGTCAATCCATATCCAACATCTTATACTCCGTGCACTGAAGTTGCCCTGGAAGAGCGTGACAACAATGCCCGGCCTGCAATCAAAAACAGCGTCGCTAATTGGGATGACTACGATATTGTTTTCCTCGGCGGACCAGTCTGGTGGCATACAGCGCCTATGATTCTCCATACATTCGCGGAGAGCTACAATTTCGAGGACAAAGTAGTTGTGCCATTTACAACATATGCATCTACTTTTCGCGATGAAACCTTGCAGGCCATTGCCGAAATGACACCCGATACCGCACACCTCGAAGGGCTTGGTTTGACAAGCGCCACAATCAATGAAACCAATATACAGACATGGATTGACCTCATAAACGAACAATTTGGGAATCTCAATCCAGATGGCGCAACGGCGCCTATGGAAGGAGCTGTAGACCTTTGGCAACCTGGAAATATTCCCGGATTTATGGAAAATGTAAATAATTCTGACGGCCCCGATTTTATGCCGAATATGTTAGTCTACACTGTTCCAGAAAATATTCAACCCAAAGGTGCCATATTGATATGCCCAGGCGGAGCGTTCGCATTCCGCAGTATGCAGAACGAAGGCTACGACATAGCCGATATGCTTGTGCCGATGGGGTACCAGTGCTTTATCGTGAACTACCGCATCAATCCCTATTCCATGCAGGCCAGCGCAACAGATCTGCAAAGGGCTATACGATATGTAAAAGCTCACGCTGAAGACTATCGTATCAATCCTGAAAATATCGCGCTTGTCGGATTCTCCGCTGGAGGGATATTGAATGGCGAAGTTCTCTTAAATTGGCGTGATCTTACCAATGGTACCGCTCTTGACAATTCATACCGTCCTGATGAACTTGACAACGTGCCTGTTTCTGCCTGTGCCGTCGGCATGATATATTCTTTCTATGGAAGATTGAGTGTGTCGATGAACAATGTTGAGACACTCCGTGCCGCAAATCTTCCTCCCGCCTTCTATTGCTGGGGAACACGAGACGGCTTCGCCGGCCAGTTTTCCCAGAACTCCAACGCTGTAAAAGATGCCGGTGTAAAGGTAGAAACCAAAGTGCTTGAAGGTTATCCTCATGGATATGGAAGCGGCGGTAACGCATCAATTTGGGGAAAAGACTTTGACGCATTCCTTACTCCTATAATGAAAGGTAATTCAACAGCTATAAACTCGGTAACTACTGATATAGCCGAAAACACACCTGAAGCATACTACGATTTAAATGGACGCAAAGTATCTCCAGATACGGTCGCCCGGGGTGTATATATCGTGAAATCAGGCAACAAGACTACTAAGATAATAAAATAATGGTTAAACGACAACTTCAAGGGCTGACGGTTTCTCCTATCGGCCTAGGTTGTATGGGCATGAGCCACGCCTATGGAGCCCCCGCAGATAGAAGGGCAATGAAAACCCTACTTGCAGATGCAGTGGAGATGGGTTACACATTGTTTGATACTGCTGAAATTTACGGCACGGATACAAATCCTCACGAAAATGAAGATTTGCTTGGAGAAGCATTGAAACCTTACCGTGATAAAGTTGTAATCACAACAAAATTTGGTCTTACATTCGACAAATCCCATGAACCGGGCCCTTATCCCCTCATACCGGACTCTACTCCTCATAGCATTAGAAAAGCGGCAGAAGGGTCTCTCCGACGATTGAAGACAGATTATATTGACCTATATCTCCAACACCGGATAGATCCCGATATCGAGCCGGAGATTGTAGCCGATACTATGTCGCAACTGATACAAGAGGGAAAGATTCTTCATTGGGGTATATCTGAAGCTACTGAGAAATATCTGCGTCGTGCTCATGGAGTATGCCCGGTTACAGCTATCCAGAACCGCTATTCGATGATGGCACGTTGGCACGAAGATATTTTTCCGACCCTTGAGGAATTAAATGTAGGCTTTATCGCATTCTCTCCACTTGCCAATGGATTGCTGTCCGACTTCTATACAGCAGACTCAAAATTCAATCCGAAGAATGATTATCGTGCAGCAATGCCTCAGTTCAGCCGGGAGAGTTTTGAGGAAAATGAGATGTTGTTTCAACTTATTCGACAGCTTGCCGACGAAAAACATGCCACACCGTCGCAGATTTCCCTTGCGTGGATGCTGTGCAAGAAACCATATATCGTACCCATCCCCGGCACTCGCCACCTTTGCAGACTGAAAGAGAACATTGGAGCGGCAGATATAAATTTGTCTGCAGAGGAAGTCGAGGCAATCGACCGCCAACTCGACAGCATACCGATGAGTGAAGTTTTTGGCGGATCAAAAGTTATCGAAACACATAAAGCATGAAGTCATGACCCCTAAAGTAATTTGCCACATAATGAGTTCCGTGGACGGACGTCTGTTGCCCGAACGCTGGACTGCTCCATTCGACGGTACAAATCCGTCAGAACTATTCAAAGAATACGCTGCAATAGGCAAGAGCCTTGACACTGATGCGTGGATGTTCGGAAAGGCTACCACCCGCGAGGCTTTTCCGTACAAATTTATGCCTAAAGGCGAACCGGTGGGCGAAAGCGGAAAGGTATTTGTGGGCAACCGAACTTCATCGAGGCTATTTATCACCATTGACCCTGATGCCGATATATTCTTCACTTCCGACCGTCTGCGTGGCGACAATATTCTTACTATTTTAGGTAAGAATGCCACAACAGACTATCTTGCGGCTCTTGAAGAAAAGGGAGTTTCCTACCTTGTAGTTGATGACATTTATAACCTTCGCAGGGTTTTCACACTTGTCCATCATTATTTTAATGTCAAGAACATATCCCTGCAAGGTGGAGGCGTAATTGACGGAGCAATGCTCGCCGAGGGGCTTATCGATGAATTGAGCCTTGTAATCTATCCCGGCATAGACGGCCTCGCCAGCGCGCCCTCGATCTTTGAATATCTCGGTCACTCGGAAGAGCGACCGGCGGAGGGTAGGGCTCTTGAGCTTATATCAATGGAGCAAAAACCTCATGGCATTGTCTGGTTACGTTACAAATTCCATAAATTTCCAATAGAATAAACTATGAACGGTTTTAAATATCAATATCCCGTAAAGCAATATTTCGGGAAAGGCTGTACCGAAGAAGCACTGAAAAAAGAAATGCTTGATATGGGTAATGTTGTCATGCTTGCCTATGGCGGCAGGTCACTGAAACGCACCGGTCTGTATGACAAAATACGTGGCTGGCTTGAAGGCGCCGGAAAAACAGTTGTAGATTTCGGAGGCATCATGCCTAACCCGACTTATGCTAAAGTTCAGGAAGGTGCAGAGATTGTCCGCAAAGAAGGTGTCGATTTCATTCTCGCCGTTGGTGGTGGTTCGGTAATCGACTGCTGCAAGATTATCTCTGCACAGGCAAAGACGGATGAAGATGTCTGGGATATGTTCTACAACGAACATCGCTTGCCAACTCAGTTTGTTCCCTGCGGGGCTGTAGTTACAGCGTCCGGCACCGGTGCGGAACAAAACAACGGTGCTATGATAACACATGAGAAAAAGAAACTCAAGCAGGCTCTTTTCGGCGCGTTCCACCGTTTTGCAGTTCTTGACAGTGACCTGACTCTCACTCTCCCGATGAAACAGGTGATAAGCGGGGCTTTCGACACTCTGAGCCACTGTATGGAAACTTATATGGGGCAACCGTTCGCCACCAATGTATCTGATGAAATCAACGAGGCGATAATGCGCAACGTGATTAAAAATATACGTGCCCTGATTGCAAATCCTGACGATGACTTTGCCCGAGGCGAGTTGATGTGGAGCTCGGCTATGGCTGAAAACGGTATGCTGAAACTCGGCAAGATTACCGACTTCCAATGCCACATGATTGAACATGCGGTTGGCGCTTACACCGACTGTAACCACGGTCAGGGTCTTGCAGTGATACACCCGGCGCTTTACCGTCACTATTTGCCTGAAGGAGCACCGAAACTGGCTCGCATGGCCCGTGAAGTATGGGGCGTCCATGACAATGACGATTTGCGTGCGGCAAATACTGGTATTGATCTTCTTGAAGACTTTATTCAGGAAATTGGTATGCCCACCCGTTGGAGTCAGATGGGTATCACTGATGAAAAAGTGTTACGCGATTCTGCCGACAGCTGCGTGCTTACTCCCGGCTGCTGCAAGAAATTTACCCGCGATGAAATCTTTGAAGTTTTGAAAGGACAACTCTGAGGACGTAAAATTGGTAAAACTTACCGAAGTTTGTATTAAGCTAAGGTGTCAGAGTTTTGTTTAATTTGCAGAACAAATAGAACTACATTATGAAGACAGTAATATTAAATAATGGGGTTGTAATGCCCCAGATTGGCTACGGAGTATATCAGGTATCTCCGACCGAGTGTGAGCGTTGTGTTTCCGATGCCTTGAGCGTCGGCTATCGTATGATTGACACCGCACAAGCCTATCACAACGAAGAAGGCGTTGGAGCTGCTGTGAAGAAAAGCGGCATCGCGCGTGATGAGTTGTTCCTTGTTTCAAAGGTATGGATCTCAAACTATGGTTTCGACAAGGCAAAAGCCTCCATTGACGAAAGTCTGCGCAAACTCGGAACCGATTACATCGACCTTATGCTTCTCCACCAGCCATTCTGCGACCGCTATGGGGCATACCGTGCCTTGGAAGCCGCATACAAAGAGGGCAAAGTTCGCGCAATCGGTGTTAGCAATTTCTACCCCGACCATTTCATCGACCTTGCAAGCAATGTGGAGGTTGTTCCCGCTGTTAATCAGGTTGAGACCCATGTGTTTGATCAGCAGATTGAGGCTCAGGGCTATATGAAAGAGTTTGGCACTCACATGATGGCATGGGCACCTCTTGCCGAAGGTCGCAATAATTTCTTTACCAACCCTGTGCTTGAAAACATCGGCAAGAAATATGGCAAATCTGTCGCGCAGGTAGCTCTACGTTGGCTCATTCAGCGCGATGTGATTATCATCCCGAAGTCGGTTCATGTGGAGCGTATGCAGCAGAATATGGATATATTCGACTTTGAACTATCGAAGGAAGACATGGAGGCTATCGCGGCTCTTGACACAAAACAAAGTCTGTTCTTCGACCACCATTCGCCAGAAGTTGTCAAGATGTTCATGGGCTGGAAATAAGAGTGAGTCAATCGTCTAAAAATTTTTACATGGTGTAATGGGTTTGAAGCTCCTTATACCATGTAAAATTATAATGATAAAGTAGCTCAGAATATTTCTGCGAATGCAAAAAAATCGTTAACTTCGCGCCGTTAATTATCGACGCCATGCTTATTTTTTATCGCATATATCAAATCTGTATCTCCTTACCACTGCTCCTCGTCGCAACAATTTTAGCAGCTCTAACAACTATCATCGGTAGTATGTTAGGCGCAAGTCGCACCTTTGGCTATTGGCCAGGAAAAATATGGGCTAAAATATTCTGTATTCTCTCTTTGGTAAGGGTAAAAGTTTATGGTCGCGAGCATATTCAAAAAAATACCTCTTATGTATTTGTTGCCAACCATCAAGGCGCATTCGATATTTTTTCGATATATGGGTATCTCGGTCATAATTTCAGATGGATGATGAAAAAAGGCTTGGAAAGTATACCACTTGTCGGATATAGCTGCCGGGTATCGGGCCATATATACGTTGATAATTCCACGCCATCTCGTACTCGCACGACCATGGCGACAGCGGAAAAACAACTGGCTGGAGGAATGTCGGTAGTTGTATTTCCTGAAGGCTCCCGGACTCTTGATGGTAAAATGCATGCCTTCAGACGAGGCGCATATCAATTGGCGATGGAATTCGGATTACCGGTTGTGCCCGTAACAATTGACGGCGCATATAAAGTAATGCCCCGAGGTGCAATTCTGCCACGCCCCGGGGTCATTAAACTTACTATTCACGAACCAATCTGCGCTCCCGAAGGAGGCCGACATGAGCTTGCCTCACTTATGAGCCAATCTTACGAAGCGATAGCTTCATCGCTCTAAACCACGTGAGGCGGCAGCCTGGATTATCTCGCTGAAGCCAGGATGAGCAAGGATAGATTCAGCCGCGATTTGGTCTATTGTACAACCTGCGTCAATTGCCATTGCCGTTACTGCAATCAGTTCACCCGCATGCGCACCTACCGCCTGGCATCCTAGGAGCCTATGGTCATCGTTGCGATATACCAATTTTAATAAGCCATCACCTTTACCGGCAGCAAGAGCCTTAGCATTAGATGAAAATGGAACTTTTGCAGATTGGTAGTCTTCACAATCAGCGACACAAGCACCCACAGAGGCGCATTCTGGCATAGTAAATACAACAGAAGGAGTGACTCCAACGTGCGTAGTCAAGCCACAAACGATTCTTGCCTGAGCGGACGCTGCGTGAGCAAGCATACAACGGCCATTTACATCGCCAATGGCATATATTCCATTAGCAGTTGTCTCAAAAGCATCATTGACTATGATATATCCTTTGGAGTCTGTTTCAACCCCGGCATTTTCCATCCCATCTGGCGTAACCGGACGGCGCCCAATAGCACTTATAACCATGTCGGCAGGCAAAGTGAATACTTTCCCTTTAGCTTCATAGCTGACCACGCGCTCAGAAGAAACTGAGGTTACCTTGGCACCAGTGACAATACGTATGCCCCGGCGAGTGAGATATGTACGAAGTCGCTTTGCAATTTCCTGATCAAATCCTGGCAAAATTTCAGGGCAATATTCGAGTACTGTTACGTCTTTCCCATAGGCCGAGATTATGGAAGCAAATTCAAGTCCGATGACTCCACCTCCAATAATTATCAGCCGATCTGGTAAATTCTCCAGAGCTAAAAATTCATCACTATTAATTACATACTCACTGCCTTCTATGGGTATCTGTGCCGGCTTAGAGCCAGTTGCAATAATAATCTTATGCCCTTTGAGAAAATGCGTATCCGTCACAACTGTCCGCCCTTCAGCTATGCGAGCCTTTCCTTGGAAAATTTCAACGTCTTTAAGCATAGCCTCCACATCTTCACGCAGCCCTTCAACAATAAGATGAGCACGACGGGCGGCCACCGCGTAATTGATAGAGTAATTCTCTATCTGGACTCCATAGTCGGCTGCGCTTTGGATATCTAATATTCGTTCTGCTGCGGCACAGAGACATTTGGTCGGCACACATCCTCGGTTAAGACAAGTGCCACCAAGAAGGTTTTTCTCAATAAGCGCAACCGATTTGCCATGCTTTGCAGCAATGGCGGCGGCCTCGTACCCGCCGGGGCCGCCACCTATTACAATAAGATCATATTGTTTCATAAATCACTATATTTCACTATAGGATTAAGAGCCGCCTCGTCTTCATCAGGATGCGCTATTGGTGTTTCATAGGGCGCATTCTTGATTACATCCGGATTCTGAGATGCATCATTTGCTATTTTTCTCATTACTTCGATAAACGCATCCAGGGTCTCCAGCGATTCGGTTTCTGTTGGCTCAATCATGAGCGATTCATGGAAGAGTAGAGGGAAATAAATCGTAGGCGCGTGGAACCCGTAATCCAAGAGTGCTTTGGCAATATTGAGCGTGGTAACTCCTGTTGACTTATCGCAAAGGCCATCGAACACAAATTCATGCTTACACGGGCGATCAATCGGCAACAGATATAGATCTTTCAACGACTGCATGATATAATTGGCGTTCAAAGTTGCCAGCGGCCCTACTTGGGCAAGTCCATCAGAGCCGAGTGTGAGAATGTATGCCAGAGCTTTTATATATACGGTGAAATTGCCCAACCATGCACTAACTCTGCCGAAAGCATCCTCTTCCATTTCAATATCGAGCGAACCATCGGCTTTCTCATATACTCTGGGGTTAGGCAAAAATCTCTCAAGGCCTTTCCGCACACCGACAGGACCGGCTCCAGGGCCACCACCTCCATGAGGGGTTGAGAATGTTTTATGAAGGTTGATGTGCATGACATCAAATCCCATGTCTCCTGGTCGCGCCACACCAAGCATAGGGTTGAGATTCGCACCATCATAATAGAGCAGAGCACCGGCTTCATGCACCGCATCGGAAATCTCAGGAATACTTCGCTCAAAAATACCGGCAGTGTTAGGATTGGTCAGCATCACAGCAGCTACTGTAAAGTCGAGCTTAGACTTCAAATCTTCCACATCGACAGTACCGTCAGGCAGGCTCTTCACTTCGATAATCTCAAAACCGGCCATAGCTGCACTTGCAGGATTGGTTCCATGAGCCGAATCCGGAACAATAACTTTTGTACGAGCTTCGTCTCCTCTTGACTGATGGTAAGCTTTTATCACCATAAGCCCAGTATATTCACCATGGGCACCAGCAAACGGATTAAGTGTGAATTCAGACATTCCACCAATCTCCGCCAGATAGGTGGCCAAGGTATGATAAATCCTAAGCGCGCCTTGCACGCTGTCGGCCGGCTGCATAGGATGAAGCGGAGCCACACCTGCCCGCGGCACCATCGCTTCATTAAGCTTGGGATTGTATTTCATTGTACATGACCCAAGAGGATAAAAACCAGTGTCGACCCCGAAATTATTGTTGCTGGAATTCGTATAATGTCGTACGGCTGAGGACTCATCGATCTCGGGTAAGTTCAAGGAACTTTTTCTGTTCAGATTTTCAGGGAGACTCCAATCAGACTCACCATAATTATAATCTGGCAACCCATGCCCCGAGCGGTTTGCATGAGAAAGCTCGAAGACGAGTTTTGAATATAACTTCTTATTCATGACTTACAAGCTTTTTATAATAGAGACATACTTATCTACGTCTGCCGGAGAACACATCTCGGTAGCTGCGATTAAAATCGAACTCTCCGTAAGCTGCACACCTCCTAATATTCCCTTAGAAGCTAATGCAGCTAACCATCTCTCAGCAGTATAAGGCTCTGAAATTTCTAATGCAAATTCATTAAGATAAGGCTTGTCGGGATACTTCAGGGAAGCTTTTCCTGTGGCGACTAACTTCTGAGCCAATGCGTGGGCTGCGTCAGCGCCAAGACGATTGACCTTTCTCAAACCTTCAGCTCCCATCAAACTAAGGTACATGGCGGCATGAAGAGTCATCATGCCTTGGTTTGAACAGATATTCGAGGTAGCTTTTTGGCGACGGATGTGTTGCTCACGAGCCTGCAGGGTCAACACAAAAGAACGTTGACCGGAGGCATCTATAGTTGCTCCGACAATTCGACCCGGCACTTTACGCATAAGAGCTTTCCGGCAACATAGATACCCCAGATAAGGCCCACCATAATTGAGAGGCATTCCAAGAGACTGAGCCTCACCACAGGCGATATCTGCGCCCCATTCTCCGGGAGTACGAATTACCCCTAATGCAGACGCGTGGCAATTCATTATAAAAAGAGCCTTCTTGGCATGGCAAAGGTCTGCAATACCTTCAAAGTCCTCCAATATACCGAAATAATTCGGTGAAGCGACAATAACGGCTGCCACGTCTCCGGCTTCAAGCATTTCTTTTAATGCCTCCCGCGACATAACGCCACAATCTTCTGGAATGACTTCCATTATGATTCCAGCACCAGAGGCGTATGTCGCACATACCTGGGCGACAGCAGGTGCCACAGTTGCAGAAAGGAGAACCCTACGCTTACGCTTGGATGCGTTTACTGCCATAATCATGGCTTCAGCTGTGGCAGTTGCACCGTCATACATTGATGCATTGCTTACATCCATGCCAGTAAGCTCACACATCAGGCTCTGGTATTCAAAAATATATTGGAGAGTACCTTGAGAAATCTCGGGTTGATAGGGAGTATACGCTGTTTGAAACTCTGAGCGACTCAATATCGCGCCAATTGCAGCGGGCGTATAGTGATAGTAATAGCCAGCACCAGCGAAAATAGTCATTTCGCGGTTAAGCTTTGCAAGCTCACCGAAGTAACGGTCTACTTCAGGCTCGCTCATATATGTAGGGAGGTCATAAGGTTGCTTAAGGCGCAACTTCGGATCTATATCGGAATATAAATCTTCAATAGTTTCTACTCCGCAGCGCTCCAGCATCACCTTTATGTCTTCCGTTGTCTGAGGAAGATAACGGTGAGGATTCATAGACTAATTAATGCTCAATTTCGCAAAAATGGTCATAAGCCTCCTGATCCATGAGCGCTTTAAGCTCTCCGGGATCGTTTATCTTTACCTTGATTATCCATGCTTCGAGAGGTGCATTATTGATCAATTTGGGATTATCGACCAGTTCCTCGTTAACTTCCAGCACTTCGCCCGAAACCGGAGCAAAGAGATCCGATGCGGCCTTTCGGCTTTCTACAGCTCCGAATTCTTCACCAGCAGTCAGTTCGTCGCCTTCTTCCGGCATATCTACATATGTAACAGCTCCGAGCTGCTTAGCTGCGTATTCAGATATACCGATATATCCGTTTTCACCATCAACTTTGATGTATTCGTGCGTAGGGAGATAATAAATTGTTGACATGATATTAATTAGGGTTAGAGTTATTTTTTATAGTTAGGAGTGTAGAACCTTTTTTTAACGACAATAGCTGGCACTGTTTTACGACGTATTCTTACCTGTAGTTCAGTACCGAGAGTTCCATAGCGAGCATCCACAAGAGCCATAGCAATATTCTTTCCTACAGATATTGAATTATACCCCGTAGTTATATGCCCGACTACAGCGCCTTCCATATCAAGGACTTCAAATCCATGACGGGCAGTGGCGCCCCCCGCTAATTCGAGCCCAACCAATTTGCGTTTCACACCTTCTATTTTCTGCGCTTTAAGTACGTCTACGCCGATAAATCCTTCTGGTTTATCAAGCTTCACAAACATACCAAGTCCGGCTTCCAGAGGAGTAATATCATCAGCCAGCTCGTCGCCATATAGAGGTAGGCCAGCTTCGAAGCGAAGTGTGTCACGACATCCCAGGCCACAAGGAGTCACACCAGATGCTATAAGTTTTTTCCACATATCCACTATAGTGGACGGAGAAGAATATATTTCGAATCCATCTTCTCCGGTATAGCCTGTGCGGCTGACAATGGTTCCATCCTCAAGTGTTTTAAAGGTATAGAACGACAGATCCGATCCGTCAATTCCTAATACTTGCTTCAACATGTGCTCACTCTCGGGGCCTTGCAGCGCAAGCTGGCCATAGTCGCTGCAGCGGTCGGAGATCTTAACATCATAGCCGATTGCATGCGTCGCAATCCAGGCAACGTCCTTTTCTATATTGGCGGCATTGATAACCAAGAGGAATGCCTCTGAGGTTTTACGGTATACCAGAAGATCGTCAACTACACCACCTTGCTCATTAGTCATCATGCCGTAGAGAGCCTGCCCATCATGCATGAGTGAGACATCTCCGGTAAAGATGTGATTAACAAAACGTATAGCCTCGGGGCCTTCAACGTCGACTTCGCCCATGTGTGATACATCGAATAAGCCTACAGCCGTACGTACAGCCTGATGCTCCAGATCCAACCCCTCGTATTCTATAGGCATATCGTAGCCTGCAAAGGGCGACATCTGGGCGTTCAGTGCTCGATGTTCTCCATGAAGACAAGTTTTTTTAATTTCGTTTTCCATAGTTTAATTAGTGGTAAGTCTACTATATTAATAAGGAGAGTAGGGCATTGGAGGTCAATCCTGCGATTATATCTTGAGGACGAAGGGTTTGCAATTTCGCATCCAAAGCCTCTCTATCATATTTGATTCCTTGTAAAGGTGTGATTAATTTAGCATTAATATCATCCAAAAGAAAGAAATCCCCGGTGATATTCAGCGAAGCTATCGTTGAATCGGAGGAAAGTTCTATTTCGGCGTGAATCTCCCCGGCATTCTCAAAGCGAGCCTCTTTTCTTATTATATTAGAGCTTGCCTTATTTTTGGCAGGTTTCTGCCCCCAAAGATAGGCCGGTTCGTAGTATTTCTTCTCGAGACATTCAATTTCACGGATTTCCTCTTGCGTAATATATCTTGCATTTCCACTTGTCAGAGACGCCACGGCATATTGCCCGAACTCCTCGACACTCATGGCGAGCCCTTCAGCCCGCAAGCATGTAATGCGTGCTTCAACAGATTTAACGGCTTTTGACTCAAGCTTGGCACGGGAAGGGGTAATGGCATTCCTCATGCGTTCTGCATCAATCTCACAGAGCATAGTGCCATGAACAATAGACCATGCAGGTTTATGATAAAATGCATTCCCGGCAACTTTTCTTTCTCCGATAAGAATATCGTTCCGACCATTTGCCTTAGCATCAAAACCCAGAGACTGGAGCATGCCGGCAATCATCAATGTATAACGTGAAAAAGTGGATGCGACCTCGGAAGAAGGGGTAAGATATGAAAACATCCAATTATTAAGGTCGGCATATACACACCCTCCTCCAGAACGTCGTCTTACAATATCGATTCCTTCTTGATTACAATACTCGATGTTAACCTCAGCACGAATATCTTGATTGCGTCCACAGATCACAGTGGGATTTACTCTCCACGCAAAAAAATAATCGTCCGGGGGCATATTCATCACCGCCCATTCCTCCATGGCGAGGTAAAAGGCGAGCGCTCGGGTATTAGAATCAGGCAGTGCAAGATGTATCATCCGCATCTCAAATTTAAATCTGCCCAAAAGTACGGAGAAACTTTTACATCTCCAAATACTCATGGCAGACTTTTTTCTTCAATCAGAGGGAAATCTGCAATTGTTTAAAAACATGTGCAGCCAACCAAATTTTTTTGGCGGTGTGGCGTAAAATCTGTACCTTTGCACCCGAAAAAGGTAAAAAGGTATGAAGATTTCGCTCCACTCCCGCTGCCGGGTAATAGTTGATCGATTCTGCAAAGCTGTCGGAATTCCGGCAGACACCTATACCAACGCCACCTTTTATTGCTCTGCGCCCAACCGCACGCGTCCGTTAACCCGACTGAGCCTCGTCAGCACAGCCGGGCGATTTTTTTAAGAAGCCCTTACAACTTAAAACAGGATATGTCTACAACATTACGATTCAAAATGGTAGAGGAAGCTTTCGACCGCAAAGCAGTCGCTGTCGAAACTCCTGCCGAGCGCCCCGATCAGTATTACGGCAAACTTGTCTTCAACCGCCGTACTATGTTTGAATACCTTCCTAAAGCGACTTATGAAGCACTCGTGGACGCAATCGAGAACAAAAAACCAATCAACCGTCAAGTTGCTGACAGTGTAGCCGAAGGCATGCGCCGATGGGCTACCGAACATGGCGTGCGTCATTACACCCACTGGTTCGCACCTCTAACCGGGGGTACGGCAGAAAAACATGATGCCTTTATCGAGCACGACGGCAAAGGCGGGGTGATTGAAGAATTTTCAGGCAAACTCCTTGTACAACAAGAGCCAGATGCCTCCAGTTTCCCCAATGGAGGTATCCGCAACACATTCGAAGCCCGAGGCTATTCCGCTTGGGATATATCTTCGCCCGCGTTCATACTCGACCAGACCTTATGTATTCCGACAATCTTTATTTCCTACACAGGGGAATCACTCGACTATAAAACGCCTCTTCTCCGCGCGCTGAATGCCGTAGACAAAGCGGCAACAGCGGTTGCAAAGTATTTCGATCCGGAAGTAAAACATGTAACATCATTCCTCGGCTGGGAGCAAGAGTATTTCCTTGTGGATGAATCGCTCTATAGTGCACGTCCAGACCTTGTAATGACAGGCCGCACGCTTATGGGCCATGAAAGCCCCAAAAACCAGCAGCTGGAAGACCATTATTTCGGCTCGATTCCTTCGCGTGTAGAAGCCTTCATGCTTGATCTCGAAATCAGATGCCACCGTCTTGGAATCCCTGTCAAGACACGCCATAATGAAGTAGCTCCAAATCAATTTGAGTGTGCACCTATATATGAGGAGACAAATCTTGCCAATGACCACAACCTGCTTCTCATTTCTGTAATGAATGAAGTGGCACGTCGTCATAACTTCCGTGTTCTCCTGCATGAAAAGCCTTTTGCAGGTGTGAATGGCTCAGGCAAGCACAATAACTGGAGCCTTGGAACAGACCGCGGCGCACAACTTTTCGCTCCAGGTCGTACACCGATGGACAACCTTCAGTTCATTACATTTGTAGTGAACGTAATGGCTGCCGTTCATCGACATAACGCCTTGCTAAAGGCTTCAATTATGTCGGCGACCAACTCACATCGACTTGGTGCTAATGAAGCTCCTCCAGCAATTATATCAATCTTTACAGGAAGCCAGCTGGCCGCTATTCTCGACCAACTTGAAAACAGTGATGAAGCAGACCTCTCCGATCTGAAGAAAAAATCAGAGTATTCTCTGGGCTTGGCACAGATTCCGGAGATTATGCTTGATAATACAGACCGCAACCGCACGTCACCTTTCGCATTTACAGGCAATCGTTTCGAGTTCCGTGCTGTTGGTTCGTCTGCCAACTGTGCATCTGCCATGATTGTGCTCAATGCGGCCGTTGCCGAACAGCTCGAAATCTTCAAGCAGAAAGTCGATGAAGCCGTTAAAAATGGCGCTAAACTCACTGATGCAATCCTTAGAGAAGTCCGAACCTTGATTAAGGAGTCGAAAGCCATCCACTTTGATGGAAATGGTTACAGCGACGAATGGAAAGAAGAGGCCGCCCGCCGTGGACTCGACTGCGAGACATCAGCGCCCCTCATGTTCGATGCATATCTATCACCTTCGTCAGTCAAGATGTTCGAGCAAACTAAGGTTCTCTCACGACCAGAACTCGAAGCACGCAATGAAGTTAAATGGGAGATATACACCAAGAAAATACAAATTGAGGCTCGCGTACTCGGCGATCTCGCCCTCAACCATATCATCCCTGTGGCCACCCGGTATCAGTCTATGCTCGTAGACAATGTTGTCAAGCTCCGTGACCTCTTTGGTGAACGAGCTAATGAAATGGCGAAATGCGACCTTGATACAATTGAGAAGATCTCGCATCACATGGGCCTTATCAAAACCTTGGTAGCCGAAATGGTTAACGCACGGAAAAAGGCTAACAATATCAGTGCTGAACGCGAAAAAGCCATCGCCTATCACGACACCGTAGTTCCGGCAATGGAAACAATCCGCTATAATATCGACAAACTCGAATTAATGGTGGACAACGAAATGTGGCCTCTTCCCAAATACCGCGAACTGCTCTTTATACGCTAAATGGAACCACTCAAGCATGAATGTGGTGTGGCGATGATCCGCCTGCTTAAACCACTTTCGTACTATAAAGAACATTACGGAACTTACACCTATGCCCTCGACCGCCTTTATCTCCTTATGGAGAAACAGCATAACCGCGGTCAGGAGGCCGCGGGCATAGGAGTGGTTAAACTGAATACTCCTCCCGGACACGACTATGTATATCGCGAACGAGCATTAGGTACCGGTGCAATTGATGAAATTTTTGCATCGGTTGGAAACCGCTTACCAGCGAAGGTAAACAGTTTGCCAAGCGAGAACGTGGAAAAGTACGCTCCATTTATCGGAGAGATTTATATGGGGCACTTGCGATACAGTACTACCGGCAGGAGCGGGCTTGAATACACCCATCCCTTCTTACGCCGTAATAACTGGCGATCTCGTGCACTAATGTTATGCGGTAACTTCAACATGACTAATGTTGACGAGATTTTTGCGAAAATCATTTCGACTGGTCAACATCCACGTATCTATAGTGATACCGTTCTTCTTCTGGAGCAAATCGGAAATGCCTTAGATAAGGAAAACCACCGAATTTATCGCACATATCGTGACACTCTACGCGATCCTGAATTGGCCCGCAAGATTGAAGAACAGCTTAATTTGGCAAATGTGCTCGCCGAGTCAGCTCCTCATTGGGATGGAGGATATACAATATGTGGAGTAACTGGTTCTGGGTCATCATTCGTTCTGCGTGATCCGCGTGGTATACGCCCTGCCTTCTATTTTTGCAATGACGAGATTGCGGTAATAGCTTCTGAAAGGCCTGTGATACAGACGGTGTTTAATGTGCCTTTTGATGAAGTAAAGGAACTCGCGCCAGGATGTGCATTGTTAATCAGTCAGGATGGCAAGGTTGAGACCAAGCGTATTTTACCAGAAGCCTCAAATCAAAGATGTTCGTTTGAGCGTGTCTACTTTTCCCGCGGTAGTGACGCCGATATCTATAAAGAACGAAAAAGACTCGGCGCGAATATTGTGCCAGATCTATGCCGGATGATTGACGATAGATTTGACCGGACAGTTTTCTCTTTCATACCCAACACTGCTGAAGTTGCATTTATGGGAATGATAGAGGAACTTACCCGTAGATTGGATGAGAAACGCCGGGATGAAATACTGGCGTTGGCCAATACGGGTACCTTGAGCGACGAAAAAATTGAAGCCATTCTCAAGCGAAAGATCCGTACGGAGAAAATTGCGATAAAGGATATAAAACTCCGCACGTTCATCGCAGAAGGAAGCTCACGCAATGATTTGGCCACCCATGTATACGACGTAACTTATGGGTGTATACGCACTGGTGAAGATACTCTGGTTGTCATTG
This sequence comes from uncultured Muribaculaceae bacterium, assembly GCA_910586595.1. GTDB lineage: Bacteria > Bacteroidota > Bacteroidia > Bacteroidales > Muribaculaceae > CAG-873. The sequence goes on along the minus strand of CAJUJB010000005.1, from coordinate 70,430 downwards.
ACGACAGTATTGTGAGAGGCACAACGCTTAAACAATCAATTCTCCGTATTCTGGACAGACTAAAACCAGAAAGAATAATTGTGGTGTCTTCATCACCTCAAGTAAGGTACCCTGATTATTATGGCATAGATATGCCTAATCTTGACGAACTGGCAGCCTTCCGAGCTTTAATCTCATTGCTGGAATCAGAAGGATTATCACATTTGCTTGATGAGGTATACTTAAAAGCGCTGCACAATCTTGAGCACGACACATCTGAGCAAGTGAATGTCGTCAAAGAACTATATGATAAGTTCGATGACGAACATATTTCACGGCGAATGGCTGAGATGCTGACACCCCCAGATATTCACGCAAGAGTAGAATTAGTATTCCAAACTCTTGACGGGCTTCATAAAGCTATACCAGATTGTCCTGGCGACTGGTATTTCTCAGGAAACTATCCAACCCCCGGTGGTATAAGGATGGTGAATAGGGCATACGTCGATTATTATAACCGTTGCCGGGCTATTCGGCATATCCCACAGTCATAGCTACTTGAAAATGGTAAGTGGACGGCAAAGCAAACGCTTCAGCAAACGCTTTGCCGTCCATCATCATTCTTTCTACTACGTGAATTCCCTCAGATGCGCAGTAAAGATAGATATTTTGAGCTGAGGCTCCGGCATCTAGGGCTGCCATTTGATTTTCATGGCCAGCCAAGCTTTGGTCAACTTCAGGATTTCCAGTTACAAACGAAGAGTAATCGGCATAAATAGCTATGTTAAGTGGAGCAGAACATACAAAATCCTGTCCACCAGCCATTCCTCTGAAATCGCCAGCTGCAATTTCTTCTAATTCATCGCTCTCCGGATGATACAAATATACACCTTTTTGTAGAATTGCATAAATCCTAAGAGTATCAAGCCCCATGGCACTCGGACTTGTATGGTGACCATCGGCTCTATTGACCCCATTGGCAGCCCACATAATACGTGACAAATGTCGCAAAGAAAGCTCCTGCGGGGAAAATGTTCTGGATGAATGACGACGGTGCAAGGCATCCAGCAGAGTGCCGGGAGCTGCTTTGCGAGTACTCTCATCATAAAGTTTTAAGGTGCTTGAAGAGGGAAGGCACATAGGGCTGATGAATTTTGGTTGGGATATAAAACTTGACATAAAGTATGTTTTTAAAACATTCGTGGCCGTAGATTTGTTCTCTATGAAGACAATTATAGGATAAACTTAGTGGCCAAACATGACAAAAATGGTCACGAAAGTTGATTTATATAATTTTAAGTATTAATTTTGCACTTCGGTAGCGGAGCGTAAGCTCTGCGCCGCTTGAAAAGATATTATTAAACATAAGAAATAGACCCATAATGGACGTAACACTCGAAAAGACGGGCGACCTTGAAGGTTTCATCGTCGTTAAAATCGAAGAAGCCGATTATGCTGACCGCGTAAAAAAAGAACTGAAAGAAATTGGCCAAAAGCGCCAAATCCCCGGTTTCCGCAAAGGTCACGTAGATATGAACCAGCTCCGCAAGCGTTTTGGCAACGAAGTAAAAGCACATGTGCTCAACGAAGTAGCTGCCGACGCATGCCTCAAATATGTTGAAGACAACAAACTCGACCTTCTCGGCCAGCCCATTCCTGCCACTAATGAAGAAATAGATCTTGCAAAAGCAGATTACGAATTCCGCTATGAGGTAGGTTTCGCACCTGAGGTAAATCTTGATTTTGAAAATACCACTCTTCCCTTCTACAATATTGCTGTGACCGATCAGATGATCGACGAGCAGGACAAGAGCATGCGCCAGCAGGCCGGTACTCAGGAGCCAGCTCAGGAATATGCCGAGCGTGCACTTGTAAAAGGCACAATCATGCAGCTCAACGAAGACGGCAGCGTAAAAGAAGGCGAAGATGCCATCCAGGTAACCGACGGCATTCTCGCTCCCTTCCTCTTCAAATCAAAGGCTGAGGCTGAAAAATTCGAAGGTACAAAAGTTGGTGACAAAGTTGTCTTCAATCCTTTCGACACTTGCGACGGAAATGAAGCTGAAATTTCGTCTATGCTCCACATCGACCGCGACAAAGTTGAAAGCGCCCGTGGCAACTTCGAAATCAATATCGCTGAATTCATTGTAAACAAGCCTGCCGAACTCGGTGAAGAATACTACAAGAAGGTATTCGGTGAAGATAAAGTTCACAATGAAGAAGAATACCGTAAAGCTGTAGCTGAGCTTATCGCTCGCGCTCTTCAGCCCAACAGCAACCAGCTGTTCACACGAAACGCTGAAGACTACCTGATGGAAACCTATGGTGCAGGCATGGCTCTCCCCGTGGCATTCCTCCGCAAGTTCATGCTCCGTACTGATAGCGAAATCAAAGAAGAGGACATCGACGGAATGGTAGAACGTAGCATCCCTGGTATCAAGTGGGAAATCATCGAGAACAAGGCCGCTGAAAAACTTGGAGTCAAAGTAACCGAGGACGACGTTAAAGCCGCAGCCCGCGACTTTGGCATGCAGCAGCTCCAGCAGTATGGTATGGCTCACATGGCTGACCAGATGCTCGATTACTTTGTTGAGAACATGCTCAAGGACGAGCAGCAGCGTCGCCGCCTTGTCCGCGTAGCTTTCAATGGCAACCTCTTCCACGCTATTCACAATGCTGTGAAACTCGACGAGAAAACCGTTTCTCTCGAGGACTTCCGCACAATGGTGGATGCCCTTAACAACGCATCCGGTGCAGCTGTAGCAGCAGAGGAAACTCCTGCCGAATAAATTTCTGAAATACACGATTGAGCTCCTGCGCATTTTATTTGCGCAGGAGCTTTTGTTTTCGTAACTTCGCAGACATAAAGCAACGAAAAATGAAACTTACAGCAATACTTCTTTCCGCCGCACTCTCCGTAGGTACCATCACAGCCTCAGCACAGAATCCTAAAAGAGAATTCCGTGGAGCATGGCTGCACACTGTATTTCAATCACAATATAAGAATCATACTACAGAGCAGAATAAAAAATATTTACGGGCTCAATTAGATAGTCTGAAGGCTCAAGGAGTAAATGCTGTGATTTTTCAGATCCGTCCTCAGGCGGACGCTTTTTATGCAAGTGAACTCGAACCATGGAGCTGCTATCTTACAACAGGAGGAAAGGCTCCAGAGCCATATTGGGATCCTCTTTCATTCATGATTGAAGAGTGCCATGCAAGAGGTCTTGAGCTGCACGCCTGGCTCAACCCATATCGCGTTACGTCCAATATTAAACAAATAGCTTCTTTACCCAAAAGTCATATTTATCATAAGCATCCAGAGCGTTTTCTGAAATATGACGGTAAGTTGTATTTTGACCCAGGCCTCCCCGAAAACCGAGAATTTATAGGTAGAGTAGTAGATGATATTGTAGCTCGCTATGACGTTGACGGAATTCACTTCGATGATTATTTCTATCCCTATCCAGTTGCTGGGAAAGAGTTTCCAGATGACAAATCCTATGCGAAATATGGCAAAGGAATGAAAAGAGCCGATTGGCGCCGAAAAAACGTTGATCTCCTTATAGAAGACCTCCATAAAAGAATATCTGCGGCCAAGCCTTGGGTACGGTTTGGCATTAGTCCTTTTGGCATTTATCGCAATAAAAAAACAGATCCTCGAGGGAGCGACACCAATGGTCTACAGAATTATGATGCGCTCTTCGCAGATGTGTTGCTGTGGGATAAAAATGGCTGGATTGATTATCTTATGCCCCAATTATATTGGGAATTAGAGCATAAGGCTGCTTCGTATCTCGTGCTGGTTGATTGGTGGAATCAAGCAGCTGGCTTGAATCGTCATCTTTACATTGGGCAAGATGTTGCTAAAACCATGTCGAAACCCGACCTTGCCCCATCCTCCGAACGTAGCCAATTACGGTCTAAAATTGAACTTACACGTAAGAGTGAAAATATTCAGGGTAACTGTTGGTGGCCAGGATATGCTCTAAATAAAAACACAGGAGGGATAGCCGACTCTTTAATGACTAAATACCAATCAACTATCGCATTAGTTCCTTCTTATCCCTGGATAAGTGACGGCAAACCTAAGTCGGTTGAGGGTATCCGACCGCTTGATGAACATACCTTTGGCTGGAATCTTCCTGAAATTCGTGGGGCTTGCAATGACGTAGTAAAATTTGCTATTTACCACTTTGAAAGCCGTGCTGATATTGATATTTCTAACTCTTCTGCATTGGTAGAGCTTACACCATCTAATCGATTTACGGCTACAATGCCTGGTATTTATGTGGTAACTGCAATTGACCGCGTTAATAACGAATCTGATCCTTCTCAACCTATTTATATCCAGTGAGTGTCCGAGTATCCATAATAGTTCCGGTTCATAATACCAAAGCATTCCTTGAGGAATGCTTAGAAAGCTTGATGTTTTCGCCTGAGGATGAAATTATCTTGATAGACGATGCTTCAGATGACGGCTCAGAACTCATTTGCGCGGCCTGGGCAGCGAAATATCCAGTTGCGGTGAGATTATTCAAAACCCACGGAGTGGGCGTCTCAGAGGCTCGTAATTTGGGAATAAGAGCCGCTCAAGGCAGATATATAACATTTGTAGATTCGGACGATAGATTAATCGCCAGTAACTTCGAGCATCTCGTGGAAAAACTTGATGAGGAGCCTGAATGTGGAATCGCTATCGGGCAATTCACTCAAGTTGACAAAAATAATCATAGAGGAGGGGAGTGGAGCTATTTCGATGCGAAATCAGCCATTTCTTATACATTATACCAAAATCCCTTATTTCATACCTCTGCGTGGGGAAAACTATATCGACGCGAAATATTTAAGTCGGATATTGAGTGGTTTAGAGCAGGTCGTCGATACGAAGATCTTGAAATTTTCCCGAGATTATATATCAAAGCTAAAAAAATTGCAGTGTCTACTGAATGTGTTTATTTTTATCGTTTTAATCCCAATAGTTTCATTAATCAATGGACGCCGGATAGATGTGACACTTTATGGGCAACCCAAGAGATTATTAAGTTCATCAGTGAAAGACTACCAGAGCTTAAAAGGGCGGCAATTTCACGATATTTCAGTGCTAATTTCAATGTTTTTCAACTTGCATCCAAAGGTGGTAATACAGAATTACAACTTATGTGCTGGACGAAAATCTGTAAATATCGTTCGTCAATATTAAGCGATCCTCAAGTTAGGGCAAAGAATAAATTCGGCGCGATTTTGTCGTATGGAGGGCGATTTATCTCCAGGTTTGTAACAAAGCATATTTAGGGGAAATAGGGTTTATGTTACGTATAAATAAAACACGGGAGAGTATGCAGAAATGTGCATATTTAACATAATCCTCATTATGTAACTTTTACCGAGGATATTTTATTATACGGCCAGTCGCATTTTTATTAATCGAAACTGGCCGTATTTTACAATTCTTAGACAAAAATTTATGCAGGATTAAACGTTTCAAAAATATTATCGGAATATAAAACGATAATAGATGTAATTCGCCTATCCTTATTATCCGATTTCTCAGATGAAGTATTTGTAGATTGCGATGAGAACAGACCGTCTCTCCAAATATTAGACGCAGAGGGTGCAGATGGTTCATTCTTTGAAAAACTATCTTCATCAACATCCCTACTTGAATGCAGATTGGGTATCGCAGCTCGTCCGATAATTATTGGAGGAGCGTCTTTAACGGCCGTCTTTTCAGTAAGTTGAGGAGGAAATTCTTCATTCATCTCGCGGATTTGACTCGCTGAGGTTTCAAAATTTGAATCAATACACATCTCTCCCCGGCCAAATAGCAACCACACTACGTTTAAATTTGGAAAACTTTCATCTAGCTTTGCGAGTAGCTGATTGTTTACAGATTTATTCCTGCCATTAAGCATCTGAGATAATGTTGGCCGTGGGATGCCAGCGCGATCTGCAAACTGGGTACTGGAGAGTCCTGTAAAAGCTATAAACTGCTTCAATCTAAAAATTATGGGGTTGTCTTCTGCTATTTCCATTATGTAAACAAGTAAAATCGTTTGCAAATGTAAAGAAAATAATTCAATTACCCAAATTTCAATTCGCAAATCGAATTAACATACACAAACATACCAAATTCACAAACTAATTTGCAAATTCAAACAATCTAACCTAAATGTCTCATCCATTATTATTTACACAATGGAGAAACCCTACAGACAGACTTCATATCTATCACCACAATATTCGTATGATAACCATATTACAAAATCTTACTTTAAATCGCGCCTGAATGGTATACAGTAGCCCTTTTAAAGTAAGTAAAACTATAAATATGCATTGTATATAGCATAGTTTGAACACATTATATAAATTACAAATTTTTGTAAAAATATAAATACAGGGGTTCCGATTGGAGAAAAGAGGTAATTTCATGTTGTAAATCTTGCAACTCTGAATTATTCTCGGAAAAGAATACCTCCCCTACTCCACTTTTACTGAGGTTCCATCTTTTAGTGGAAAATGTAAATTACGTCGATTCCGATTTGTACATTACCTCTATTGGATGTAAGAATTGCGGTTTCTAAACGTAATCTACTTGAGCAGAGCTGAGGGAACGTCGCTAAATTTTTTAAATCTGCGTCCAATTATCAAGATACTCTATAAAAATAACAATCTCAGAGCGGTTAAGATTCTCTTTAAGCAGAAACTTACCGTTAGTTTTCAAATAATTAACGCTTGTTTACCTTATATTTTACATTTCACAATTAAGTGTTAATCTAAGAGGAAAGAAGTAATAATGCCCACCTCTGCGGACCTCTATATGCAAAATTTAGGATTTTGCGGCTAAGTGAAATTTTAGTACCTTTGCAGCCTAAACCAATAGCATTTCTTCTGATGGTCGTTTTTTTTACCACTCCTGAAGGCACGGTTTATGCCGTGAACTCAAACCATAGTTTCGACAATAGCGAGCTTGAACGCCTCCGCTGGCTGTTCGGCAATGCCCTCCCTATGAACGAAGGCGCCACCCTTGCAGGCACATATATTGGCCCGCGTAAAGAAATGATTACTCCATGGAGCACTAATGCCGTTGAGATTACTCAGAATATGGGACTCGGCGGCATTTCTCGTATCGAAATGTTTGCCCCGGTTAAAACCTCGGAGCCAGAATTTGACCCTATGCTCCAGGCTGTATACAACAATCCTGGGCCTGACGTATTTGAGATTAGCGATTCTCCCGCTCCTCAGGAATTTATCTCAGACATTCATGACTACAATCAAAGAGAAGGTCTTGCCCTGAGCGAACAGGAAGAGCAATACCTTGCTGGACTCGCATCTCGACTCGGTCGCCCCCTTACCGACAGCGAAGTATTCGGCTTCTCTCAAGTTAACTCCGAGCACTGCCGTCATAAGATTTTCAATGGAACGTTCATTATCGACGGAGAAGAAAAGCCATCTACCCTCTTCCAGCTCATCAAGCGTACGAGCAAAGTAAATTCCAAAGGTCTCGTCTCAGCTTATAAAGATAATGTAGCTTTCGTAAAAGGCCCGCAGGCATTTCAGTTCTCACCCGAGCGTGGCGACGAACCTTCTTTCTTCAACGAGCGCAAGATTGACACCGTACTTTCGCTAAAAGCCGAAACACATAATTTTCCTACGACAGTCGAACCGTTCAACGGCGCAGCCACTGGCAGTGGCGGTGAAATTCGAGATCGACTCGGAGGTGGCCGTGCAAGTCTTCCGCTTGCAGGTACGGCCGTATATATGACCTCCTATCCTCGTTTTAAGAATTCAGAACGCGCCTGGGAGAAAAATATCTCTGAAAGAAAATGGCTCTATCAGACACCTTCTGATATTCTAATCAAAGCCTCTAACGGTGCTTCCGATTTCGGCAATAAATTTGGTCAACCGCTTATCTGTGGTTCTCTTCTCACCTTTGAGCATGCAGAAGACAAAAAAGTTTATGGTTTTGACAAGGTGATAATGCTTGCAGGTGGTGTTGGCTTCGCAACTGCATCCCAAGCGATCAAAGGAGAACCAGAAGCAGGTCAAGCTGTAGTACTCGCCGGTGGTGACAACTACCGAATTGGTATGGGTGGTGGTGCTGTATCCTCTGTAGATACAGGTCGCTATGCTGGAGCTATCGAGCTCAATGCTGTACAGCGAGCTAATCCGGAAATGCAGAAACGAGTAGCCAACCTTATTCGTGCACTGGCCGAGAGTATGGATAATCCTATTATCTCTATTCACGACCATGGCGCAGGCGGCCACCTTAATGCCTTGTCTGAGCTTATTGAATCAACTGGTGGTATAATCGACATCAATGCCCTCCCCGTTGGCGACCCGACTCTTTCTGATAAGGAAATCATCGGAAATGAGAGCCAGGAACGAATGGGCTTTGTCATCAATCCTGAACACATACCCTTGATTGAACGTATAGCCCAGCGTGAGCGCGCCCCTCTCTACGTCGTAGGAAAGACTACCGACGACCGCCGTCTGCGCTTCGGCAGAGAAGGCAGTCAGGCTGCCATCGACCTTGCTGTAGAAGATATGCTTGGCAATCCTCCAAAAACTGTGATTACAGATTCAACTATAGCTCCTGTTTTTGGAGAAGCCGCTTACGAACAAGACAAAATATCAGAATATCTCGATGGCGTTCTCGCAATGGATGCTGTCGCTTGTAAAGATTGGCTCACAAATAAAGTTGACCGAAGTGTGACAGGTCGTGTTGCACGCCAGCAATGTGTGGGCGAGCTTCAGCTCCCGCTTAGCGATTTTGGAGCGGTAGCTCTCGATTATCATGGCAATGAAGGTATAGCCACCTCTATCGGCCATGCACCTCAAGTGGCCCTTACCAATTGCGCCGCTGCTTCTCGTCTTGCCGTAGCAGAAGCTTTAACCAATCTCGTTGGAGCCGGAATCGCAGGTGGTGTCAGTGGCGTTTCACTGAGCGCCAACTGGATGTGGCCCTGTAAGAATCCTGGCGAGGACGCAGCCCTCTACCAAGCTGTAGAAGCTTGTAGTGATTTCGTGTGCGAGCTTGGATGCAACATTCCGACAGGCAAAGACAGCCTCTCGATGACACAGAAATATCCGGATGGAACCAAAGTAACGGCTCCTGGCACCGTGATTATTTCCGCATCAGCCCAGCGTGTCGACTGCACGGTTAATCCAACTCCTGTACTCAACCCGACTGTCAACTCCACCATCTACTACATCGACTTCAGCAAATGCCCATTAGCTCTCGGTGGATCTGCACTTGCTCAGTCTCTCGGCAAAATAGGCGGACAAACTCCAGATGTCGCCGATCCCCAATATTTTGCCAAGGCATTCAATGGCGTCAATACAATGGTAACCGCGGGCTACATCGACGCAATCCACGATGTGAGCGCAGGTGGCACAATTACTGCATTGCTTGAAATGTGTTTTGCCAATACAAAGGGCGGCTTGAATTTTTACACAGAAGGATTCGCACTTAACGGTGAAACCGATCTCGTCAAGATTCTTTTTGCAGAAAATCCGGCAGTCCTGATTCAAGTCAATGATAAGTTCAAGCGTCGTGCAGAAGAATTCATGGACGAATATGGACTTCGCTATTTCCCGATTGCAAGCCCATCAAAGGAGAATGTACTCACCATAACCCATACCGACAACCGCGCGATTCTGGTGTCAATTCCTGCAGCCCGTCGCCGCTGGTATGAACCATCTTTCCGCTTTGATCTCCTCCAGACAGCGCCCCAGTGCGCAGAAAGCCGTTTCGACAACTTCGACAAACAACCTCTGCGTTATCGCTTCCCAGCAAATTTCGATGGCACCTTAAAATCCCTCGGGCTTAAAGAACATCGTCGTAAAGAGAGTGGTGTACGCGCTGCAATTATTCGCGAGAAAGGTGTAAATGGCGAGCGTGAGATGGCCTACTCTCTTTACCTGGCCGGATTTGATGTTAAAGACGTCCACATGACAGACCTTATGAGCGGCCGCGAAACACTCGACGACATCAATATGATTGTCTTCTGCGGTGGTTTCTCTAATAGCGACGTTCTCGGCTCTGCTAAAGGTTGGGCAAGTGGATTCAAATGGAATGAGACAGCCCGCGAGACCTTACGGCGGTTCTACGAGCGAGAGGATACCCTCAGCCTCGGTGTATGTAATGGATGTCAGCTCATGATAGAGCTCGATCTTCTTGGAGCTGGAACCAATGCAGCCGGAGAACCCCGCGTTCAGATGCGTCACAATCTTTCCGGAAAATTTGAGTCGACCTTCCTTTCTTTGAAAATACCGGCAAACGATACCGTAATGTTCGGATCCCTCTCGGGCACTACCGCCGGCATATGGGTCGCTCACGGTGAAGGTCGCTTCCATTTTGCAGACGGAATCAAAGCTGCCGGTCTTACCACAGCCGCACGTTACGCATATCACGCTTACCCAGGCAACCCCAATGGCAGCGAAGATGACATTGCTGCTTTGGCATCTGCTGATGGTCGTCATTTAGCGATTATGCCCCACCTTGAACGCGCAATATTCCCCTGGCAATGGGCTTACTACCCTCGCTCACGTCGTAATGATGATGTCGCCGTATGGATGGAAGCCTTCGTTAACGCTCGCAAGTGGGTTGAGAAGGCTGTAAAGAAATCTGCCAAGTCCTCAGATAAGAAATTTTAACACGTCAAAACGCCTCCTAATCTTCTAAAGTTTTGACAGACCGACAAAAATCATTAATTTTGTGGGCTTAATTTGATAAAATTTAATAACATAAAATAACGTATTCTATGAGTTTGAACATCATAGTGCTTGCTAAGCAGGTGCCAGACACCCGCAATGTAGGCAAAGATGCAATGAAGGAAGACGGCACAATCAACCGTGCCGCCCTTCCTGCGATTTTCAATCCCGAAGACCTTAATGCGCTTGAGCAGGCTCTTCGTCTGAAAGAAACTCATCCCGGCAGCACGGTTACCCTTCTTACCATGGGCCTCCCCCGTGCGGCAGAGATTGTCCGCGAAGCAATCTTCCGTGGCGCTGACGGCGGTATCGTTCTTACCGACCGTGCACTCGGTGGCGCTGATACCCTCGCAACTTCTTACTCACTCGCCCAGGCTGTGAAGAAATTTGGCAAGTGTGATTTGATTCTTGGCGGTCGTCAGGCTATCGACGGCGATACAGCTCAGGTTGGCCCGCAGATCGCTGAAAAACTTGGCATACCTCAGGTCACTTACGCAGAAGACATTCTTGATGTTAAAGATGGCAAGGTAACAGTTAAGCGCCGTCTTGAACACGGTGTCGAGACCGTTGTCGCACCTCTCCCATGTGTTGTCACTGTCAACGGCTCAGCAGCTGATTGCCGCCCGCGCAATGCAAAACGTGTGATGAAATACAAATATGCAGCCTCTCCTTCTGAGCTCGCAAAGCTTAGTGAAGTTGCAGCTGCTAAAGTTGCGGCAAACCCCGATCTTAACATTGCTGAATGGAGCGCTGCATTTGTAGAAGCCGATCCCGAGCAGATTGGTCTTGCAGGTTCTCCCACAAAAGTTAAGGCAATCGAAAATGTTGTCTTTACCGCAAAAGAAAGCCGCCGTCTCGACAACAATGACGGACAGATCGAGGAACTCGTCAAAGAACTCATTGCAAACCACACAATCGGCTAACGCCTACTTCCAATCATTTATCACCATGTCAGACAAGAACAACCTCATAGTCTACTGCGAATACGACGAAGGCCGTGTTGCCGATGTGAGCCTCGAACTTCTCACTAAAGGACGTGTACTCGCCGACCGCCTCGGAGTAAAACTTGAAGCCGTAGTTATCGGAGACAATCTCGAAGGTATCGAAAAACAGATTTTCCCCTACGGCGCCGATACTGTATACAAAGTTGAAGACAAACGTCTTTTCCCCTATACTTCCAATCCCCACGCTGCGGTTCTTATCAATCTTTTCCGCGAAATAAAACCGCAGATCTGCCTCATGGGTGCCACCTGCATTGGTCGTGACCTTGGCCCCCGTGTAAGCTCATGTCTCCACAGCGGTCTCACTGCCGACTGCACCGCCCTTGAGATTGGTGATCACAAAGATCCTAAGACCGGTAAAGAATATACCGAGCTGCTCTATCAGATCCGTCCGGCTTTCGGCGGTAATATCGTCGCAACTATCGTCAACCCCGAGTGCCGTCCTCAGATGGCAACCGTACGCGAAGGCGTGATGAAAAAAGAGATTTTCAACGAGGAGCACAAAGGCGAAGTTGTCAATCTCGACGCGAAGAAATATGTAAGCGACGAAGACTTCGTTGTTGAAATCATCGACCGTCATATCGAAAAATCCAAAGTCAACATCAAGAACTCGCCTATAATTGTTGCCGGCGGTTATGGCGTTGGATCTAAAGAGAACTTCCAGCTCCTTTTTGACCTCGCAAACACTCTTGGCGCAGAAGTTGGTGCATCTCGCGCAGCTGTAGACGCTGGATTTATCGAGCACGAGCGTCAGATCGGTCAGACAGGTGTCACTGTCCGTCCGAAGCTCTATATTGCCTGTGGCATCTCTGGCCAGATTCAGCACATCGCAGGCATGCAGGAAAGCTCAATCATCATCTCCATCAATAACGATCCCAACGCTCCCATCAACACAATTGCCGATTACGTAATTACCGGCGACATGGAGGAGATCGTGCCCAAGCTCATCAAATATTATAAGAAAAACTCCAAGTAAGCTATAACAATGGCTAATTTCTATACCGATAATCCCGATCTCAAGCATCATCTCAATCACCCGCTGATGCAGAAGATCGTCGAATTGCGCGAGCGCAATTACACTGACGCTGAAAAATTCGACTACGCCCCCGCCAACTTCGAGGACGCGATGGACAACTACGACAAAGTACTCGAAATTGTAGGCGACCTTTGCGGTGGCAAAATAGCTGAAAATGCTGAGGCTGTCGACCACCAGGGCGCTTCTTGCTCAGATGGCCGCGCACACTATGCCGATGGAACTATCGAGAATCTCGATCTCTGCCGCAAGGCAGGTCTGATGGGTATGGCTATGCCCCGCCGTTTCGGTGGTCTTAACTTCCCCATTACTCCCTATATAATGGCTGCTGAGATTGTCAGCCGTGCTGATACTGGTTTCGAGAATCTCTGGGGCCTGCAGGACTGCGCCGAGACACTTTACGAATTCGGCAGCGAGGAACAGCGTGCGAAATATATTCCTCATGTATGCGAAGGCGAAACCATGTCAATGGACCTTACTGAGCCCGATGCAGGATCTGATCTCCAGTCTGTAATGCTTAAAGCCACACAAAAAGAAGATGGCACTTGGGTCCTCAACGGCGTAAAGCGCTTCATCACCAATGGTGACAGCGATATTCACCTTGTCCTTGCACGCTCGGAAGATGGCACTAAAGATGGCCGCGGCCTCTCAATGTTTATCTACGACAAGCGCAACGGAGGCGTGACTGTACGTCGCATCGAGAACAAAATGGGCATCAAGGGTTCTCCCACTTGCGAACTTGTATACAAAAACGCTCCCGCAGAACTTTGTGGTAGCCGTCGCATGGGCCTTATCAAATACGTGATGGCCCTCATGAACGGTGCTCGCCTTGGCATCGCCGCTCAAAGCGTTGGTGTAAGCGAAATCGCTTATCGTGAAGCTTACCAGTATGCCCTTGAACGTCGTCAGTTCGGCAAAGCGATCATCGAGTTCCCCGCCGTATCGGAAATGCTCGCTGTAATGAAAGCCAAACTCGATGCATCGCGTTCACTCCTCTACGAGTGCTCTCGCTTCGTTGACATGTACAAGATCTATGAGGACATCGCTCGCGAACGCTCGCTCACTCCCGACGAACGTGCTGAAATGAAACATTACAGCCGTCTTGCCGACGCCCTCACACCTCTGGCCAAAGGTCTTGGCAGCGAATACTGCAACCAGAATGCTTACGACTGCATCCAGATTCACGGTGGCTCCGGCTTCATGAAGGATTACGCTTGCGAACGCATCTATCGCGACGCTCGTATCACCTCCATTTACGAAGGAACTACCCAGCTTCAGGTTGTTGCTGCAATCCGCCACGTCACGACCGGCACCTACCGTTCATTGATTGACACATATGCAGCCGCCGGCTACCCCGCTGAGCTCGAATCTTATGCTGAGATCCTGAAACAACTCACTGAGGCATACGACAAGGCTGTAGCAAAAGTCACCGAGGCCAATGATCCCAAATATCTGGATTTCATGGCTCGTCGCCTTGTAGAAATGGCTGGTGATATTATTATGGCTTACCTCCTCCTTCAGGATGCCAAGACAAATGAAAGCTTCCGCAACACTGTAGTGGTTTACACAAAACTCGCTCAGGCTGAAGTTGCTCGTCATTGCGATTTCATCGCTAACTTCGAGCCCGCTCAACTGCAGGCTTACGGCATTTAATACTTTACATGCAAAATTTAAAATGCGCGGTATGGAACCAACCCATGCCGCGCATTTTCATCATATTCCTTGGTCAATATCCCGAATCCGGCAAAGTCATGCTTGAGGTATAAAATGTCGGAGATAATAGTTCATTCAGTTTAGTCTCTGGATGACGGGTCAAATAAGCCTGTACAATCCTGTAGCCGATAAATCTCCCTACCCTCCCGGGCCATTGGGTACCCATATCGCGGATTGCGGGTGCTGGGGCGATAAATCTATCTGCGGTCAGTTCAGAATTATCGTAAAGCAATTTTTTAGAGACTAATTCACGCCATATCTCAGACTCATTTTTTTCAAGCCATTCCATGTCGCGGGCATTATAGCCTAACACTGCCGATAGTTTTGCATCTTTGACAAGTTTCATCTTTGCGGTTGCAAGAGCCCCCTCATATAGCATTCTCGATAAAAGGGTTGCATCCGCTCCAGAAGCTCGATATGGATAAGAGGTTCCCACTAATGCTTCAGCTATACTATAGGGAAGATTTTCTGGAGTCTTGTCTAATCTCCGATAGACCGGCCAATGGGAGTAGCCCTCAAAGTCTGCCCCCAGAAAATGATTCAACGCAATAAGCATAACACTATCGACGAATAGAATCGACTCTGGTCGTCCATATACAACGGCAGCATATTTTCTGTGCGGCAGTTCAAGATTATTTTCTTCTGAACGTTTTAAAATATTCCCTAAAGCTCCGCTTAAGGGTTCGATGGACGGGAAGATAGAATCGACCACAGGCGTGAATTTTTCCACGGCTAATGAACTGCTCCAAGCATCGACCATATTATCCGACAATGAGTCTTCCGACAAAGTTTTCATGAGGGCAGTAATCTCGGGCCTATAAAGCGAAAGAGTATCCATCCTGGCAGCAGAATCAAGCGAATGATATTCATCAATAACGCGCACCAGATTAGCTACAGGAGCCCCATCTTCAGAATGAACGGATCCTGTGTCGCGGCACGATGCCATCAATATCATTAAAATGGAGCCAACGGCGATATATTTTTTCAGCATACTTTTATACAGTGTTTTATATACCACAAAGTTAAATATAAAAATGTTTAAAACTAAGTAATGTTAAAGACTTAATAGATAAAATTAACATTACTTTCGGGCGACTTAAGTGTTATAATAGTAATTTTGTGGTAGAAAACCGTGTAGAATCACGGCTCATCACATCGTGAAAAAATTTTGTATATACAAAAAACTTGAAATATAATCACTTATCATTATGAGCGAAAGCGTCAACATTCGCCAACTTAACGAGTTGGTGGCAAGTAAAAGCGACTTCATAACCATGGTCACACATGGAATGGATCAGACAATCGTGGGCCAGAAACACCTTGTAGAGAGCCTCCTCATCGCGCTCCTCGCCAATGGCCACGTACTTCTTGAAGGCGTTCCTGGTCTTGCAAAGACATTGGCAATCAAGACTCTTGCCCAGCTCATTGATGCTAAATACAGCCGCATCCAGTTCACTCCGGACTTACTCCCTGCCGACGTTATAGGCACTATGATCTATAGTGTTAAAAACGAGACTTTCCAAGTGAAAAAAGGCCCTATTTTCGCCAACTTCGTACTCGCTGATGAAATTAACCGTGCCCCAGCTAAAGTGCAGTCTGCCCTCCTTGAGGCAATGCAGGAGCGCCAGGTTACTATTGGCGATAATACCTTCCCCCTCGACAAGCCCTTCCTTGTCATGGCTACCCAGAACCCGGTCGAGCAGGAAGGCACATATCCTCTCCCCGAAGCCCAGGTTGACCGTTTCCTCATGAAAGTCGTTATCGGCTATCCTACAAAAGATGAAGAACGTGAGATTATCCGCATGAATATCGCTAAAGAACAACGTCCTGTTGTGCCCGTCCTCAAACCGCAGGAAGTTATCGAGGCACAGAAAGTTGTAGAGCAGATTTATGTTGATGAGAAAATCGAGCGATATATCGTCGATATTGTATTCGCGACCCGTACGCCGAAAGAATATGGCCTCGACGATCTCGCAGGCTACATCTCATTCGGAGCCTCTCCTCGTGCCTCAATATCGCTCGCCCGTGCAGCCCGCGCATATGCGTTCCTCCATCAGCGCGGCTATGTAATACCTGAAGATGTCATTTCGGTTTGTCACGATGTTCTCCGCCATCGTATCGGTCTTACCTACGAAGCTGAGGCCAACAACTTCACAACTGATATGATTATCACCGACATCCTCGACAAGGTTCAGGTTCCCTAATTCTTCCTCTTAGCTCCTTTTATGGATTCGAATGAACTAATAAAGAAGGTCCGCAAGATTGAAATCAAAACCCGCGGTCTCTCGCAGAATATTTTCGCCGGTGAATATCACTCCGCCTTCAAAGGTCGAGGCATGATGTTCTCGGAAGTTCGCGAGTACCAATACGGCGATGATATTCGCGACATCGATTGGAACGTTACGGCCCGCCACAATCATCCCTACGTAAAAGTTTACGAAGAGGAGCGTGAGTTGACTGTAATGTTGCTCGTCGATATTTCCGCCAGCCGTAATTTCGGAGCTGAAGGTCCGGAGAAGCGTGAAATGATTGCAGAAATAGCCGCCACCATCGCCTTCTCCGCAATTCAGAATAATGATAAGATTGGCGCCATCTTCTTCTCTGACCATGTCGAGAAGTTCATTACGCCAAAAAAAGGACGCAAGCATATCCTCTTCCTCATTCGTGAGCTGCTCGACTTCAAGCCTCAGCATCCCGGCACCGACATCGCGCAAGCTGTCAAGTATTTCAGCGATGCGCTCAAACGGAGATGCACAATGTTTCTAATTTCTGACTTCATTGACAGCTCCGACTACCGTACACCTCTGACTGTGGCTGTGTCGCGTCACGACGTAATGGCCATTCAGGTCTACGATAAGCGCGACAGCGAGATGCCTAATGTCGGCCTTATCCGTGTACAAGATCTCGAATCTGGCCAAACGCAGTGGGTCGACACCTCATCCTCCCGCACTCGCAAAGCCTATAACAAATGGTGGTACGACCGCCAGCAGCAAATGTCTTCAACGCTGCGCAGCACTCGTGTGGATTATGCCTCCGTCGCAACCGATGAGGACTACGTGAAAGCCCTTATGGGTCTTTTCAAAAATAGATCGACAGTATGAAACGAATCTCTGAAATATTCCCTTCATGCTTAGTTGCAGGCTCATGCCTGCTCATGTCATTGAATGCGATAGCAGCCCATCAGCCTGTAAGCGTTAAAGCTGAGGTTGACAGCACCGTTGTGGTTATGGGTGATTTAAATCATGTCCGCGTCACGGTCGACATGCCCGCATCCTCTCCTGCACAGCTCATCGATTTTCCTATTCTGACTCCTGGCGTTGAATATATCGACTATAAAGGAATTGATGTCGTAGGCTCAGATAGTATTTCCACTTTAACTGATAATCGTCGTACAATAAAATTTGATTTTACCGTACAAGCTTTTGACCCTGGCACTGTCACACTACCTCCTTTTGCCGTACTTACGGTGCCCGGGGCAGATACGGCTTTTTCAAATGTTGTGACATTCAAAGTATTGTCAGTCGATGTGGATTCTTTGGAAACCATCAATCCTATGGCGTCCATTGTTTCGGCACAGAATCGATGGTATGATTATATACCCAATTGGCTTTTATGGGCTATTCTCGCTATAGCGGTTGTGGCTGCTGGCATTTGGGCATACTTTACCTTCCGCAAGCATAAAGAAACCGTAGAATTACGTCGTACACCGCCCGTACCGCCCTACGAACTTGCCATTTCGCGACTCAACAGCCTTCGTTCGCGCAATCTTGCCGAGAGTGGCCATGAAAAAGAATATTATACCGAACTCGTTGATATTCTGCGTCAGTATCTTCAGGGCCGATTTGGCATCAATGCAATGGAGATGACCTCCACTCAGATTGTTAAAGCTCTCCGTGCTAATCCGACAACACGCATGACAGCCGACGAGATGAGATCTGTACTCTCGATTGCAGACTTTGTCAAATTTGCAAAAGTTAGGCCTCTTCCCGATGACAATATCAAGGCCTTCAGTCGTGCATCTACTTTCGTAGAGCAGACCCGACCCGTTCCTCAGCCAGAAGAAACAGCTTCTGCTGACGAGGCAAAACCAAATAACAAGAATTAAAGATGCATTTCGCCCATCCACATTTTCTCTGGACTCTCCTTATATTGGTGCCCTTGATTGTATGGTATGTGCTCAAGCAGCGCAATAGCCACGCAACGATGGCCCTGTCGTCGACCCAAGCCTTTGCATCTCTGCCAAAGTCGTGGAAACATTATCTGCGTCATTTCCTATTTGTCTTGCGTCTGGCAACCATAGCTTGTCTTATCATTGTTATGGCAAGACCGCAAGAAAGGGATAGCTGGCGTACCACATCTACCGAAGGTACGGATATTGTGTTAGCCCTCGACGTATCATCCTCCATGCTGGCCCGAGATTTCGAGCCCGATCGATTTGAAGCTGCCAAAGAAGTAGCTGCTAAATTTATAGCAGGACGCGAAAGCGACAATATAGGTATTGTTGTGTTTGCGGGAGAAAGTCTCACAGGCGTTCCCATGACTGTCGATCGCGCTCAACTTCTTCAATACCTCAATAATCTTTCGATGAATGTACTTGAAGATGGTACAGCCATCGGTGATGGTATAGCTACGGCGCTCAATCGTCTTAAAGAGGGTAAGGCTAAAAGTAAAAGCATAATTCTTCTGACCGATGGTTCGAACAATACAGGTGTCGTTGCTCCGGTGACAGCCTCCGAAGTGGCAAAAGAACTCGGTGTAAAAATATATACCATCGGTATTGGCACCAACGGTAATGCGCCCTATCCTACCCGCACACTTACCGGCCGCATTGAATTCCAGCCACAGCCAGTAGTTATCGACGAAGCAACTTTGCGCACTATAGCCGACAGCACTGGAGGTAAATACTTCCGAGCTACCGGCAATCGTGTGCTCGAAGAAGTATTCGCCGAAATCGATGCCCTCGAAAAGACTCAGATGGATGTACGCCATTTCTCCCATACCGAAGACAACTATATGCTTTGGGCATGGTTAGCTCTGGCATTCTTTGTTCTTGAACTCGGATTGCGTTACACTGTATTGCGATCAATACCCTAATTGATGTTCTATGTTTGATTTCGCACACCCGCAATATCTCTACATGCTCGCACTTGTGCCGGGCTTTGTGCTGCTCTATCTGGCAGCCCGCGCGGCCAGACGGGCAAAATTACGTCGTTTCGGCCGCCCCGACGTTGTTGCCCGACTTATGCCGGATGCATCCAAATATACCCCGGCCATCAAAATTACATTAGCTTTGATTGCGCTGGCATCCATGGTTGTGATGTTGGCCCGTCCTCGTGCTGGGGCAAAAGAACAGCAGGAAACAGCGGCTGGCATCGAGGTAATGATTGCATTCGACGTTTCAAACTCCATGCTTGCATCTTCTACCGATCGGCCTGATGGTGTAAGTCGTCTTGACCGTGCGCGTCTACTTTTGGAAAAATTAGTTGACCGCCTGGATAATGATAAAGTTGGTTTAGTTATTTTCGCAGGTCAGTCTAAGATGCAGATGCCTCTTACCTCCGACTTCTATACTGCAAAAATGTACCTAAACGAGCTTAATCCATCTTTGATTGCTTATCAAGGAACGGATATTGCAAGTGCAATCAAAATGGCCATGAATGGTTTTTCTCCAGCAGAAGACATGCATAAAGCCATTATTCTCATTACAGATGCTGAAGATCATGAAGGCGCCGCCATTGATGCAGCCAAGTTAGCAGCCGAGAATGGCATCCAGATTGATGTAATTGGTCTTGGCACCTCCACCGGGGCCGTCCTGCCTGGTTTTTCAACTGCAGAAGGCGCACCGGTTGTTACAGCTCTTAATGAGAAACTCGCCGACGACATTGCTCGTGCCGGCGATGGCATTTACGTCAACGGAGCATCTCCATCCGCGCTGGGAGATCTGGAATCACAACTTGACAAACTCCAGAAATCTGAGTTCAGTACGGTAAGCTATACTGCAGGGGCAGAGCAATTCCCCACCTTCGCATTCCTGGCATTCGTGTTCATTTTAATCGATGTATTCATTGTCAACCGAAAGATTAGTTGGCTCAAAGGCATCAACTTCTTCTCCAAAGAAGCAGTCGCTGCAAAAAAGGAGGAAAAACGATGAAGAAATCAGCAATTTCCATATCTCTCCTTATCGTGGCATCATGCATGGCAAACGCTCAACTTGCAATGCCACAAGGCCCCGATACCGCGCAGATTCAAGAACCGGTACAGCCTCAGAGGCAAGCCGAATATAATACTCCGTCCAAATCCTATAAGGCGGAGCGCAATGACATACGTCGAGGAAATTCCCTTTTTGAAAAAGAAAAATATCACGAAGCTCTTGAAGAGTACGACAAAGCTCTTGACGTAAATTCCGGTTCGATACGCGCCCGCTACAATAAAGCAGTCACTCTGCTTAAATTACAGTCGGATGATAATAAGGGAACTCAGAACGATCCGCGCATGCAAGCGGCCGCCATTTTTGAAGAACTTATCCCTGATGCGCGACAGTATCAACCTGAGATTGCTGAGAAGGCGTATTACAACCTTGGCAATATATCATTCAACGATGAGCAGTACGATCAAAGTATTGCCCTCTATAAAAGTGCCCTCCGTCTGAATCCTGACAATATGGAAGCCAGAGAGAATCTCAGGCTTGCCCAACTCAAAAAAGAAGAACAGGAAAATCAGGATCAGAACCAAGACCAGAATCAAGATCAACAAGATCAACAGCAGCAACAGGATCAGAACCAAGATCAGAATCAGGATCAACAGCAGGACCAGCAACAACAACAGCAGCAACCTCAACCTCAGCAGATGACTCAATCTGCCCAACAGATTCTCCAATCCATGCAGAATAAGGAGAATCAGACTCGTAAAAAGGTTAAGGAACAAGAACAACCTGCTGGGCGTCCTCAAACCGACAAACCTTGGTAATAACAGCTGTTTAACCCGACTTTTGAATTTATGAGCATCAAACGTTTCACACTATTCCTTCTGCTGACCTTCTCAGCCCTGGCTGCAGTAGCTCAGCAGGCCTCGTTTGCACTCGTACCTCCGCGAAATGTTGAGCAAGGACGAAAATTCATGCTCACCTTCCGTCTGACAGATGGTGAAGCTAATCCCCCGTCTGCCCCTCAGCTTGAAGGTTGCGTATTGTTATTCGGCCCCGCAACTTCTACAATGCAGAGCACCCAGATTATCAATGGGCGTATGTCAACATCTAGCTCAATTGACTACTCTTTCACATATCAGGCTGAGACGCCTGGCACCGTTGAAGTTCCGGAAGTGTCTGTTAGCTGCGGAGGAAAAACACTTCGCTCACACCGCACATCTTTCCAGATTCTTCCTGCCGACAAGCAGTCAGCTGGAGCAGGCGCCGCCGGCAGTGTACCTGGAGGTTCGTCTTCACCTCAGCCAAGCGCCGGCCGTGTGTCGGCAGATGACCTACTGGTGCGTGTAAGCTTTTCAAAATCCTCAGTTTATGAGCAAGAACCCGTAGTTGCCACCATCAAGGTATATACCAAATACGACATTTCGTCGTTTATGCCCACCACTCAGCCAGCATTCGAAGGTTTTCTGTGTGAGGAACTTCCGGTAAATATGGAAACCTCCATGGAGCATTACAATGGCCAGAATTATCATACAGCGGTTCTGAAACGTTTACTCCTTTACCCTCAGAAATCAGGTAAGCTAAGCGTCAACTCTGGCAGCTACGATGTAACCATCGTTCAGTATGAAACGGTGAACATGGGATTCTTCCGTACCCAAAGACCTGTTGAAAAGGAGATCACAACTTCTTCTAACGCAGCTTCACTACAAGTAAAACCGCTTCCCGAGCCTAAGCCTGCCGCCTTCAATGGTGCTGTTGGTCAATTTACAGTCTCTACTACTCTCGAGCCCGAGTTGATGCGCACTAACGAAGCCTCAGTTTACTCGTATATCATCAAAGGACGAGGCAATATCAAATATCTATCAGAGCCTTCTGTTCTTTTCCCAGCTGGCATCGATGCATATACCCCCAAGGCAGACATCGACGCACATGTGGTAGGTGGAGCCAATATGAGCGGAACCTTCCGTACAGATTTTACCATTGTACCGCAGGAAGTTGGTAATTTCACAATCGAAGGTGTTCCTTTCGCCTTCTTCAATCCGGAGACGGGAAAATACGAGACAATTGAGGTGCCGGATATGCCAATCCGAGTACTTCGTGGCAACGGCACAGCTGCTGTCACACAACAGACAACGATTGACAATGTCATCAACGACATCCTCCATATCAAGCCGTCGGAATCAGAGCAGCAGTCACATGAAGTGATTTATACCTTCCAGAGTTCTCTATACTGGATGGCATACGTCTTTGTAGTCCTCATTCTTATCCTTCTTGCCATAGTATATCGCCGCCATATCCGCCTCCAGGCTGATGTCACCGGACGTAAACTCGCTAAGGCCGGACGAGTTGCCACCAAACGTTTGCGCGAAGCTCGAGCCGCCATGAATGCCCACGACAACGATCGCTTCTATGCATCACTCGCCAAGGCACTTTGGGGTTATATAAGCGATAAACTCTCCATTTCAGCATCTCAGCTCACCCGTGATAATGTTGCCGAAAAGCTCCATGCTTACGGTCTCTCTGAAAGTGACACAGCCCGTGTGCTTGATGTACTTGATGAGTGTGAGATGGCACGCTTCACCCCTCAGCACTCTGAGGCAGAGGTCGCAGATCTCTACAATAAGGCAACGGCAGCTATTAAGAATATTGAAGATGTGAAAAAATAAGATCTTTTCAGTTATGATAAAGAAGATTCTTACCCTCCTGCTTATTAGCGTGGCAACTCTTGAGGTATCTGCCTCGAGCTTTGCCCAGCAGGCAGACTCCGCATATAACAAGGAAAATTATCGCGAAGCGATCTCCCTTTACCTTGAAAGCCTCGCTCGCGACGGACAAAGTGCAACCGTTTATTATAATCTTGGAAATGCCTACTTCCGCAACGATAATCTGGGCAAAGCCGTAATCAGCTACGAACGGGCACTCCGCATTAATCCTACCGATGCTGATGCAAGACAAAATCTCGATTTTGTAAGGTCAAGAATACAGGATCGCCCAGAAGACGATACGGCGTTCTTTGCAAAAATGCATCGGAGTGTTGTAGCTGCTGCTAAAGCCGATACCTGGGCATGGATTGCCTTCGGAGTCTTCGCTCTGTTCATCGCGGCAATCGCCCTTTATATATTCTCCCGGAGCATAGCCATGCGTAAGACTGGCTTTTTTGGAGGCATTGTACTGTTATTTATATTTGCCTATGTCCTCTATGTAGCTTCTGATGCGCTTGAGGCGGCTTCATCGCATGAGTCCGCCGTAGTTATAAAGCCCTCTACCCAACTCTCGTCAGCTCCCCGCGCTGCTGGTTCGGCTTCTGATAAAGTTGTGACTATCCATGAAGGCACAAAAGTCGAGATTGTCGACTCTGTTGCCACACCCGACGACCCTGTGTCACCACGCTGGTATAACGTTAAGATTAACAACGGCACCAAGGCTTGGCTTAGAGCAAGCGACGTGGAAAGAATATGACATTATAAAAAAATATTTTTTCCAATAGACGCCATAACTTACTAATCAGCAACACTAAAGCAAAAATATGTTTTAAAACATATGAAATTTTTAGCCCTTTTGTTTGTTTAGTAAGAAAATTGACATTAACTTAGTAACCACAAAACAACAAAACATATCACTCACCTTAAATACCCTCACGATATGACCAAGACAATCACCTTCAACGAACTCCGTCGCCTCAAAGATCGCCTTCCCGACGGATCGATGCATCAGATTGCAGACAGGCTTAACACCACTGTTCAGACCGTTCGCAACTACTTCGGTGGCAGCAACTATGACTTCGGCAAGAACTGTGGTGTACATATTGAACCGGGCCCCGACGGCGGTATTGTTGTTCTTGACGACAGCACTATCTACGACATGGCTGTAGAAATACTTCAAACTCAAGAAGCCGAATAAAAAATCCTCTCATCTCGGTCATTCATCAAAATACAAGGACGTCGGCCATATGTGCCACGTCCTTTTTTTAGATACTATTTGAAATATGGCACGCCTTATCACTGTAGCAATCCATACTTATGAGAAAGCTCTCGCTCTACGCACTATGCTCGAGAATGAGGGCGTCAAAGTCGAGTTGAACAATGTGAATCTGGAAGTTCCCGGATTCTCTTCCGGCGTGCGTGTACGAATCAAGGAAGATGATCTGCCACTCGCTCTCCGGATTATTGAAAACCGCGAGCTTTTCGGAGAAACTTCCGCACCATCATCCTCTCCGGCTCATACCATACTCGTGCCGGTAGATCTGAGCGAAAACTCGTATAAAGCAGCATGTGTGGCAAGCCATATAGCCTTCCGGCAGCAATCAGACTTGCTGTTCCTCTACAGTTATATCGACCCTTATATTGCAGGCAATGTCCAGTTCACAGATTCTCTCTCTTATGAGATAGGAGAAACCGGGGCTCGGGAACAACTGATTGATAATGCCCGCAAGCTCATGAATCACTTTGCAGACAGGCTCCGGGCTGCTATGCGTCGAGGTGATATTCCTGTTGTAAAATTTACCCACACTGTAGTTGAAGGCGTACCGGAAGATGCGATTATCGAATCTGCCAAGCAAACGTTCCCCAGATTAATCATAATGGGAACACGTGGAGCCGATAAAAAAGAGAGTGAAATGATTGGCAGCGTCACTGCCGAAGTGCTTGATGAAGGGAGATTCACCGTACTTACCGTGCCCGAGCCTCTGCCTCTCGAAGCCTCTCTTAATCCTTCAAATATTCTTTTCTTCAGCAATCTTAATCAAGACGATATTCTCGCTATAGATGCCCTGTATCGGCTATTCGGAAACTCCGAGGCGTCAGTCACCATAGTACATATCCCTAAGAAAAAGAGATTCAGTGATACTTCAGCCGACAAAGCATTAAGGCGATTGAGCGAATATTGCCGCAATAACTTCCGCCATTATCACTTTGTAAGTGTTCCAATCTGTCAGGCGGATGGCGATAAAGAATTCGCCGAGCTGCACCGTACACATAATTTCGACCTCATTGTTGTGCCGAATCGGAAACGAAATGCATTCAGCCGACTCTTCAATCCGGGGCTGGCTCACAAGATTTTATTTCAGACCGATATTCCGATGCTGATAATACCGGTCTGAAACTCTATGCGTAGCTATGGAGGCCGCCTAATACAAAGTTGACTCCAAAATAAGTCATTAACACACATAGAAACGCGACGAGAGTATAAATCGCGTATATGCGGTCGCACTTGAAAAATTTCAGCGTAGCTGTATGTATAGGGAATGAATAGACAATCATAGTTATAAGGGCCCAGACTTCCTTGGGATCCCATCCCCAATACCTGCCCCATGATTGATTGGCCCAGACTGCGCCAATGAATATTCCGGTTGCCAATAGGAATACGACAGGACGCACCATTCTCCGCGACACCGCAAGCACATCCCGTTTGCCGAGCAACCAAGCTGCTCCGGCAAGTGCCATAATGGCTAAGCCAGCATAGGCAATCATAACTGTCAATACATGGATGGACAATAGAGGTGACCGAAGGACTGGCACCAAAAGACTAACCTGTGGATTTGATTGCCCCATCCGTGCGACAATCAATGCCAACGCCACAACAATGAGACAGATTGGGCCCAAGGTATTAGCCGTAGACCTACGCGACGCGTAGACTCCTCCAAGCGCGCCCGACAGAGCCATCCATTGCATAGTTTCATACCCATTTGCCATCGGTAAGCGTCCACCGGCAATCCACTCTAATACAATCAGGGACAAAATCCAAACTGAAGCAACCCCTAAAATGGAGACGCAGACGTATCGGTGAGGGAAAAAGAACAGAATCAATCCTGCAACGAGCACAAATATTGCAGGGAAAATAGTGCGCGAAAGCTTCATAAATGCACGCTCACACGAAGTCTGCAAACTACTCGGCAATACTTCCCCGGCTTCCTGAATCTGATATGCTTTAATCTTTTCAATTACAGAATAAGCCTTCTCCCGCTCGCCCGTATTGATCAACTCAGAAAGATAGTTCAGACAATGAGATGTAAAATGCCATTGATCCACATTCATATCTTCCGGTAGGTCATCTACCGGCGACAGCCACTCTATTCCCGTTACTGAGTTATAGGGAAATATACTCCATATTGCACCAGTTGCAGCAGTCGATACAAGCGCAAACTTTTCGTTCGCCTCTGGATGTAGACCATCCTTGAATATGTACGACCCATCTGAATTAAAAAAATCTTTTAACGCGACATATCCCGAAGTATTCCCCATAGCAAGCCGGCTTGCCTTATCTTTTATTTTTATACATGGTTCCGTTTTCCATGCATCATAGTAAAAAAGCCAACCAGTAAACACTTGCTCAGCGCTTAATCCATTATACGATGTCGACCCACACAATTTCAAAGTAAAATCAGAAGCCAGAGTCGATAAGGGTTTTATTCTCCCTCCATGGTAGATATATAAGTGCCCCATATTTTCTGCAATATCTTTTGGCAGACTTTTTGGAGCTGCCGAAGCTCCCATGGGCAATATAAGTAAGGAAATGAAAATGCAAATATTACGGATTCTGCGAGGTATGGAACACAACATCATACCTATAGCGAGGAGCGCATACCCAACATAGGTCACAGTCGTACCCTTGGCATCCTGGCTCACTGTGATGATTGAGCCAAGGCCATCCTGGTCGTATGCTGTCTGAAATAACCTTAGAGACCCTTTTACTACTGTTTTATTCATCGACACTGAAGCTGTATCTCCGTCAATTTCCAAAGTGCTGATATAATCTGCCGGAGTTTTGGTTCCAGGATAGTAAACAATATCGAATTTTGTCAAGGTAATGCTATAGCCTGCAAAATTCATAGATTCGTTCTGGCGCAGGTGTAAACGCTCCTCTGTCGACCAAAAGTGTGTAAGAGCCCCTCCGATCAGTATAACTATGAATGCTAAATGCACCAGAAATACCGAAGGTCTTTTGAACAATCGCTTATGGATTATATATCTCAAAGAGAATACAGCCATCGCCCCCCACAGCACAAGCATGGGAGGCGAGGTGTAAAGCCCGGCGGCATCAGGCAGACAACTGATAACAGCTAAAGCCAACGCCGCCAGAGCGAGCAAGACAAATCCAATCATATTGCATCCAGGAATGTGACTACAGCGTCACGATCTTCTTTACTAAGTGCTCGGAATTTTCTTACAGTCTCATAAGCATCGCTTTGCGCAGACGTACCATGCCACATAATGGCCTCTAGCGTTGTACGCGCACGGCAATCATGCAGTCGGTCGGCGTATTCCGAACCAGTTACCATCTGATGCAGTCCTCGACCCCACAAAGGCGTAGTACGGCACCACCCGTTGCGGATATCGTTAACCATAAGAAGTTTGTGCTGCACCATATCTGTATAGGGCCATATCTTCTGATATGGATACTGGGGTAAAAGACGTCCAGGCTCTGACTTCGTGAAGAACTGAGCCGGATCACGGATCTCATCCGATCCGGTTGTCCATGATGGACGGTGACAGTAAGCACAACCGATTTCCTCAAAAAGTTCTTTGCCTCTCTCTACAGCGGGATTGTCTATGCCACGTACAGCAGGTACTGCCAAACCTCGGTGCCACACCATCAAGTCAATATAATTTTGATCGGTAGCCTCTGCAGGAAGAGTAGTCGAATTGATGTATGCAAGTATATTCTGCTCAACATCCGATGTAAACCATTCCGGATGGGTATGGTCAGGGTCAATGCCTTCAATATACGACGCAAAAGAAGCCTGTACCTCTGGATCAGATGCCGCAGCCTTGGCATAATATCCACCGGCATCCTTATAGTGATATCTGCGGTCGGAACGTGTCACGTTGGTAATATTCCAATACGCATTTGCACCCGGTGCATCTTGAAGAGGGCCGCGCGAGAGGGCATATGTATAGCGGAGGGGATATGTCTTGCCATCTGACGAAACTTCTTTAGATGTATACTGACCTTTCCACTCTCCTCCCGCGAAGACAGCCGGATTCAAACCATTGGGCATATAGCCGTCTTTTTCTTCTGCGGCATACTGAGCTTTGATGTCTTCATCAGATATAGCGTCCAGAAGGCCTGTACCATAAATTCCTATAGTACTCTCCAATCTGACCTCATAGTCGCCCATTAGTTCATCTGTAAGAACACCTTGACGATAAGCATATACTGCGTCGCGGCTCATATTCACCTCAGGATAACGGAGTGAATAAGTTTCTCCATCATCGAATCGGTTCCCCCATGGGTCGGTATATTCGTGCCACTTGAGGATTACCTTATTCTCGTCGAGAGGAGCCTTGAAAGGAGCCACAGCATGCCCTTGCGGCATGCCTGCCAACCAATTCACATAGCCCTGTGTAGTCGGATTATAGACTACGAGCAAATATCCATTTCCCATTTCATTGGTTCGGAAAGCTCCATCCGGCTGAGATTTTCCATGACCATATCCTGGATGACAATG
The DNA here is from genome assembly GCA_910586595.1 of uncultured Muribaculaceae bacterium. Taxonomy (GTDB): domain Bacteria; phylum Bacteroidota; class Bacteroidia; order Bacteroidales; family Muribaculaceae; genus CAG-873. The sequence continues at coordinate 41,400 of CAJUJB010000005.1, read as the reverse complement.
CATGCACGACGAACGGACATACATCGGACCAAGACCACTTCGCACGCCTGAAGAATTACTTACGTAGTTCTTCTCAAATAGTTGTTCCCCGCGTTTGAAAGATGCCAGGAACCCGCCCTCCTCTACACTCTTCGACGGCTGTTCGAATGCCGCCGAAGTGGTGATATAGGATGTTCCGAGTTTCCCTCCGGTATAGTACCATTCGGGGAATGCCACCGCCTGCTCTTCGTCAGGTTCGGGGGTATGATTGTCGGAGCATGCGCTAATAGCGCATACCCCGGCAACAATAAAGAGATGTCGGTACTTCATCAGTTTTTCTCTATAACTTCAATAACCTCATCAAGTATATCTGTCAGCTCATTACATGCGTCGACGGCTGCAAAATTAACATCGTGCATGGTTTTGTCCTGAGATGTCGATGCAAAGGGCTCACGCATCTGCGAAATGGCATTGACGGCTTTATCAATGGCTGCGCGCACCTGCTCATCTAATTCGGCATCAAGTGTGGCCACATAGGCACTCAGAGTATGTGTCGAGGGCTTGATATAAGTTTCGGTTTCACCGGCAACTGCCTGATAACCCATATAGGCGTGACGCACCGAACGGATATTGTCAATAAAGTCAGTGATTGAATTTAATGCGTAAGGCGATTCAATATAGTCGGGATCGGCCTCAAGACCAGATCCTACCGGATTGCCGATTTTTTGGTTACCTACCTCATCGGCAATATCCTGGGCTCCGACGATCAGCTCCTGAATGGCATCCTGATAGCTTACATATATACTTCCGGCTTGACCGGCATTTTTCATATAGGCGCCATAGTTTTTGGCATAGCTTAATTCGGCATCGTCAAGTATCTGGAGTTTCTCGGCATCTACAGTGCCTTCATCTGCCCATGAAGCTTCAAGCTGGAGACAGCAATTACGCAGGTCATCGGCCACGGCCGCCAGATAATAGAGCTCATTTTGTGTAAACCGCGACACAGGGCGTGGTGACGACGTCGTTGCCGAAGTTGAGGAGGGTTCGAAAATCAGATATTCAATGGCATGGAATCCGAGTAGACCCTGACCCAGTGCAGAGCCTACATACTCGCCAGCACTCTCCCGATCCGACATCTGAGCCATCTGCGAAGCATTGTTCAACATCGCATCCATAGCTGTTTTATCAAGAGGCCATGTATCGACGTGTGGATCTATGCTGTAGTCGGCGGCAGCCCCGAAGAGCCATGCCTCACTTAACTCCCAATAACGGCGAGCTGAGATCCATTCTTCACCAGCTTTACGGATCTGCGCTTCTGTCAGGTTAGCGATACCTCCCTCACACATTTGATCGCAGATATCGGCCAAACGCATTGACGCATCCGCAAGCCCTCGGTAAGTAGGAACAACTGTATTATCAACATAGTCTGTGATGATGGCTTTGAGAGCTTCTTCCTGGGCGTCGGCACCGTTGTCTGGAGTAGGCTCATTATTGTCGGAGCATGATGCAACGGCAATGCTGAGGGCGGCAGCTGCCGCAATGATTGTGATTGGTTTAAACATGTGCATATTAATTATGTGGTTTTATTTTTTAAAGAATCCGACGTAAGCTATCCCGACTGAAATAGCCGGCTCATTATTATAGGGCTTACGCATCAGCCCAATGCTGTATTCTCCTTTTAACACAATAGGTTTAATCGGATAGTAATTGATGCCCGCAGCTATGCGTGAACGACCGCACCAATCATATTTTAGTAATCCTCCTGTTGTGCTCAACATCGAGTCGTAGTAATCATAGCGGGCGAAAACATATAGTTGCTGCCTATCTATTTTCATCGGTTTGAAAATGTTGTATCCAGCCTCGACACCAACTGAGATTGCCTCCGATGCAACATTGGTCTTGGGAGAAGGTGAATCACTGCGCATTTTTTTATTAAATGCTGTGATACGGTCAGCATCAGAAAGATGCCCATATATCGCTCCACCTCTCGCCAGAAATCCGCCTCCGCTATATGTAAAATCAAAAGCTCCGATTGCAAGTGTACCTTTAACGTCTTCCCAGTTTTCGTTAGGCTGGGCGAGCGTATTGGTAAAAGTATTGCCTATATATCCGCTCAGACCAAGACGCAGTCCTTTGACTCCAGTCCAATCTACGCGGGCTACACCAGCTATGGAGTTAGCGATTTTAAATTCATAAGGGCTACCGGAAGCTGAGCCGACCCAATTATCCCGGCCAAAACGGTCGGAGTCTAAACCAGGCACAACAATGGCCTGATATTTCCATGCGCCCGCTTGCCCCCAGAGGTTAATACCCGTCTGATGCCAAGTACATGGAATAATCGTGGCATCGCCCTCCGGACGGAATACACCAAAGAAACGATTGGGCTCATGGGCATTATTTGTCGATCCTACCGGTACAATGATATGTCCTGCTCGGATATTGAACTGAGGGCAGAATGACTTCTGAATCCAAAATTGCTCAAGCGCCACCTCTCCGCCACGCTCAATTTCGGTTTCATACTCGCCACCCTCATCATCTTCCATTTCCACAGCAGCTTCTACGCCGCCATGTTCAAACTCTATTTCCGATTGGACGCTCCAGCCATGGCCGAAGTCGTAACCAAGATAGATCACTACATGGGGCAGATCAACACGGGAATGGGTTGCATCCTTGAAATTAGCAGGATTTTTATAGCGGTTCCACGCATCGGAATAGAAATTATAGCTATAAGTTGCCTCTCCATATCCACCAACTGTCAACTGGGCAGACAATGGAAGAATAGCTAATGAAGTTGCAGCAAAAAATGTGACAAATCTGTTAGTCATAGCAAACGTTATTTTTTTCGCTGCAAAATTAGTTTTAGTTAAATCGGGCTACAATACCCTAAAATAAGTAAATTTCACCCATGGTTTAGGGCGATTCACCCATACATGATTTACTCAATAATTTCTTTTGCCATGCCGTCTATAATGCATATATGCAATTATTTCACTAATTTTGTCTACTCAAAATCTCATAACCTGAATCTGATGAAAAAATACCTAATTCCAATTATAGCTCTCCTCTACGCCATTCCTAACTCCAATGCACAGAGTCGTCTTTACCCGAATGAGTTCGACCTTTCAGACGTTGTGATTACCGATGGGCCATTGAAGCACGCCATGGATAAAAATGTGGAAGTTCTTCTCAGTTATGACGTCGACAGGTTGCTCGCTCCGTATCTCAAGGCTGCCGGTTTGCCTCCCAAAGCTGAGAGCTTTCCTAACTGGGATGGACTGGACGGACACATAGGGGGCCATTATCTCTCTGCCCTCGCCATCCATGCAGCTTCTACCGGGAACAAAGACATCAAACTAAGGCTAGATTACGTACTGAGCCAACTCGCCATGTGCGCCGTCGCTCGAGGTGACGGTTATATTGGTGGAGTGCCTGAAGGTGATAGATTATGGGCAACTCTTCGAAATGGAGAAGTATCCAAAGTATGGGATTACTGGGTACCTTGGTATAACGTGCATAAAACGTTCGCTGGATTAAGGGATGCATGGGTATATACCGGATCAGAGGTTGCGCGTAAGCTATTTCTTGGAATGTGCGATTGGGGAATAGAAGTCACTGACAATCTCAATGAAAACGACATGGAGTCCATGCTCGATTGCGAATTCGGAGGTATGAACGAGGTGTTTGCGGACGCTTATGCCATGACTGGAAACCCAAACTACCTTGAGGCTGCGAAAAAATTCACTCATCACCGTATTTTCGATGCAATGTCCGTCAAAAATGACAATCTAAGCGGCATGCATGCCAATACGCAAGTTCCTAAAGCTTTGGGATTTCAGCGCATAGGTGAACTCGCCAACGACAGTTCATACTATACTGCGGCAGATTTTTTCTGGACAACAGTTACGCATAATCGATCTTTATCAATTGGAGGCAACAGTCGCCGCGAGCATTTCCCTCCTGAGTCTGACATAAAGAGTTATGTTGATGAGCGTGAAGGCCCTGAGACATGCAACACAAATAATATGCTAAAACTCACCGAGGGCTTGTTCAGGCAATCGCCCAAGGCTGAATACACCGACTTCTATGAGCGGGCGCTATATAATCATATATTATCGAGCGTTCACCCTGAACACGGTGGATATGTGTATTTTACTTCAGCCCGACCGGCCCATTATCGCGTATATTCCCAGCCTAATTGCGCAATGTGGTGCTGCGTCGGAACAGGGATGGAAAATCCTGGGAAATACGCCCAGTTCGTTTATACCCATATTGGCGACTCCTTGCAGGTCAATCTTTATGCCCCATCGAGCCTCAAGTGGCATGATCGTGGAGTAAAACTGCATCAGGAAACCGAGTTTCCACATGATGGCAAAGTAAAGATTGTCATTGATTCAGCTACGTCAAATGCATTCACCCTATTGCTCCGCCATCCAGGATGGTGCGACAATATAACTCTGGCAATTAACGGAAAACGTCAGAAAATAAAATCGCAACCATCATCTTATATTCCATTGACACGCACATGGGAGGCTGGAGACATCGTTGAGATTGACATGCCTATGCGTGTGAGACTGGAATCCCTCCATGGTCTCCCTCAATACGTGAGCATTCTAAGAGGCCCCCTCGTGTTGGCCTCAAGGTATGATAATGGGCAGACCTTACCGGGTCTCATCGCAGATGATAGCCGATGGGGCCATATCGCCAACGGCCCCTTGGTGTCAGTCTTCGATACACCTGTACTAATCGGTAACCGCAAGACACTTGAGAAGAAACTAAATTCTTTGCAAGCTGTTCCAGATAAAGATTACGCATACGCGATAAGTGGCATATTCAACGATAAGTATGAGTCTATCATACTTGAGCCGTTCTATCGCATCCACGACAGCCGATATATGCTCTACTGGCTGTCGATGACAGACCAGGAGTATAAGTCATATCTTCAAGAAGCCAGATTAGACGAAGAACGCCGTCTTGATCTGGATGCGCGGACTGTAGATGCCGTAAATACTGGCGAGCAACAGCCTGAAGCTGATCATTTCATGCAGGCAAATAACTCTGAAAGTGGCAATTTCAACGGAGAAGCATGGCGCGGTGCAAATGGGAAAAACAGCTATTTTTCTTACCGCATGCGCACAGAAGGAGAATCTGATCTAAGATTGAGGTTGCGTCTCGCAGGCTCTAAAACCAGATCTGGCATCTCTATTTTCATTGATGAACAACCAATCGCAAATATCGGAAATAATACCAATCATGGAGAGTCTCTATTCTGCGAAGAAGAATACTCCATTCCATCAGAACTCCTCGACGGCAAAGATCAGGTAACGGTTAAATTTGCTAACGATGGCGAGTGTATAAATGGCAATATTTTCCATGTAAGACTTGTAAAACCTGAGAATTAATTAGTCTATATACGAAACAACCAGCCCGATGTAGAGATTATTTCTCGCATCGGGCTGGTTGTCGTATATTAAGAGGGTTTATTTATCAGCAAGAGCGGCTTTAATTCCCTTAACCAACTCTTCGTGATCACGGAAATCGGGATGACCCGAAACATTTCCGTGACGGTCTACAAGTATATAATAGGGGATACCGTCTACATTAAACAAATCACGGATAGCGCTTATCTGGTCATTGTTCACCATATAATGTAAGCCTTTGATTCCAGGCTTCATTTTCTCATACAAATCCTTGTCAGAGCTCTCGTCAGCGATATAGACCCACACAATATCCTCGTCAGCTAATTCACCACTTTTGAGAGGCTCATTGGCTTTCAGGGCATTTCGGCATGGTCCACACCATGTATTCCACAGGTCGACAAGAACTACTTTACCCTTATGCGGAGCAATGATGTCGGCAAAGATTTTCTCAGGTGCATCTTCGGGTAAAGATGCGAGCCGCTGGTTCACAGCATTACGGGCTTCCTCTGCGGTAGCTTGGCGAAGTTTAAGAGCCTTTGCAAAAAATGGAGTCGATGCATTATCGAAGGTTGCGAGCTGATCTTCCGACAGACTTCCGGAGGCTGCCGACTGATATGTCATAAGATATTGGTAGGTCTCTGCAGGAAGTTGGCCGGCATTATACGAAGGCTGGACCGCTGCCACATACTGACGGTAGACAAGCATGGCGGTATCTTCAAGATTCATCAGACTTGCCACCCGATCAAACTGTTCTTTTCCGGGTACGTCTACAGAATCACGTATGCCCTCTGTGCTGCCTTTTTCTAAATAGTACATGTTGTACAGCGCCGATGGGCTGGCGACTAACAACAGTGCAGCCATATCGACATTACCTTTCAGGAAATTTCTCATGGCATCGTTGACACTTAATGATTCAATAGTGTCAAGGGCCGCCTGACGTCCAGCAAGTATGGCATCGGTATATTCGTCGGAAGTCATATGCCAGTTACACTTCTCGACAACATCGGCAAGGCTTCCGATTGAAGGATGGGCAAACATCACGCGGTTTGCTGCCGCAAGAGCTCCGTTATCATAAACGCGCAAGCAAGCTTCAGATTCTTCTCCTCGGTTAGCCTGGATAAAGTCTGACGCCAAGCCCGCCGCATCGATATACAAATCAACTGGCTTACCGGGAATCAGGGCGGCTTTTCCTGCTGACTTCATCTGAAGACCATCTAAGTAGAGAAGGACTCCTGTTGTTCCATACAGATTATAAGTAGAGACGGCCTCCCCATTAGCGTCTAATGAGACAGTATAATTTTCCTGATCGGCCATGTTGGCCAACACGAGACTGAGTTTGCCATATTCCGGACGATAGCCAAGCACATGGAAACGTATTTCAGTCGGTGCAGCTTCGAGGCTTGGAAATTCAAATTCCTGAAGTTGACGCACATCGGCAGGAAGCTTGGCAAGTATATCGGGGGATGCCTGGTTTTTCTTCCCAGTCAAGTCAATTCCCCATAGACACCATCCTTTTTCGGTGCCTTCAGTAAAGTCTATACTCTTTGTTTCGTAAGGTACTGGTTCAAAGGCCAAGGTTACAACCGTGTCACCACTGGAGGGCATGATAATCTGCGAGCCCGGCACAACACCATTCCAATCTTTTACGCCATAAATTTTATCTCCGGCACGCAGTTGGGAAGCTGAGTCAAAACGCACCCACCATCCTGGTCGGTATTTTAGTTTAAAGGTCACAATCGTGGCAGTATCGGTCAATTCAGCCTTTAGCACATCTATACTTCCAGTATTTGCAGCCTCAACAGCCGGGGCTTCTATCGTACGTGGCCCGTAATTTGAACAAGCAACGCCCATGGCAACAGAGATTCCTGCCACCACCGGGATTAGTAGTCTTTTCATGATTATAATTGGTTAATATGATTCGGAATAATTACACACTTACTTATACAAGAAGCGGCGAATTGAGCGCTTGGGTGTTTTTTCAAACTCTTCAGGCATAATCTCGATTGCCCTTACCTGCTCATATGGCGCCACAATCTTATTCAGACCTAATCGATTGGCCTCCATCGCCTCTGCCAGTTGTGAGGGAGTAAGTTCATCTCGAGTCACCTGATCAGCGTCAGGATGACATAATGCCACGAGTTGGCCGTCACGTTCTATGACGAGGCACTCATTGACATAGGGCATATTGCTCAGTTTAGCTTCAATTTCTTCGGGGTAGATATTTTGGCCGTTCGCTGAAAGAATCATCGTCTTATATCTTCCTCTGATATGGATGGTTCGGCTATCATCTCCAATCCATCCCATATCTCCTGTGTGAAGCCAACCGTCTTCCTCAAGTACACCTTCAGTCGCATCCGGATTCTTATAATAACCCTTCATCACATTCAGACCTCGCACCATAATCTCACCTTGCGGGCGTCCATTCTCGCTTCGGCCGATTGAGTCATCAGCCAATATGCGGGCTTCCATAATGTGATTGAGAGTTCGACCGGCAGATCCAATCTTGAATCTTCTCCAGGGAGAATAACTTATAAGCGGCCCGCATTCAGTCATTCCATACCCCACCGTAAATGGGAATTTGATACGTGCAAGGAACTCCTCCACTTCGGGGTTAAGCGCAGCACCTCCGACAATCACTTCCTCAAATGCCCCTCCGAAAGCTTCAACCAGCTTAGAACGAATCATGCTGTATACAGCTTTATCAAGCATCGGAACAGCAAGCACCCAGCGTATCGGCTTTCGTGTGATCTGTGGTACAACCACTTTGCGGTAAATTTTCTCAAGAATGAGAGGTACGCATATAATCAACGAGGGTCGTACCTGCCTCATGGCCTTAAGTAACAGCATCGGAGTCGGGGTCTTGCCCAGAAGAGTCACGTGTGACCCCACAGCCAAAGGCACCAGCATATCGAATGCGCAACCGTAAGCATGGGCCAACGGAAGGAAGGATAAGGCCCGCGAACCTTGATAATGCAGATTTGACCGGATACCAAATACAACATTTCCGCGAAGGTTGTCCAGGCTCAGCATCACGCCCTTTGAGAATCCAGTAGTGCCGGAAGTATAGTTAATTACGGCAGTCGAAGAGCCCTCGATAAGTGGATACTTTATATCGGACGCCGAAAAACCATTTGGATATCGTTTGCGGAACTGACGTGTCAGATTCGTGACAATCGACTTGTGACTAAGCGGAGTACGCTGACCAGATTTCTTTATCGGCGCACGCTCAGCAATAACGGTACGGCTATCGAGAGAGACAGCCGCGCGGATAGCTGGCATTGACTCGAAATCGAGTGCTTGAAAAAGTCCGTCGGAGACAAACAGCATCACCGCATCGGAGTGATTGATGATATGCTGCGCGTCGGTAGGATTAAAATCATGAAGAACCGGAACAATGACAGCACCATAAGTTATGGTTGCCATAAAAGCTATAACCCAATTAGGAGTATTCTTGCCAAATAGAGCTACCTTATCGCCTTTCTGGACGCCTGCAATCTCAAAAAACAGATGTAACCGAGCTATACGCCGGGCGACATCGCCATACGACAATGTTTTGCCTGATATGTAATCAGTAAGAGCTGGAAGTGGGAAATTATCAGCGAAACTGGTGCTGTAGATTTTCAATAAATCATCGTAAGGCGCGTGGCAATACGGTTCTTCAAATGTATACATCTTCCGGAGAGAGATAAATATAAAAATCGGCAGGCTTGAAGGTGCTTCAAGCCTGCCGATAAAACTCTATTATTTCTTATCTTTATGAGGCTCGAGCGACGTGCGGATATCTCCAAAAATATCATCAACCGTTCGATTACCGTCAATTTTATGGTAGCGACCTTTGCCAAGATAATAATCTCTCAAAGGTGCTGTCTGTTTATGATAGACGTCCAGACGCTTGCGGATGGTGTCGAGATTATCATCCGAGCGACCGCTTGCTTTACCGCGTTCCAACATGCGGCGCACAAGTTCGTCTTCGTCTACCTCAAGGCCGACAACTGCATGAATCTCCGTGCCATAGCGCTGAAGCAGATCTGCCAAAGCTTCTGCCTGAGCTATTGTACGGGGAAAACCGTCAAAGATGACACCTTTCTCTGCCACTTCGGGATTCTCTTTGAAAAGATCGGCCAAAACTTCTACCATCAATTCATCCGGGATCAAAAGACCCTGTGAAATGTAGGTGTCGGCAACCTTACCAAGATGAGTGCCACGGGCAATGTGATCACGCAGCAGTTCGCCGGTAGAAATATGATGTAATCCGTATTCCGAGATGAGTTTTTCGCTCTGTGTGCCCTTACCACTGCCGGGGGCACCGAAAATTACTATGTTCATGTCAGTTAAAACGTATACGCTGAACGGTTGGTTCAGGCCTCTTTGAGGATATAGATATCGTTAAGATTGCGGGCCTTTTCATTGAGGTCGAGTCCGTAACCGATGATAAACTTGGTGGGAATGCTGAATCCGACATAATCGGGCTTGACCGGACGGACAAGTGCATCAGGTTTGAAAAGAAGTGTGGCAATTTTTATTTCTGCAGGCTTACTCTTCTCAAGATCCTGGATCAGGCGGAAAATAGTGTTACCGGTGTCGACAATATCTTCGACAATGATAATTGTGCGGCCTTCAATATTCTCATGCAGACCGATGACCTCTTTTACCGCGCCACTGCTCTCAGTGCCTTCATAGCTCTTAAGGCGGATAAATGTGATTTCGGCATCTATGCTTTCAACGGCTCTGAACAAGTCGCTCGCAAAAGGAAATGCCCCGTTGAGCACACACACAAACAGGGGCATTTTGCCGGCGCAGTCGCGCACGATTTCTTTGCCGAGTTCCTCAACACGGGCGGCAATGTCTTTTTTTGAGATATAGGGCTCGAATGTCAGGCCCTCATAAGTCACTTGTTTCATTTTGGGTGCGAAAAATATTGTGCAAAGTTAATACTTTTTCTCAAACTCCGCAAGCAATTTTTCCAATCTAAATACTACTACCGGAAGAAGATTACGATGTTTATCTTCTTCCGGCAGCAATATTCATTTCAATAAGCTCTATCGCATCTGGGAGTGCTGTATCTGGATGTAGCCAATTGATAGAGGAATCCCGTTTTAGCCACGTCAACTGTTTCTTGGCATATACTCTGGTATTTTTGGCAATACGAGCTACGGCTGTCGCCCAATCCATCTCACCGGCAAAATATGAAGCCATTTCTTTGTAGCCAACAGTATTCAACGAGTTAAAATTCCCTTGAGCGAACGCGCGTCTCGCCTCGTTCTCCAGCCCCGCGCCTATCATTGCATCCACACGAGCATTAATACGCGCGAAAAGATCTTCACGAGTACGTTCGATGCCAACTTTTACAATAGTGAACGGGCGCTTGCGGCTCGCTCCAGTAAGCAAAGAAGAATACGGTCGACCGGCTTCCAGACTAACCTCAAGAGCATGGACAACCCGCCGTGTGTTCGAGCGGTCGACTCTCTCCCAGTAATCAGGATCGACAATCAGTAGCTGTGCCAACACTGCCTCAATGCCATGCGCGTCGAGCATATTCAATACATACTCGCGCACACTTTGACTGACCGTCGGCATTTCGTCTATGCCATTGCACAGAGCGTCCACATACATCATGGAGCCTCCACACACTACAGCCACCTGGCTTTTACTCCATATTTCGGGCAAAATCGCAAGGGCATCTTCCTCAAAACGTGCCGCGCTATAATATGCATCCAATGGCAGTACTCCCACAAGATGATGAAAGGCACGGGCCTGCTCCTCGGGAGTTGGAGCAGCCGTGCCTATCGGTATATCTCTATAGAGCTGGCGTGAGTCGGCAGAAATTATCTCGGTGTTGAAGTGCTCTGCCAGCCCTATGGCAAGCGCGGTTTTACCGGATGCTGTAGGCCCGGTAACGACAGCAAGTATTCTGTCTGAATCCACCACGCTCAGAAGTCAATTATTTGCGGGAACCTTCTCCAACCAGGCGCGCAATCTCTACAATGACGCCTTTGGCTTTTTCCATTGATGGAATGGGAACGAACTCGTAGCGTCCGTGGAAATTCAGACCACCAGCGAAAATATTGGGGCAAGGGAGACCTTTGAACGAGAGCTGCGCACCGTCTGTTCCGCCGCGGATAGGCTGAACTTTCGGTTCAATATCAAGGTTACGCATGGCTTCTTCCGCGATGTCGATTATGTGCATTACAGGCTCAATTTTCTCGCGCATATTATAATACTGATCCTTTATGTCGAGCGTGCAGCAATCGGGGAACTCATGATTGATCTTGCGTGCAAGATGCTCAAGTTCTTTCTTACGGCGCTCAAAGCGGTCGCGGTCATGATCGCGGATGATATAAGTGAGCACAGTTTTCTCAACAGTACCTTCCATCGAGATCAGATGGTAGAATCCCTCATAATCCTCAGTATGCTCGGGGGTTTCCCAGCGAGGCAGCATGATGATGAACTGGTTGGCAATGCGCATAGAGTTGATCATCTTGTGCTTTGCATATCCCGGATGGACATTGCGACCGGTAAAGGTTACACGCGCAACGGCAGCATTGAAATTCTCGAATTCAAGTTCACCGATTTCTCCGCCGTCCATCGTATATGCGAAGTCACAGCCAAATTTCTCCACATCGAATTTATGTGCCCCAAGGCCAATCTCCTCATCGGGATTAAAGCCAACACGGATTTTACCATGCTTGATCTCCGGATGCTGAAGAAGATAATCGACAGCACTGATAATCTCTGCGACGCCAGCCTTGTCGTCGGCGCCAAGCAAAGTATTACCATCAGTTACAATCAGATCCTGGCCTACATAGTGTGATAACTCAGGGAAATCGCGAGGAGAAAGAACGACGCCGGTTGACTCATTCAGCACGATGTCGCCACCGTCGTAATGCTCTACAATGCGAGGTGCCACATGACGGCCTGACAAATCAGGGGATGTATCAAGATGCGCGATGAAGCCTACGGTAGGGACCTCTACCCCTGCAGGAAGATTGGAAGGAAGTGTCGCGAAAAGATAACCATTGTCATCCAGAGTTATTTCCGATAGGCCGAGCGCCTCAAGTTCTTTTTTAAGATGCTCGGCAAATATCATCTGCCCCGGAGTGGAGGGAGTCATGTTAGTAAGTTCGTCGCTCTGGGTGTCGAACTTAACATATTGTAAAAATCTGTCTACTAAGTTCATTGTTGCAGGATGGGGGAATTACTTGTTGATTAGACGCCAGGGCAAAGCTGCTTTAAGTTCGTGACCGCCGTCAGCATCTGTATACACAAATCGGTAGCCATCAATCGAAAGGCTCGTCATAAGTTCCTCTACCATGGGGCGACATGCTCCAAAATCTTCATAGCGAGGCTGGATAACCTTCAGGTAACGACCGGTCAGACTTGCCTGATTGAGATTGGAATAAGCTGAAGCCTTAGGGAAGGCGAGTGTGTATTGAGCGAAACTTGACACAATACCAAACTCGGCATCTGTAGCATTGTAGGCGTCTTTATACTCAGAGCATTTTTTAGCGAGTATATCACTCACATTAGTGCGCACGTCATTGTAGTTGAGCTCCATGGGTTTCAGCTTCACAAGCTGCTTAAGACGGCCAGCTGCCACAGGATATTCGCGGGAAGTGCCATGAGTATCTGAAAGAGTCAGTTTGAGTGAGCCTTCTTCCGACGACAAGGTATTGAGCACGACATCGAGGTCGGGGCCTCCATGTGCCTTGAGGTATTGAGCCAGCACATACTGCACAAGCGATTCTGAATAATCTGAGACAGAAACTGCAGTATCACTGAAAGCTATAGCCACACTCAGCACGGCATCTGAATACTCTACGTCAGCCGACTGAAGGAACATCGGGCTATCATCTACAAGAGTTGAAAGTTCACCGGCGATACGTTCGCTTTGTGCGATCAGCGCCGAAGGCTCTTTACTTTTAGAGCTGCCGCAGGATGCAAGACCGGCCACCAGGGCCACACCAAAAAGGAGATTGCGGAATATACGATTCATATATGTTTAGGTTAAGGTGAGTACAAAGGTACAAAATTATTTTGATACAATAATTATCAGTTGCCGGTAGCTACAGGCCTTTCGAGAAGAGCCGACGCAATGGTATCGGCAGCATGGATCAAGGGTTGCAGTGCCGACACTCGGCCAGCCTGTCGGTAAAACTTCTCATCGTCTCGTGATAGATTCCAAGGACCCATATGCCAGCGGATAGCATATATCTCATCATCACTCAGGTCAAGCCCCGATTGCAGAAGCAAAATCACAGACTTCTCGCCATGACCCACAGGAAAGACTTCGTCATGAATCTCATATGCCTCTTCCTCTTCAAATATTCCTATCTCGTTGCGGCGTTTGCGACGCACAAGCCGATAGAAATTAGCTTTGCATACATCATGCAGGAGGGCTGATATAGCAATCGAGTCAAGAGGCAGCTGAGCTTCAAGGTCAGGACGGGCAGCGATTAAATCCTTACGAGTCGCCACTGCCGCATCATAGACGTTAAGGGAATGGTCGAGCAATCCACCGGCATAAGCTCCATGACCTTTTGCAGACGCCGGAGCTTCAAAGAACCCCCACGACTCAAGATCCTCAATCACATAATCGATATTTTCACGGCCCGTTTCTCTCAGTATTGTGCAGAAACGGTTCTTAGCATCTGATATTTTACGGTTATCTACTGTCATCTGATTAATGAATTAAACTAATGGTTAAAGTACCGGGCTCAATAGACGCAGCACAGACTCGGCAATCTTAACTGAAACGCGGCGGTGTCTCCACTGTGTAGGATTGACACGGACGCATTCAGCAAGATCATCTCTGTAAACCTTGAGCATCTTCTCGGTTAAAGTCCGGCTATAAAAGAATAGATTTGACTCGAAATTACACTCGAAGCTACGGAAATCGAAATTTGTAGAACCTATGCTGACAAATTCATCATCCACGATAATCATCTTCGAGTGAAGCATGCCCGGTTTGTAAAAATAAATTTTTATACCGGCTCTCAGGCACTCCGACACATACGAGGCCGAAGCGTGGGTAAGCATTACAGAATCGCTTCGCAGAGGCATCATGATTCGCACATCTACATGCGAGAGGGCTGCCGCATGCAAGGCTTTAAGCAGGCCTTCGGTAGGGAGGAAATATGGAGTCTGAATGTATACGCGTCGCTTGGCATTCGCAATTGCCTTATGAAAGGCCATAGCTATATTAGCCCATTGAGAGGTAGGGCCAGAAGTAAGCAGCTGAGCTCCGACTCCAGTAATTGCAGATTTATTTACATATTCTCCTACCGGATCGCGATAAGGCTCATCCTCAATCAAGCCACCACCCATGAAATTCCAGTCAACGGCATACGAGTATTGGAGGGCGGCCACAGCGGGGCCAATCAAGCGCACATGTGTATCACGCCATGAATTGAATTTCTTGCCTCCGTCGATATATCTGTCGGCGACATTCATGCCACCAAGGTACCCTATGCTGTTGTCAATAATGCATATCTTGCGGTGATTACGCCAGTTGACCCTGGTTGCCAATTGAGGGAAGGTAACCTTAAAGAACGGAGAGGCTAACACACCGGCGGCGCGCAAGCGCTTGAAAAACCGAGATTTCACGCTGAACGACCCTACATGGTCATACATCAATCGGACGGAGACCCCTTCAGCAGCTTTGGCAATCAATATATCGGCGATGCGATTACCAAGCACGTCATCCTCAAATATATAATATTGAAGATTGATTGACTTCGTGGCATTCTTCAAGTCGGCCTCAAGCGCCTTGAATTTAGACTCTCCGTCAACAAAAACCTCGACACTATTCCCAGGATAATACTGTGCCCCTGTGAGTGAGCGTGCCAGATGGATCTGTTGCACCGACTCTATGCTCAGCTTCACTTCCCTGGGATCAGTATAAACTCTTTTTTCTCTCCGCCGCAGCCGCCTACGGTTTCGACGCGAGATCATACGGGTATTCTTGATGTTACGCCCAAAAAAGATGTAGAGCACGATCCCGACCACCGGAAGCAACAACAGAACCGTAACCCACGCCAGCGATTTCACCGGGTTACGGTTTTCCGACAATATCACCATGATTATCACCAATGTAGAGCCCAGCGCAACGATAGCGAACGCCGAGTAGAGCCAATGGGCTGAAAACATATTGGTGAGAGTTTCGATCATAGCTTGAATATTAGTTGCAACCCCGTACACCGGCAAAAATCAAATCCGGTGTGCGGGGAATAGAGTGGTTGCCCAGGGGCACCACCAAGGAGGTGCTGGCTGTATCAGAGTTATTCGTCGAAGGTCATTTCGTCGAAACCCTGCGCCTCAAATTCATCGTCGTTATATCCGTCAGCTCCGTAGAAATCCTCATCCAGATCTGTAACGGCAGTGGCTGCATGCTTCGCATCTACCTTTGCGTCGAATTCCTCAAGATCGACAGTTTCGGGAGGAGGTGTGCCAAGCGAAAGTGTACACAGCGGATCCTTTAATGAGCGACCGGTTACAAGCTGAGTCATTTCGATAAAGAACATGCGTTCGGTTATATAATCGAAAACATACAGCAGCTTCTGGCCTTCGTCTTCAATGAAATCGGCGAGAACCGATTCATCCATCAGCCATACATCCTGGTCGTCATCGGCGCCCATATCTTCAAATGTAATCTCTTTTTCCTTTTCCCAATTACGGTCGCAAAGGAAAAATGAGCTCATCTGGGTAGCGTCGTATCCCACACATGTGCAGATCGCCTTCTTCAGGTCAAGGAAGGTGGCTGTCGCATCAATCTGGATTTCGCGTTTGAAATTGTCTACTTCGTCTGAGACGATTCGAAAATTAAATATCATACAGGGTTATAGATGGGTTCTTACTAACTTCGCAGGCATTAGTTTGCCTTTGATGTTGCGAAGTTAATAACAATGCTCGGATTCTTGCAAACAAATAAGCAAATTTTTTTGTCGAGTCTTTACTTTTTTTCAATAGACTCAGACTTCATGAATTGATTCAGTATTGCATCGGCGAGCAAGTTGCCCCACAGACGGTAGCCCTGAGCGGTATAATGGACACCATCCTTACTGAGAACGCCATCCTTCTTCATTTTTGCCGCACCGCCGGTTGAACCTGCAATTTCATAGTGATCGTAGTAAGCTATGCCCTCTTGTCTGGCAAAATCCCTTATTGCATTTCTTATCGTGAGCACTTTGGTATTCACAACCTGGGAAGAAACACGCCTTAATTTTCCCTGCTTATTACGTACACGTTTTGTTACCTTTTTATAGCATTCCGCGGGGCCAACGAGCATAATCTCGGTGCCGGGATTATGGCGGCGCACAGCATCAATGAGAGTCGACATATCCGCGTGTAACGATACGGCATCAGTGCGTCCGAAAGCCTCGTTAGTTCCAAGTGCTATAATCACCAGATCAGGATTGAGCTGCGACAAGCCACTGCCGACACCTTCCACAAGAGCATACGACGAATATGTTGCGCCATTATTGCCGATTGAGTGGACAACAGTGCCAACCGTATCGCTAAGAAGCTCTACGCCACCGAATACTGTCGATTTATCGCCTTTAAAGCTCACCTTCGCATCACACAGCGACCGATCAAGGGCAATAGTTAATTCGGAACCTGCACCTCCATCCACCAGCGCATACGCCAATGAATCAGCGTCAGCGGTTACAGCCGAGACACCTGGTACACCCCCCGTGTATATAAACCGCATGCGGCTGAAGGCCATCTCAGAGTGAATATCTATCGAATACTGCCTCTCGACTGGCTGGAGGCCTATGCCGGTAAAGGGCATTTCAGTCGCCCATGGCTGTTTAAGTAATTTAGAGGCGATAAACTGCGCCTGAGTATTAAAGCGGTAATCAACCGGCTGATTAGTGGCTGCGAGCTTGAATGGAATTATAATTCCCCGCCCGGCTTTGCGAGATGCATTGATCAGACGCTCGCGAAGTACAGAGCCCCCGAAATCTGCCTGAATATGAGAATCTCCGAGATATACCACCGAAAATAAGCTGTCACCACGTGCGGCAGACTTGAAGCGAGATGCCAGGCCACTCCAATCGCGGCCGTTTAACTCTATTGTATCAGCCGTAAGATTCAGGAATTTGTAACCGCTGTAATCAATGGCCTCAACCATAGTGTCTTCTATATCAGGATTAAGACGCAAGTCAGCCTGCGAATCATCATCTGAGGCATCAACTCCATATGCACAGCATGTCACCAGCCATACAGCCGACAGAATTGAGTATATTCTCTTATTCATCAAGCGCATGGATTAACGACTGGTAAAACAGAGACGCCAACTCACCGCCACCGGCATGATTGAGATGTATATAATCGGCGTTCATCAACTTACGCCTGCGCCAATCAACAATCGCGCCGTCACCGCCCATAGCCGTGCGTGTATCCCAGAAGTGTACTCCGGTGCGGCTTGCGGTCTCGCGCTGCGCATTTACCATCGCCTGACAGGTGGGCAACGACACTATATCGGCTCCATTCTTTGTGCCACGGTCGCTGATACCCATAATAAGTATATCAGCCTCAGGGTATATTTGCTGCAGCCGCTTGACAGTTTGAACCATAGCGAGCATATATGGCGTGTAATCCGACTGCTCCGCAGAGAGGGCGTTAATTCCAAATTCGACTATTATCAGACTATAGTCGGCATACTCAGCCATTGATTGACAGATAGTCTGATTGAGTTTGCGATGGCCAACACCGGAATTGCCCCTTATTGACATACAATCAAGCTGAATGCCTGATTCACCATCGAGATATGCGCCGAGAACTTTAAGACCAGCAATATCTGTACTGACAGTGAACGACTTGGTTTCACCAGGCATTTCAATGACGGTCGGCGTTGAAGATGGAGATACGTCGAACGTGCGTGAGCCCGCATCTGTTTTCAAAGTTATAGCCCCAGAGTCTGAGCTTAGATATGCGAGGGCCGAATTCAGCCACCGCCGGGTACGGTCGCTGAATGGAGCACCATCGAAACGCGACAAAGCCCCAGGCTGCGACACCGCATAGTCTCCTGAGAGAGTCCGCAGGCTGTCAGAAGCCCTGAGAGACCGCAAATCGTGCATTTCCCAACTACCATTGTCATTCTGCCGGACAGTCTTTCGGAAGCCAGGGAAATCGCTGTGCATAGCCATGAATCCTACTCCTTGGCCGCCATAGTGTTCCTGGAGTTTATCGCGAAGGTCTTGGCAAAAAATATCTCCTTCAACAAACGAGTCTCCTATGACTGCCAAACGAATCCTTTTTTGATTGCTCTGAGTCAAAGCCTGACGGAATTTCGGCAAAACAGCCCCGGCAGGATCATAACTTTCGATGGCCACCATACCATCTATAATCGGAGTTTCTTTAACAGCCTTAACTGGCTCAGGCAACGTATCTCCAGCCACAGACGAATTTGCAGGCTCGGAAGGGTTTGGTTGGCTTATATTATCGTTCTCAGCCGCCTGCGCTATCAACTCCTGCAGCTCCGGATCTATCATAGCCTCGGAGAGAGGTTCGGTATTCGCAATATTTTCTTTAGGGAAGAGGTCTTCAAGCAAATTGAAATCTTTGAACAAGTTACCCGTCAAAGCACTCCACGGCATTGCCGACATAAGCACCAGCAATCCCATCGCAATACCAACAACTAACAATAGATGACGAGAGGAGGAATCGTTCATCAATAAGAATATTTCTTTAAAAGTTCAACAAGCGGAGCTGCCTTTGACTCAGTCTCATCCCATTCATCCGATGGATCCGAGTCCGGAGTAATACCACTCCCAGAATAAACGCACCATTTTTCTGAGTCGAAATGAACACAACGCAATATTACATAAGCTAATTTGCCAGTTGCTGCCGGCACTTCAATCAACCCACCGTAACATTGGCGTGGATACGATTCAATGTCAGAGATGTCGGAGATCGCAATTTTTCTCGGATAGCCGCATACCGCCGGCGTAGGATGAATTGTATCTATCAACCGGTCAACTTGCAGCGGAGACGACTTACTGCACACCAGAATTGGAGTACATAGGTGCTCAATCTGTCCGTAAGCAAAATTATACGGGCGTAAGGCTTCAGCCTCGACGTCGGATCCCAAGCTTGCAATTCCCCGGCAAATATCTTCGACAACAATGTTGTGTTCAGCGATATTCTTAGCTGACCAGGCTTCTTCAATATCTCTTGGTCGAGTGCCTGCCAAAGCGCGTGTCTTGGCGAGATTTGGAGTCAGCACTTCAAGCAACAATTCAGGCGAAGCCCCCATCCACCATCCTGTGGAAGGATGATAGAACATAAAACAGAACATGTCGGGAAAAGCCTCAAAATATTCAAGAGCCATTCTCTCCGGCTCAAAAATAGAGAACCTTCCACAGATCTGCCGGCATATCACGGTCTTTCCTGACCTCTCCTTAAGTTTAGGGATGAGGCGGCTTAATCCAGCCTCATATACATCTTTTGAGGTAGATGTACCGCACACTTCCATACCGTCCGACAACTTCATGCCTGGCCAAGGCCTAAGCTCAGCCTCACCAAAATATAGTCGGTCTTCATGAGTGGCTTCTTGGGCCGTCGGTGTAAAACGCCGTATTTCAGATTCGCCAGGAAAACGGCATAATAATATCGGTTCGTAGCTCTGAGTCATGATTCAACATGGCCTAACAGGTCAAAGCCTTCAGCCGCGTCAATTTTCACGGAATACACCTTACCTATTTCAAGCGGAATCTGAGAGGGGATATAGACGTTGCAATCTACTTCAGGAGAATCATATTCTGTGCGACCTACATATTGTTCGCCATCAAATTCATCGATAATAACCTTCAGTGTGCGACCGATTTTCTCTTCAGCAATTTCAAATGCAATATCCTGCTGCAATTCCATCAATCGATCCAATCGAGCCTGTTTTACATCTGCAGGGATATTATCCTGAAGATGGCGGGCACCATAAGTACCTTCTTCTTCACAATATGCAAATGCGCCCAAACGCTCAAAGCGCTGTTCCTTGACAAACTCAAGCAAACGCTCAAAGGCTGCCTCATCCTCTCCAGGGAAACCGACCATCATAGTGGTGCGGATGTGTATACCAGGCACCTCTCGGCGAATACGGGCGAGCAACTCTCTAGTTGCGTTGCTGTCGATGTGCCTGCGCATATTCGACAACACTGTATCGTCGATATGTTGCAGGGCTATATCAAGATATTTGCACACCTGCTCCCGGCGCGCCATTACAGGCAAAATCTCATAAGGGAACTCAGACGGATAGGCATAGTGTAAGCGAATCATCTCCACACCGTCAATCTGAGCCATCTCATCAATAAGCTCGGCCAACTGAGAAGACCCATCGGCGCTCAAATCACGGCCGTAAGACGACAGATCCTGAGCTATTACATTAAACTCGCGTGTGCCTGCTGCCGCTAATTCTTTTACTTCAGCAAGTATTTCACTTACCGGACGGGAGTGATGGCGACCGGTAATAAGCGGAATTGCGCAAAAGGCACAGAACCGGTTACATCCCTCTGATATTTTCAGATAGGCATAGTGTGGAAGGGTCGAAAGCTCACGCGACCATGGGCGTGTTGAGGATTCCTGACCACAGATAGCTTCCACGACTCCACCCCAATCAAATTTACCATATAAGCCGTCAAGCTCCGGCATCTCTTCACTGAGTTCGGCACGATACCGCTCAGTAAGGCAGCCCATGGCATATACGCCACTAAGAGAGCCATCGCCTTTGGCGGCAATAGCCTCAAGCAATGTATTGACAGATTCCTCTTTGGCATCGCCAATGAATCCGCAGGTATTGATTATCAAAAACGAACCATCGGCTGGCACCGTTTCTACAAACGATGCTTCAAGACCAGCATCATCGAAGCGACGTGCAAGGCGCTCGCTGTCCACGAGATTCTTTGAGCAGCCGAGGCTAAGAATAGAAACTTTACGCTTCATGCCTCTTATGACTCCTTACGACCGAAAAGCGACTCAACAAAAGCCCGTTTATTGAAGAGTTGAAGATCTGCAATCCCTTCTCCGATACCTATGTATTTTACCGGGATTTTGAACTGGTCACTGATGCCGATAACCACGCCTCCACGAGCTGTTCCGTCGAGTTTAGTGACGGCGAGATGTGTCACTTGTGTGGCAGCCGAGAACTGACGTGCCTGCTCAAATGCATTTTGGCCTGTCGATCCATCGAGTACCAGAAGCACCTCGTGAGGGGCATCGGGAACGACCTTCTCCATAACACGCTTGATCTTTGAAAGCTCATCCATAAGGCCTTTCTTATTATGAAGACGACCAGCTGTGTCAATGATCACGACATCAACATTGTTAGCCACGGCAGATGACAAGGTGTCGAATGCGACGGCTGCGGCATCTGAGCCAAGTTGCTGTTTGATGACAGGTACTCCGGCGCGGCGCCCCCACTCATCAAGCTGCTCAACGGCAGCGGCGCGGAACGTATCGGCAGCCCCAAGCATAACTTTATTGCCTGCGGCTTTATAGTGGTGTGCAAGTTTTCCTATGGTGGTGGTTTTACCAACGCCATTCACACCTACAACCATAATTACGTACGGTTTTTTATCAGCAGGGGGCATAAACTCACCTGCGGTATCGGCCTCGTTGCCACTTTCAGCAAGCAATTCGCTGATTTCCTGACAAAGCAACTCATTGAGCTCATCCATGTCGACATATTTATCGCGTGCGACACGAGCTTGAATACGGTCGATAATCTTCAGTGTAGTCTCGGCACCGACATCACTGGTAATAAACACTTCCTCGAGTTCATCAAGAAAATCATCATCAATAGTGCGGCGACCGGTAAATACACGTCGGAGTTTACCAAGCACCCCCTCCTTAGTCTTCTCAAGACCTCGATCGAGGTTCTGTTTCTTATCTCTGCTGAAGAAATCAAAAAATCCCATTTGTTCTGTCGGTTGATTCAGTCTGCAAAATTAGCAATTATTTTTGGATTATCCTCTTCTCAAACGATCCTCATCCACAAATACTATCTACATCCGCTCAGTATTTCACCTCGCCGAACATTGTGCTACGATCGTCGACCGGGTCTCAGAATGCCGTCGGAAAGATGATTTAAAATCTTTTTGGGGAAAATTTGAGGATTTCAGAATCTTTTTATAACTTTGCAACCACAAACACTTAAAAATCGTTTCCATAATGAGTTTTCCTCATATCACATCAATATTTTCAGTAAACATGCCGGCGGGTATGGGTATGATGATGTGCAACCGATGGAACCGGGTGTAAGTAAACCACGCATATAAATCTAATCTTAATACTCGCACCGGTTCCCCATCTTAGAGAGCCGGTTTTTATTTTAAGAGAATGACAAAAGATACTAAAATCACTTCCTCAGATTGTATTACAGAGGCACCCTCGGGCGAAATCCGTTTTTTTAAAAGCTCCAAGCCTTTCCCGCTTGAGCTCGGAGGTGCACTGTCCTCTCTCACCATTGCATTCCACACTTATGGGGCTCTGAACCGAGACCGCAATAATGCCGTATGGGTATGTCATGCGCTTACAGCCAATAGTGAGGTGGCTGATTGGTGGCCGCACACTATGGAAAAGGGGGCTTTCCTCGATCCAGAGAAGTATTTTATCATTTGTGCTAATATAATAGGTTCTCACTATGGTTCTTCGGGCCCCCTCACCCCTGATCCGGTCACCGGAAAGGCTCTGTATGCTGATTTCCCCCGCCTCACCATAGCTGATATGGCAAGAGCTCACTCAGTTTTAGCTGACGCTCTCGGACTTGACCATATCCATAAACTCGTCGGCAGCTCTGTAGGTGGATTTCAGGCTCTGGAGTGGGCCGCCCAACAGCCCGAAAGATTCGAGGAACTTATTCTCATAGCCACCGATGCCAAAGCGTCGCCATGGACCATAGCGATTGATGAAACCCAACGCATGGCAATTAAGGCCGATCCTACATATGGAGAACCCCGGGCAGATGCCGCTCAGAACGGGCTGGCGGCCGCGCGAGCAATTGGCATGCTCACATACCGTGGCCCCGAAGGATATAACCGGACACAAATCGATCCTCCTTGCGAAATTGCGGGAACGCCACGACGAGCCTGTTCCTATCAGCAGCACCAAGGCCGAAAACTTGTAAACCGATATAACGCTTATTCCTATGTAACTATTCTCGATGCATTCGACACCCACGACATCGGAAGGGGCAGAGGCGGGGTTGAACACGCACTACAGGCCCTAACAATGCCTGCGATTGTAATAGGCATCAGCTCAGATATAATTTTCACTCCAGCAGAGATGAGGAAGCTCGCAAAAACACTCCCAAATGCCAAGTATTACGAGATAGACTCGGCAATGGGCCATGACGGCTTCCTCGTCGAATATCAACAACTCAACGCCATACTCACCCAACATGACTGACAATAAAATACGAATTGGACTCTTCGGCTTCGGCACCGTAGGGCAAGGTGTATACCAGATTCTCGACAAAGCAAAGAACTCGCATGCTGAAATAAAACACATCTGTGTACGCGACATCAACAAACAACGCAACATACACCCTCGTGAAGGTCTTTTGACCGACAACGCATCGGATATATTTGATGATCCGGACATAAACCTCATCGTCGAGCTTGTCGATAATGCCGATGCCTCATACCAGATTGTCACAACAGCACTTAGACGAGGCATCCCCGTCGTGTCTGGCAGCAAAGCGATGATCGCCCGCCATCTACCCGAGCTGATTGAATTGCAGCACACACACCACACCGCCCTACTCTACGATGCATCGTCGTGCGGCTCCATACCTGTGATACGTAATCTCGAAGAATATTATGACAATGATCTTCTGCTGGAGGTAAAAGGTATACTTAACGGATCCTCAAATTATATTTTATCGCGGGTATTTGATCACGGAGAGGATTACGCCGACGCCCTCCACAGGGCTCAAACACTGGGATTTGCTGAAAGTGACCCTTCATTTGACATCGAGGGATATGATGCACTGTTTAAACTAATTATCATCACCGTGCATGCCCTCGGAAGCTATGTTGCTCCGGAAGATATATTCACTTGTGGCATAAGCAATATCCACGATGCCGACATACAATATGCCAGGGAGAAAGGTGCCAAGATCAAACTTGTAGCACAGGTCGCCAAGGTATCCGATGAAGCATTTACAATGTTTGTAATGCCAGAGCTTGTAGAAAAATCAAAATATATTTACAGCGTTGACGACGAATACAATGGCGTAGTGATAAGAGGCGAGTGCTACGACCGGCAGTTCATGTTCGGAAAAGGCGCCGGAGGCCTTCCTACGGCATCTTCAATTCTCAGCGATATTATGGCAAGGCTGCACCACTATAGGTATGAATATAAAAAGATGACCTACCTCGACCGGCCGATCTACACCACCGATATTGACGTACGTGTGTATATACGCTATTCCGATACGGACGTTCCGGCAGCCTTGCAGTTCAATAAAATAATTGAGCTCCATCTTACAGAACAAAGCAACTACCTCATCGGCGAGATTCCATTGCGCAGGCTTATAGAGCATCGCGACCTCTTCTCAGCTCCCGACGTCTTCATCGCCAACATTCCAGTTTTCTTCATTGACCGCGACAACTGAACAAAATCCCGTCTTATGCGTTAGATTAGTACAGATTAGTTCATCGCATTATGAAGAAATATCGTGCTTTACTCAGTGTCGCCGCCCTGGCTCTATGCTTCCCCGTATGGAGCGGGCGGCCCACAACCCTTTCAGACATAGCTAACCGACTGACCACATATGGAGTCTATAGCGACAGCTGTACTTACGAAGTATTATTAGCCTCGCTTTCAGAGCCAGTAACTTATACCATCGGCCTCCAAAGCATGCCTTCGGCAACTCCAGACTCACTCGCGCCATGCGATTATCTCATATCCTGGTCATTACCTACTCCCTCTGGAATAACAGAAGGATTTTCAGCCTATTTTGACGGCTCTCACTTCAGGTTTCGCGACAAACGCCTCCAAGAATATCATGCCGACATGGATCCCGAACCATTTATGCCCGAAGGAAATATTGACCGCGGAGTACAATGTCAAGTGCAGTTTGCAGATCTTCTCCCTCAATTTATCGGCCATAAATTTGCCGAAATGCAGGCCGACAGTTCATATATTTACAGAGTTAGCCCCGACACGATAGTTGGGGGCAAAAAGGCTGTTGTTGTTAAAGGTGTACGACGCACATCGGGATACGACGGACTGGAATACACTTATGTATTTGAGCCATCAACAATGCGTCCGTTGCGTATTGAATTCGAGAATAATCCCGGCCAGATCGGCGAGCAGAGTGTTGCTGTCACTTTTGACGGAAATGTACAACCGACACTACAACAACTTGACCTCAATACGCTGGTAGCCCTCAAAGGAGAAGCTTTTGAAAAATACCGCGAAAGTACTTTTTCTCTTGATAACCTCCCCGGACGACCGATGCCCGAGATTTCAGCACCCACTCTTGGCGGAGAACGGTATTATCACCGAGCCTCATCTGCCTTCAACGCTCCGACTGTAATTGCATTTATCGAATCATCGGTAGGCTCAACCCCAGATCTGATTGCCGCCGTACGCCGAGCCCTGACTATGAGCCCCCGTCAAGTTGACATCGTATGGGCATTTCTTGATCACCGTGGAGATGACGTGAGCCCGTTGACCGATGGTGCCATACCTGGTGAATCAGTCCTCATTCACGCCGGCGGTGCCGCACGCGATTGTGGTGTTGGAGCCGTGACACCCGTGCTTATTTTCGCAAATTCCGATGGCACCGTCAGCGATTTTATCCGCGGATACAACCAAGACCTCGAGTCGCTTGTTATACAAAAAGCAAACCTCTGTAACTAAACCCTCAAATATATGGAAACAATTTACTTTAAAGGTACTCCATGCCATACCTACGGCAATATTCCGGCTGTAGGCACAAAGGCCCCCTGTTTCAACCTCGTAACCAAAGATCTCACAGATATACGCTGCAACGATTTTCCCGGTAAGCGCATTGTTCTCAACATCTTCCCCAGCCTTGACACACCTGTCTGCGCAGCGTCTGTAAGACGTTTCAATCAGGAAGCTGCCGGCCTTACTGACACCGCAGTCGTATGCGTATCAATGGACCTGCCATTCGCCCAGGGCCGTTTCTGTTCAGCCGAGGGAATTGAGAATGTGATAGTTGCTTCCGCCTTCCGCTCACCTACCTTCTCGCAGCAGTTCGGATTACAGATTGTAGACGGGCCTCTCGCCGGTCTTCTTGCAAGAGCCGTTATTGTCCTTGACGAGAACCATAAGGTTATCTTCTCCGATCTCGTTGAAGAAATTACAAACGAACCTGACTACGAAGGCGCTATTTCCGTCCTAAAGAAATAACTCTATTCCAGTTTTAAAAAGGCTGCTTTCCACCGGAAGGCGGCCTTTTCTGTATATCTGCCCCGCTGTGTAATATGGTTGCTTCGGTTCTCCTTTTTATTTATCTTTGCAGTATGATTTAACCATGAAGCTACAGTAAACCTTAAATGATTAGAATATTGAGACCTATTGCCCTGAGCGCAGCCCTATTATTGGGAGCTGCGGCGCATGCCCTTTCGCTCAGTGACTATCCTCTTCTGCCAGTGCCACAAACGGCGGAGTTTGACAAATCCACTGTGTCGGTACGCTCTGCCTCTGTAGACATGCCTGCATGGCAAGCCCAATGGACTTCCGAGTTAGCCAAAGCCGGCATTACCATGGCAGAAAAAGCCAAGTATACAATCAAAGGCGAGATTGTAGCCTCGATTCCAGGTGTGCCAGCGGACAATGATGAAGCCTACTCACTCAATATCACCAAAAAAGGCATAGAGGTCACTGCAACGTCTGAAAAAGGTATCTACTGGGCACTCCAGACCCTCTTGCAACTCAGAGATGGCTCCAAGAACAGCAAGTTTCCGGTTTGCACTATCGTTGATTGGCCTGCATTCCCCTGGCGAGGATTTATGATGGATACTGGACGCTCATATATATCTATAGATGAGCTCAAGCGCGAAATCAACATAATGTCGCGTTTCAAACTCAATGTGTTTCATTGGCATTTCACCGAAAACCAAGCGTGGAGACTCGAAAGTAAAATATTTCCGATGCTCAACGACAGCGTAAACATGACCCGTCAGCCAGGCCTATATTACACCCTCGATCAGGCCCGCGATCTGGTCGAGTATGCTAACGCTCATAATGTCATGCTTGTGCCCGAAATCGACATGCCTGGTCATAGCGAGGCATTTGTTAGAACATTCCGTCATGATATGCAGAGCCCTGAAGGAACCAAGATTCTAAAACTTCTGGTTGAGGAGGCTTGCGAGACTTTTGATGTGCCGTATCTTCACATCGGCACCGACGAGGTGCGGTTCACCAACCCCGATTTTGTGCCTGGGATGGTTGATTTTGTACGCGCACACGGTAAGAAGGTCATTTCATGGAATCCGGGGTGGAACTACAAAGACGGAGAGATAGACCTCACAACTATGTGGAGCTACCGAGGCAAGCCCACCCCGGGCATACCGGCCATCGACCTGCGCTTCCATTACATCAACCACTTCGATGTGTACGCCGACCTCGTTGCGCTATATCGTAGCAATGTGTATGGCCACAAAAAAGCTGAGGATGGCATCGCCGGTGTTGAGCTTGCCTTATGGAACGACCGCTATGTTGACAACGAGCAGTCGCTTATAGCCCAAAATTCTGTGTACACCACCCTGCTTGCACTTGCAGAGCGTTCTTGGCATGGTGGTGGCGAAGAATACTTCAATCGTTTCGGAACCTCACTTACACACAGTGAGGTTCAAGATTTTGCAGACTTCACAGACTTTGAGCGGCGCCTGCTCTGGCACAAGGATAATACACTGGACTCCATATACATCCCATACGTCAAGCAATCTAACGTGTGCTGGCGCATAACTGACGCCTTTCCCAACGACGGCAATCTCTCCGCAGTTTTTCCACCTGAAACAGAGGGTGCTAAAGAATCTTACACCTTCAATGGCAGAACCTATTCCACCAAAGAGGCGACTGGTGCCGGAATCTATCTGCGCCACGTGTGGGGTAACCTCGTGCCTGCGTTCTATAAAGATCCGCAGCCAAACCATACCGCATATGCCTACACCTGGGTCTATGCACCCGAAAAGATGGATGTCGGACTCCAGGCAGAGACCCAGAACTACAGCCGCAGCGAGAGCGACATTCCGCCGCGTGAAGGCTCATGGGATTACCGCAACAGCAAAATATGGATCAACGGCAATGAACTAAGCGCCCCTCACTGGACTGCGACCCACACCGAACGCACTAATGAGATGCCCTTGGGCAACGAAAACTTCGCAGCGCGCCCGGTTCTACCGGTTACACTCAACAAGGGCTGGAACCAGGTGATGCTAAAACTGCCTGTCGGCGAATTCAGAACACCCGAGACCCGACTCGTCAAGTGGATGTTTACCTTTGTGTTCACTACACCCGACGGCAAGCACGCTGCCCCCGGCCTCGTCTACTCACCGGATAAGGTGCTCTAATTCTACACTACAACCACACATGAGCTGTGACAAGCCGTATTAAAAAGATTGCCAAGGGAGTGGCATATCGTTTTTTTTCGTAATTTTGCACTTCGTTTCTGACGCTATTTTATTCCACGAAAATGCTCGACTACCTCAAATATCTCATCCAGCTCATTCTGGCTCCCGGCTCTGGCTGGGAAGACCTTGAGAAGCGTAATCCCGACCCGGAAGAAATGCTTCGTAGAGGCCTGTACCCACTTCTCGGAATTGCCGCAATTACAGAATTTCTGGCCTTTTTCTATCAACGGCATATAACCTTGGCAGAAGTTCTCGTGCGCGCAATCGCCGACTTCGGCGCTTATTTTATTTCAATATTTATCGCAAAGCTCATCTTTGAGCTTTATCTTGGGCGCCTTACATCTGTACAACCAGACAACCGCCGCGTAATGCTTATGACTGTCTGCGGAATGGGCCTGATGGTTCTCATTCAGATTTTAAGCAACTGTCTTCCATGGAATCTCGTATTGCTTAAATTCCTTCCCGTATATGTAGTGCTTGTCCTTTATAAGGCCGTACCGTATATCGGAGTGAACAAAGACAGTGAATTGCGATTCATCGGGCTTAGCGCTGCCGCCATTGTGGCTGTTCCGCTGGCCATCTATTATCTCCTCTATCTCATCATACAATGAAACAGAAAGACATCAATATAAAAAACCGCCGCGCGACCTTCGACTATGAAATTGTCGAGACCTTTACCGCCGGCATCGTGCTTACCGGTACGGAAATTAAAAGTATCCGCTCAGGCCATGCCTCTCTCGTAGATACTTTTTGCTATGTAACTGCACAAAATGAGGTATGGGTAAAAAACATGAACATAGCCACATACTTCTACGGCAGCTATAACAACCATGAAGCACGCCGCGACCGCAAACTCCTTCTCAACAAGAAAGAGATTGCCAAACTCGCCAAAAACGGACGAGACGCCGGCTATACCATCGTACCACTCCGCCTCTTTATAAATGACCGCGGTCTGGCAAAACTCGTGATCGGGATTGCCCGAGGCAAAAAGGAATACGACAAACGTCAATCAATCAAAGAGCGGGAAGACAAGCGTAACCTCGCACGAATGATGCATAAATAAATCTATAATCGCATTGACATACCCAGATTCAATAGAACATAAAATCGGATTTGACAACGTACGCGAGCACGTTGCCCGTCTATGCATATCGCCACTTGGCCGCGCGCGCTGCGAAGAAATGACTTTTTCGTCAGACTACGCTGTTGTACGCTCACAACTTTCAGCCACAGCCGAAATGCTCGCCTTACTTACCGGAGATGGAGGTTTCGAGTTAGGCTCAATCCATGACAAGCGCCAACTTCTACAGTCACTCCGCGTGCCAGGCTCATTTCCACCCGAAAGTGAATTGCCTGGATTACGCAACTCACTCGGCGCCATGGCTGACATTGCTACATTTTTCAGCCGTCTCCGGAAAGATGAAGGCGATCGGATTATCACACCCTATCCCGAGCTCGATACCCTCGCCCGTGATCTTTATGCGTTTCCGCTTATAAGCACTGCTATCGACCGTATCATTGACCGCCATGGCGAGATAAAAGATAATGCCTCGCCAGAACTGGCCGAAATACGACGCTCAATGGCCGCTTGCGCAGGAAGCATCAACTCCACGATGCGCAGGGTCATTGCCAATGCCATACGCGACGGATACCTCGACAGCGATGTTACTCCCTCCGTACGAGACGGCCGTCTGGTAATACCGGTCTCGCCAATGAACAAGCGCAAAATATCAGGTATTGTTCATGACGAGTCTGCCTCCGGCAAAACATTCTTCATCGAACCGGCAGAAGTAGTTGAAGCCAATAACCGTCTTCGCGAGCTCGGCATTGAGGAACGACGAGAAATAGTGCGTATCCTCACGGCCCTGGCCGATACTATTCGCCCCGAAATCGATGCATTGCTTGATGGATTCGATCTGCTTGGAACCTTCGACTTCATACATGCAAAGGCCTTATTTGCCCGCGCGACCGGAGGAACTATGCCACACCTCTCTGATAAACCGGAGATGGAGTGGTACAATGCCTGTCATCCCGTTCTGAGGCTCTCTCTTGAGCGCCAGGGAAAAGCCATCGTACCTCTGGATATAATCCTGACGCCAGAGCGGCGTCTGCTTGTCATTTCGGGCCCTAATGCCGGTGGTAAATCAGTCACGTTAAAGACGGTCGGCATTGTGCAATATATGGCCCAGTGTGGAATGCTGCCTCCGATGTACGACAACTCTCACCTCGGCATAATGGAGAGTATCTTCATCGACATTGGAGATGACCAATCGATTGAAGATGATCTTTCTACATACTCATCGCATCTCCGTAACATGAAATTCTTCCTTGCTCACGGAAATGCAGGCACTCTTGCACTTATCGATGAGTTTGGCGGCGGTACAGAGCCTCAGATCGGTGGAGCTATCGCCCAAGCCGTCCTCCGGCAATTCAATCAGAAAAAAATGTGGGGTGTAATCACCACCCATTATCACAATCTGAAACAATTTGCTGAAGAGACACCCGGACTTGTCAACGGCTCCATGCTTTACGACCGGCAGAAAATGCAGCCTATGTTCAAGCTTGCCATAGGCCAACCAGGTAGCTCGTTTGCAATAGAAATTGCGCGCAAGACGGGTCTGCCGGAAGAAATAATCGAAGATGCCAAGACCATCGTCGGCAGCGATTACGTGAATATGGATAAATACCTACTCGATATCGCACGTGACCGACGATACTGGGAAAACAAACGCCAGGATATCCGTCAGAAAGAGAAACGTATCGAAGACGTCCTTTCGCGCTACGAGGAGGAGATGGAAACTCTGCGAGGCAAACGCCGCGAGATTATAGCCGAGGCCCGCGACGAAGCCAGAAAAATCCTTGAGAGCTCCAATGCCACTATAGAACGGACTATCAGAGAGATACGTAGCGCTCAAGCTGAGAAAGAACGTACACGTGAAGCCCGTCGTCAGCTTGAAAGTGACCGGGAGGCCTTACAGACTCAGGCCGACAAGGCTGGATCACATCCTCTTCTTGACCGTAAATTGCCAGGAAAGAAAAAGAAGGAAGCTCGCCCACCTCGTCCTACTGAAGACCGTCCGATAGAAGTCGGAGACAATGTTATACTTGATGGCGGAGGCGGCACAGTAGGCACCGTTACTGAAATATCGGGCAAGAACGCTGTTGTTGTATTCGGGCAGATGAAAACCACAGTGAAAGTCAACAGGCTTAAACGTACCATCCGTAAAGCCGAAAGCGGAGCCTCCAAACCCGGTGTAAGCTACATCTCCACCCAGACAGCTGATTCAAGCCGCGAACGTCAATTGGCATTCAGCCATGAAATCGACGTACGGGGCATGCGTGCCGACGAAGCCGTACAGGCTGTGATGTATTACATCGACGATGCCATCCAATTCAACAGCAGCCGAGTACGCATACTGCATGGCACAGGCACCGGTGCACTCCGACAATATATCCGCCGGTATCTGGACTCGGTCAAGGCCGTACGCAACTATCACGATGAAGATGTGAGATTCGGGGGGCCTGGTATTACGGTAGTTGAATTCTAAATATTATTGCCTATGCTCGGAACGTTGTTCCTTACATTCGCCAAAATTGGCGCATTCACATTTGGAGGCGGTTGGGCTATGATTTCGATCATCGAGAGAGAAGTTGTCGATAAACGCCATTGGCTTGATCGCCCAGAATTTCTCGATCTTTTGGCTGTAGCCCAGACACTTCCTGGCATTCTTGCCGTAAACATCTCTGTAGTGGTTGGAGACAAGCTCAAGGGGCTCAAAGGCGCCCTTGTTGCGTCGGCAGGAACCATCTTGCCAAGTTTTCTCATCATACTGCTTATTGCAATGTTTCTCACGCCAGAGACCATCACATCAAATCCGACACTTACCGCTATATTCAAGGGCATCCGTCCTGTGGTAGTCGCATTGATTATCGCTCCGGTCTTCTCCACCGCCCGGTCGGCCGGAATCGGTTGGAAAATGGCATGGATTCCTGCAGCGGTAGCTCTGCTCATCTGGTCAAAGTGGCCGATTATTTCAAATCCTATACTCTTCATTATCCTCGGTGGTGTGGTCGGCTATCTGCTTGCCGTGCGAAGCCACCGTCATCTGAGCGACAAAGACAGAAAGGAGGAAGATAAGGCATGACAATATATCTCAAATTAATCTGGAGCTATCTTAAGATAGGCTTCTTCGGCTTTGGTGGCGGCTACGCCATGCTTGCCCTGATTGAAAATGAAATTGTAACCCCGGGCTGGATTACAGAACAGATGTTCACCGATATTGTCGCTATATCTCAAATGACTCCGGGCCCGGTAGGTATAAATTCGGCAACTTACATCGGATATGTTGCGCCCGCCCAGACCAGTGCGGCTCTTTCCTCGCCAATTTTCGGCATACTCGGCTCACTTATCTGCACACTTGTTGTGGTGTTACCTTCATTCTTACTTGTAAGATATGCCGGACATTATATTTCCCGCCATCACAATAGTGTTGCTCTGCAAGGTATTTTTGCCGGACTGCGACCTGTAGTTATCGGCATGATTGCATCTGCAGCCCTGATTCTCATGAATGAAGAGAATTTTGGCAGCACATCTCCAGATATAATCAAAAGTATTGCCATGGCGGCGATTGCCCTTGGCTTGACTTTATTCACTAAAATTCATCCTATCTTGCTGATAATCGCAGCTGGAGTCATAGGATGCTTTATTTTTTAGACCTTGATCATGACTTATCAGGAGACTCTCGATTTTTTATATTCACAAGTGCCGATGTTCCAGAATCAAGGGGCCGGGGCTTATAAACCGGGCCTTGATACGACACTTGCTTTAGCTCGCCATTGGGGCAATCCGCATAAGCGCATCAGCAAATGCATACATATCGGAGGTACGAATGGCAAAGGCAGCACAGCACATACTATTGCTGCAATTCTCCAATCAGCCGGTTACCGCACAGCGCTGTACACATCGCCTCACCTGCTCGATTTTCGCGAACGTATACGCATTGACGGCAAACCTATAGAGAAGGATTTTGTTGTTGACTTCGTAGCCGAATATTTAAGGAATCCAGAGCTGACCCAGCTTGCTCCAACATTCTTCGAGCTTACCACCATCATGGCCTTAAAATACTTCGCAGATGCAGACGTCGATGTGGCTGTTATCGAAGTAGGTTTAGGCGGAAGACTCGACTGTACGAATATAATTACTCCTTGCCTCAGTATTATCACCAATATCTCGCTTGACCATACCGCTTTGCTCGGGCATACTGAGCCGGAAATCGCACACGAGAAGGCCGGAATCATCAAAGCGGGGATTCCTGTAGTAATAGGCCGGGCTCAGGGTGAAGTAAAGGATGTGTTTAATTCTACCGCAGAGGCTAAAGAAGCCCCTATCTATTTTGCGTCAGAGTGTGACTCATATTCTAACGCTCAGCATTCAGGTCGATTTATTGAATACTCAGATACTGAATTCGGCACCGTAAAAGGAGAACTTACCGGCGCCTGCCAGAAGGAAAACGCCGCCACAATACTGACGGCACTCAGTATTCTAAAGAATAACTTCAAGAGGATCGACAGCGACGCAGTCTGCCGAGGATTTGCGAGCGTATGCTCACTTACAGGTCTGGCCGGACGCTGGATGGAAGTTGCGAGCGATCCGGTGAGAGTCATCTGTGACACAGGGCACAACATAGGCGGATGGCAGCACCTCGGGCCCTCATTATGTGAGTTGGCTCAAAATCAAGCCCTACACATGGTAATAGGCTTTGTCAATGACAAAGATATAGCATCCATAATGGAGCTATTACCTAAAAATGCAACCTATTATTTCGCCTCTCCATCAGTGAAACGTGGACGCCCGTCTACAGAAACTCAAGCGGAAGCCATTCGCCATGGACTTAATGGAGCTGCCTTTGAAACGGTAAAAGAGGGTTATGAGGCTGCAATCAAGGCTGCCACTCCTGGATCGACTGTTTTTGTTGGAGGCAGTACCTTTATTGTCGCAGATTTTTTAGCCATAATCAACCCTGAGGAATAAACTGACATCACAACAGCTTAAGCGGGCCGCATACAGAAAAAGAGGTGCTCTCACGAGTACCTCCCTTTCCATTCATCACATTATGCTTAAAAGTGCTTTTTGCTGTTATGTCAATATCGGCTTTCAACTATTTCCCAATCGACGATATCCCATAGTTTTTTGAGGGCATCGGCGCGACGGTTCTGATAGTCGAGGTAATAGGCGTGCTCCCATACATCGAATGTAAGGATAGGAGTAAGGCCTTCAGTAAGTGGGTTGGATGCGTTGGGGCCCTGAGTGATGAACAGTTTACCGGTTTCATCACGCGAAAGCCATACCCATCCAGATCCGAAGAGGTCTACGCCAGCATCGACAAAAGCTTCCTTGAATTTTTCGAAGGATCCAAAGTCACGTTCGATAGCCTTGCGAAGATCTCCGGTCGGTTCACGACGTCCGTCGGGGGAAAAAGTGAAAAAATAGAAGATATGATTCCACGCCTGCGACGCATTATTGAATAATGGGCCTTTGGCATGAGTGATAATATCTTCGAGTTCGGCATCCTCGAATTCCGTTCCTTTAATCAGACGATTGAGGTTGTCGATATATGTTTTCTCGTGTTTGCCATAGTGGAATTCGACAGTACGCTTGCTGATTGCAGGTTCGAGAGCGTCTTCTTCGTAAGGCAGTTGAGGTAATTCGTAGGTCATAGTCTAAGTGATTTACGTTATTGTTAAATGTACATATACAACATCCTCCAGGCTTGCTTAGTTCGTTCTCTCTGGCCTTTTGACATTTGTTAAATGCTTTTTTAAGTTTGAAAACCGATAAAAATATGTAACTTTGAATACTGAAGCTCTACTTAATGAAACGTATCCTCTTATATCCGGCTCTGGTCTTACTGCTCTGCGCATGCGGAGGCAGCCGTAAAACAGTAACCACACCAAGCGCTATTGAGGTACCAGCTTCGAAATACAAAGATGGCAAAGGCATAGACCGAAAATTGGCTTCCCGCCTTGAAAAGGAGGCCCGCACTTGGATTGGTACAAAATACAAATATGGTGGAGAGACAAAGCGTGGCACCGATTGTTCGGGCATGGTGATGAGCGTATTCCGTGATGTAGCCAAGATAAAACTACCACGCAGCTCGGCCGAACAGCAAAAATTCTGCAAACCTGTCAAGAAAGATAATATAGCGCCTGGAGATCTGGTGTTCTTCTCTTCGTCGAAAAAAGGACGCGTGACGCACGTGGGCCTCTATATAGGAAACGGAGATTTTATCCATGCATCCTCATCGAAAGGCGTCATGATCAGCAATCTTTCACAAGATTACTACGTGCGCCATTTTCATTCAGCCGGTCGAGTTCCTTCACTAAAAACTTCCGGCAGCAATCAGGCACAACAGAAAGAGGACAAACCCCGGTCTATCGATAAGAATGAGTCAGTGCCAGCTGCTAAAAAAGAGGTACGCCGCGAGGAGATAATCCCCGAAAAACAAGCCCCAGTTCCAACTCCGGCACCAATCATTGTCACCGAAACCATTCGAGTGGTCGAACGAATAGTTGACACAGTGTATATTCCAGCTCCGAATCCTCCTGTATCAGATAAAAAAACACCGGTCGACACACTTAAGGCATCGACCGGTAATGAGGCTGACAGCATGCGGGCGTCAGTGCGAAAAGCTATGAAATTCTAACTTTTCAGCGGGCGGCATAGTTGGCACCGGCAACAATCTGGCTGTATGCATATACGCCGGCTTCAGATATTTCGATAGTGCGATAGTCGTTTGCTCCAGCAGGAACGCGGACGTGAGAATCATCAACAAAGGCAAAGAGAAGGTGTTCCTGACCATCTACATTCACGCTCCAGCTCTGTTCCTCGACATCGAAGTCAAGACGCATTGAAGTGCCATCGTTGCAGCTGATAATATCGTAACCTTTGCCATCGCATTTCACGAGATAACGGCCATCTTTTCCTTCGATGATTTTCTCGCCCTGTGCCATGGGGTTAGTTCCGCTCCAGAACTCAATACTGTTTAATACAAGCAGGTCAGCGAGGCCGGCTACTTCGTAGACGGGTAATACCCAGAATGCGAAGAACACGAGTTCGTTAAGGAATTTGTTACCGACATTCTGGTTCCAGCCCAGCAGACGATTGGAGAGGGAGAAGCTGCCGATACATGACGGAGTGGTAACAGATGTGAGGAAGAGAAGGCCGACAAGCGCGGCAGTAAGCGTTTTTCTTTTCATAAAAATTAGTAATGGATATTGAATAGTGGGTTTATTTCAGACCTGGCATCAGGCGCTTATCTCACGCCGGGCCTGTTCATAGAAGTCAGTAATATTTTTCACATAGTTCACCGTTTCAGTACCGCGGCAATAACCGTATTTTACTACCGGATCATTATAGTACTTGGGATTCATCTTCATCAAGATGGCCTTTGACACATTATCATCCCATATCTGAGGGTCGAGTCCGTATTTCTCAGCCAGGGCAATGGCATCGTATACATGCGCGATTCCGACATTATAGGCGGCAATCACAAATTTTATACGCTCTTTATCGTTGGGCACATACTTGAGCAGGTAACGGTCAAGATCCTCAATCAGCTTCGTTGCCACCTTCACGCTAACCTCAGGATTATTAAGCTGAGACACACTGGTGCGATAGCCACGTGCCGTCTTGGGCATAATCTGCATCAGCCCGCGAGCTCCGACCCACGATTTAGCATTAGCCTTGAATTTGCTCTCCTGGAAGGCTTGTGCGGCCATTAAACGCCAATCCCAACCAACATTTGGAGCATATTTCTTGAAGAGATTGTCATACTGGGATATATAACCCTTAGAGAAATCAAATTTCACGGAAGGTGAATATTTGCTCTGCTCGAAATACCGCTTCAGCAGTTCTGCGTTGGTGCGTTGGGGAGATTCTCTCGCAAACCAAGCATCAATCGAGTCTGCCAACCATTCTTTGCCCGGAGCAACCGCCCACGAAGCTCGCTGAGGGAAGCTAACCTCCATATCGACATCAAGATCTGGATAATACGTGCTGTTAAGCTTTGCAATATCGCTGTCGACTACAGTCAATGGAATCTTTCCGTCGCTAACCATCTGGATCAAGTCTTCGGTAATCAAGCTGTCGGCATCCACTTCATGGATGTTGATTCCACCTCCAATTTCATCGTTAAGGTGCTCAAGGCGACGAAGGTATTTGCTGTCTTTCTCAACATATACATCTTTTCCTACAAGTTCGGTAACATCTGAAATCGGGGCTTGACCTTTAACCTTCGGTTGAACGAGAACCTGGGTGGTATATGTCTCGGGGCCACAGGGAAGAACATATTGCTTGTAATGATTCGTTATCGGAACTTCATACGCAATCAGATCAACCTTACCGGAGTCGAGCATAGCGACGGCAGACGACAGACTCCTGGCCACCGTTAGGTCAAGGACCATATCGTTCTGCCGGGCCAGACTATCGACGAGAGTATAATCATATCCCATCGGTTCTCCTCGGTAGATAAAATAGGATGTTGGGCTGTACAACGTGACCACTTTCAGAGTATCTGGCAAGCGGTCTTCATCACTTCTTGCAGATGTGGTCTCGGATGATCTATTTCCGCATGATGCGGCAGCCACGCAGAGAAGCGGAGCCAAGAGCAGACTAAATTTCGTAGCTTTAAGCATAAGGTGTAGAATGTTAGTGACGCTCTCTGCGGGCCACCGCACAATCAATACTCGAAGGTTCCGTATGGTGTTTCCAGAGTGAGGTGCTTGCCAGAAGCAGCCTCCACACGTCCTATCACCATTGCAGGCACACCAAGGCTTTCAGAGATGGCTATGATGCGGTCGGCCGCGGCTGCCGGACAATAGATTTCCATTCGGTGACCCATGTTGAAAACGCGGTACATTTCACGTGGGTCTGTTCCGGATTCCCTACGGATAAGGTCGAAAAGCGGTGGAACGTCAAAGAACTTATCCTTAATAACGTGCTTATCATTGATAAAGTTCAAGATCTTGGTCTGAGCACCTCCCGAACAATGAACCATGCCGTGAATATCAGGACGGCACTCCTCAAGCACAGCTTTAATCACTGGAGCGTAAGTACGTGTGGGCGAGAGTACAAGCTTGCAGGCATTCACTGGAGCTCCGGGCACTTCGTCAGTCAGGCCAAGCGAACCGCAATATACCAGCTCGCAAGGAAGACCGTTGTCGTACGTCTCTGGATATTTTTCTGCCACGCTCTTCCCGAATACATCATGACGGGCTGAAGTAAGGCCATTGCTGCCCATA
Organism: uncultured Muribaculaceae bacterium; assembly: GCA_910586595.1. Lineage (GTDB taxonomy): Bacteria > Bacteroidota > Bacteroidia > Bacteroidales > Muribaculaceae > CAG-873. The sequence continues at coordinate 2,102 of CAJUJB010000005.1, read as the reverse complement.
CCGCCATTATACTCGGTCTCATAGGTTGCCTGACCGTATGATGCAAGACCAACAATCACGTCGCCTGCGCTGATGCGTGCATTATCAATTACGTCCGAGCGGCGCATACGGCATGTCACAGTGCTGTCTACGATAATGGTACGCACGAGGTCGCCGACGTCTGCAGTCTCACCGCCGGTTGAGTAAATATTCACGCCATAGCGACGGAGTTCTCCAAGCAATTCCTCTGTGCCGTTGATAATGGCGGAAATAACCTCTCCGGGAACGAGACGTTTATTACGACCTATCGTTGATGAGAGGAGGATATTGTCAGTTGCTCCAACGCACAGCAGGTCATCGATATTCATAATCAGGGCGTCCTGGGCAATTCCTTTCCACACAGAAAGGTCACCCGTCTCGCGCCAGTATGCATACGCAAGCGACGACTTGGTGCCGGCGCCATCGGCATGCATAATATTACACCATTCAGGATCACCGGCCAGATAATCGGGCACAATTTTGCAGAATGCGCCCGGGAAAAGGCCTTTGTCAAGATTCTTGATTGCCGAATGGACGTCTGACTTGGTTGCAGAGACGCCTCGAAGGTCATATCGCTCGTTTTGCATAGTTCTGGTGTGATTTATGTGTTATTTAAGCTTATTTACTTTAGATGGTTCTCCTACGACCCACAGTATATCGCCTTTTTCAAAAACGAGATCAGGGCGCGAATCGATGTGCTCATCTCCACGATCGACCGCGACAACCAGTGCGTCGTAAGTATCACGGAGGGCTGCTGTACGCGGAGTCTGTGAGATAAGCGGGGAGTTTTCTGTGAGGAGTATGCTGGTAAGTTTAATCTGCGAAGGATCGACTTGCTCATCCGGCTCGGGTAACTGGGCTTCAACCTGAGGCAACATGCGCTCAATCTGCTCATCGGTGCCGATTACGCTTATCACGTCACCGGGGTAAATCCTGGTTCGGCCATTGGGGATGGGTATGTATCGTGATGCCCGCTGGATGCCTACGATGTTTACCCCGAAACGGCGGCGTATATCAGAGTCCATCAGCCGCTCACCGACAAAGGGGCACGCAGTGCCAACGGTCATATAGGCTTTATGCAGGTCATAGACTACGGCATTCTTCTTTCCGCTGCGACGGAGCTCTCGCTCATTAAGATTATCAAGAAATTTACTCTCGATACGGGCCATACTCTCACGTACACGGCGGGAGAAGAATAAAGCGGTCAAGAGTAACACCGCACCTGCAACAAGCAGACCTACTCTGGCGGGATAAAACAGCGAAATGGCTCGTGTGACAAAGGCAATGGCAATGGCGAACCGGAAGATGGTCATCACTACACGCGGAATATTCCCTGCGCCTGATTCTTCACCGTCATCGGCTGCCGAGGGAGCCAGAGGCATCATGAGGGCCAGCAAGAAGGGCGACATAGCCACTATGGTGCATGCCGCGCACATAAACCGGCTCCACTCCCCGGCAATATTTTCGAAGTATGGCGCAAGATACTGAGAAGCGATAACAAGTATGCCTATGAGCACAATCGAGTATAATATAGTGCGCCATAAATATCGCTTCAGCACACGGCCCCACGGACGACCGACAGCTTCACTGCGGTCGGCTTGTTTCTGATAACGGTCAATAAGGAAATGGAGCTTGCTTGGCAGATGCCGCTCAATGAGCTTATATGCTGGCTGCGACATCTTGATAAAGTATGGAGTGGTGAAGGTGGTTATCACCGACACTGCCACCACTATAGGATACAGATTGTGATCAAGTACTCCAAGAGACATGCCTAAGGTTGCGATAATAAACGCAAATTCTCCAATCTGAGTCAAAGAGAAACCTGACTGAATGGCAACTTTCAGGCTTTGACCAGTGATAAGCATTCCTGAAGTTCCAAAAACTATCATGCCAACGATTACTACGGCTGATAATATGAGGATAGGGCCCCAATACTGAGCCAGAATGGCTGGCTGCACCATCATGCCTACAGAAATAAAGAATACCGAGCCAAACAAATCTTTGACCGGAGTAACCACATGCTCGATACGCTCTGCATATGATGTGCCGGCGAGTATCGAACCCATGACAAATGCTCCAAGCGC
>CAJUJB010000004.1 GCA_910586595.1 uncultured Muribaculaceae bacterium | reverse complement strand
TTTCCGAGGCCGACGAAGTGATAAACTGCGGTGATGCCGGGCAGGAAGGAGAACTCATCCAGCGCTGGGTGATGAAGAAGGCCGACACCAAATGTCCGGTCAAACGCTTGTGGATTTCATCTCTGACCGATGAATCAATCCGGGAAGGATTCAACTCACTTAAACCGCAGAAAGAATTCGACCGTCTCTTCTATGCAGGGCTCTCAAGGGCCATAGGCGACTGGATTCTCGGCATGAATGCCACCCGTCTTTATACGCTCAAATATTCAGCGCCCGGGCAGGTATTGTCGATAGGCCGTGTACAGACGCCTACGCTGGCACTTATCGTCAAGCGCCAGAAGGAGATTGCTGAGTTTGTGCCTAAAGACAGCTGGGAACTGCATACAATGTATCGCCAGGCCAATTTCACATATACCGGCGACCGCTTTGAAACCGAAGCTGCCGGCCAGCAGGTTGTGGCCGAAATCGCGCCTGAGACCTTCGTGATCGATGGCGTGACTAAGAAAAAAGGCCGTGAGGCTCCTCCTCGTCTCTTCGACCTTACTTCGCTTCAGGTGGAGTGCAACAAAAAATTTGCGTGGACGGCCGACCAGACCTTGCGTCTGATTCAGTCGCTTTACGAGAAAAAACTTACGACGTATCCTCGTGTGGATACAACATATCTTTCCGACGATATTTATCCGAAGATTGCCCCGACTTTGCGCCAGATGACACCTTATGCATCTGTTACGGCCCCCGTTTTGGCCAAGCCTATTGCCAAGTCGAAGAAGATTTTCGACAACAGCAAGGTCACCGACCACCACGCCATTATTCCTACCGGCCAATCTCCCGTAGGAATAGAAGGCGACGAGAAACGCCTCTATCATCTGATTGCCATGCGCTTCATCGCGGCCTTCTGGCCAGACTGCGAGTTTGAAGGCACTACGGTGACAGGTCATGCAGGCAAATGCGAGTTCAAGGCCACGGGTAAAGTCATCATCAATCCTGGTTGGCGAGCCTTGTATGCCGACAAGGGCAAGGATGCCGACTCAGATGCTGACGCCAAAGATAGAGATGATGCGGAAGGTATTCTGCCGGTATTCACGCCCGGCGAGAGTGGGCCGCACGAGCCATTCCTTGCCAAAAAAACCTCCCAGCCCCCCAAGTACTATACCGAGGGTACGCTGCTGAGAGCCATGGAGACGGCCGGACGCACGGTCGACAGCGAGGAATTGCGCGAGGCTATGAAGGACAACGGCATCGGACGTCCGTCGACGCGCGCTGCCATTATCGAGACACTTTTCAAGCGTCGATACATCTACCGCGACCGCAAGAATATTCTTGCCTCACAAGCCGGAATAGATCTTATCGCGACGATAAACGAAGAGTTGCTCAAGTCGGCCAAGCTTACCGGAATATGGGAGAATAAACTGCGCCAGATCGAGCGTGGCGACTATTCGCCATCTCTCTTTGTGCGCGAGATAAGCGATCTTATCCGGCAGATTGTGTTCAATGTCCTTTCCGACAACTCCAACCGCCGTATAATCACTGAAGCTCCTGAGGAGAAGAAGAAAGATACATCCAAAAAGGTTGATGCACCCCGGAAGCCCCGGGCACCGCGTGTGACAAAGCTTGAGCAGGTGCCTTGCCCCCAGTGCGGCGAAGGTCATATCGTAAAAGGCCGCACGGCCTTCGGATGCAGTCTCTATGCCTCAGGATGCACATTCCGGTTACCATTCACCGACTGCGACGCGGAGACGACTCCGGCGCAACTGAAAAAACGCCTGCATCCGGCTCGGAAGGGTGCCAAGTAATATGTCGGTCGCACTTCAATGGATTGTTGTCGTACTTGCCGTGGCTGCGGCGATACTGTATTTATGGAGGCATTTACGGCGCAAGCGCAAGGACCCTTGCGCCGGTTGCCCCATTTCCGACAGTTGCAAGCGAAATAAGTCGTGCCGGTGAGGCCGAGCCCTTACTTCATCGTCATTTTTTCTTGGCGTAAGTGAGGGTGGCGAGCACATTGAGCACTATGGCGAAGGCCGTAAGCGCCAGGTACTGAGGTGCGAGTCCTGCCACCGATGTACCTTTCAGATACAGAGCCCTGATAATGTCGATGTAATACCTCGGAGGTATTGCGCAGGTGATTGTCTGCGCCCAGTGAGGCATCGACGACACAGGTGTGATGAGGCCGCTCATGAGCACGAAGACAAGCACGACAAAAAACGTGAGGAACATGCTCTGCGACATTGTGGCCGACATGTTGGCGATGAGTATGCCAATACCCGACATGACCAGAATGAAGATGGCTGTGGCCAGGAAAATCGCCCACAGACTACCTGCTGGCCAGAGGCCGTAAACGATTTTGGCCAGAACCATGGCGATGCCTATCACCACAAGTCCTATGATCCAATAAGGAATAACCTTGGATAGAACGAACACGCTCGTGCGGACGGGGGTTACGTTGATCTGCTCTATGGTGCCTGTCTCCTTTTCACTCACCAGATTCAGGGCCGGGAGGAATCCGCACAGCATGATGAGCAGCATGATCATCAGCGCCGGAATCATGAAGTCGCGGTAGTTAAGCGTAGGATTGTAGAGGTAGTTTACAGTGACCTTGCCCTCGCCGCTCATGCCCATGTAGGAGCCGATGGCTTGCATTGCCGCCGTACTTACGTATTGGGCGCCAAGCATGCCTTTGATGCCGTTGACACCGTTGGCGCTGATATGCGGAGCCTCGGGGTGCCCGGTGGCAAGAGATTTCTCGAATTGAGAGGGAATCTCCAATATGACATCCGCCTTGCCATCCTTGACCATCTCCAGCGCTTCGGGCTGGCTATGAACCGGAGTCAATGTAAAGTAGGGTGAGGCATCCATCGACGCCATAATCTTTCGTGACAAGGTGCCGGGATCGTGGTTGACAACGGCAACCGCCACATGCCGCACATCCATAGTGGTGGCGAATGGCACGATTAGAATCACCATGCAGGGGAAAATAAATGCAATTTTGGGCAGGAACTTGTCGCGGCTGAAAAGCAGGAATTCCTTGCGGAGGAGTATCAGTAGGGTTCTCATTATTCAAGTCGCTTTTTGAATCGTTTTACGGAGACAATGATGAGGAATAGAGTCATGCCCGTCAGTATGGCCAGTTCCATGAAGATATAGCCGAAGCCGAGCCCTTCCACCATAATTTTGCGTGTAGCCTCGATATACCAACGGGCCGGAACAATGCACGACACTCCGCGCAGAATGGCAGGCATGTTCTCGATCGGGTACAGCATGCCCGACAGCATCATCACAGGCATTATAAGCACCATGCCGGCCATGAGGAGGGCTACCATCTGCGAATCAACAAGCGTCGAGATCAGCAGACCGAGGGCCAGCGACAGCACTATGTAGATGAACGAGAGGATAAAAATGGCGGCGAGCGACCCTGAGAGAGGTACATCGAGCGCGAAGCGGGCTATGAGCAAGATGACGGCGAGGTCGATGCATGCCAGAATGAAGTAGGGCACCATCTTTGCCACAACAATCATCACAGGTCTGATAGGCGATACGAGCAATACTTCCATGGTGCCTGTCTCTTTTTCTCTCACAATCGACACGGAGGTAAGCATCGCACATATGAGGATAAATATCAGCCCCATTATACCTGGCACGAAGTTATAGGCACTTTTAAGCTGCGGGTTGTAGAGTATGGTCACGCCCGGAGCGAGGCCCGATGAGGATGTGTCGTCAAGGACTTGTGTGAGGTATCCGGCTGCGGTCTGGGCTGTGTTAGGGTTTGATCCGTCCATCACGAGCTGGGTCTTTCCGTTGATGGTATAATCCCGGTCGAATACAATCACGGCAAGGGCTTCGTTGGATGCCAGCGTGCGGTCTATATCCCGTCCGTCGATATACCCTTTGAATGTGAAGTACGGGTTATGGCTGAGCTGATCGATTTTTGCTTCGACCGCCGGTGTGATATGTGGCGCCACGACGGCGACCTCCACATCATTTACTTCCGTAGAGATGGCGAAGCCGAAGAGGATCATCTGCACAACCGGTACGAGGAGCGCCACAATCATGGTGCGCGGATCCCTGAGGATGTGCAGCACCTCTTTTTTTACGAATGCGATAAAACTCTTATTCATTTCGGGTGGCATTTCGGGCCAGGGCACGGAATACTTCATCCATGCTCGCGGCGTTGAACGTTTGTTTGAGTTCGGCTGGCGAACCGAGTGCTTTAATCTGCCCGTCGACCATCACCGACACCCGGTTGCAGTATTCCGCTTCATCCATGTAGTGAGTCGTGACAAAGACGGTCGTGCCGGCTGCCGATGCCTGATAGATCAACTCCCAGAAGCGACGGCGAGTCACCGGGTCGACTCCTCCGGTGGGCTCATCAAGAAAAACTACCTCCGGATTATGAATTGTGGCTACAGAGAAGGCGAGTTTCTGCTGTTGACCCATAGGGAGTATACCGACGCGCATGTTCATCTCTTCGCCCAGATCGAGCGATTTTGCCAATGACTGTGAGCGGTCTTTGATTTCCCGGCGCGAAAGGCCGTATATGCCTGCGAAAAGGGCTATGTTCTCCTTGACTGTGAGCTCGCTGTAGAGTGAGAACTTCTGGCTCATATAGCCGATGTGCCGCTTCACCAGTTCGGCCTGGCGACCGACGTCGTAGCCGGCAACGGAGGCGGTGCCCGCGGTAGGTATACTCAGGCCGCAAAGCATACGCATGGCTGTGGTCTTTCCGGCACCGTTTGCCCCGAGAAAACCGAAAATCTCACCCCGGCCCACTTCGAAACTTATCGAGTCGACGGCGGTGAAATCGCCGAAGCGTTTGGTGAGATTGGTCACCTGTATCACTTTATCATTATTGTCCATTGCCCATCAATTTAATAAATACATCTTCTATGCCGGGTGACACTTCAGTTACCTCGGCACCATCTAATGATTTGCGGAGATTGTCGGCATTGACTCCCGGCTGGGTGTATACGTGTATATCCTGGCCGAAAAGATATGCTTCAGCGACCTCTGGCATGGCCCGCAGGCGCAGCAGGGTGGAGTAGTTGTCGTTTCCTTTTACAGCGAAGAGAGGCATCGAGTTGCGGCTGACGATGTCTGCCGGGGTGCCGGTGGTGAGTATATGTCCTTTGTCGATAAGGGCCACCCGGTCGCAGCGCGATGCTTCATCCATGTAAGGGGTCGACACGAGCACGGGCATTCCTGATGACTTTATCTCGGAGAGTATATCCCAGAATTCACCGCGGGAGACAGCGTCGACGCCTGTTGTGGGTTCGTCGAGGAACAATGCAGCCGGCTTGTGGATCAACGCGCAGCATAAGGCGAGTTTCTGCTTCATACCTCCCGAGAGTTTACCGGCGCGACGCTTGCGGAAGGGTGCGAGCTGATTGTAGATGGGAGCTATGACGTCGAAATTATCCTTGACGGTGGTGCCGAAGAGTGATGCGAAAAAGTTGAGGTTTTCCTCTACCGATAAGTCGGGATAGAGCGAGAACCGCCCGGGCATGTACCCGCTCATGGCTCTTACCCGGCTCCATTGGCTTACGACGTCGGCCCCGCAGACAGATGCTGACCCGGCGTCGGGCAATATAAGCGTGGTGAGTATGCGGAAAAGGGTGGTCTTGCCTGCCCCGTCTGGGCCCAGCAATCCGAATACCTCACCCGCGGCTACGTCGAGCGACACGTCATCGAGAGCCTTTATAGCCCCGAAGCGCTTGCTGATATGTTTAACGTCTATTTCCACACCGACGGATTTATTGATTGTTCACGCCGCCGTAGCCGCCGATCTTGATGCGGCCATCGTTAGCCACAGCTATTTTTACGGCATAGACCAGATTTGAACGGCTGTCGGAAGTCTGGATGTTCTTGGGCGTAAATTCACTCTCCGAGGCAATCGAGGTGATGGTGCCGGGGTATTCATATTGGCGATCACCACCGAAATCGGCTGTTACCGTCACCTGCTGGCCCGGCTTGATGTCGGCCAGCTGCTCGGAGGTATAATATGCTGTGAGATGCATGCGGCTCAGATCGGCAATCTTCACCAGAGGCTTGCCCGGGGCAGCGTACTCGCCGGCCTCGCAGTACTTTGCCAATACGGTGCCGCTGACAGGAGATTTTACCGTGCAGTCGGCTATAAGATCGTCGGTGCGCAGCATCTGCATCTCGATTGCAGCCGCCGAGTGGTCGAGGGAGGCGCTGCTGCGGGAGAGGGATGAGCGCTGGGCCTCAAGACGGTCTTCCAATACTTTTATGGCAGAGTTAATGTCGTCGAGCTGCTTGCTTGTAGCGGCTCCGTCGCGCAGAAGATTTTCCACGCGGTCGCGCTCGTATTTCTGTTTCTCAAGTTCGCGCTGGGTGGCGGCCAACTGGAGCGATACGTCGGGTCTCGATATCGATGATGCGTGCATCTGGCTCAGAAGTTGCATTTTCTGGTAGTAAAGCTGCATGGTGTCGATCTGTGCGATGAGTGCTCCGGCGGAAATGCTGTCGCCTTCCTCTACAGGCATTTCGAGGATCTTTCCGGCAGATTCAGCCGATATAGTTATTTCTGTCGCCTCGAAGATTCCCGTTGCGGCATATTGGTTCTGTTCTGAGCAAGCGGTTGCCAAGGCTGCCGCGGCTATAATGATTATATAAGGTTTCATTTGTTGCGTATATGCTTGAGTTGACAAAGTGATTGGAGTAGTTCGATGCGGTGTGCGGCCCGGTCGTTGATGGCGAGTTCCTCATCTGTTATTTTATCGAGCAGGGATGTGGCGTCGATCACGCCGTTGCGGAGTTGCGATTGTGCGGCTTCGCGCACAGAGGCACGGAGCTCTACAATACGTTCGTCGTCTTTCATCACTTCTTTCAGGGCGGCTATATTGCCTTCGGCTTCGGTCTCGGCGAGAGATTTATTGAAGAGGTATGTGTTTCGGGCTGCCTCAACCGATTCGCGCTCGACAGCAAGCTTACGCAGACTGTTGCCTCTGGTATATAGTGAACCGAAGTTCCACGAGACTTTGACTCCGGCCATCAGATTGAATGTCATGTCGCGGCTCTGCATGCTCTTGAAGTAATTGTAGCCTGGATAGCCGTAATAGGCTGACACGAAGGCTCCGATAACGGGCATCGATGAAAGTTTGACATTCTTTTCCTGAGAGCCTATGGCGTTGAGCTGGGAGTTGAAGAGTTTCATTTGCGGGCCTGCGACTGGGTCGGGTGCGAATTCTGCCGCCTCCGGACGTGTGAGTGTCTGAGAGTTTATATCCTCTCCAATGAAAAGGCCGAGCACATGCCTGTAGCTGGATCTCATTTTTTCCAGCCTGGCCTTCTGCTGGCCGAGCGTGAGGCGGCGTGCCTCGATCTGGTCGCAATCACTTCTGGTTGCGACGCCGTTGGCCTCCATGACGCGTACGCGGGCGAGGGTAGAGTCGACGAGCCGTTGGGTAAGTTCGGTCGCCTCTATGCGCTCGTCAAGCAGCAGAATTGAGAAATATATTTCCTCGACGCGGCCCTGAACGTCGTAGAGCGCGAGGTCTATGCGGTTCTTGTCGACTTCGGCGGCAGTGCGTATAGCCTGCTTTGAGGCAGCTGTGCGGCCACCATCCCAGATCTGTTGTGAGAGGTCGGCTCCGATGCGGTATTGATCTTTGCGGAGGCCCGGGTAGACGGTGCCTTGCGACGCCAACATGCCGGTCAATGCATCGGGCAGTGCCATCACATCATTCTGCCATGTGGCCTGGGCAGACAGCGAGCCTTGAGGCAGCCATGCCTTGGACGCATTCGAGAGATTGTAGGCCATTGTATTCTCCACTAATCCGTAGCGTGAAGTCTCCGGATAATGCTCGGTGGCGAGTTGCCGGCAACGGTCGATGGTCAGTTGGGCATGGCTTGAGCTCAACGAGCATAATGCGATGGCAGATAAGCATAAAAATCGGATGAATCTCATATTGAAAGTCGGCTAAGTATAATCTTTACATTTTCTTCCCGCTTGGCTTCCATAAAGGCGGCCTTGTCGGTGTAGCCCAACATGGGCATGAGCATGCTGGCGGCAAGGAATGGAAACACATTCAGCGATACAATGTCGGAAACAAGCATGGTTACGTCGGTAGGGGAGATTTCTCCTGCGCTGGCAGCGCGGTCGAAGTCGGCCTGAACTTCGCGCAGACGTGTGCAGGCTTCTCCTATGATGGAGTTTTTTACTTCGTCGAAGCGGTCTGCACCAGAAGAAATAGTGCTGATGAAGAACATCGGGAGTTCCTGGTTGTTTAAAAGAAAATCGAAGTGCGCGCGGACACCCCGGCATATACGGTCTTTAATATTCTCTCCCGGCTCGTTGAGGGCTCCGAATACAATCTCCATCAGGTAGGCCATCTTGTCGGTGAAGATACGCTCGAAAAGCTTCTCTTTCGACCGGAAATAATAATGGAGCATAGCATGGGTCACCCCTGCTTCAGAGGCAATGGCAGTGGTTCTGGCCCCGTTGAAACCTTTGGCGGAGAACTCTCGGGTTGCGGCTTCAAGTATGAGTTGTTCAGTGTCTTTGCTGTTGTTGGACATTGCTAATAAAATTGTTTAACAATATTGTAAACGCAAAATTAGTATAAAAAGTTGTAACCATCAAAATAATATGCAAAAAATTCTTTTTATTGGTGCCCGGGATAAAAAACCGGAGGCTGCCCATCGTTTATTGGTCGGGAATGTTTAATTTTGTAGTTCAAACTTAAAAGGTATTCTATGAAAATAAGATATATTGCGGCCGGCCTCATGCTCATTGCCTCCTCTCTGGCATGGGGAAGTATCGGTGCGCAGCGCAGCAAAGCAGTTGGCGAACTTGCCCCTTACAGCTATCCGGCGACTGTGGCTCCTCATGCGGAGCTGGAATTTATGCCCGATGGCAAAAGCTACGTCGAGCGTTCGGCCGACGGCCGCTCGCTTGTAGTGAAGGATATCGCCACCGGGAAGGAAGGCGATGTGCTCTTCGATGTTACACATACCCGCGAGACTACACTGCCGGATTTTGAAGGCTTCATGGTCAGCCCCGATGCCTCCAAAGTTCTGGTATGGCGCAATTCCCAATCGGTCTATCGCCGCTCGACCACTGCCGAATATTATGTCTATGAGGTACGCTCGCGCCTGCTGAAGCCCCTCTCGACATCTCATCCCCGCCAGAGCGTGCCTTTGTTCTCGCCCGACTCCCGTATGGTGGCTTTTGTGGCCGATAACAATATATATGCAGCCAAGCTGGATTATGGCACTGAGGTTGCGGTGACTACCGACGGAGAACCCGGAAAGATTATCAATGGCGCCACCGACTGGACATATGAAGAGGAGTTCGAAGTTACATCGCTGATGGCTTGGGCTCCCGACAATCTCACCCTCTGCTATGTGCGTTTCGATGAATCGCAGGTGCCCTCGTATACTCTGCCGATTTATGAAGGTACGTGCGACCCTCAGGATCAATACTCGCTTTATCCGGGCATCATGAGTTATAAATATCCTGTGGCCGGTCAGCCCAACTCTGTGGTGACGCTTCACAGCTATGATGTGGAGACACGCAAGACAAAGCAGGTCGAGCTTCCCGGCGGAGCCGCCTATTATATTCCCAGCATCACTTACGGGCCAAAGGAGACTCAGCTGATGGTGTCGACCCTCAACCGCGACCAGAACCGCTTCGAGCTTTTCATGACCAACCCCAAGTCGACTGTATCGCGATCGATATATACCGAAGAGTCAAAGGCATGGATTGAGCAAGAAGCCTACAGCAGCTTGCATTTCGGTGATAATTCATTTGTTGTGGCATCGTCTACAGATGGTTTTACACGTTATTACGAGTATTCCTATGCTGGAGCCAAACTGCGCGACATAAGCCAGTCGGGAGTTGATGCAACCGATTATTACGGAACCGATGCGCTCGGAAACCATTATTTTCAGGCTGCTGCTCCGCGACCCATCGACCGCACTGTCTATCGCCTCGATAAGAAGGGTGTGTATACGGCTGTGAGCCCCGATGCGGGCACTTCCGCAGCCACCTTCGCGCCTGGTTGTACAGCCATGCTGATGAGTCACAGCTCTGTGAAGCAAGTGCCGGAGTATACTCTCTGCCGCCCCGATGGAAAGGCCATACGCACCATAGTTGACAATAAATCGTATGCCGACCGCTGCCTGCCACTGAGTGCCGATAAGGAATTTATCACTGTGCCGACAGAAGGCGGCCTTCAGTTAAACGGCTACATCATCAAACCGCGTGATTTCAATGCCTCGAAACGTTATCCTGTGATAATGAGTCAGTACAGCGGGCCCGGATCTCAGCAGGTTCTCGATAAGTGGACACTTGACTGGGAATCCTATTTCGCCTCTCGTGGCTATGTGGTGATCTGTGTCGACGGACGCGGAACCGGCGGACGTGGCACAGCATTCCGGACTGCCGTTTATAAGAATCTCGGCCATTATGAGACAATCGACCAGCTGGCGGCTGCCAGATATGCGGCTTCGCTGCCTTACGTCGACGCTGACCGCATAGGTATCTATGGCTGGAGCTTCGGCGGATATGAGGCCCTCATGTGCGCGAGTACCGACGACTGTCCTTACGCTGCAGCCGTGTCGATTGCGCCTGTCACCGACTGGCGGTATTACGACACTGTCTATACCGAGCGATATATGCTCACTCCCCAGCAGAACGAACGCGGTTATAGCAATTCATCGGCAATCGGACGTGCCCTCCATCTCGGCTGTCCGCTGCTGATAATGTACGGCACAGCAGACGATAATGTACATCCGGCCAACTCCCTGCAGTATGTCTCGACTTTGCAGAGCGCCGGTATACTGTGCGATATGTTTGTCTTCCCTCAGATGAATCACTCCATCAACGGGTGCAATGCCCGCGCCGTGGTCTATGCACGCATGCTGCAATTCTTTGATGATAAACTCAAATAACACATGGCGGATGATCTGAATAAACGCGAGCTTATGCGCACCGATATGGTGCTCAGGGCTCTATGGCGCAACTGGGCTGTGGCCTATGGAGCGATTACCCTCCCGCTGCTGCTTGCCTTGTTCGTGCCCCGGATATGGATTCCCTTCATCTGTCTGGGTGCAGGGTATCTGCTGCTCACAATGATGCGGAGTGATGTCAACAGCGGGGTGAGCTCATGCTCGCTTATCATCCGGCTTGCGTCGCGCATATTATTGATTGCGTCGGCAGCCATGTTTGTGGTGGTTATACTTTGTACTGACTGGCTGGTGCCTACGGTAGTCTATCTCGATCTGTATAATAGTGAGATTCCCTTCATTACCTGCCTGGTGATTTTCCCGGTGACCGCACTTGCCTGCGGAATTTCTCTTGCAACCGGTATGGGTATACGTATATGCCGTCACCGTCAGCGTCAGAATGGATTCTATGCAGGCGACAGTATAGTAGCCACCTTGTATTATAAAGAATCTAAATATCAGGCCGGAATTCTGATGATTCTGGGCCTGCTGCTTGGCGCGGTTGAGTATTGGTATTATTTCGCAAGATATATCAATGCCAATCTCAATGAGCCCGATCGTTTCTTTTTCAATTACATGCCGCTGGCCATGTATCTTCTTTCCCTGATGTTCATGGCAGGAAGATATGCTTCGATGCATACTCTTTACAGATCGCTCGAGGAGGCCAATCCCGGCCATGTGGGGTCAACCATAGTGCGGTTCCTCATTTTTTGTGGCGATGACCTGGTGCTGCATTGTGGCGCAGATGGAAGATGGGATACTCCGGCGGAGATGATTATAGGCCATACTCACTCGATAGGCGACCCCAAGGCACGCTTGTTGCTGGGCGAGCAGACCGGGCTGGATGACTTCACCCTGCGGTATTGCTATACTAACGAAGGATTTGCCAGAGGGTCGAATATGATTCACTATGCGGCCTTTATCGATGAGAAGTCGCGAGGCCTTTTCGGTGATGGTGACGAGTGGTTCAACGCCTATATGCTCGATAATGCGCTGGCAGCCAATATGCTCGCCCCGTCGCTCGCAAATGAGCTTTACCGGATACATACCATGACTATGGCCTGGAAGACCTACGACCGCAATGGACGCCGTCTATATCCTATAAAGCATTACCGGCCGACCTTCCGTTTCCGTGACATGGCCGGCTGGGATGTCGACTATGACGACCGCACATGGTTTGACATCGCAAGCAATAATGAAGACAGATCATTTTTCCGCACCCGGCAGTTCTGGAACCGTCTGATCAACGTTTTCAGGCCAAAAGGTACAGTTGCAGATGAACCCTGAAAGAATACCCGTGATTGCCGTGATCGGCCCGACTGCCTGCGGTAAGACGCGCCGTGGGGTTGCCCTCGCACGTCATTTCGGGGGTGAGATTGTCAGCGCTGATTCACGTCAGGTCTATCGCGGAATGGATGTCGGCACGGGCAAGGATCTTGCTGATTATGGCGATGTACCTTATCATCTTATTGACATTGCTCCGGCCGGGCATAAGTATAATCTCTATGAATACCTCCGCGATGCCAGGGCCGCTGTCACTGACATCGAGAGCCGCGGTCGCCGACCTATAATTGTAGGAGGAACCGGGCTCTACGTCGAGTCTCTGCTGAAAGGCACAGAATTGCCCGAGGTGCCTGAGAATCCTGAATTACGGGCCTCGTTGGCCGGGAAATCGCTCGATGAGCTGGCTTCGATTCTTGCGCGTACCAAGCGGCTCCATAATACTACCGACATAGATACGGCGCAGCGGGCAATACGCGCCATCGAGATTGAGGCCTACTATGAGGCCAATCCGGAGGCTCGTCGCCTGGCTCATGACCCAACTCCAATTCCGGCAGTGATTGTGGGCATTGATATACCCCGGGAGGAACGCCGGCGGCTTGTGAGCGAGCGCATGCGGCGCCGCTTCGACAGTGAGGATATGCTGGCTGAGGTTGAGCGGCTGCTTGCTGAAGGAGTCGATGCCGAGGCCCTCATATACTATGGCCTCGAGTATAAATATCTCACGTTGCATCTGACCGGAAAAATTTCCCGCGAGACTATGGAACGGGAACTCGAGATAGCCATACACCAGTTTGCCAAGCGGCAGATGACCTGGTTCAGAGGAATGGAGCGTAGAGGCTTCACCATCAATTGGCTTCCCTACGACATGCCCGATGCCGAATTCTGCGGCGCGGTCGAACATCTGCTTGCCCATGCGTAGACTTGGTGCCATATTATTGCTGAGCACCATGCCGGTGGCCTATGCCGCCGATAATCTCGCCATGCTTGACACGCCGGTCGAGACCCTCGACTATCACTTGAGGCTCGCGCCTGCACGCAATGTCTCGGCTCCGGCCTGTCTGATATGGAATTATGAGGATTCGGCTAATTACCGCGGGATTTATTTCGATATTCCAGGTATAGCTACCGATGACCCGGATTTCGGATTCGAGGTGCCGTATAGGCTGGTGGAAGTCACGCATGGTAACGACTCTGTGCTTGCGTCCGGCACATTTCCCTCCAGTTATCCGACCGGAACAGGCATAGGCTTTTCGGCGATGCTTAAAGTACAGCCGACTGGAGCTGCCGTCTGCTTCGGAGGCGGCCACATTGATTTTTCTCTGTGGGTGCCATTCGATAATGTCTCTCCCGGTAGGATAGGCTACCGGTGTGACAAGTCGCTCAAAGAGCTTCGTAATGACCTTCTATATGTGGGCATGCCTGCCCCTGAGATGGCTTCATTCGAGTCTGTTGACGAGTTGGGAAACTATATTGAAGCCTCGACTGACGGACGGGAAGGATTATGGATGTACCTCGACCGCGACACCGACCCTTCAAAAGCCCTGTTAGGCGGAACGTATTCGCTCGCAACAGTGGCCGTGGGAGATGGTTCTTATCAGATAGTTTACCTTGGAGGATCCCGCTCGGGCGCAGACATCTGGCAGCCCCTCAGGGTCAAGGGTTACCTTAAACCTACCATTTTCCGTGACCACTTCGACCTCGGGTGGCTCGATGCCGCAGGTCGTATGATCGACATGGAGGCAAGCGCCACTTATGAGGGTGAGGGCACAATACTGCGCATAAATTTACCCATGTACGGAGCCACCATGCGCTTCCGCAAAGTGATCCAATAAAGGCGGCTGTAAATTTTCATCGGGCGCCCAATTGCCGATGTGGATTTTTTTCGCTACATTTGCAAAAATTATCCAATCGCTAACTCATTCAGCAATGAAACAGATACTTACCGCATCACTCCTGCTGGCATCGGTTTTCGGTGCCGCAGCTGCCGACGCGCCCCTGTGGCTACGTGACGCCAAGATTTCGCCCGATGGAAAGACCATCGTTTTTTGCTATAAAGGCGATATTTTCACCGTTCCCGCCGCCGGTGGTGAGGCTGTGCGCATCACCTCGCAGCCTACCTATGAATGTTCGCCTATATGGAGCCCTGACGGGAAGACGATAGCTTTTGCGTCTGACCGCTATGGCAATTTCGATATTTTTACCGTCAACGCGGCCAAGCCCGGCGAGTGGAAAAGGTTAACCTTCAACTCTGCCGCAGAGACTCCGGAAGCCTTTACTCCCGATGGTAAATCGGTGCTGTTCTCCGCAGCCATCCAGGATCCGGCTTCGAGTGCCTTGTTCCCCTCCGGCCGCATGACCGAGGTCTACTCTGTGCCCGTTGCCGGTGGAGCTGCCGTGCAGTTGCTTGCGACCCCGGCCCGCGCAATCTCGTGGGCGCCCGACGGCAAAAGTTTCCTTTACCAGGATGTGAAGGGCTTTGAAGATACATGGCGTAAGCACCACACCTCGTCGGTTACCCGCGACATCTGGCGTTATACTCCCGCGACCGGCAAGCATGAGCAGATTGTAGCCAATCCGGGTGAGGATCTCGATCCGGTAGATGCTGGTGATGCCATTTATTTCCTCAGCGAACGCGCACCGCAGAAGTCGCTCAACATCTACCGTGCATCGGCATCAAATCCGGCCGACGCCAAGGCTGTGACCGACTTCAAGAAACATCCTGTGAGATTCCTCAGCCGTGCCAACGACGGCACTCTGGCTTTCGCTTACGATGGCGAGCTCTATACCATTGCCCCCGGAGCTGCCAAGCCAGCCAAAGTCAAGGTTGACCTTGTTGCAGATTTCCCTGACGAGGTTGAGAAAATCTCTGCTACCCGCGGAGCGTCGAATGCAGTGGCTTCGCCCGATGGCAAGCAGGTGGCATTTACTTATCGTGGTGATGTGTATGTGACTTCGGTTGAATATTCGACAACCAAACAGATTTCAAACACGCCCGAGGCAGAAAAACACCTCTCATGGGGTAACGACAGCACGCTCTATTACGTTTCGGAGCGCGATGGCCGATACAACATATACCGTGCAACGTTTGCCAAGTCGGCCGACGAACCGGATTTCGCGCATGCGACCATCATCAATGAAGAGCCGGTGTTCAAGGCAGACAAGCATGAGCGCACCGTTCCTGAAGTGTCGCCCGACGGCAAGTCGCTCGGATTCATACTTGACCGAAACAAGCTGTGTGTGATGGATCTCGACAGCAAGAAGATCCGTCAGCTCACCGACGGCTCAACCAACCGTTCGCGCACCGGTGGCTTCAATTTCCGTTGGTCGCCCGACTCGAAGTGGATTGCCCTCGAAATAATCGACCGCAAGCACGATCCGTACTCCGACATCGCCATCATCAATGTTGCTGATGGCTCGATTACCAATATAACCAACAGCGGATACTTCGATGCCGATCCTAAATGGATTATGGACGGAGAGGCTCTCGCATTTGTGTCGGAACGCTATGGCATGCGCAACCATGCCTCTTGGGGTTCGATGACGGATGTCTTCTTCGTGTTCATGAATCAGGAGGCCTACGACCGATTCAATCTCTCTAAGGAAGAGCGAGCCATCTACGACAAGAAGAAGGAAGAGGAGAAAAAAGCTGCCAAGAAAGATGAATCTGATGGCAAAGACTCGAAGAAAGACTCCAAGGAGGCCAAGACTATAAATGTAGAGCTCGATGGTATCTCTGACCGCCAGATCCGCATCACACCTATGTCGACCGACATCATTGATGCAATCGTTGATGCTGACGGAAAGACTCTCTACTTCCTCTCTTCTGCCGATGAAGGTAGCTTCATCTGGGAATATGACCTTGAGAAGGAAGATCTCTCGATGATGCGCCGCCACTCAGGCTCGGGCTACTTCGATGCGTCTGCCGATGGGAAGACGATGTTCCTCTTCGGTTCTACTCTGAGCAAATTCCCCAAAGGAAGTATCTCCTTTAAGGCAGAGAAAACTCTCGACCCCGCAGCTGAGCGAGCATATATGTTCGACAATGTTGAGCGTGAGGAACGTGAACGATTCTATACCGCCGACATGCATGGTGTCGACTGGACTTCGATGAGTGCTGATTACCGCAAATTCCTGCCCCACATCAACAATAACTACGATTTCGCAGAGCTGTTGAGCGAATGGCTTGGCGAGCTGAATGTGAGTCACACCGGTGGCCGCTACGGTGGCGCGCGCGACGCATCGGCTCCCGAACGTACGGCAGCTCTTGGCGCTCTATACGACCTTACTTACACAGGCAAGGGTGCCCGTGTTGCCGAAGTGCTTGCCAAGAGTCCTCTGGCTGCTGTGTCGCCTGCTGTTGTGCCCGGGGCCATCATAGAGAAAATAAATGGAGTTGAAGTGACTTCTGAAATGCCTGTTGACCGTCTGCTTGCCGATGCCTCTGGCAAACGCACACTCGTGACTGTGAAAGATCCTGACGGCACGGTGCGCGACGTTGTTCTCCGTCCGATGAGTACTGCGCGCCAGAGCTCGCTGCTGTATGACCGCTGGGTGAAGAAACGCGCACACGACGTCGACAGCCTTTCGAACGGGCGTCTGGGCTATGTGCATCTCACTTCGATGGACGATGGATCGTTCCGCCGTGCTTACTCCGATATGCTTGGCAAATATAACGACCGCGAAGGTATGGTGATCGATATCCGCTGGAATGGCGGCGGTCGCCTCCACGAGGACATCGAGGTGCTCCTCAGCGGCCAGAAATATTTCACTCAGGAAATCCGTGGTGACGAAACCTGCGACATGCCTTCGCGCCGATGGAACAAACCGTCGATCATGGTTATGTCGGAAGCCTGCTACTCAAATGCTCACGGAACGCCCTGGGTATACAGCCACAGAGGTCTCGGTAAACTCGTGGGTATGCCGGTTCCCGGCACCATGACTTCTGTCAACTGGGTAACGATGCAGGATCCGACCCTCATCTACGGTATTCCGGTAGTGGGTTATCGTCTGGCTGACGGATCTGTGCTCGAGAATCAGCAGCTTGAGCCTGACATCAAGGTAGCCAATGACCCCACGGAGGTCGTAAACGGTGTCGATCGTCAGCTCCGTACGGCTGTGGAAGAACTCCTCCGCGAGATCGATTCTAAAAAATAACAGACTCCGGCATCCCGCGGCATAACGAATGCTATGCCGCGGGAGTCTTCACTTAAATACACAATCGCCTATGAAAATTATCGCCGAAAGCAGCAGCACGCGTACCGATTGGTCGCTGGTCGACGGAGATACAATTGTCGAACACGCCTTCACAACCGGTCTGAATCCTTATTTCCAGAGCCGCCGAGAGATTTCGCACAGCATACGCCTAGAGTTGCCTGAAGCATTTTTCAGGCGTAGATGGGAACATGTCTACTTCTATGGTGCCGGCTGCGCCAACCAGGAGAAATGCAAGATAATGGAGTCGTCGCTTGTAGCGCAGTTCAAGACTCCGGTCACCGTTGAAAGCGACCTTCTTGGCGCTGCACGCGGGTTGCTCGTGCGTAAGTCGGGCCTGGCATGCATACTTGGCACCGGATCCAACTCCTGCCTCTACAACGGCAGTGAGATTGTGAAGACGGTGGCACCGCTCGGCTTTATTCTTGGTGACGAGGGCTCGGGTGCATATATGGGCAAAATGATGATTGCCGACATGCTCAAAGGCATAGCTCCGCGTGAGCTAACCCATGCCTTCTTCGAGAAGTTTGCCGTGACGCCTAATGTTCTCCTCGACGATGTGTATACCAATTCTCTACCTTCACGCACCCTCTCGCGTTACTCTTCATTCCTGGCTGAGAATCTTTCCGATCCTTACTGTTATCAGCTGGTTTATCGGGCATTCATGAGCTTCTTCGAGCGTAATGTGGCTGCCTACGACTATACCGACCAACCCATAAGCTTTGTAGGCTCTACATGTGTGCAATATAAGCCTATATTGCTCAAGGCTGCAAATGATTTCGGAGTTACCGTCGAGAAGGTTATACGCTACTCGATGCCTGGGCTGGTGGAATACCACGCAACGGAAGACTAAGCTTTAGGGCAGATAATAAACACACCGGCCTCCTGACTTATCTGGTCAGGAGGCCGGCATTGTTTATAGGGTATAGTATGTCTTAGCCAAGACGGCTGAGGGCATCCTCTGCCAAGGCGGATTTTTTGGTGATATGGTCTTCGACCATCTTGACGAAGGGATCTTCGGCGAATTCGCCGCGTACGCTCACAAAGTCGCTGTCGGCTTCGCCGGTCGGGTCGTCGATACCGAAGCCTGTGCGCGATTTGAGCGAGTATTCTTTTTTCGCGTCGGCAAGCAGCATATGATTGAGGTCGATTACACTTTTACGCCAACGCTCGATGATTGAGCGAACATCATCAAGAGTCAGTTCTTCCACGGGCTTGCCGAACCAGTCGGGCATATGTTCAACAACCCATGTCCACTCCATATCGTAGTAATCGGCATGAAGCTTTTTCCAGCGGGCCTCGAGTTCTTCAAGCGACTTGATTTCCCCGTCAGCAATTTCTGTTGCGAGGGCGTCGATTTCCGATTTAGGCGCGAACATTCCGCATACGTCGACCCACTTGCCTGCGCCGGCCTTATGGGTGGGCTTGAGGGCGGCCTGGAGTTCAGTGTCGGTTGCGACAGTGACCGCTGAGAGACGGTTGATCACAGAATTACCCATGAATTTGTCGATAGCCATGCTGTAGTATTCGCGACCACGGCGGAGGGCTCGGGCGTCGATTGTCATTGCCTGGAAGGCGAAGCGCTCTGCGGTGGCTCCGGCCGTGCGCTCAAGGTCGTTGAGAAGGCGGATGCCGCTCATCATCTTGCCTACAGTGTAAGGGCTGAGCAGGTTGAAGTTGATCGAGTCGAGACGGTCGGGATCTTTACGCTTGTCGCGGCGCGGCCACTTCTGGGCATCACGTATGGTGCCTACGCTGCGGAGGTTCACACCGGGCACGAGGAACGATTCGTTACGGCTCTCGATAAGGTAGGAGAAGGGAAGACGGGAGGTGTCGGGGTGATTGACATGACGGCCCATTACGAGCGAGAAGGCGCCAATCTTGGCGGGCCAGAGTATGTAGGAGTCGCTGGTTGTCTTGGAGCCGCGTTCTACTACACCCTGATGGATCGGGCCGAGCTTATACATATGGTTGCTCTGGTTTGAACCAGATCCGGCATTGAGGAATGAGAAGATGCCGGCAATCAGCAGGCTCGACTTATGCATCGTGACGGTATAGGGGCCACCGAAAATTGCGGCAGCCTCGCCGTTCTCGCAGTTGCAATTGGCGAAGAATAGAGAGTCGTGCGCCGAGAAAAGATGTGACAGACTGGAAGCCTGGCCTACAAAGCAGTGATGCACCACAGCGCCATCGTCGACACGGCTTCCGGAGGCGAAGACGAATCCTTCGGCGATTACGTCGCGGCCCACAGTTACCGGATCGGATTTCGAGCCGGTGATTGTACCGTCTTTGAGTCGCGTTGCGCCTTTGAGCTTGGCATAATCGCCGATGTTTACGTTTGTGATGGTGCCGCAATTGGTGATTTCTGCGTTGGCGCCTACTTTGCCGCGTGTGCCGAAGAGCGAATCGGCATGGATCTTAACCATTGTAGCGAGGCGTTGCACCAGCTCGCGGTGATGGCGATACATAGCGATGAGATAGGCTGTCTGTGCCGACATACGCTCGTAAATAGGCACCTCGCGGCCTCCGGTCTCGTTGAGCACAGATACTTCTGTGCCGATACCGAATGTGGAGTCGAGCGTACCTACCAGGCTGTCGATATTGTCAATGTATACGCCGTCGGCTATATCGTAGTTGGCCACATAGTTTGCCACGTGACGGATAAATACGTCGTCGCCGATGGTTACATTGTGAAGAGTGGCGTCGGAAATTGCCGAGTGACGTACGAGACCTCCGGGGCGGGGGAAGGTGCCATTGAGACGGCCAAGCCTTACATCGCCTGAAAATTCTACGTTGGTGAGCCGGCTGCAGTCGAAGTCACCTTCGGGCACTTCAACGCGTGTCCAGTCGGCAGCGGTGCAACCACGTGATTCAAGAATGGAGATTTCGTTTTGTGTTAAGTTTCGGAATAATACCTGATTGGTCATAAAAAAAGTTTCGGAAGATTGACAAATACTTGAACTGGCTGCAAAGGTAAGCATTATTTCCGAAAAAACATGCCGTAGAACATAAAAATTGGCATTTACCGTTCATAGGGGTATTCTTCACGAAAACAAATTCAATAAATAACTCATAGGCTTTAACTAATCTACCATCGTATCAGCTAATACTTCGTACATGTATGTAATTTCAAAATACATTATATTTCTAATTTAATTGTGAAATTTGAGTGTTATGCCCTAATTTGTGGATTAAAATCATGAATTAGGTGAATTTGATTTGTGCGTGGTGGAAATATTTACTAACTTTGAGGCTACTAAACACAACCGCATGTTACAAGAGCTTAGAATAAAAAATTTCAAGTCATTCCGCGATGAAGTGGAAATGAGTTTCGAGCCATCGGGCGATGACCGATATAATAGTGTCGTTACAATGCCTGACGGGGTTAGACTGCTTCGCTTCGCCGTTGTACTCGGCGCAAATGCCAGTGGCAAATCCAACCTTTTGGATGCAGTGGAGTTTTTACGGACATTCTGGAGTAAGCTCCCGGCAACGAATGATGATGGAACCGAAGTGCAGCCATTCCTTATGCGTAGCGATGCGTTAGCTTATGACACGGAGTTTGATGTCAAGCTCTATGTGGATGGTGTGCGCTATTGGTATCAATTGACGGTCAATCCAGAAAAGGTATGTAAAGAGGCATTGTTCGTATATCTTACCAACCGCCCGACCAAGGTATTCTGCCGGGAGGATGCAAATGGTGTTTCCAAACTCAATTTCAATCCGGCTGTAGTCAAGCTCTCATCCGCTGAAATTGAGGTTATGGCAATGAACTGCCTTCGTAATATGTCGGTGCTTGCGGTCTTGAAGAAAGTCAATGTGTCTGTTCCATATCTTGACAATATGCGACGTTGGATTGACAATCGTATGCTTCCGTTGCAAAGCGGAACATCGGGCTCTCTTTCGCAAGATGCAAAGAGGCTGCTTGCCGATAGTCCGGATTTCCGTGAATATCTGTTGCAATTCGCACAGGAGGCTGATTTTAATATTTCCGATATTAGAATTCAGAAAATGGCCGCACTTTTCGGACATAAGGTTGAAAATGAATCAGGGATTGAGAATTATGTGCTTCCGGAATCTTGTCAAAGCACCGGAACAAAACGCATGGTTGAATTGGAATCAATGATATATACCCAACTCAACCGACAGGCCTTCATGTGCGTAGATGAAATAGAGGCATCAATGCACCCCAATCTGATGGAATATATCTTGGCTAAATTTGTCAATACTCCAGACAATCAATCGCAGTTGCTGGTTTCAACTCATTACGATCCCATACTGAAAGATATTGACGATATATTTGGGAGGGATTCCGTATGGTTCACCGAAAAGGGCAACGATGGAAACACCACATTGTTTTCTCTTGTCGATTTCAAAGGACTTAACAAATTGTCGTCTATACACCGGGCATATATGAATGGTCAGTTCGGCGCACTGCCTAATGTTCTATAATGATTGAGGTATGGCACGAAAAATAAAAGAGCGTAAAATAAAAAATCCCACCATCACCATTATTGGCGAAGGTGCCACCGAGCGGTTTTATTTTACCCACCTTAAGCGTTTGAACGGCTACAAATATACCTGCAAGCCACGTAATTTCACAGAACAGACGTTTGATGAAATGCAAAAGCAGATTGAGCGTGTGCTTGCCGATGATGGAATAGCTGTATGTGTGTTTGATGCGGATGTAACCCGTACTCGTCAGGCTGAAAAGTTGAAATATGAGGCAATGCAGCGCAAATACTCCAATAATCCGTCAGTGATACTGTGCGACAGTATGCCGTCAATTGAATTTTGGTTTCTGCTCCATTATCTGAACACAAACCGTTATTTCGCCACATCGGAGGATATTATCAACGTACTGCACCGTCATATCCCGAATTTCAGCAAACACCAATCATTTCTATCTAAAGAGCAATGGGTGTTGGACTTACTTGCGGATAACCGTCTTTCAACCGCAATAAGCAATGCGCAATCAATCGGAACTGATGGCGAATCGTACAGCAATATATATCTTTTATTTAAATCGTTGGAGTTTCAATAATTCTATGGATATACTTTTTAAATTAAAAGTATTAAATCCATCTTCTTCCGACCCGGAAAAATATACTCCCCGGCAAACGCTATGATTTGCCGGGGAGTTGTGAGTGATCAGATGCGCTCGAGTACGGTGGCTACGAGATCGCGGATACCTGATTTATAGTTAGGGTTAGCCTCAGTGTTGAAGCGGTTGGCTATGATTGAGCACACAGTCATGCAGCGGTGGCCCATGAGTCGGCCCATACCTGCGAGGGGTGCACTTTCCATCTCATAGTTGGTTATACGGCGGCCGTTGTATTCAAATTCCTCGATGCGGCGGTTGAGGTCGGGATTGGCAAGAGGAAGACGGACCTCGCGGCCCTGCGGTCCGTAGAAACCTACGGCAGAAATGGTATTGCCTCTCACCATATCATTGCCTCCGATGCGTGCCACAAGTTCGGCGTCGGCATCCACCACATAAGGTTTTGCCCAGAGCGGATTCCAGCCCGTGTGGTCGCACAGGGCTTTTTCGAAGTCGAGATCGGCAACTTCATTGCGGCCGGCATAGTAGTTAAGAACGCCGTCGAAGCCGATAGATTTTTCTGCGATAACTGGAGTGCCAAGAGAAAGTTCTGGCTGGAGTGCGCCTGATGTGCCGATGCGCACCATGGTAAGCACGCGTTTATTGTCGCGCACCTCGCGGGTGGCGAAATCAACGTTTGCAAGGGCATCGAGCTCCGTAATTACGATGTCGATGTTGTCGGGGCCGATGCCATGGCTGATGCACATGATGGGCTTGCCTTTGTATGTGCCGCCGATGGTATGGAACTCACGGGCTGAGACTTCGAATGTTTTTGTGTCGAAGAAGGAGGCGACCATGTCGACGCGGCCTGGATCGCCTACGAGGATGATACGGTCGGTGAGTTGCTCGGGGAGAAGATGGAGGTGGAAAATAGAGCCGTCGGGATTTATGATGAGCTCGGATTCGGGGATTACTTTCTTAGACATGGGAGTAGGAGTGTTTTATATGTGATAGGTTAACAATCTTTCGCTTGAAAAAGATGTCAACGGGATTTTGCGGGTAGGGTATAGCGGCCTCCAGGGAGGGCGATAATGTAGTCGTCGAGCTCCATGCGAAACAGCAGGGCACTCAGGCTGGCGAATGGAGTGCCGAGGCTCGCGCATAGGTCGTTGACAGTTGACTCCGGGCGTTTTTTCAAAAGGTTGATTACCGGTGTGTATTCTTCCGGAGTATCGAAGCTTAATTCCTGTTGTTCGCCTGGTTTGGGCTTCGTCATCCAGCCCATAAGGTCGATAAGGTCTGATGCGTCGCGCACCATAGAGGCTGTCCGGGAGGCGATAAGCTGATTGCAGCCTCGGCTGTAGGTGTCGTTTACTCTTCCGGGCACGGCCATCACTTCGCGGTTGTATGCCGAGGCGATGCGTGCGGTTGCCATTGCACCGCCTCGCAGGTCACTCTCCACCACTACAGTCACATCGGCCAAGGCCGCGATTATGCGGTTGCGGGCAAGAAAATTGCCGCGGTGTATGCGGTCGTGCGAGGTATACTCGGTGGCCAGACAGCCGCCTTGGCGTATTATACGCTGCGCATCCTGGCGATGTTCCGCGGGGTATATGGTGTTTAGCCCGTGAGCAAGAACCGCGGCCGTGCGCACACCTGAGTCAAGCGCCGCCCGATGTGCGCACACGTCGACTCCATAGGCCAGACCGCTCACCACGAGCAGGTCATCAAGTCCTTCGGCCAGGTCAGACACCAGTCTTCTGGTAAAGTCAGCTCCATAGGCTGTACAATGGCGGGTGCCTACGATTGCCACAGAGTGCCGGGCTGACAGGCATTCTGCGGCTCCGGCTACGTATAGCATGGCTGGAGCATCGTCGCATTCAGCCAGTCGGGTGGGGTATGTGGCGTCGGTGTGGTAGAGGGCGGCTATGGAGTTACATTCAACAAACATGCGCTCGGCCCGGGCTTGCTCCATTGCCTCTGCCCGTCGGTTATCGGCGAAATATTCAGGGCGTACGCCTGTGACCGAAGCCAAAGTGAGGGCGGGCTTGGTGAAAAAATCATGTGGCGTCACCCCCATGGCCTCGAAACGCCTTGCGGAATCGATGGTGATGTTGCGGTAGCCTGCGAGGGCTATCCGACAAGTAAGGTCGTCGGGGCCTATCATGGTCGGGGTGCGTGTTTACTGATTAATGCTCAAGGTAGTCTTTGAACGCCTGAGCGAGTTCTTCTCCTCGCGAGAGGCGACCATTGGAGAAGGTGGCTATATCAACGGTTGCTTTGACAACGGGCTCGCCGGCAGCATTGAATATGTCTTGACGGAATACAAATACCGGGCCGCGCCGATGCAGGGCAAGCTTGCTAACCATAGTGTCGCCCAATCCGAGGGGGCGGATGTAGCGTATGTCGATGTGGCTCACTACCGGATCGATGCCCTGCTCGTGCATGGCGCGGAATGTCATTCCGGCCTGTTCGCAGAACTCATGGCGCGTGTGCTCGAGGTAATGCAGGTAGTTGGCATTATTCACTATGCCTTCTGCATCGACCTCGTAGTCACGCACCTTGATTTCGAGTTGATAGATATATGTGTCGGTCATGTCAGAATGCGAGGCCGAGCTTTACGGAGAACATACGTGTACCGTAGCGCGGATTACCTGCGTTATAGAAAAGGTCGTCGGCTTCTTCGAAGAGGAATTTGTTGGCCAGGCCATGGTATTTGCCGCGGCCGCCCTTCCATTCCACGCCTACGTTGAGTTTGCGCCATATGAGGTTAAGACCACCTGAGTAGAAGAGTACGAATGCGCTGTGGAAGTCGGTTTCGTCCTCCGAGGAGGTGATGTATCCGGCGTACGAGGGTACGACGTGGAAGAATAGTCTTACTTTGAGGCGTGCGAGGTTAAGGTTGCCCGAGTTGATAAACGGAGCGATGGTGAGGGTGGGGCCGACCACAAGACCTGCGGTGAGGTAATGTTTGCCGAGGCTGCTTTCTACGTCTGAATCACCGAAGCCTTCGGCGAAGTCCTTGAGTGAACCAGTGCCTTTCTCGAAGTTTAGATAGTCGATCTGCGGGCCGAGGTGTATGCCGAATTTCAGCATGCCTGCTATGGGTTTGTGGAGCCCGATGTTGCGTATTGAGGTGATTGAGGCACCCCAGCGGCTTTCGAGTTTTCCTCCCATCGAGCCAAGGTCGAACGAGCCTGTGTTATAGCCGAAGAGTAGTTCTTTGTTGCCACCCTTCCATACTTTATCTACCTGGTCGGGGTCGGCGGCGCGGAGAGAGAATGGTGCGCACAGCAATATTAATGCAAGCGCGAGTAATATGCGGTTTTTCATAGTGCTCAGATATTAAAAGGTTGACATTCGAGGTAAAGCTTGGTGTAAATGGCAGTTGAAGGTACGTCGAAATCATAGTCATTGTAATACCACTGCAGGTCGTATTCACTTTCAAATGGCTCGACTTCCAGAATGGTCATTTTGTCGTTTTTGAAAAAGACCTGGAAGGCGCCATCGCCATCTGACTCATTGTCGGGGATGGCCATTATTATCTGATTTTTGGTATTGATCCATTTCCAGGTATACGCATACCAAAATCCGCAGTCGTACTCATACATGCGTCCGGAGCGGGTGAAGGTGAAGAATTCAATGAATTCATCCTTCATTTCTGCCTCGGTGAACACATGTTCGCCAACCTTTTCCTTATTTCTGTCGAGGAATTCCACGCGGGCGGCATAGAACTCCCATGTGCGGCAGAGGCGGTCGTTGAGTGATGTAGATTGGATACGGGTTGAAGCAATCGCAACACCGATATATACTTTTACACCGGCATTGGTGACTGTCAGATTCTTAGAGGTGCTGTCGTAGGTGAGTATGCCAAAGTCTTTAAGATCGAAGGTGTTTGTGCCGGTCTTGACGAAGCTGCCGCATTTAACATTGCTCACCTCTGATGCTCTGGAGGCAACTTTGCGGTTGGCTTTGAAGCGTGCGGGCGCATACATCGGCTGATTTTCATCGTATGTGACGAAATATAGTCCGCTTCCGGTAAGCTCAATGGTTTTGATAGGTGAATCGGTAAGCTCGTAACAAACTGCGTCGGCCGCATAAGGTGCGTCGGCTAACGTACCGCTCCAGAGAGTTGAGTCGGTCTCGACACCTTCGTCAGTGTCGCAGGATGTAAATAATGATGCGCAGCATACAGCGCAGGCTGCCATCAGTAAATGCATTACTTTTTTCATAGAAATATATGATGATGGTTAGTTGGGATTAAGCCTAATTATATCTTATGCACGCAAAAGTAGTGAAAATTCTCGAAATTTATACGCTGGCATAATAAAAAGCTTGAGGCTTTTGTACGACTCGTTCATTAAAAATTGAAGAGAGATGCCGGAAGAGGCAAACTATATAGCAAAAAATACTACCTGAATGCGAGCTCTGTCATACGCTGAGTACGCTTGAATTTTAGACAAAAAAATCGCCCCAGTCAGGGGCGATTTCTATAGGTAGTTATGAGTTAATTTGCGGATGGATTACATCATTCCTCCCATTCCACCCATGCCGGGGGCGGGAGCTGCGGGTGCAGCTTCTTTCTTCTCGGCAATCACACACTCGGTGGTGAGGAACATGCCGGCGATTGAAGCAGCGTTCTCCAGAGCCACGCGTGTAACCTTGGCAGGGTCGATTACGCCGGCAGAGAGAAGATTCTCATATGTGTCGGTGCGGGCGTTGTAGCCGAAGTCGCCCTTGCCGTCGCGTACGCGTTGAACCACCACAGCGCCTTCCACGCCTGCGTTAGCGGCAATCTGGCGGAGGGGTTCTTCGATGGCGCGTTCAACGATTGCGATACCAGTCTGCTCGTCGTCGTTGTCACCCTTGAGGTCTTTGAGACGGTCGAGACAGCGGATATATGCCACACCACCGCCGGGAACGATACCTTCGGCGATAGCTGCGCGTGTTGCGCTGAGGGCGTCGTCGACGCGGTCTTTCTTTTCTTTCATCTCAACTTCAGAGGGTGCGCCTACGTGGAGCACGGCTACACCGCCAGCGAGTTTGGCGAGGCGTTCCTGAAGTTTCTCGCGGTCGTAGTCGCTTGTGGTCTGGGCGATCTGAGCCTTGATCTGAGCCACACGTGCAGCGATGCGCTCTTTGTCGCCGTCGCGGTTTACGATGGTGGTGTTCTCTTTGTTGACAGTAACCTTGTTGGCATGGCCGAGATCCTGCATGGTAGCGTTGGCGAGCTGGAGGCCCTTTTCTTCAGAGATTACAGTGCCGCCTGTGAGGATGGCGATGTCTTCAAGCATTTCTTTGCGGCGGTCGCCGAAGCCGGGAGCCTTGACGGCGCAGATCTTGAGTGAGCCGCGGAGGCGGTTGACAACGAGGCCAGCGAGGGCATCCTGGTCAACGTCTTCGGCAATGATCAGAAGAGGACGGCCGCTCTGTGCGGTGCCTTCGAGGATGGGGAGAATATCTTTGAGATTCGAGATCTTCTTGTCGTAGAGAAGAATGAAGGGGCTGTCCATTACGCACTCCATCTTCTCGGTGTCGGTGACAAAGTAGGGCGAGATATAACCGCGGTCGAACTGCATGCCTTCCACTACCTCGATGGTAGTTTCGGTACCACGAGCCTCGTCGACAGTGATCACGCCTTCTTTCTTGACTTTCTCCATGGCCTCAGCGATAAGGCGGCCGATGGTCTCGTCGTTGTTGGCAGATACACGAGCCACGTCTTCAATTTTCTTGAAGTCGTCGCCTACTTCCTGCGACATGCCTTTGATGCCTTCGACAACAGCGGCCACCGCTTTGTCGATACCGCGCTTAAGATCCATGGGGTTGGCTCCGGCAGTTACGTTTTTGAGGCCTACACCGATAATCGACTGTGCGAGTACGGTTGCGGTTGTTGTACCGTCGCCAGCGTCGTCACCGGTCTTCGATGCCACTTCTTTCACGAGCTGAGCGCCCATGTTCTGAAGGGGTTCTTCAAGTTCAACTTCACGGGCAACGCTTACACCGTCTTTGGTGATGTGGGGTGCGCCGAACTGACGGCCGATGATTACGTTGCGGCCTTTCGGGCCAAGGGTTACTTTTACGGCGTCGGCAAGAGCGTCGACACCTTTTTTGAGCTCGTCGCGAGCTTCGATATTGAATTTTATTTCTTTAGCCATGATTGTGGGTGATTATAGATTCGATGAAATGAAAAGCTTATTCCACCACAGCGAGAACCTCGCTCTGGCGCATGATGAGCACCTTTTCTCCGTCAAGGTCGATTTCGGTGCCGGCATATTTGCCATAGAGCACTTTGTCGCCTTCTTTGAGAACCATTTCTTCGTCTTTAGTGCCGTTGCCAACTGCGATCACAGTGCCACGGAGGGGTTTTTCTTTTGCGGAATCGGGGATAATGATACCCGAAGCTGTAACTTCTTCGGCTGCAGTGGGTGCGATGATCACACGGTCGGCCAGGGGTTTTAATTTCATGATAGGTATAATAGTTTTTTGAGTTTGTTTCTGTGGCATGGTATGCAAATATCTTGCCAAAACTGCCGCGTGTCAGTCGCGACTGCCATTTTGGCAAGCCATTAGTTATAACACATAAAGCCCGAAGGTTGTTTTTTTAAATCTTTATGTAATAAATCAGCTCTTATTGCGTCAAATATAAGAAGCTTGGCTTCCAAACCACCATTTGCTATGGATAATATACTCACTGCAGAACACATCATCAAAGACTTCACCAAGCATCGCGCGCTCGACGACGTGTCGATAGCCGTGCCTCGCGGTAAGGTCTACGGTCTGCTCGGCCCGAACGGAGCCGGCAAGACAACTCTTATACGCATCATAAACCATATCACAGCCCCCGACAGTGGCCAGGTTATCTTCAACGGCCATCAGCTCACTGCCGACGACATTGTCAACATAGGATACCTTCCTGAAGAACGTGGCCTCTACAAGAAAATGAAGGTCGGCGACCAGGCGGTGTTCTTCGCCCGTCTCAAAGGCATGTCGAAGCACGATGCCGAATTAGCCCTCCGCCAGTGGTTCGAGCGGCTCGAGATTTCGGAGTGGTGGGATAAGAAGGTCGAGGAGCTCTCAAAGGGTATGGCTCAGAAGGTACAGTTTATCGTCACTGTGCTCCATCGCCCGCAGTTGCTGATATTTGATGAGCCCTTCTCTGGCTTTGACCCTATCAACGCCGGAATCCTCAAACGCGAGATTCTTAAACTTCGCGATGAGGGCGCCACCGTCATATTCTCTACCCACAACATGGGCAGTGTGGAGGAGCTGTGCGATGAAATAAGCCTTATTAACCGCTCACACAATATTCTCTCCGGCGAAGTGCGTGAGTTGCGCGAGCGTTTCTCCGACAATCGCTATGAGGTGGCTTTTATCGGCAGCCCCGATGCGTTGCGCGCGGCTGTTGCTCCGGCTTGCACATCGTTCACTCTGGGTGGAATTGACAAGGATGGTAATGCCACCGCCACCGTCTCGCTCGCCGGGTCAGACGCACTTCGGCCTTTTATTGCCGCCGCCAATGATGCTGTGTTTATAAACTCGTTCCGTCGGCTCCTGCCTTCGATGGACGATATTTTCGTATCTGCTGTCGAAGCCTCCAATGAGGCCGGCGCCCAACTAAACGATTCTGACCAATGAACTCCGCTCTACAGATAATTATTTCGCGCGAATATCTTGAGCGCGTAAAGCGCAAGAGCTTCATCATAAGCACTATTCTTGTGCCTGTGCTGATGATAGCCCTCATGTTCGCACCGGCTGCCATAATGATCTTCGATACGCCGGAGACTAAGACCGTGGTAGTGATAGATGATACGGGCAAAATTGCATCGCGGCTGCATAACGGTGATGCTGTGACCTTCAAGAGCTATACCCAGCCTCTCGACAGCGCACGTGCCGACCAGGATATAGAGGCCATTCTTGTCATAGGCCAGAAGGCTATCGAGAATCCTAATGGATCCATACAGCTGTATTACCGTGGTGCGCCAGCCATGGTTACCGATGCTTACATATCTTCTCAACTCGAGAGTGCCATAGAGGATATCCGGCTTGAGTCGTACAATATTCCCAATATCAAGCAGATTCTTGAAGACGTGGAAATCGAGCTGAGCTATCCGACCATCCGCATCGATAAGGAGGAGGACACCGGCACGTCTTCAGCTCTGTCATATGTCATTGCGCTGATGATGGATATGCTGCTCTACATGTTTATCCTCATCTACGGATCGATGGTGATGAACAGCATCATAGAAGAGAAGAACAACCGCGTGCTTGAGATTGTGGTATCGTCGGTGAAGCCATCGTCGCTGATGCTTGGAAAGATTATGGGCATCGGTCTTGTGGCCATCACGCAGATACTTATATGGGCTGTTCTCCTCGGGGCCTCTTCTGCATGGCTCATGCCTATGCTTGCATCTATTCCTTCGGCAGATGCCGATGCTGAGATTTTCGGCGCGATAGCCCAGCTGAGCGACTTCGGCTATGTGGCATCGCTGTTCATCTACATGATTCTGTTCTTCATCGGAGGTTATCTTTTCTACTCGGCCATATATGCAGCCATAGGGTCGGCAGTAGATAACGTCCAGGATGCATCGCAACTCTCTACAGTTGCCACCATGCCTGTGATTATCGGCATCGTGGCATCTATGTCGGTAATCCAGAATCCCGACTCTACCATGGCATTCTGGATCTCCATATTCCCCTTCACCTCTCCGATGGCCATGATGAGCCGTCTGCCTTTCGGGGTTCCCTTCTGGGAGATAGCCCTCTCGCTGGTGCTCCTGTATGTGAGCTTCGTCGGTCTGATATGGATATGCGCCAAGATTTACCGAGTGGGTATCTTCATGTACGGCAAAAAACCGTCGTTCGTCGAGATTATCCGCTGGGCCAGATATAAATAAGCGTCTTCCGCCCCCAACATCCCGGGGCGGAAAGACGTTATCTCTACCATACCGGGGCTTCGCACACAAGCTGCAAAGCCTCTCTCCTCATTTAATGGGCGAATAATTACGCCTATATAAAAAATATTTTGTAACTTTGCACGCTAATTGCAACTTAATCGGTTCATAAAAGAGAAATGAGACAACTAAAAATCACCAAATCAATTACTAATCGCGAAAGCGCGTCGCTCGACAAGTACCTCCAGGAAATAGGTCGTGAAGAACTTATCTCTGTAGAAGAGGAGGTAGAACTGGCTCAGCGCATTCGTCAAGGTGACCAAGCAGCTCTCGAAAAACTTACCCGTGCCAACCTCCGCTTCGTTGTGTCGGTGGCCAAGCAGTACCAGAATCAGGGTCTCTCGCTTCCCGACCTTATCAACGAAGGCAATCTCGGTCTGATTAAGGCCGCACGTAAATTCGACGAAACGCGTGGTTTCAAATTCATTTCTTATGCCGTGTGGTGGATTCGCCAGTCGATTCTGCAGGCTCTTGCAGAGCAGAGCCGTATTGTCCGCCTCCCCCTCAACCAGGTAGGATCGCTCAATAAGATTGGCAAAGCCCTCTCTAAATTCGAGCAGGAGAACGAACGCCGCCCCTCTCCTGAGGAGCTTGCTGAAACCCTCGACGTTCCGGTAGAGAAAATTGCCGACACACTCAAGGTTTCTGGCCGTCACATCTCGGTGGACGCCCCCTTTGTTGAAGGTGAGGACAACAGCCTTCTCGATGTACTTACAAACGACGACAGCCCTATGGCCGACGCCGCCCTCAACCAGGAGTCACTCTCCAATGAGGTTGACCGTGCACTACGTCAGCTCCATGAACGCGAGCGCGAGATTCTTAAGATGTTCTTCGGCATCGGTTGCCAGGAGATGACTCTTGAGGAAATCGGCGCTAAATTCGACCTCACGCGTGAGCGTGTGCGTCAGATCAAGGAGAAGGCTATCCGTCGTCTCAAAGGCCAGAAGAGCCGTCTGCTCAAATCGTATCTCGGTTCTTGATCACCCACATCTTAAGTATACAGCGCGGGGCTTGTCCAAGCTATGGATGAGCCCCGCGTTGCATATTTACCGAAAATAATTATTACTTTTGCGCCATGATTATCCACATCGACAGTCTCGCCCATCCGGGCATAGAAATTTTCTCCACGCTAACCGAGGCGCAGTTGCGCAACCGGCTCGATCCGTCACGCGGAATATTCATTGCCGAAAGTCCTAAAGTGATTAAAGTGGCTCTTGATGCAGGCATGGTGCCTGTGGCGCTGCTGTGTGAAGAACGGCATATTGGCGGCGACGCAGCTGATATTATAGCGCGTTGCCCCGACATCCCGGTTTATACCGGCTCGCGCGAGTTGCTGGCAAGTCTGACAGGATATACGCTTACGCGCGGAGTATTGTGTGCCATGCGCCGCCCCGAAGCTCCATCGCTTGCTGAGGTGCTTAAGGATGCCAGAAGAGTTGCTGTAATCGACAGTGTGGTCGACACCACGAATATCGGGGCTATTTTCCGCTCTGCGGCTGCGCTTGGCATTGATGCCGTGCTGTTGACTCCCACTTCGTGCGACCCGCTCAACCGGCGCGCTGTGCGTGTGTCGATGGGTACGATATTTCTTGTGCCGTGGACTTGGCTCGAAGGAGGCTACGCAGCCCTGCATGAGCATGGCTTCAAGACTCTGGCCATGGCTTTGCGCGATGACTCGGTAGCCATCGACGACGAGTTGCTTATGCGGGAGCCTAAGCTGGCCATTGTGCTCGGTACGGAAGGCGATGGTCTGGCTGATAACGCCATCCATGGAGCCGACTATGTGGCATGCATACCTATGGCCCACGGCGTCGACTCACTCAATGTAGCGGCCGCCTCAGCTGTGGCTTTCTGGCAGTTGAGAGTGCGTTGAGCTAAGTCTCAGCGATTTTCGGGGCAGTATTCGTGCTTGCGCTTGGGGTTCATCGGGAACCAGCCTTTAAGCACGCGTTCGCGTTGCTCGAAAATTTCCTTGATTGACCAGAATGAAGAGAATGCCACCACCCCGGCGAGAATCGATAATATTTCATTGTCGACCCATACCGACAGAAGGCACATGGCTATTCCGGCCAGAAGGAACCACCACCAGCAGCGCACGCCGAAGTGATATTCACTCTTGATGACTATGGGGTGGAAGAAACCGATTATCAGGAAGGTGGAGAGCCCGACCACGAGCCCGCTTATATGCCATTGGCTGAAAAGTTCGCTTATCATGATGCAAAGATACAGCATGTGTGAGGCGCCCACATAATGGCTTAGGTTTTATTAACAATTTTTGCCGCAGTTGGCAAGATATGTTAACGCTACGTCATTTTTACAACCCAAATTGTTAATAATGAAATGCAAAGGCCGTACCTTTGCACTTTATTCACGTAGAAACAACTCAAGATGCAGAATACACTCACCGATCTGATACGCCTTCAAGAGAAAGCCTACGGCCCCGGGCGGGCAGCCTACAGCCGCATTGATGTGGCCGGGAAAAAATGTGTTGCCACCTCATGGGGTGAATTTCGTCGCGACGTCGACCGCATGGCCTATGCCCTCGAGATACTCGGCATTCAGCCCGGCGAGATGGTGGCCGTTGTAGCCCATAATTGCCCGGAAATATTAATCACCGACTTCGCATGTTACCGCAACCGTGCGGTGCCCGTGTCGATATATGCCACCTCAAGCCCCGAACAGATTCAATTTATTGTCAACGACGCCGGCGCGCAGGCCATAGTGGTCGGCTCACAGGCTTTATACAGGGCTGTGCGCTCTGTCATGCCCCAGTGTCCTCGGCTGAAAAAAATTATAGCGATTGATCCTGATATAGAGTTCGACAACGACGATACGGTCTCGCTCCGTTTTTCGGAGGTGTTGGAGCTTGGCTCCGTAGCATCGCCCGACTGCATGGCTGATGTGGATATACGCACAGCCGAGGCTACTCCCGACGATGTCGCAACCCTTATTTATACCTCCGGAACGACCGGAGAACCCAAAGGTGCTGTGTTGACACACAGTTGCTTCACGGCAGCCCTAGACAAGCACCGCGAGATGCTTACTCAACTTTCGGATGCCGATACCTCGGTGTGTTTCCTGCCGCTCAGCCATATCTTCGAGAAGGCCTGGACATACTTCTGCCTCTCGATGGGTATGCACGTATATATAAATTCCAATCCGAAAGAGATCCAGGAAGCCATACCTCTGGCCAAGCCTACATGTATGTGCAGCGTTCCTCGTTTCTGGGAGAAGGTCTATACAGCTGTGCAGGAAAAAATCGCAGGCATGAAAGGCATCCAGAAGGTAATGGTGCAGCGGGCTCTCAAGGTTGGTGCCAAGAGGAATCTGGAGTACAAACGTCTTGGCCTCGAAGTGCCGAAACTGCTCGAGATGGAATACCGGTTCTATGACAAGAAGATATTCGCGAAAGTCCGCCATGTGATTGGTATGGATAACGGCCGCTTCTTCCCCACCGCTGGAGCTCCCATCTCAGGTAATATTGTGGAATTTCTGAAGGCTATCGGCTTGAATATAGTTGTAGGTTATGGCCTCTCCGAGACCACAGCCACGGTAAGTTTCTATCCCGACGTAGACTATGTCATCGGCAGCGTGGGCAACCCTCTGCCCGGGGTGCAGGTCAAGATAGGGGAGAATAACGAGATTCTCGTCAAAGGCCCCACCGTGATGAGAGGCTACCACAACCGCCCCGAGGAGAATGCCAAGGTCTTTACAGCTGATGGCTGGTTCCGCACCGGCGACGCAGGTCTTTTCGACCACAGTGGGTCGCTGGTGCTTACAGAGCGTATCAAAGACCTCTTCAAGACCAGCAACGGCAAGTATATCGCCCCTCAGGCAATCGAAAGCCGCCTTGGAGAGGATAGGTATATCGAGCAGGTTGCCGTCATCGGTGACCAGCGTAAATATGTTACGGCCATAATCATCCCGGCCTTCGGTGCGCTTAAGGAATATGCCCAGAAGAAGGGTATAACCTTCGACTCGATTGAAGATCTGGTGCAGAACTCCGAGATACGCAAATTCATAGCCGAGCGCATCGAGCGTATGCAGAAAGGGCTTGCCGGCTTTGAGAAAATCAAGCGCTTCACCCTCCTGCCGCGAGAATTTTCTATTGAGACAGGCGAGCTCACCAACACCCTGAAGATACGTAGGCCGGTGATAAACTCTCTTTACGCCAACGAAATTGAAGCAATGTATTGCTGATCTGTTATGATTGAAAAGTCTAAAATCTCCTTATCCGCCACTCCCGAGCGCTCGATACTCGTAGGCCTCGTCACTCCTCAGCAGGACGATGCTCGCTCTGCTGAGTATCTTGCCGAACTTGCCTTCCTTGCTGATACAGCAGGCGCACATGCCGTGAAAATTTTTACCCAGCGCCTCGATTATCCTAATCCGCGCACATTCGTCGGCAAAGGTAAGCTGGAAGAAATAAAGAAATTTATCGATGATGACGGCGATATATCGATGGTCATCTTTGATGATGACCTCTCTACCAAGCAGGTGCTCAACATCGAGCGTGAGCTCGGTGTGAAAATCCTTGACCGTACGAACCTCATCCTTGACATTTTTGCAAAACGTGCCCAGACCGCAACCGCAAAGACTCAGGTCGAGCTTGCTCAATATCAGTATCTGCTGCCGCGTCTGACTCGAATGTGGACTCACCTTGAGCGACAGCGTGGTGGTATCGGTATGCGTGGCCCTGGTGAGACTCAGATTGAGACTGACCGCCGTATTATCCTCGACAAAATATCGCGTCTGAAAGAAGAACTGAAGGCTATCGACCGCCAGAAGGCTGTGCAGCGCAAGAACCGTGGCAAGCTTACCCGTGTGGCCCTCGTGGGTTATACCAATGTGGGCAAGTCGACTCTTATGAATCTCCTGAGCAAGAGCGATGTATTCGCTGAGAATAAACTTTTTGCGACTCTCGACACCACGGTCCGCAAGGTTGTGATTGACAATCTGCCCTTCCTCCTCTCCGACACCGTAGGATTTATACGTAAATTACCTACCCATCTTGTCGACTCGTTCAAATCAACACTCGACGAGGTGCGCGAGGCCGACATCCTGGTGCATGTGGTGGATATTTCCCATCCCAACTTCGAGGAACAGATAGAGGTGGTGAACCGCACACTGCGCGAGGTCTGCAACGGCGCAGAGAAGCCGACTTTGCTTGTGTTCAATAAAATAGATGCCTTTACTTGCAAGCCTAAAGATGAAGATGACCTTACTCCGAAAGAACGTTGCAACATTACACTCGACGAGCTTAAGGACTCCTGGATGGCACGTATGAATCAGAATTGCGTGTTTATCTCAGCAAAGAAAGGCACTAATATCGACGAGCTTAAAGACCGGCTGTACCGTATGGCGCGCGAAATCCATCTGTCGCGTTTCCCGTACAACGATCTTCTCTATCAGACTTATGAGGAAGAGTAAGTAAACTCTTGCTATATAGAAGTCAATCCCCCGCAGCCCGGTATTTGAGCCGTGCTGCGGGGGATTGTGATATTTAAGGAGGGGGCTCAGCTTATCTGCGAGCGGATATATTCAATCATCTCGTCAGAGCGACGGCAGCCAAGAACATACTGGTCTCCATTGTCGAGGCGGAGCATGAAGCAGTCGGAAGCTTTGCCGTAGTATGCCGTGTACCGACCTACATCCCCTTCCCGGAAGATGCCCCAGTAACCCATGAAGCCACCGGAGCCCAATATACGCTTGGCACCCATGGTAGGGTTGAAACGTTCGACACTCACTATGCGGCTCATCGGTATGGTATGTGCCTTGAAGGGGCTCACCACTTCGACAACTTTGTCATTCGCCCGGATTGATATGGGCGCGTATATCATGCTTCCGGTGAGTGCTATGATAACCAGCGCACATGTGATGATAAATTTATTGCTGCCATAGGTGGCAACTACTCCGCACAAAAATACTCCCATAACGATTACGGTGAGTATAAAGGATAAGATACTTAGATCAACTCTCGATTTCATAGGCATTAGTATTTATCATCAGTTGTATGTTTTGTCACAAAATTACTGTATTTTTGTGAAACCTGCGTAAGGACAGGCTAATTTCTTTCTACACTTCGTTGACAGATCTGAAGGTACATAATGTTCGGTATGTACTGTCGAGGTACTGGATCTGAGGATAATAGTTAAGATTATATGGATTGTGATGCGAAGACATGCCAACTGCCGTCCTTTTCACTACGTTGGATATAACCTCGTTTTGTAAGTTGACGCAATTGCTTGTTGACAGCGGCAACAGAGATAGATGCCTTTTGTGCTAAACACTCGATTGTGATATCTGGGTTGTCATTCATCGCATTAAGAAGTAGGGGAGTAGATTCGCTTCGGAATACAAGCCTCTGACCGTCATACCACCAAACTTTTGCAGAAGTCTCCGATAAAAAGTCAATAGTGAATTTCAGCTCTTCGGCTACAATTGATTTGAAGAAACGCAGGAATTTGCGAATCTGTGGTATTGTTGCGTGCGCACCATCTGAAGGAGTATTGCCGATTTCAATATCTGATTGATGCAATGCCTCTAGATAGTCTTGTTTTACACGGCTGCGCACTACAATCATTGGCCAGTTATGCCGTGCCAAAATATAGTTTACTAATAGGCGGGCGATTCTCCCGTTACCATCCTCAAATGGATGAATGCGAATATAACGATAGTGAAACAATGCGGAAAGCTCGACGGGTGAATATTCTTCGGAAGCCTCAGCTTCGTTATACCACTCAACTAAGTCTGCCATCAGTGCGGGAGTTTCCTCGGGTGATGCATATTCAAAGCGGTTGCCATATCTTGTTATAACGCTATTGGGGCGAGTCTTGTATTGACCAGCATGAACCACATAACTCGTTATCATACCTCCGGGCAATGTACGGTAAACAGTGTAATCCTCTCTTAATATAGTTTTGTGCAGCTGGCGTATGAAATTTTGAGTCATGGGCTGTTCCTTTATATTTGCTTCCTGTTGCATCAAAAACATTCCAACCTCGCTTGCCTTCATGTCAACATAGTCCTTCAGGTCACCCTCTCCTGTTACTTTACCGAACATTAGCAACAGTTCAGTCTGTCCATAAGTCAGTGTGTTCCCTTCAATATGATTACTATTGAAGTTATAGTCAACTGAGAAACGGCGGCTTAATAAATATCGTTTCCGATCACTAATCGGGAAGAGAGCCTTCCACTCTTTATATAACTGCTCTAACTTATACATTTCTGGATCGTTTTTACGCCTGAAGGTATATGTCGTATACCTTTGGAGGTTTTTTGTTCACATTATCGCAAAAGAAATCTTCGCGGCCATAAACCTATGAAGACTCGCCTCTTTACGCATTGCAGAGAAAAATTTGCAGTGGTAATTGCAGTCAGAGCTTCTCGTTGTATTCATAACTCGAGTGCTCATCATCTCTATTCTGAATCAGCGGGAGGAACGAGTCTATATATTTGTTGGCAGGCATGATTCAATTGCTATAGGGTTGTGCAAAGATACTGAAAAAACGTCATGGTTCCATTAATTCACTGCGAATTAATGTCGTAAATTCCACATACATTTCCATCATCTGCCATATGAGTCCTATCCACACAAAAAATTGCCGCCCCAACCGGGGCGGCAATTTTTGTGGGGGTTGAAGCGGTTTATCAGCAGACGCCGAGGCCCATCATAGCGTTGGCAACCTTCATGAAGCCGGCGATGTTTGCGCCCTTCATGTAGTTGATGTATCCGTCGGGTTCTACGCCGTAGCGGAGGCACTGCTCGTGGATGTCGGTCATGATGGTGTGGAGTTTCTGGTCGACTTCTTCAGCGCTCCACTGGAGGTGCATAGCGTTCTGGCTCATTTCGAGGCCCGAGGTAGCTACGCCGCCGGCGTTGACAGCCTTGCCGGGTGCATATACGGTGCGGCTTTCGATGAATGCGTCGATAGCTTCGGGAGTACAACCCATGTTTGAAACTTCGGCAACCATCTCTACGCCGTTTGCGATAAGTTGCTTGGCATCGTCGCCGTTAAGCTCGTTCTGGGTGGCGCAGGGGAGGGCGATGTTGACTTTCTGTTCCCAAGGTTTGCGGCCGGCATAGAAGGTCGAGCCGGGGAAACGCTCTGCATAAGGAGCTACAACGTCGTTGCCCGATGCACGAAGCTCAAGCATGTAGTTGATCTTCTCCATGTCGAGGCCGGCGGGATCGTATACGTAGCCGTCGGGGCCTGAGATGGTCACAACTTTTGCGCCGAGTTCGGTAGCCTTGAGGGCTGCGCCCCATGCTACGTTACCGAAGCCAGAGATGGCCACAGTCTTGCCCTTGATGCAGTCGTTGCGCTGCTTGAGCATGTTCTGTACGAAGTAGAGGGCACCGAAGCCGGTAGCTTCAGGACGGATGCGGCTACCGCCGAATTCCATAGCTTTGCCGGTGAATGTGCCGTCGTGCTGGTTGACGAGACGCTTGTACATGCCGTACATGTAGCCTACTTCGCGGCCACCTACGCCGATGTCGCCTGCGGGTACGTCGCGGTCGGGGCCGAGGTTCTTCCAGAGGCCGAGCATGAAGGCCTGGCAGAAACGCATTATTTCACGGTCGCTCTTGCCGCGGGGCGAGAAGTCGCTACCGCCTTTGGCGCCGCCCATAGGCAGGGTGGTGAGGGCGTTTTTGAAAGTCTGCTCGAAGCCGAGGAATTTAAGTATAGAGAGGTTTACCGACGCGTGGAAGCGGATGCCGCCTTTGTACGGGCCGATGGCATTGTTGAACTGAACTCGGTAGCCGAGGTTGTTCTGAACTTCGCCCTTGTCGTCGATCCATGTTACACGGAAGGTGACAATGCGGTCAGGCTCGACCATGCGCTCGATAATTTTATTACGCTCGAACTCGGGGTGCTGGTTGTAGACGTCTTCTACTGACATCAGAACCTCCTTGACAGCCTGGAGGTATTCTTTTTCACCCGGATGTTTGGCCTCGAGGGCCGACATGATACTGTTAATGTCCATGTTTGATGTTGTTTTGGTGTGTTCCCTGCGCTGGGCAGGTTGGTTCTTGGTTAACTCTCGGCAAAGATAGCAACAATTATCATATATCCCGCATATTTTTCAAAAATTATTTTCGGGCATGAATCACACTGGCGGTAAGTGGTTATATGTCAATGTCAGGCCCGGTGACACTGGGGTTGGGCATACCGGATGGTGACAATAAGTCAGAGGCTGTGCCAAATTCACTGGCACAGCCTCTGAGTGGTTGATCAAAGTGCTTGACCGATTTAGCGCGGTCGTCAGCGCACGAGTACTTTTGCTACGGAGTTTCCATCAGATACGAGGTAGACGCCCGTCGGAGCAGGAATGTAGGCATTTCCGGATACATTGCCAGCCCATGTGGTGCGGCCATCAGGAGTGCTTACGGTGACGTATGCTCCATCGGCTTCCACGGCTATGCCTCCATCGGTGGCTTTAGCTGAGAAAGACTGAGCAGCCTGGCTGCTGACGCCGGTGTCTTCGCCTGGGCCTATCTCAACGCTGCGGGCAGATTCGCCACGGTCGTAAACTACCGATACGGAGTAACGGTCATCATACGTGTATTCGCCGGCGTCATACACTATGTCGTATACGGTGTCGCCGTTGATACGCTTGCCATTGCGGAATACGTTGTAGCCCTCTATCACGAAGTATGAGGCCGGGTGTATCTTGGATGTGAAGCGGATATCGTCGACAAAGAAGCCGAATGCATTTTCCGATGTATAGTGTATGGCGAAGTGGCGTGTGCCTTCGGGTAGCTGGGCAGAGTAGAGTGTCCATTCGTCGGGCAGGTTGGTGTGCGTAGCTACTGTGGTGAAGTCAGCCTTTTCGGAACCCTTTGCCGAGGCGAGAATCTCGAACGACTCCTTGTATTGGGCGGTGTACGAGCGGGCATAGAATGTGATGGTCTGTGCCTCACCGTTTAGCTCGGGCGAGATCATCCAGTCGTCGCTGGTGC
This sequence comes from uncultured Muribaculaceae bacterium, assembly GCA_910586595.1. Classification (GTDB taxonomy): domain Bacteria; phylum Bacteroidota; class Bacteroidia; order Bacteroidales; family Muribaculaceae; genus CAG-873. Next base: position 50,620 of record CAJUJB010000004.1, on the reverse strand, counting down.
CTTTCTGGGCGCAGTAAGCGGCCAGATATAGGTGGCCTGAACGGGCAGTGTAAGTGACATTGAAGTGGTTGGCGTCAATCACTACAAACGCCTTCGGGTCATAAGCGCCTTCATAGAATGTCGATGGGCCGTAAGTGGCTTCGCCATCACCGTCGATGAATGTCCAGTCGCATGCCGGGTTGATGGCGAATGGCTCGAAGCTCTCGAAGTTCTCTGTGAAGGGTGCCGGGGCGAGCTTGTCGAGCATCGGGGGTTCCCAGGATATGAATACATGGCTCGGGAGGCAATCGGTGAGAGCCGATCCGAGCGATGTCACTGTAGGTAGTTCGGTGTCGAGTATGCGTACGCTTACCGTCTCCGAGCAGTCGTTGGTTTTGATTTCGTCGGCTGCGCATACTACTTCAAAGCGGATTTCGGCTTCCTCAGGCCATGATGCGTCGGTATCCACAGTAATGGGGAATACATGCATGCCGCCGGCAGGAATGCTCACACCGAGTGTGTATCCAGCGGGCTGGTCGTCGATGAAGAGGGCCACATGATAGTCTTCAACCGCCGACGCGCTGTTGTTGGCCACAGCGGCTTCTACAGTGAAGGAGTTGCCCATCGGCACGGAGGCCGGTGCAAGTATGCTGTTCGCGGCGAGGTCGATTGCGGCGCCCGAAATTTCAACTCGGTCGATGAGCATGAAGTTCTCAGTGCGGAACGACACACCGCGGAAACGGATCTGGATGGTCTTGCCGGAGTAGGCGTCAAGATCGATGGTGCGTTTGGTCCAGCCAGTGCGTTCTTCATCGCGCATGGTGAATGAGTCAAGGCGCTTGAATGAAGTTCCGTCGCTTACGAATACGTCCAGTTGGTCTTTTCCGGCTTTGCTGTTCTGGGCATAATACCAGAAGGAGAGTCGCGGCTTGTCGCTGGTGCCAAGATTGATTTTACCAGATGTAATGACGGCAGTATCATCAAGGAACTCGGCGATGAAGGCCAGCATACCGCCATCGTTGTCCTGCGGTGCGGCATGAGGAGTTTCAGAAGCCGCTACGAGCAGCCATTCACCTGTGCTGTAGTCATCATCGCTTGTGCTTACCCATGCATTTGTGAAGGTCATGCCTGCAAAAGACTCTGTGTAGGGCAGATCATCGGGTTTGCCGAGCGGTTGCGGGTCGGTGAATGGCGCCGGCGAGCTTTCGCCTACGTTATTGGTGGCAGAAACACTGAATGAGCAGAATTTCTGTGTATCGGGGGCTACGGCACGGAAAGTATAGCTGGTTTCGGTCAAGCCTTTGACTACAGGCTCGGCTGTGCCCTGCATATACACCGAGTATGTGAGCGAGCCTGGCTGGAGAGGTTGGTTTTTCGAGTCAAGGCTTGGAGCTGACCATGTGAGTGTCACCTCCCCCGGATTCTCTGTCTCTGTCACTGTTATAGCCGACGGTGCGCGAGGCACTGAAGGCTCAATCGCCGACAGCAATATGCTGGCTGCTTCCGATGCGCCGTTGCCGCTTATGGCTACGGCTGAATAGGTATATGATCCGGCTGCGGGGAGGGTTTCTTCAAAGTAAAGTGTCTCTCCTGGCTTGGGGTCGGTGAATGTGTGTACTAACACGCCATTGCGGCTCAAGGTGATGCGGCTGAGTGAGGACAGTGCTTGGCCATCGGTGTCTGCGTCCGGGGCGATGACGGTGATCTTAGCCAGCAGATTGTCTTCGAGATTTGCGCTGATTACCGGAGCTGCGGGAACAGCCATCACCGGACTACAGTACAGGAGGATATTATTTACGTAGAGTGTACCGCAGTCAACGGGCGAGCAACCGGTGAAGGTAAGGTAATATACCCCGTCGGATTCGGGTATGAATTCCTGCTTGATGGTCTGAGCAACCGGCTTCTCGAAGTTCACTGCAAGTTTCTCAATCAGGGGTGTTTCGGAGTAGAGCACCTGAGGCTGATTTGACTTATTGATGTAAACCGAGAGGCGCTCGGTATAGCTGTCGTTGGAGCACCATACGGTGAATTCGAGTGTGTATGCCGTACCGGCTTTGAGTTCTAAGCCTTTGGTGGTGCTTGCCCATGCAGATACTGCGGTCTCCTCATTATAGTTTACCGACATTGCCTTGTGATAGGAACTGTATTCCCATGTGGATCCCTCGTTGATGAGTGATTTAGAGGTGAACTGCCCGTTAAAGTCATCGGCCGTGTCGAAGGCATTGTAGTATACAGCTCCGACCATGACAGGACGTGAGGAAACAGTCTCGGACGCATATTCATCCCAGCGAGCTGTGACGTCGTAGGTGTAGAGAGTTGGCGATGCACCATCGGGCAGTTCATCTGTCACGCTGGTTTCTTTAGTCGCTTCGGCTACAATGTAGTTGTCGGGCTGGCGTGTCACGCGGTAGACGATTTCGTCAACCGGAAGGTATCCCCCGTGGGCAGAGCCTTCGCTGGCATTCCAGCTTACTATGTTGGATGACCCTGTCCGCTCAGCCTTCACATTGGCAACGGGGCGTGGATTGTCGGGGCCGATCCAGAGCGAACTTGTGGCGGCTTTAGAGTCGCCGGCGTCGGTTGAGAAGGTGATGGCGAACGCATATTGTCCGCGCTCGGGAGCCGTGTAGTTCACCGATAGATTCTCTCCCCATGAGCAATCGCCGTCGGCAAGAGGCTCCTGGTTGACTGTTATGCTGTAACGCAACTCGCCGGCGCCTTGGTTGCCATCGGAAAATTCTGTCGGAGCGGAGAACATTACCGTGCCACTCAGAGATCCATCGGGGAATGTGCATTCGGGAGACTCCGGAGCACCGGGCGCGCCAGCCTCGGGGGCGTCGGGTAGGAGGAAGAGGGCACCGACTTCCTCGTCATTTTCCAATTCGTAGAGCAGAGAGGCTGTCGCTGTGGAGAGGTCAACCTCATAGAGGGCGCATGGCCAGTCGTCGGTCATCCAGTAACAGAGTCCTGTCGCTGGATCGACAACGGCGGCTCCGCCATAGTAACTGTCGACACCAGTATTACCTTTGAGAGTGACAGCTCCGGTAGTTTTGTTGATTGTGTATAGATCTCCATTGCCAGAGAAACCCCATAGTGTGCCATTCTGATCGAAGCAGAATGCAACGAAGCCCGTCTCCATGGCGCATATGGTCGAAGACCTGTAAAAATTGTCAGGATCAATTGTTACGAAGTCGTAGGCGTTGCCGAATATATTCCATGAGCATGCATAGATGGTTCCGTCGACAGGATCAGCCGCCATTGCCGGGCCCGCGATAAGCTCCGATTGTCCGCTACTGAGAATTTCCCATGAGTCAGTGCTCCATTTATAGGCCGTCTTGGGGTTGTCGGTGATGTTGAGGAAGGTTCCATCGTAGTATACACCGCTGTAATACGTGTCGAGACGATCGTCGACTTGCACCGGCTCAAAGCCGTATTCCTGGGTCGAGCAAGAGTAGACGCCGATGGGTTGTTCGCAGTAAATTGCTGCATAGAGTGTGAGATTTGACGACGGAGCCTTTCTCTCGATTGCCGGGCGTGAGGCGCGCCGCGTCGACTTGGCTTGACCCTTGACTCTGGGTTTCTGCCGTCCGTAAGGTTTGGCTGTGGCTTGGGTGAGAGATACAACCGAAGCCGCCTCAGCCGCACTTGTGCGCTTGTCGGGAGATTGACCTCCGGCAGCCGGTATAGTGAGCAGCAATGCAGCCGCCACTCCGGTGAGTGTAAATCTGGATGACATGATGAGGTGATTTAGATAAGGTTTGAAAAATATGGTTGGTTTAAAATAATTGTATAGGAAGGTGGTGAGTGTTAAATAGTTGTTGTCTGAAAAGTCAAAGGACATCAGATGGCAAAGTTAGTCAAAAAATATTATTACACAATAAGTTCGGCGAAAAAATCTGGGAAATTTCCGAATTGGAGCAAAATTTAGCAAAAATGGCTATAACAAGCGATTGTAAAGTCTTTTTTTGTAACTTTGCACTCCAGAAATGAAGCGACTTCACTCTTGCATAGTATTGATGATTCTGTTCCTCGCGGCTGTGGTTCCGCAGAGGACCTCGGCTATTTCCTTTGCGCTTGATTCGATTGCCGAATGGGGTAAGTTTCCCCGCTTCATCGTAAATACCTATCGCTGGGGTGATAAATTTTTCAATGGCTACGACACAACTTATGTGACAGGTGCTGGCTATAAATTCAGCGCCAAGCTCACAACCGACAGCTGGATGGACGGCTACCGATTTGTATTGCCCAACAACAGCCGCATCACCATGATGAGCGATCCGTCGACCTCAGCGGGTGTCTACCTTACTTATCTTGCCGTATCGGCTGGCTATGACATCAACCTCAGTAAACTGATGGGAGGCGCCGACCGCTCGCGCCAGCGTTTCCGTTTCGGCTTCAACTGCATGCTTTTCGCGGCAGAGGCATATGTAGTCAGAAACGATGTGGGCACTACGATCAAACGTTTCGGCGAGTTCTCCGACCAGAATGTTCCCTTCAACGGTGTCAACAACAGCACATGGGGGCTCGACGCATATTATTTTTTCACGCATAAACGCTATTCCGAGGCTGCTTCATTCAATTTCAGCCGCATACAGAAACGAAGCCACGGATCTTTCTACACCGGCTTCTCTATCTACACTCAGCATCTCGACTTCGACTTCAGCCATCTGCCCGAGCATCTTAAACGCGAGTTGCCCGACACGTGGCCCGATTACCGCTATAAAGTGGATACCCACAACTACGCCCTTCGCTTTGGCTACGGCTATAACTGGGTCTTCGCACCTAAATGGGTGTTGGGTGTGAGTGAGTCTCCTATTATCGGTGTACGCAAAGGTTTTGTAGTTTCCGACATCGAGAAGGTGTCGTTCTCTCTTTACAATCGCCTGAAATTTTCTGTGGTGTGGAATAGTGGCCGCTGGTTCTTTGGGGCTGTTGGTAAATTCGACGTCGCCATTGTCAACGACATGCGCACCACTTATGCCGGCGGAGTGCTCAGTGGCGAGGCCGTGTTCGGCTGCCGCTTCAACCTCTGGTAAAATTTTTCTTGGAATTTTAAGATTACGATAATGGCATGTCTTTACGATGTGCCATTTATTTTCGCGTCTCAGCTAACCAATTTTTAACGCAAGGTTGAACAAACTTTAAAACGCCCTTGTTATACTTTCAAACCGCCACCCAGCAGGATAGTGGTTCCGGAGAAAAACGAGGGTACACGTTTCAACTCATTCTCCGGTCATCGAGAAAGAAATTCAAGTCTAACAAAACTACTCTTACCCAAAATGAAAACAAAAGCTTTATTCACCACTGCTGCTTGCTGCGCCCTTTTGGTGCCCGCGTTTGAAGCAAAAGCACAGGACGAAACTGTAGTCGTAGAAGAAACTGCAGTCGTTACCGATGTTCCGTGCAAGACTCATTACTATGTGGATAAACACGACAATTGGTTTATTCAGTTCGGAGCCGGTGCTGCGGTACCTTTCTTCGAAGGCCGCAATAAAGAAGGCAACCGCGAGAGTCACTTCACAGTGAATTACAACGTTGGCTTCGGTAAATGGTTCTCACCCTACATGGGATGGCGTCTCGCCTTCAATGGCGGCCCTCTCCATTTTGAAGATCAGGGCATGCGCCGCTTCAAATATGTGAACGCCAACCTCGACTTCATGTGGGATATGTTCAACTCCCTCGGTGGTGTTAACAGTCACCGCGTATTCTCTATCATTCCTTTCGTTGGTCTCGGCGGTACATATGCATGGGATTTCGAGCCCGTCGGTGACATCGCAAGCCGTCATGGCGGTGACAAGACCAATTCATGGACACTTCCCGTATCTGCCGGTATCCAGCTCCGCTTCCGTCTCTGCAAGTATGTTGACTTCTTCGCAGAAGGCCGCGCCGGATTCTATGGCGATAACTTCAACAATATCGCTTACGGACGCCCAGTTGACATCAACGTCACTGTAAACGGTGGTTTCGCAATCACATTCGGTGGCCGTGACTACAAGTCATATAATCCTTGCGATTATCTGGGATACATCGACAACCTCAACAATCAGGTCAACGATCTCCGTGGAGCTCTCGCAACTACCGCTGCCGCCCTCGCAACTGCTGAGGCTCAGCTGCCTTGCCCCGAGGTTGTAGCTACCGAAACAACGGTGGTTGAAGCCGCTCCTCTCATGGCAACCGTTCGTTTCTCGCTCAACTCTGCCAAGATTACCGATGTTGAAATGGTCAACGTATTCAATATCGCACAGTGGATGAAAGAGAATCCCGAGCAGAATGTGGCAATCGTAGGTTATGCCGACAAAGACACCGGTACTTCTTCCTACAACATGGGTCTCTCGAAACGCCGCGCACAGGCTGTCTATGACGCCCTCGTAAATAAATACGGCATCAATCCCGACCGTCTCGCCATCAGCGCAGAAGGCTCGGATGTACAGCCCTACGACGTCAACAACTGGAACCGTATCGTAATCTTCAATGTAGCTCAATAAAGCTTGACACTATAAAATAAATAAAAGAGAAGGCCTCCGCCAATCGGGGGCCTTCTCTTTGTGCTGTATGCTGTAATGCTATGCGAATAGTTTCTGGAAGATGAGCGCATCAGCATATTGCGAGCCGCGCCGCAACCACGACCGCAGCCGTCCTGCCGGTTTGAAAGTTGCACCGGCGAAGAGATGCCGCGACGCATCGTTGTCGCTGGCCACAATTGCACACAGCTGGTGCATGCCAAGAGTCGATGATGCGTATTCGCATAGGCAGGTCAGGGCAGCCAAGGCGTATCCTTGCCGCCTGTATGGCTCGGCTACTATTACCCCTACAAAGCCGCGACGGTCGCGTGGGTCGAAATCAGATATATCTATCGTACCTACTCGCTCCCCGCTGGCCGCATCGCAGATTATAAGGCGGAGTTGTTTAGCCGCGAATATATCGGCAGTATAATTCTCTATATATTCCCAGAGCATCTGGCGGCTCGGCGGAGCAGTTGAGAAACCGTTGTTGGCGGCTTCCGGCAGGGTCTCGAGCATGAATAGGAAATCGAGGTCGGCGGGCTCTACGGCCCGCAGTATGATTTTTGAGTTGGAGAGCTTCATATAATTATGTTTATCATCCTAAAGAGAATGGAGTACGACCCGATATTGAGCGGCCGAGAGTAATCTCATCGGTATATTCGAGTTCGTCGCCTACCGATACTCCGCGGGCGAGCTGGGTTATTTTCAGGTCGGGCGATACTCTGGATAGTAGCCGGTATATGTAGAAATTGGTGGTGTCGGCCTCGACGGTCGCGCCGGTTGCAAGTATTACTTCGTCGATTCCGCCTGCGGCCACGCGCTCAGCCAGGGAGGCTATCTCAAGACAGTCTGGGCCGATGCCATCGACTGGCGAAATCAGACCTCCCAGCACGTGGTAGAGGCCGAAATACTGCCGTGTGTTCTCGACGCTCATCACGTCTTTGACATTTTCAACCACGCATAGCACATTGCGCTGGCGCTGCGAAGACGAGCAGATCGGGCATATCTCCTGCTCACTGATGTTGTGGCACATGCTGCAATAGCGTATGCCTTTGCGGAGATTGATAATGGCCTCGCCGATTCCGGCTGCCTCATCTTCTGGGCGACGGAGAAGATGCAAGGCAAATCTTAATGCCGTCTTGCGCCCGACTCCCGGAAGACGGGAGAGGGAGTTGACGGCATTTTCAAGAAGTGTGGACGAAAATTCCTGTTCCATAAGTGCGAAATTACTCATTTTCGCCCACCTCCGCAAATCGTAAAATTTAAATGAGGTAAAAAGGTCGGTGTTTTTGGGGAGAAAGTCGAAAATTTGGACATGACGTAACGTAAAATTTGAATAATGCGCCACAAAACTATAACTTTGCGTCCGGATTTACTAAACCACAAACATATATTTCTACCCGTTTATATGAAATTACGACACCTGGCCGGACTGACGGCAGTTATGCTCCTCAGTTTTGGCTCCGCGGCGCAGACTCCACCTGCCCTTAGTCTTGATGACTGCCTGAAAATAGCATTGAGCGAGAATCCAACCGTAAGGGTTGCCGATCTTGAGGTAGAGCGGCTTGATTATTCCAAGAAAGAGATTATCGGTCAGCTGCTGCCGACAATTGACTTCGGTGCGTCGTACAACCGTATGGTTGCCAAGCAGGTCATGTATATGAATATGGATGGCTTCGGCGATTTCGGCGGTGGGTCGTCAGATGAGACTGCTGATGCCGCCGGCCAAGCACGTTCGGGTGGTTCTGACGGAGGTATAAAGGTGGGTCTCGACAACTCCTACTCACTGGGCTTCCAAGGGTCACTTCCCCTTATAGCGCCTCAGCTATGGAAGAGCATTTCATTAAGCGACAGCCAGATTCTGCGTAGTGTCGAAGCCTCACGGCAAAGTCGCCAGCAGCTGGTCAATCAGGTCAAGAGTGCCTATTATACACTTCTGCTGGCCGAAGACTCCCGCAAGGTGATTCAGGAGAGTTACGATATGGCGGCACTGACATATGAAATCTACTCCAAGCAGTATGCCGTAGGGGCTGCCTCCGACTATGACGTGCTGCGTACGTCTGTGGCGATGAAGAATGTAGAGCCCGAGTTGCTTCAGAGCGATATAGCCATCAAGCAGGCTCGCCTGCAACTCCAGATTCTCATGGGGGTGGATTCTTCGTTCGACTTTACGGTGAGCGATTGCCTGTCTAACTATGAGGAAAATATGTATGAGCAGACCATCTCAGCACTCCGCAATGACTATTCTGGCAATGCCGACCTTCGCCTTCTCGATTACGATTCAACCATACTTGAAAAAAATCTCTCGATACAGAAACTTGCCTTCTCTCCCACGCTGGCATTCACAGCCAATTACAATTGGACATCGATGAGCAACGGCTCTCCATTCAAGAATTTCCGATGGAGCCCATACTCGGCCATAGGCCTTACGCTGTCGGTGCCTATTTTCCAGGGAGGCCAGCGCTATAACAGGGTTAAGCAGACGGCCATCCAGGCTGAGGAGCTTCGCCTCCAGCGTGAGAACCTTGAGCGCAGTGTTGCCATGCAGGTCGATCTGGCAATTGATAATATCAAGGTGAATGTCAAGCAGATCGCCTCTTGTAGCGAGAGTGTCCGCGAAGCCGACAGGGCTCATTCAATCATGGAGCGAAGCTTTGAAATCGGTGCCGCAAGTTACCTCGACCTACGCGACTCCGAGCTCGCGCTTACCAGGGCACGACTCGCCTATTATCAAGCGATATATAATTATCTGGTTGCCGGCAGCGAACTTGAGCTCCTTCAGGGCACGGCACCTATCGATCAATATTCCAATCAGTAAAATCATACAATTCTATAATGAAATCCAGTCATATTCTCGTTTTATTAGCCGGATCGGCTCTCGTGGCAGCCTGCGGTGGCAAGGAAGACAAAACTGTTGAGATTGTCGAGGAGCTGCCTATAGTTACTGTCGATGTTGCCCACCGGGTGGAAGTGCCCCAGAAAAAGGAGTATACAGCCAATGTAGAGGCTGAGAACCTCAACAATATCTCGCCTGCCACTCCAAATCGTATCAAGCGCATCAATGTGGAAGTTGGCGACCGTGTACGTGCCGGTCAGGAACTCGTGGTGCTCGATTCGTCAAGCAGTGACCAGCTCCGCATCAACCTCGAGCAGATTGAGCGCGAATACAACCGCGCCGTTCAGCTCCTTGAAATCGGTGCCGGCACACAGCAGGCCGTCGATCAGCTTAAGGCACAGCTCGACGCCGCACGTTCGCAGTACGACAACATGATGGAGAATACCGTGCTTCGCTCGCCGATTACCGGTGTGGTGACAGCCCGCAATTATGATCCCGGCGACATGACCGGTACGATGCCCGTCCTGTCGGTAGGTCAGCTTGCTCCGGTGGTTAAAGTGATGATCAATATAAGTGAGAACGACCTGGCCACCATCTCGGCTGGCATGCCTGTAACTGTAGCTTTTGATGCCTTCCCCGGCGAAGAATTTTCAGCGAAGGTGCAGAGAGTCTATCCTACCGTTGATGCCGCCTCGCGCACATTCCCAGTCGAAGTGCGTATTCCCAATGCCGGTGAGCGTATAAAGCCCGGCATGTTTGCCCGCGTCGACATTGACCTCGGTGCACAGCAGAATGTGGTCGTGCCCGACCGTGCCGTAGTGAAGCAGACCGGCTCAGGCAATAAGTATGTATATGTTCTGCGTGGCGACCGTGTCTCCTATCAGAAAGTACAGCTTGGCCAACGCCTCGATGACGCCTACGAGTTGCTCGATGGCATAGCCGATGGCGACACTGTGGTTATTACCGGCCAGACCCGTCTCGCCGATGGCGTGACCGTAGACGTACACCGTCAGTAATACCTCTCAATTATTTCTTTAGTTCTCTTATCCACCTACTAATATATCCATAAATGAGTCTTTACGGCAGCGCGGTGAAACGCCCTATCATGACCACCCTGTGTTTTGTCGCAGTGGTCATCTTGGGTCTGTTCTCACTTAATAAACTACCAATCGACCTCTACCCCGATATAGAGACAAACACCATCATGGTGATGACCACATACTCGGGCGCGAGTGCGCAGGATATTGAGCAGAATGTGACACGTCCGCTCGAGAATGTACTTAACTCTGTCAACGACCTCAAGCACATCACATCGAAGTCGCGCGAGAACATCTCTGTGATTACCCTTGAGTTTGAATATGGCGAGGACATCGATGTGCTCACCAACGATGTGCGCGACAAACTCGACATGGTTTCGTCGATGTTACCCGACGATGCCGAGAACCCTATTATCTTCAAGTTCTCAACCGACATGATTCCTATTATTATTCTGTCGGTGAGGGCCTCGGAGAGTATGCCCGGTCTGTATAAAATCCTCGATGATGCTGTGGCCAATCCTCTGGCCCGAATCAATGGTGTCGGCTCTGTGTCTATTTCCGGTGCGCCCAAGCGCGAGATCCACATTTATGTTGACCCGGTGCGCCTGGAGGCATACAATCTCTCTGTCGAGCAGATAGGCTCAATTATCGGTGCTGAAAACCGCAATATCCCCGGTGGCTCTTTCGATATAGGATCGGAGACATATGCCCTCCGTGTGCAAGGCGAGTTCACATCATCCGACCAGATGGCCGACATCGTGGTTGGAACCTCCGGCAACCGCACGATTTATCTCCGCGATGTGGCCCGCATTGAAGACTCGCTTGAGGAACGCACGCAGGAAACTTACAACAACGGTGAGCAAGGCGCCATGATCGTCATCCAGAAACAGAGCGGCGCTAACTCCGTGCAGATTTCCGATAAGGTGCTCGAGATGTTGCCGTCGCTCCAGAAGCGACTGCCTTCCGATGTCAAGCTCGGTGTGATTGTCGACACTTCCGACAACATCCGCAACACCATCGACTCGCTGGTGGAGACTGTGATGTATGCGCTACTCTTCGTAATCATCGTGGTGTTCTTCTTCCTCGGACGCTGGCGCGCCACCTTGATTATCACCATCACCATACCTATCTCGCTCATCGCATCGTTCATATATCTTTACGCCACGGGCAATACGCTCAACATCGTGTCGCTGTCGGCCCTGTCGATCTCGATCGGTATGGTTGTCGACGACGCAATCGTAGTGCTGGAGAATGTGACCACCCATATCGAGCGAGGCTCCGACCCGAAGCAGGCGGCCGTGCACGGCACCAATGAGGTGGCTGTGTCGGTGGTGGCCTCTACGCTAACGCTTATCGCCGTATTCTTCCCTCTGACGCTCGTTACGGGCATGACCGGTGTGCTTTTCCGTCAGCTCGGCTGGATGGTGACGATCATGATGATTATCTCTACGGTGTGCGCCCTCTCGCTCACCCCCATGCTGTGCTCGCTCTTGCTTCGCCGCGTTAATCATCACGGCAAACTTTATACACTGCTTTTCACCCCGGTCAACCGCGGCCTGGATGCCTTCGACCGTGGCTACGGCCGTCTGCTTCATTGGGTTGTAGGCCATAAACTCATCACCTTCACTCTGTGTATCGCCACATTCGTCGGCTCTCTTTTCCTGATGAAGTCTGTGGGTACGGAGTTCTTCCCCACAGCTGACGACGGCCAGATGCGAGTGAGTCTCGAGATGCCTATCGGTACACGCGTCGAGGTCACCAAGGAGAGTATGAGCCGCCTTGTAAGCCTCTGGCAGGAAAAATATCCGGAGATCAAGGTTCTCAATTACACCACAGGTACGGCTTCGAGCGATAATACTTTCGCCTCTTTGAGTGACAATGGTCCGCACATTGTGTCGATGAACATCCGCCTGCTTGACCCCGGCGACCGCGACCGCACTGTAACTGAGATTGCCGCTCTGATGCGCGAGGATCTTAAGCAGTTCCCCGAGTTCAAGAAGGTACAGGTATCTGTCGGTGGCATGGGTGGCGGCATGGGTGGCCAGGCTACCATCGACTACGAGATCTATGGCTACGACTTCACGGAGACTGACTCAGTGGCCCGCATGCTCCAGACCGAGCTTCGCAAGATTCCCGGAACTGCCGACATCATCATCTCCCGCGCCGATTATCAGCCCGAGTATCAGGTCGATTTCGACCGCGAGAAACTCGCCATATACGGTCTTAATCTCTCCACTGCCGCAACCTATCTGCGTAACCGAATCAACGGTCAACTTGCCTCGCAGTTCCGCGAGGATGGTGAGGAATACGACATAAAGGTGATGTATGCGCCCGAGCACCGTACTTCGTTGGCTGATATTGAGAATATACTTATCTATAATGGTGCAGGCACGGCTGTGCGTGTCCGCGACGTCGGCACTGTGGTTGAGCGATTCACTCCGCCTACCATCGAGCGAAAAGACCGCGAGCGTATCGTCACTGTATCTACCTTTGTGCAGGATGTGCCCATGAGTCAGGTAGTCGAGGCCTCCCAGGCGGCTATCGACAAGATGGATCTCCCGCAGGGTATTGCCATCGAGTTGGCCGGTTCGTACGAAGACCAGCAGGAATCCTTCACCGACCTCCTTACGCTTGCCGTGCTGATTATCGTGCTCGTATATATAGTGATGGCTGCTCAGTTCGAGAGCTATACCTATCCGGGTATAATCATGACCTCACTCCTGTTTGCGTTCTCCGGTGTGTTCATCATACTTTGGCTCACAGGACATACGCTCAACGTCATGTCGATGATCGGCGCCATCATGCTTATCGGTATTGTGGTCAAGAACGGTATCGTGCTCATCGACTATATATCGCTTAACCGCGAGCGAGGAATGTCGATACGCCGAGCTGTGATTGACGGCGGTGAGTCGCGTCTCCGTCCTGTGGTGATGACAACTCTTACCACTATCCTCGGCATGGTGCCGATGGCTGTCGGATCTGGCCAGGGCGCTGAAATGTGGCGCCCGATGGGTACGGCTGTGATCGGTGGTCTAACCTTCTCAACTATTCTCACCCTTCTGTTCGTGCCCGTACTCTATTGCGTATTTGCCGCACGAGGAATTAAGAATCAGCGCCGCAAGCACCGCAAGGCTCTGGTGGCGGCCCGCAAATGATTGCAGGGTGGATGTTTACCTTTCAATGACATAAAGAAAATATGAAATCAATATTCATAGCCTTTGATCAGGCGCATTACGAGAGAATTGTCGATATGCTCGAGCGCTCCAACTGCCGGGGATTCACCTCATGGGAACAAGTCACCGGGCGTGGGTCGGTCGATGGCGAGCCCCATTATGGCTCGCACGCCTGGCCTTCGATGGCGTCGGCAATCATAACTGTGGTAGAAGACCATCGTGTGCCTATTGTGCTTGAAAAACTACGCCGTTTCAACGATGAAAGACCGAAGCTGGGCCTTAGGGCTTTTGTCTGGAACGTAGAGGAACAGATTTAGGGTATTTTCACGCCTCTGAATCGTTCGGTTGGTCGGAAGTTCACGGAAAATTCGTAAATTTGTCGAAATTTACACCCATGACCGCGAATTTTCGACCAATCATATATTTTATCCTCTCTCTTGCCTACTCATTTGCTGCCACGGCCCAGGTCAATACTGATCAGGTGATGCGTGTGGGGCAGAATGCCCTATACTTCGAGGACTATATGCTCTCGATACAGTATTTCAATCAGGCTATCCAGGCAAAGCCATATCTTGCCCAGCCATATTTCCTGCGATCGATCGCCAAGTTGAATCTTGAGGATTATGCCGGAGCTGAAGCTGATGCGTCGAAGGCCATAGAGCTCAATCCATACCTCTCCGATGCGTGGGAGGTGCGTGGTGTGGCCCGCCAGAATCTCGGGCGCAATCGTCTTGCCATTGAAGACTACTCCGAGGCCTTGAAGCTTTTACCTCGTAACCGTCTGCTTATGTTCAACAAGGCCATGGCTCTGAACGAAATAAAAGAATATGATGCGGCGGCCGAGACATTTTCTGAATTGATAAAGTATTACCCGGGTTTTGAGAATGCCTATCTCGGGCGTGCCCGCATGGAGCTGGCCCGCGAGGATACTGTGGCCGCGCTTGCCGATATTGACAAGGCTCTGTCGATAAATGACAAGGCTCTTAATGCATATATTATGCGTGCCGACATCGCCATCAACTCCGACGGCGACTTCGAGCGGGCACTCGCCGATATCGACCAGGCTATAAAGCTCCAGCCTCGTATGGCGGGTCTGTATATCAACAGGGCTTTCCTCCGCTACAGACTTGATTCATACAGTGGCGCCATGGAAGATTATGACTATGCTCTGACCATAGATCCTCTCAACTCCGTCGCGTTATTCAACCGAGGCTTGCTGCTGATGGAAGTTAACGCCAACGACCTGGCTCTGCAGGACTTTGACCGTGTGCTCGAACTGGAACCCGACGATTACAGGGCGCTGTATAACCGTGCCGTAATCCAACGAGCCAAAGGCAACTATGATGCCGCGGCTGCCGATATTACGCGTGTGGCGGAGCGTTTCCCCGATTTCCCCGGAGCCTATTATCTGCGCGGTGCTGTATATCGCGATCAGGGTCGCCTTGCCAAGGCTGAGGCCGATTTCAAGAAGGGCGAAGCGCTTGCCCGCTCGCTCACTCCGGAGGTGGCTGAGAAATACAATCGCGATATTGCGGCAGCCCAGCCCGGTGCCGACGATTCATCCCAGGGAGAATCCTCATCTGATAATAGCCGCGATCTGGCTTCTGAAGCTGATGTGTCGCGCCGTTTCGCCAAGCTGCTTACGGTAGACGATAACGCCGATTTCCGCGAGGAATATAATAACTCGGCTATCCGTGGCCGTGTGCAGGATCGTAACCTGAATGTTGAGACAGAGCCTCTCATGATGTTGTCGTTCTACTCGTCTCCCACAGAGTTGAGGCGCAACACCTATTATATCCGCGAGGTCGATGACCTGAATGCCACGCGCATGCTTCGCTTCGTGCTGGTGGTGACCAATGATGTGCCGACTATCGACGAGCTGACGGCTGCAAGGCATTTCCAATCGATCGACTATTATAATTCCTACCTTGCCACCCATGCAGGCCGCCCTGTAGACTTTATCGGACGAGCCCTCGACTTCATCACCGTGCGTGACTACGTCAATGCCGAGAAAGATGCCTCGCGGGCCGTTGAGCTGACTCCAGACCTCGCGCTGGCATATATGGTGCGCGCGCAGGCACGCTACAGCCGTTATCTGCTTGAGCGGAATGAGGCCTCCCCGAAGGCAACCGACGCCATCACCCGAGCTTCATTGGCGCGTAAGGCCCTTTCGGACGTACTCGCCGACTACGACAAGGTTATCGAGCTTTCGCCACGTACGGCCGTGGCGTGGTTCAACCGAGGCAATATACTTATGGAGCTCGAAGATTATCCTGAGGCTACCGAGGCCTTTACCAAGGCTATCGAACTTAAGCCCGACTTCGGCGAGGCCTTCTATAACCGCGGTTATATAGCATTAAGGGCCGGCCGACGCAATGAAGGCGTGGCCGACCTCAGCAAAGCCGGTGAGCTCGGCATTGTGCCGGCATATAATCTTATCAAGCGAATGAGTTTCTGATCTCGGCCTTCATGACATTGGCTGGCGGTCGCTGCCCCGCCAGCTCGTCGGCCATAAACCGGAAGTAGGGCTCTGTGTGTGCGAAAAATTTGCGGTAGCCCTGGCATAGGTAGTTCAAGCCTGCCTCTCCGTCAGAGGTGACTGCAAAGCGGTTTTTGGGGCATTCGCCGTTGCATAGCTTATGCCATTTGCAACTCCGGCATTGTGAGGGTAGGCTGCCTTGCTTGGCCGCCCCGAATTCCTGTTGCTTGCGGCTTCCCATCATCTCCACCACGCTTGATGTGTGTATGTTGCCAAGTTTGTATTCCGGGAATACAAAGTGGTCGCAGCAATACACATCGCCGTTGTGCTCCATCACTCCGGCATGGCCGCAATGTGGGGCGAGCGTGCATAGACCGGGCTCGACGCCGACATAGTTGGCCAGGGTCGCGTCGAATATCTGTACGAATACCCGGCCCACATCTTCTTTCACCCAAAGGTCGAATATCTCGCAGAGGAACCTTCCCCATTGCTCGGGTGTGATTGAGAAGGGCGTCAGTTCTCCTTCTCCACTCCCAGAGGCGAGATTTCCCTGAGGCGTCGTCCGTTCGACTATAGGTGTGAATTGGATGTATTGGCAGCCTATTGATTTGAAAAAGTTATAGAACTCTGCAGGATGGTCGGCATTGAAATCGTTTACCACAGCCATGGCATTCCACTCGACCTTATGTTTTTTCAGCAGATTTATTCCCCGCATCACTTTAAGAAATGATGGTTTTCCGTCGCGGCTGCGGCGATATTCGTCGTGGAATTCCTGCGGGCCGTCAATCGAGATGCCCACGAGCCAGCCGTGGTCGTGCAGGAAACGGCTCCATTCGTCGTTGAGCAGGGTGCCGTTTGTCTGCAGGCAATTCTCAATTCTGCGGCCTCCGGCATAGCGCTGCTGGAGCTCCATGGCTTTACGGTAGAAGTCGAGCGGGCGGAGCATGGCCTCACCTCCGTGCCATACAAACTGGACATCTGGCACAGTCTGGGCTTCGATGTATGACTTTATATATCTTTCAAGAGTCTCATCGCTCATGTATTTCCTGCCGGGGGCTGGATAAAGTCCTGCTTTTTCCAGATAATAACAGTATTCGCAGGCAAGGTTGCAGGCAGGGCCGGCCGGCTTGGCCATGAGATAGAGTGGATAGGAGAATGGGGAGGGCAGTGGAGTGTTCATTTTTCAGATGCGTTTTGCGTGGAGCGGAAAGTCGATGGCGACATGCCCGTACGTTCTTTGAAGAATGTGCTGAAGTAACGCTGTGAGCTGAATCCGAGCATTTCGGAAATCTCGCTTACCGACAAAGAACTTTCGAGCAACAGTTCTTTAGCTCGGCGTAGACGGTAATCGGCTATATATGCGCCGATGGTCATGCCAGATATTTCTTTGAATTTGGAGTATAAGGCCGACCGGCTTGAGGCCATGAGCTCTACTACGGTGTCGACACTGAACTCCGGATTGGAAATATTGTCAGTGATGATGCGGTTGACTTTGAGTATGAATGTCTCGTCGGCGTTGGCCATCTGCTTCTTGGAGGAAGAGGCTGCCTCTGGTGAGGCGTAGCGGTTGCGGATCACCGAGCGTGTGTGCAGGATGTTGCGGCAACGGGTAAGGAGAACGTTGACGTCGAAAGGTTTGGAAAGGTACGAGTCGGCGCCGGCTCCATAACCGTTTTCGAGGGCAGATCCTTCTTTGATGGCTGTGAGCAGAATGACGGGAATGTGACTCGTTTCTGGCGAGGTTTTCACTGTCCGGCATAGCTCGAGGCCACTTTTTATGGGCAACATCACTGAGGAAATTACTATGTCGGGTTGGTACTGACGGATGAGCAGTAAGGCGTCTTTGCCGTTGAAGGCATGTAGCACGCGCCCGAAGTACATCGAGAGTTGCTGGGCCACGAACATGCAGAGGTCATTGTCTTCTTCGACCACGATGGCGGTTAGATCGGATGTGTCGATGTCTGCTGCGACCTCTACGGCTGCCGGAGCAGGAGTTGTCTCGTTGCGGCGACGCTTAGTGTACGCTTCAGCTGCAGGAGCCCCGGCGGCGGGGAACTCGAACCATACGGTGAGGCCGGGTACGCCTACATTGTTTTCTGCGCCGATGTGGCCACCTTGCAGGTCGATGATGTTCTTTGCATAGGCAAACCCGAGGCTGTTGCCGAATTTGGCGTTGTCGTCATTGAAGTATTTGGAGAATAGTTCGCCGAGTGTCTGGTCGTCGAGGTATTCTCCGGAATCGGATATTGATACGCGTATATAGTCGCCCTCCATCACGGCACGTATGTCGATAGTGGCATGCTCGGCCGAGCGTTGCACAGCATTCCGCAGCAGGGTCTCTATCACGAGTGCGAGACGGTCGCGGTCATATACGGCGGGGAACATTTCCTGCGAAGGCCGGTAGTTTACTTTAATGTGCTTGAGGTCGAGGTTACCCCTGTTGGCGGCAAGTACATCGTCGATTGAGCGGCTTATATCATGGGTTGTGAGTTGAGTCTTCTCAGGTGTGGAACTTACATGATGGAGTTCGAGGGCCATATCGATGGTGTCGCGCATTTTCTTGGTGTTGCGGTAGATGCCTTCAAGAGCCGGTATAAGCTCGACATGGTGCCCTGAATGCAGCTGCTCCAGCAGGAGCTTGACGGGCGCGTAGATAAGAGTGAGAGGCGTGCGTAAGGCATAGTTGGTATTCACGAGGAAAGCCACCTCCCGTTCAAGCGTATTGCTCCGGTAAGCTTCCATCTGGGTCGTGATGCGCTGTTTCTGCCTGCGTTCGCGGCGCCACGACCAGTAGATGAATGATCCGATGACAAATATTGCCCCTAAGGTCCATGTCCATCCTGATTTATACCATGGAGCAAGAACTGCAAGTGTGACGAGCTTTTCCGGACGGCTCCATGTGCCGTCGGGGCGGTTGGTTGCCATAAGCACTTCGTAATTCTGACCGGCATTTAGGAAATTGAGCTCGATTGTGCGCGCTATGGTCTCGATTGTCTTATTGGTGCCTCCACCGATTATTTCATAGCGGAATAACTGTGCGCGTGGAGAGCTGCTTCCGTTGTCAATTACTGATAATGTGACGCCGGCATGGCGGTCGGAAACCTCGAGTTTGCCATCGCGTATATGACTGTAGGCCGAGACTCCGTCGATCTGTACGTCTGAAAGACTTACCACCGGATCTGGCTGAGTGGTGAACAGGGCCTGAATTTCATTGGTATTTACACGCAGCAGGCCGTAGACTCCGCCCATGAAGAGTTTTCCGGGTGCGATAAGTGTGGCATTAGGCTGGTATTCGTTGGCTGTCACGCCGTCGCTGTTGCCGAATACGGTGAGGTTGCCTGAATCAAGGTGCTTGAGATACAGCGTGCGGTTGGTGCCTATCCATAGGCGGCCCCGACCTTCAAGTGCGAGTGCGCACACACGCCCTTTGATGCCGGGCATAGGGGTGGTTTCTCCAGTGGTAAGGTCATGGCATAGAATTCCGTCGGCTGTTCCGATATAGACGGTGCGCATGCCGTCGAAGGCTGCGCTGTATATGTGTTCACTGTCGTCAAGGTGCAGGAGTTCGCTATGTACGCCGGTAACAGGGTCGAATTCCGAGATGAACGTATAACCGGCAGCCATCAGTCTGCCGCCTTCGTTGAAGAATGGCATCAGCGCACCGTGCGGCGCATTGGCATTGCGGGTGGCGAGTGTGTCGACTGAGCGGTCTTGCGGATTATATGTCACTATATGATCGGAGAGAATGGCGATCATATTGTCTGACAAGCGTCGCAATGATATGGGAACGGCTCGTTTTGATTGTTCGGTAAAGAACTTTTGGAGCGATTGTGGGGCCGGTTCAAGCTGGTGTGTCCGTTTGTTGAAGAGCATGAATCCCTTGTCGAAGGTTGCCAGGAGAAGGTGGTCGGCGTCATGCTCTTCCAGGTCTGTCACTTTGAGCCTTGCGGTGGCAGGCATGCCCGTGAGCGATTCTTTCTCAGGATCGTATCGCAATACGCCGTTGCCGTCGTCTCCGAGCCATATTATTCCTTCATTGTCAAGGCATAGCGATGTTATGGCCGAGAACCGGGTCTCGCGGCTTTCCTGGAACGTGTGCATGGCCACGGGGCGGATGGCTATGGCTCCGCCACGGACTGTACCGGCATAGAGGTCGCCATGCAGGTCGCGGTAGAGCACGGTGACGGCTCCTAAAGTCCGCAGCGGGGTGATGGTTGCCGAATTGTCGATTTGTCCGGTCTCTGGGTCGTAGATGGAGATGCCTCCGCCGTCTGTGGCGAGCCATATCCTGCCATCGTGGTCGGTTATATCAAGAATAATGTCGCTCGAAAGAGTCGAGTTGGCCGTAGTGAGGGTGAAGAGCTTCGTGCCGGCTCTGTCGTAGGCGGTGATGCCTTCTCCGTAAGGTGAGATCCACAGGTTACCTCTGGTGTCGACCGTGCTTGCCATTATGCCTTTTTCGGGGATATGGTCAAGGCGTGAAATGGTGGCGTGTGTGCGATCGAAAATCCACGCGCCATCCCAGCGGGTGATAAGTATGTAAAAGTCTGTCGATCGCCGGTGTATTGCGGTATAATATACCTTACTTCCTCCTTTTACCTGCAGTGGGGCAACGGCGCCGGTCGCGTAGTCGTAGTAATACAACTCCCCGGGGCCTCCCATCAGTAGGCCATCACTTTCTTCATAAAATGAGCGTACGCCGAGCTGCCGGCCATCTATCCTCAGCTGGATGAATGAGTTGGAAAGCTCGTCGTAATAAGCCACCCCGTACTCACAAGCGACCCAGAGCCGGCCACGGGAGTCGGTATAAAGTGCACATATGCTGTTGTTAGGAAGTGAGTTGGGGTCAGTGGGGTCATGATAATAATTCACTACACGCTCGAAGTCGTAGCGGTTCAGACCGAAGCGGGTGCCTATCCATAGGAATCCGCGACCGTCGCGGGCAAGGGCGGTGACATTGCTTTGTGATAAACCTTCGTCAAGCGATATATTGCGGCAGAGATATTCGCTCGCTGCGACAGGAATAGCAGCCAGTATCAGCAAGATTAATGAAAGTAGAGTTTTCTTCATAGGTAAGGTCGACAAGGTCTGGCGGTGGCGTGCTCGTGCCACCGCCTGTTTCTATGGTTATTTAGGACTTTGGTTCTCGAATAGTCTGTCGAGGTCTACCCTGGTGAACCATAGCCTGAGGCCGCCCAGACTTGAGGCTTCTTCAGATAGTATACCAAGGTGTGAGTCGTCGATCATGGTTAAAGATGTATAGCAACTTGATATTGGGCAGATCTCCGCAACCTTCGACCATGTATCGGCTTTGTCGGTGGAGGCGAATAGAGATACTTTTGTACGCGTATCGTGACTGTCGCATATGCTGTGAAGCAAGGTGCCATCCTTAAGGGCGATTATGTCGCCGTTGATGGCCGGGTCGGGGAGGGTAGTGGAGTGCTTGGGTGCGCTCCAGGTCTTGCCTTTGTCGGTGCTGCGGGCAAATTTTCTCCAACCTTTTCGGCGGTTGCGGATGCTCATGAGAAGTTCGCCGTCCGGAAGTTCGAGCAACTTCGATTCGTCGGCATCCTCATCAACGGCCACGGGCAGGGCTTTCCAACTTTTGCCACCGTCGGTGCTCTTGCATGCGTAGACCGATAACTCAGACCATTTTTTCTCAGAAGGACGGGTGACGAGGGCAAACCACATGCTGCCGTCACGGGCGGTCAGGATGCGGCCTGAGGTTGCGAAGGCAGTGACACATTGCACCGGGGCGGCTCCAGGGGTCTGCGAGAAGAGACCCGAGGTGACGTTGACCGGGGTTGACCATGTGCGCCCACCGTCTTTACTGGTGCTGGTATATATATAGGCATGGTCGCCGGGCTCTGACTCCCATAGGCCGTTTCCGTGGGTCATGACGCATACGAGCTCACCGCGCCGGTTGACACCGAGTGCGGGGTCGCCATATCCGCCTCCGTCATCATGGACGGCTACCTCCGATGTCTCGCCCCAGGTGAGGCCACCGTCGGAAGATGTACGGCAGACGATGTCTATGCGGTTGGGCAGGTCGGCGTTTGAGTCGAGTCGACGGTCGGCGACAGCCACAATAGTTCCGTCGGGCAGAGTGGCAAGCGCCGGGATGCGGTAAAATTTCGACAATCCGTCTCCTCCGGCAAAAAGCATCGAGCGACTTTCAAAACAATCGCTGTCGAGACCTGGGGTGCCGGCTACGCATGCGAGGGGGCATGCCAAGGCGAGAATTAAGGATGAAATAGCCTTCATGGTGTTCAGAATACGGTTTAGATAGTAAAAAGACTTGTTCGGATGATAAAATATGATTTGAGGAGATATTCCACATACTATTTATGTAGGCGAAAATCGCCCCAGAGGGGTCTTATGCTGCTGATTTTGTTCCCAATGCAAAAATACTCATAAGATATTTCCGAATGTGTCTGTTTTTGTTTACTTTTGCGCCGTTTTTGATTTGGAATGGTATTGGAATACAAAATTAGACATTATTTGGAAAAAATCAAACACATAATATTTTCCCAACGACCTACTTTTGCAGTGTCAAATCACTTATCGCATGTTTTTAGCCGAAAAAACGACTGTCAGAAATGATTCACATGCGTGCCAAATGATCCTTTTACAAAATCTATATCCGTCTAAATGAAAAAAGTTTTACTCTCTTGCGCTGCCTTGGCAGTCCTCACAATCCAAGCGAACGCCGAGTGGATCTCTGTTACTCCTCAGGCATATAATTTTGAAGGAGTGGGTCAGGCTATGATAGAGAATGCCTACAACTCCGCTGATGGTGCGAACATAAAGACGACCATGGGCGAAAACGGTGAGGCCGGTGTGTGGAATACCGTCGGCGACCGCTGGAGCGACTCTCTCGGCCTTGTTGCATTTGTAGGAAATGCTGTGAACCCCCGCGTTGACGAAGCTCTCAAAAATGGCTGCCGCATTGCTGACTTCGGCGGCACAACCGGAAGCGTGTTCTATTTTGTAGGCGCTAATGCCGGTGCAGCTGTCAATGCAGCTCTCGAGCCTTATGGTATAGAAGTAGAGCCGATGGCGTCGGCTACTCCGTTCGGCTCAGTCAACTTCTTTGTCGCTTCTCCTGAAATACATTTTGAGGCAGGCGGTAAGCTGCGCCTGACCTTCGTGTATAATGCATTCTACAACGGCACAAATAATAAATTCGACATCGCTGTGATGGGCGACGGTAATTCGCTCGGCACTTCACAGGTCTATCTTGACGGAGCAGCTCACATGGGCTCTGTTGAAGGTGAGACCGTTGCGCATGCCGACGGCGAGTGGAATCCTGAAAAGTGGATCGAGTACGTTGAGGAATTTCCGGTTCCGGAAGTTGCTCAGCCCTTCCGCTTCAAAATCAACTTCCAGGGAGGCGGCGCAGTCAACAGCCACGCACTCTTTATTAAAGAGATTAAGGTTGAATATGAGGAGGCCCCCGAGAATTCGGCCAAGTCATCGGTCAGCAACACAGTATGTTACACACTCGGTGAAACTCCCAAGGTTAACGAATGGGTAGTAGTGTCTCCTGCCGGGTATAACTTCGAAGGCGTAGGCCAGACTCAGATTGAAAATGCCTATAACTCAGCCGATGGAGCTAATATCAAGACTACCACACCCGAAGGCGGCGAAGGCGATGCCGGTGTATGGAATACTCTCGGTCATCTCTGGGATGATGAGCTCGGTCTGCTGGCATTCGTAGGCAATGGAGTAAATCCCCGCGTTGACGAAGCTCTTAAGAACGGAAGTCACATCGCTGACTTCGGCGGCACAGCCGGAGGTGTGTTCTACTTCGTAGGCGCCAGCGCCGGTGAAGCAGTGAACGCAACCCTCGCCAAGTATGGTCTTAAGGTTGAGCCTATGGCAAGCGCGACTCCCTTCGGTTCTGTAAACTTCTTTGCCGCTCATCCTTCTACATACTTCGAAGCTGGTGGCAAACTCCGCCTCACCTTCGTCTACAATGCCTTCTACAACGGCACAAACAATAAATTCGACATCGCCATCATGGGCGACGGCAACAGCCTCGCAACCTCTCAGGTATATCTCGACGGCGCCGCACATATGGGCGACATCGAAGGAGCCGCAGTCAATTATGCCGATAACGAATGGAACCCCGAGAAATGGGTTGAATATGTGCAGGAATTCCCGGTTCCGGAAGTGGCTCAGCCCCTCCGCCTGAAGGTCAACTTCCAGGGCGGCGGTGCGGTCAACCACCACGCACTTTTCGTGAAAGAAGTAAAATTTGAATACAACGCCGCCCCTGAATCGCTTGACAAGACTCAGACCAGCACTCCGGTATGCTATACTGTAGGCTCTGGTACTACAGGTGTTGCTTCAGTTGAAGCGTCGGCAGAAATGCTCAACGTAACTGTAAGTGGCGGCACTGCTACATTTAGCTCGGCAGCCCGCGTCTACAATGCATCGGGCGTCCTCGTGGCCACAGCGTCGGCAGGCCAGTCGGTAGCTCTTGCTCCGGGCTTCTACATCGCCGCAGGCAATGGCTCATCTGTGAAGTTCGTAGTACGTTGAATCCATCCTCTCTCCTCACCATAAAATTTAAATCAATTCACCAAAAATCTTAATATCAACCAACAAAATCAATCTGACATGAAGAAATCACTACTTCTTGCAGCCGCAGCCCTCGTAGCTGCTTCGGCATCAGCTCAGGTATTCCCCGCAGCTACCGAACTCGACGGTACAGACGTAACTCCCGCCGGCTTCAAGTTCAATACTTACGACAAGGAATTCGTAGGTTTCACCTGTGTTAATGTTCTCAACTGGAACATGACTG
Source organism: uncultured Muribaculaceae bacterium (assembly GCA_910586595.1). GTDB lineage: Bacteria > Bacteroidota > Bacteroidia > Bacteroidales > Muribaculaceae > CAG-873. The sequence goes on along the minus strand of CAJUJB010000004.1, from coordinate 25,804 downwards.
TAAACTGGATTCGCGATAACTATGTTGCCAAGGATCTCAGCGTAGGCGACGGCTTGATCACCACCTCTGGCCCCACATTCAACAACAATCAGGAGAATATTGATGCCCTCAACAATGGCTCAGCTATCGTAGATTTCGGTGGCACACTTGGTAAAGTGCTTTGCATCAACTATGCAGGTTCTACCTTCCCCGCAAAATACAAAGAACTTACAGGCAAAGATCTGACTATCGGCGAAGCTCCTGCCGACTACACCCTCGCATTCTGGACATTCGATCCCCAGACCATGCTTCCCTATGCAGGTCTCGCCCAGAACATGCCTCTCCGCGTTCGCATCGAGTGCAGCATCTACGGCAACACCCAGGCTGCTGCCGACGGCGTATGGAAAGCTTATGTAAACGACGACCAGAACAACGTTCGCCCCTCAGGTATGGCAGATAACGAAGCTCCTGATATTCTCGTAAGCCCGAATGAATTCGCTTACCGATGGTGCGAGATGGACGAAACCACTCCTAACGACGACTCTGTATGGGAAGACGGCGAAAATGGAACTGACGGAGAATGGAATCCCAACCGCTGGCTGGTATACGAATGGGATATCGACCTGCAGGCTCCCGAAACCGAAGACGAGCCCTGGAATGCCACTCCCCGTATCAAGATGGAAATCCCCAACCCCGCCGGTGCAACTCTTCTTTTCCGCAACATCCAGATCGTAGCTCCCAACGACACCGAACGTGAACGCGTATATGCAAAACGTCTCCGCACCTGGAACACTTACACCCTCGAGTCTGCCGGCGTTAACAGCGTACTCGCTGACGCAGCTGACTTCACTTACAGCGTAAGCGGCAACTATGTAGTATTCAGCGCTCCCGCAGCTGTTTACAACATGGCCGGCGCTAAGGTTGCCGAAGGCACCACCGCCAATCTCGCCAAGGGTGTATATGTAGCCCAGAGCGCAGGCAAGGCTGTGAAGTTCGTTGTTAAATAATTCTGATTTTCACGACTTGAAACTATAGCCCACTAACCCGTTGCCGAGCAGCGGTTCAACCAGAAACGCACACGGCAATGGGTTTCCTTACTCTCTTTTCATCTCCCCTTACCTCTCATTCAGCCCGCAATTATCTTTTATCGGGCATATCATTATCATCACACCCAGAATCACCATATCGGCCCGCAGCCGGGGTATGATCCCGATCGGCTGATAAACACTATTTTTGCATGATTAAAAGAATTACTTTAGCTCTCGGACTGGCCATCTGCGCTTTTACCGCAGCTGAAGCACAAGTACAGAATTACGCCCTACAACTCGATGCCTCATCGAGTGTTGACTGTGGCCCTATGCCACAGCTCAAAGATCTTGATACCTACAGTGTGCAGTTCTGGCTTAATCCGACCGTATGGACCGAAGGCGCTGTGCTCTTCTCGCGCGGCTCCGACTTCAAGGCCGTGCTGGGCGCAGAGGGTACTGTTGAATTTACACTCGGAGAAGGCAAATTGGTTGCCACCTCCGAAGCTTTGGCCGCAGGTGAATGGGCACAGGTAACCGTGCTTGTCACCAATGGAGCCGGCTCTGTCCGCGTCAATGACAAGCGTGCGGGCTCTGCCGCAAATATATCGCTTGGCGGTTCTCAGAGCCTCGAGCCCTTTGTGATTGGTGGTGCCGGATACCGCGGACGTATCGACGAACTTCGCCTTTGGAAGTGTCTTCTCTCAGGTGATTTCGACTATTATACCTTCAACACACTTAACCAGTGGATGCCTCAGTATGAAGATCTGATGGTATACTACAAGATGGATCAGGAACTCTGCGAGAATCTTGTTGACTATACCGATATTGACAAAGATCCGGCATTCAACAACCACGGTATACTCAAAGACGGAGCCACCAAAGTTGCGGTCACCGACAACGAAAAGCTCCCCTATATATTGAACTCGGCTTACACTGCCAACGAGCGATTCTTCGACCGTGTCATTCCTGCCGACCAGTATCGTCTGAGCAACGACATCATCATTCTCGGTGTGCAGAGCTATGAGGACGGTCATCTTGAACTTGGAAATGCAAACAACCATGCCACACTCACCGGCGACGCCAAGTATCTCGATGAGTTCGACGGACGCACCGGCGTTCTTTCGCTTTCGGGCGACGGCGCACTGGAAGCTCCGCTTATGACAATGAAATCCGCTAACAATTACTCGTTTGAAAGCTGGGTTTATCTTGATGAATGGACCGACGGCGCCTATCTTTTCCGCAAGGAAAATGCCGATGGCACCAAGGGTCTGGCCATTATGCTCGATACTTTCACCGTGCCTAACACCGGCGCTGTGGAGAAAGTACTCGTAGTACGTGTCAATGGCAATTGCTGGCGTTATCCCAACACCCTCTCGGTAGGCGAATGGCAGCATCTCGGTGTACTCCTCAAAGCAGGAACAACCGTATCGACCTGTTTTACGCTTACTGTCAATGGCTCGACTGTCGCTAACCCGCGTGTCTACTTCCACGACGGTGGTACAGATTTCGTGCCCGAGTGGCCTGAGGAGGGCTCGGTTCTCTTCGGACAGGGTCTCAAGGGCAAGCTCGACAATGTCGCTACATGGCGTATGTCGTTCGGCAACACCGACATGACGAGCCATATGCGCGCACTGCCGATGGTGACCCTGAACACACAGGTTACATCGTCCACCCTTCAGAACGCCGATACCTACTATAGCTTTGATGATCCGGCCAATCCTGGTTTCGACTATTACTCGCAGGACAACTGGCTTCGCATCATGAAGAGTGCCTACGACGGTTACCGCGGCTATCGCTTCTACATCTCTGTGAAACAGCCCGCCGGAACACAGAATATCGACCAGTTCCTCGGCAAACCAAGCTGGCGTCAGAAATTCGCCACCGACCTCGCAGAGATTTCCAAGTCATATGATGGTGTCGAGCTCGACCTTGAATGGACCTACTCGTGGGTTTCCTATGGCTTGCTTGCCCAGGCTATCCGCGAGGCTCTGCCCGAAGGAAAGATCTTCCGCGTATCTACACACAACGTTACATTCGGCTTCCCCCTCGACAAGATGGAGTATGTCGACGGTTTCACCTTCCAGCAGTATGGCCCGCAGAAAGACCATTTCATCTACTCGACTTTTGAAAACTACTGCAAGAAGTTTGTCAACTACGGCTACGACCCCAAAAAGATCATGACTTCGTACTCGACCACCACATCGCGTGGCTTCGACAAGTCTGGTACAGCCGTGTCTCCCATCCGTGGCGTAAAAGACAATTTCTTCTCCGAGGATTATGTACCCGGCGGCGAATCTGAATCAAAAACCTTCGGAACCGAGACCTTCTGGTTCACCGGCCCTCTCCAGACCTACAAGCGTGCCAAGTATACCCGCGAGAATGGCTTCATGGGCATTTTCTACTGGGATATGGGTAACGACACATGGGATACTGCAGCCGACGGCAGCCATGTGATGAGCAAGTGGAATCTCGCGCGCTGGAGCAGCTATGCCATCAACTCCAATGTTGACCGTCTCGTGACCGAAGTGGAAATCAAGCGTGCCGGAGCCGGTGTTGAAGGCCCTGTGGCTGAATCAAGCGACCTCACCCTTTCGGTTGCCATCTCCGGCCCGACTGCCTACTTCTGCGTTCCTGGCCGTGAGCTTGACTCAGTGAACATCTATACCCTGAGCGGATCGCTGGCATACTCCGAGTCACTCACCGACGGCACAGCCAATCTCGGCTCGCTCGCCCCCGGACTCTACACTGTTGCAGCCACCGGTGCCGACGGGCGTACATATGCCGCTAAATTTTGTAAAAAATAAATCTAATCCAATACTGTCATTATCATGAAACGATTTTTCTATCTTGTAGCCGCAGCAGCGGTTGCCGGCATGGTGATTTCGTGTGAGAACGAGCCGAAAAATCCCGGCGACTTCAGCAAGGCGACCACTCTGGCAATCAACGGTCAGGTAGTGAGCCTTGTCACAGGCAAAACCTATGACCTCAAAGTCGCCGACGAGCGCGACACCGTCTACAAGTATCTTTATGTCCTGAAAGATACCTTGAAAACTGTAGAAGGCACCGACACCGTGCCGGTAATCGGCCCCGATGGCAAACCCATTGTGAACGATGACTCAGTTTATGTCTACAGCAAGATCACGGCCCGCTTTATAGAGATGGAGCCCATATATCTGCCTGCAGAGCCTGATACCTTCTCCTTCAATATCGAGTCGAACGCCCGCTGGCTGGCCGGAGTACCTTCAGTGCCCGATAAATGTACGACATGGTACTTCAACCATAACTCAACCACAACCGGTGGCGGCGACAGCCATGTAGAGTTCCGTACGATCCTCAACCGCTCGAAGATACGCGTCAACGCAGCATATCAGGAAGTGCTTACCTCCGACTCGGCTATCATGTACCGCATACCGTTCTTCCAGTACGGACGCAGCGATCAGCCGGCCGATCTATAACCTCCCCAATGGTCGCATAAATCATTATCTTAAATCTTATCGCGCGACCGACCAGTCTTAATCACTTTTACAGTTGCAAATTCAAATGAAACGATATTTATTTTTCATAGCCTGTTTCTTTATGGCTCTTGCAGCCGCAGCGCAGGCAACCGTCACCGGTACGGTGTATGAGCCTTCCGGCGATACGGCCATCGGTGCTTCGGTATACGAGAAGGGCAAAGAGGGCACAGGTGCGGTGACCGATCTCGACGGTAATTTCACTCTTAAAGTCAGCTCACTCAACGCCACCATCGTAATCTCGTATGTGGGCATGGAAACTCAGGAAATCAAACTTGAAGGCCGCTCACATGTCGATGTAACCCTCAAGGAAACCCAGAACGCCCTCAACGAACTCGTTGTAGTAGGTTACGGTACACAGAGGAAAATCAATGCCACCGGTGCCGTGAAGACCATCGACAACGAGGTACTCGAAAGCCGCCCTATCAGCAACGCCGTACAGGGTCTTCAGGGTGCTGTTGCCGGTCTTAACATTACCAACGACGCCGGCGGCGCTCCTGGATCAGAGATGGCAATCAACATCCGTGGTGTCGGTTCTATCGGAGAAGGATCAAGTTCAACTCCTCTCGTGCTTATCGACGGTATGGAAGGTGACCTCAATACCCTCAACCCCAATGATATCGAGAGCATCTCGGTGCTCAAAGATGCCGCGGCTGCCTCGATCTATGGTTCCCGCGCTCCTTTCGGTGTGATCATCGTTACCACCAAGAGTGGTGAGGTTGGTACACGTGTGAACTATACCGGTAACGTGCGCTTCCAGACACCTACCAATGTTCCTGATCCTGTCGACTCGTATACCATGGCTCTTATGGTAAACGACGGTTACATCAACTCAGGTAGCTCGGCCTACTTCAGTAAGAATGCCCTTGATAAGATCCTTGCCTACCAGCGCGGAGAACTCGAGTATGGCACCGAAGCCGAAAGCGACATCAAGTGGAAAGAAGTATTCTCCAGCTGGGGTAACACCAACTGGTATAAGGAATATATCAAGAAGGTTGCTGTTTCGCAGGAACATAATGCAACCGTATCCGGCGGCAATCAGAAGGTTAAATATTATTTTTCAGGTAACTATCTTGATCAGGCTGGTTTATTCCATCATGCCGATGAGAAGTATGAGCGTCTTGCTCTTACAGGTCGTGTAAATGTGAAGTTCAACGACTATGTGCAGTTTAATTGGACCAGCCGTCTGATCTCCACAACCAACAACAAGCCCTCGGCTCTCAACGGCCTCTTCTTCCATAACCTTGGCCGTCGCTATGCAACCGAACCACTCTATCTTCCCAATGGCGAATATCACCAGAACTCCATGGTTCAGGCTATGGAAGATGGCGGTCGCGTGAAAGACCAGACCCAGCAGTTCTACAATCAGGCCAACCTTATTATCGAGCCTATCAAAGACTGGCAGATCCACGTAGAGGTTAACTCACGTATAGAGCACAATCCCTACACCCGTCAGTTCAAGCCTATCTACGTAACCGCTCCTAACGGTAGCCAGCAACCGCTCAACGTCCTTCCAGGTCTATCGGATAAGCACGTTATCAATGGCGATGGTAGCTTCAACGTATATCCTGCCGGTGGCGAATCCTACTATGAGAAGGCTAACCGCTCAATCAACTACTTCTCCACCAACCTTTACACTGATTACTCACTGAGCATCGCAGAGAAACATAATTTCAAGTTCCTCGTAGGTATGCAGACTGAGTACTACCACCGTATTATCGACCGCGTGGCCTCAACTAATATTGTGCTTCCCGACCGCCCCTTCTTTCCCTCGGAGACCGGTGGTGAGTCAACAATGATCTCACAGGTTAACGGAGAGTGGTCAACATTAGGCGTTTTCGGCCGTATCAACTATAATTTCGATGACCGCTATATGCTTGAGGTGAATATGCGTGGCGACGGTGCCTCGCGTTTCCCCCGCAACCAGCGCTGGGGCTATTTCCCCTCTGTTTCGGTAGGCTGGAATATCGCACAGGAGAGTTTCTGGCAGCCTCTCTATCAGGTTTGGAATTATTTCAAGCTCCGCGGCAGCTATGGTCAGCTCGGTAACCAAAACACAGAGTCGTTCTATCCTTATTTCCAATCTATGTCGACTAACGCAGGCAATGTGGTGCTCGGTGGCAACCAAGTATCAGTTCTGCCAGTATTCCCTCCTTATTCAACAGAAATCACTTGGGAGAAAATCGAGAATGCCGGTGCCGGTATTGACTTCGGTTTCCTTAACTCACGACTGATGGGATCGTTCGACTGGTACCAGCGTACGACTAAAGATATGGTTGGCCCTGCAGCTTCACTTCCCGGTGTATTCGGTGGTGATGCCCCCCGTACCAATAATGCTGAGTTACGTGTGCGTGGTTGGGAATTTGAAATAGCCTGGCGTGACCGCATCGGTAAAGACTTTTCTTATGGAATCAGCGGTTCTCTATCAGACTTCTCTTCCATAGTTACGAGATATGATTCTTCAGATGGCCAAATTGGTAAATACTATAAGAATAAACATTATGGTGACATCTGGGGTTACCTCGTAGAGGGTATTGCAAAAAATGATAGGGAAATGGCGGACTATCTGGCCGTGCATGACCAGAGTGCAATTGGTAATAACTGGGGAGGTGGCGACCTTATGTATAAGAACCTTGACGATGATCCCGCAATTAATGCAGGTGCACGCACTCTGGATGATCATGGTGATTTGACGGTTATCGGTAATGATACCCCCCGCTACTCCTATAGCTTTACACTCGAGGCAACCTGGAAATTTATCGACTTCCGTGCTTACTTCCAGGGTATAGGCAAGCGTGACTATATGGTCGGTAATGGTGATATAAATAATCCTATGGGTACGTCGACCTTCTTCGGTTGGGGAGGTAATCCCTGGCAGGTGACACTCTTCAAGGATCACCTCGACTACTTCCGCTATGCTGGCAGCGAACTCGGCGCCAACGACGAAGATCCGTATTTTGGCCGCATCCGTACGGATGGCAACAATATTCAGTACTGCGACCGCTTCCTCCAGGATGCATCTTATCTCCGCTTGAAGAACCTTACCATCGGTTTCTCTCTTCCCGAATCGGCCGGTCTCTCCAAGTATGTGAAGAAAGCCCGTCTCTACTTCTCGGCAGAAAACCTCTTCACCATTACCAAGTTGAGAATGTTTGACCCCGAGGCGCTTAATGTAAGCGACGGTATCTACTATGGTGGAGCTGGTAAGACCTATCCTCAGTACCGCACATACTCAATCGGTCTTGAACTCACATTCTAAAACTCTCCCAACCCTTAAGCAAACTACACGATGAAAAAATATATAGCAATCGCGCTCGCTGCCTTGTCATTGAGCTCCTGCAATGACTTCATTGACCGCCAGCCCCTCGACTTCGGCGATGAGGATGCCTACTTCACGTCGCCAAACGACTTTGCCTTATCAGTAAATAAATTCTATGAATTTCTGCCGCTGAACAACGACCTTTGGGGCGGCCTATATTCCGAGGATATTGTGAGCGATAATCAGGCATCTTCCGGCTATCAGAATCTCTTCTATGAAGGCGATAAGAAGACGGTGGCAAAGAATGTATCGCAATGGAACTTTGAAAAACTCCGCGGCATCAACTTCTTTATCAACAAGGCTGAAGAATCGCTCGCAAACGGCCATGCCACAGGTAATGAACCTGACTTGAACCACTATCTCGGCGAAGGTTACTTCTTCCGTGCGTATGACATGTTCCGTCTTCTCACCAACTTTGGTGATGCACCCATACTGCTTGAAATGCAGACTGATAATCGTGATGAACTTACCGAGTCAAGCAAGCGCTATCCCCGTAATGAAGTGGCACGTCAGATCCTTTCAGATCTCGACCGAGCTATCGAGCTGATGTACGACAAGGCTCCCTAATCGGGCCGAGTATACCAGGATGTTGCGCTCGCCTTCAAGGCTCGCGTGGCTCTCTACGAAGCAACCTGGGAGAAATACCACGCAGGTACTTGCTTCGTACCCGGCAACTCCAAGTGGCCCGGTGCCAAGACTTGGCCCGACTTCCAATTCAAGGCTGGCTCTGCCGAGGCTGAGGTGAACTTCTTCCTTGAGGAGGCTATCGAGGCCGCCAAGCTTGCCGCCGACCGTCATCCTCTCAACGACGACTATCTGGCAATGTTCAATAACTGGGAGAAAGAATTCGGCGCCAACGACGAAGTCATTTTCGCCCGTTACTACAAGAGCGGTGTCATCTCTCACTCATGTACGTCTTACCTCCGCGGCGGTGGCGGCTGCAACGCAACCCGTGCGCTGGTCAACAGCTACGTGATGACCAATGGCCTCCCGATCTATGCAACCAACTCGGGCTATCTCGGCGATACAGAGTCGTACAAGGAGTTCCAGGGCCGCGACCAGCGCCTGACTCTTTCGGTTCGTCCTTGTGGCTATGAGATCGAGACCAAGCAGGACGAGACTGGCAAGTACTACAACGACACCATCTACTACCACAAACCCAATATCACCAATACGGGCAACGAGAAGGCAACCACCGGCTATGAGCTCGACAAATGGGTGACCAAGAACAGCATCGACCAGATCGCCAACTACAAGAATACTTCTGCAGTGCCCCTGCTGCGCTCAGCCGAGTGTATGCTCACCTACATCGAGGCATATTATCTCCGCTATGGCCGCCTCGACGGAACTGCCGATACTTACTGGCGTCAGATCCGCAAGCGTGCCGGCATCGAAGAAGACTACAACAAGACGATTGCCGCCACAGACCTCACTAAGGAAAATGACCTTGCAGTATGGTCGAAGGGTGTGATGGTTGATCCTACTCTCTACAACATCCGTCGCGAGCGCCGCTGCGAGTTCATCGCCGAAGGTCTTCGTCTCAACGACCTCAAGCGCTGGCGTGCCCTCGACATGATGAAGGACTACCAGGTAGAAGGTATGAACCTCTGGGAGAAACAATGGGAAATGTGGGGTGCCTCGCTCAAAACCAGCACCGCCGTTTCACAGTCGGGCGTATCGAACTACATCCGTCCTCTCCAGACCACTGCAACCTCGAAGGTATACAACGGCTACAACTTCCCGAAGCCCCACTATCTTGAGCCTATCCCTCTGGAAGACTTCAACCTCACCGGTGGCTACGGCAGCTCAATCATCTATCAGAACCCCGGATGGCCCGATAAGGTAGATGGTACCGCCGATTACTCTTACGACTGCGACTAACATCAGATAACGTGCAGGGCCGTGCCGACGCACGGCCCTGTTTTCTAACCTTTCTTTTCAAAGCTTCAAAACAACTCTAATACCTCATATGACCCGCAAGGCATTCATCTATTCGGCCGTGGCAGTTGCTGCAGCCGCCGGAGCTCTCTCTGCCGCTACCGGTTGCCAGAAAGCCAAAGCCTCAACAGGAGATCAGCCGCTCAACATAGTGTATATCATGACAGATGACCACACTGCCCAGATGATGAGCTGCTATGATACCCGCCATATCAACACACCCAATCTTGACCGCATCGCCGCCGACGGTGTGCGGTTCACCAACAGCTTCGTGGCCAATTCGCTCTCGGGGCCGAGCCGAGCATGCATGCTTACCGGCAAGCACAGCCACAAAAATGGTTTTACCGACAACACCACCTGCGTGTTCGACGGTGACCAGCCCACCTTTCCCAAATATCTCCAGCGTGCCGGTTACCAGACGGCTCTCTTCGGCAAATGGCACCTTGAGAGTCTTCCGCAGGGCTTCGACCGGTGGGAGATTGTTCCCGGGCAGGGCGACTATTACAATCCCGATTTCATAGTTGAGTCGGGCGACACAGTGCAGGTACACGGATACCTCACCGACCTTATCACAGACAAGAGTCTCGACTGGCTCGAGAACGAGCGCGACAAGTCGAAGCCTTTCTGCCTTCTCATACACCATAAGGCGATACACCGCAACTGGCTCGCCGATACAGCCCATCTGGCACTCTACGAAGACAAGACCTTCGAGCTGCCTGAGAATTTCTACGACGATTACCAGGGGCGCGAGGCCGCCCGCGCTCAGGAGATGAGCGTGATAAAGGACATGGACCTGATCTATGACCTCAAGATGGATCGCCCCGACAAGGATAGCGCCCTCAAGGCCCGTTACCATTCGTATATCGACCGCATGGACTCGGCCCAGCGCGCCACTTACGATGCCTTCTACGCTCCAATAATCGAGGATTTCTATGCCCGAGATCTCAAGGGGCGCGAACTTGCCGAGTGGAAATACCAGCGCTATATGCGCGATTATGCCAAGGTGGTAAAGAGCCTCGACGACAATGTTGGCCGTGTGCTCGACTATCTTGACGAACATGGCCTGCTCGACAATACCCTTGTGGTCTATACCTCCGACCAGGGCTTCTACATGGGCGAGCACGGATGGTTCGACAAGCGCTTCATGTATGAAGAGTCGTTCCACACACCGCTTATCATGCGTCTGCCCAAAGGCATGGACCGCCGCGGCGACATCGACCAGATGGTACAGAATATCGACTATGGCCCCACCTTCCTCGAAATCGCAGGTGTGACCGAGCCCAACGACATGCAGGGCGTATCTCTGCTGCCGCTTCTGAAAGGCGAGAATCCCGACAACTGGCGCGATGCGCTATATTACCATTTCTACGAATATCCTGCCGAACATATGGTGAAGCGCCATTATGGTGTGCGCGATGGCCGCTATAAACTGATCCACTTCTATAACGACATCGACAAATGGGAACTCTATGACCTCCAGGAAGACCCGACGGAAATGAACAATATCTACGGCGCCGAGGGCACCGACAGCATCACCGGTCTGATGATGGCCAAGCTGAAAGATATGCAGGAGCTCTATGATGACCCTATCCGTTTCACCTACCCCATAAAGTAAGCCTGAGATAATGAAGAAACTTAAAATTTTCATATCACTTCTGTTGCTGGCGGCTTCGACTTCCGTTATGGCCGGACGACCACCCGTTGTGCCTGCACCGGTAGAATATGTGGTCGGGAATGGAACCTTTGTCCTTCCAGCCAAGCCTTCGGTTGCTCCGGCCGACAGCAAGGCCGGGAAGGCTGCGGCGTCTGCCGTCCGTTATTTTGCCAACTCAGGTGTTGACGCCCGCAAGGGGAGTGCCGCTAAGGCCAATGTGCTCGTAAGTTTCGACACCACACTTTCGCCGGAACACTATACTCTGACTGTCAGCCCCGAAAAGGCTGTGATCAAAGCTGGCGATGAGGCTGCCCTGATGTACGGCGTGGAAACTCTGGTGCAGCTTGCGCAGGCCGGAAATGGAAGTGTGACCGCCTGCACTATCGACGATTATCCACGCTTCGGTTACCGCGGCATGATGCTCGACGTGGTGCGCTGCTATATCAAGCCAGAAGAGATAAAACGCTTTATCGACGTGGCCGCCCGCCTGAAGATCAACAATCTCCATCTTCATCTTACCGATGACAACGGCTGGCGCCTCCAGATCAAGAAATATCCGCGTCTTACCGAGGTGGGGGCCTGGCGAGTTGCCAGACCCGACCTCTTCCCCGGACGTCTCAATGCCCGTAGCGCCGATGAGCCTGCAACCGAAGGCGGATTCTATACCCAGAAGGAGATGCGCGACATAGTGAAGTATGCGGCCGACCGCAACATCAATGTCATTCCCGAGATAGAGATGCCGGCGCATGCTGCCGCAGCCATCGCCTCTTATCCCGAGCTGGCCTGTCCGGTTGTCGATAAATTTGTAGGAGTTTTCCCCGGCATCGGTGGAAAAGACGCCTCCATCATCCTCTGCGCAGGCAAGGAAGAGACATTTGAGTTTATCCGCAACGTGCTCGACGAGGTGATGGATATTTTCCCATCGCCTACCATACACCTTGGTGGCGATGAGGCTAACAAAGCCATGTGGGAGAAATGCCCGCTGTGCAACCATCGTATCGCCGAGGAGCATCTCGACGGTCACGAAGGTCTGCAGGCTTACCTGATGGACCGCGTCAACCATTATGTGCGCTCCAAAGGCCGCACAGCCATGGGATGGGATGAGGTTACCTACGGTGACCCGAAGGAAGATATGATAATCTACGGCTGGCAGGGCGACGGCGGTGTTGCCGTGCGTGATTCACGCCGCAGCGGCCGCAAATTTATCATGACCCCAGCCAAATCGACTTATCTCATACGTTACCAGGGGCCGCAATGGTTCGAGCCATGGACTTACTTCGGCAATATAACTCTGCGCGATGCCTACCAGTTCGAACCCGTAGGGAAGGATTGGGATGAAGCCCTCCGCTCAAATCTGCTTGGCATCCAGGGCTCGCTGTGGAGCGAATTCTGCAAGACCCCGGCCGATATGCAATACCAGGTGTTCCCGCGCCTCATAGCTCTGGCCGATGCGGCATGGCGCCCCGAGGGCAGTGCCGACTGGGAGTCGTTCCTCCCGGCGCTTGACGCATTCACCCGCAACCTTGATGACAAGGGTATAACCTATGCCCGGTCGATGTATAATCTCGATCATGTGGTGAAGGGCGACGGCAACGCTCTGCTTGCCAGCGCAACCTGCATCCGGCCCGATGTCGAGGTACGCTATTCGCTCGACGAGGCTTCTCTGAAAACCCGCATCCCCGATACTGTGCGTATCGACCGGCCCTGCACGCTCTATGCCGCCACCTTCCGAGGCGATGAGCAGCTTGGCAAGACGCTCGAACTCAAACTTGACTTCAACAAAGCCACAGCTCGCCCTGTGCTGACCTCCAACTGCCGCAATGGCCTCGCCTACACGCTGACCAACGGCCTCCGCGCCAGCGACCGCAACTCAGATTTCGAGTGGGCCGGCTGGTGGAACGAGACAGCCGAATTCACTGTCGATCTTGGCGCATGCCAGCCTGTCAAGGATATAAAGCTCGGCACGCTCGTGCACGCCGACATATGTGTGGCCGCTCCAAAGCAGATCCATGTCTACACCAGCGACAATGGCACCGCCTTCACTCTCCAGCGGACGGTGGATGTGCCTGCCGAGCTCATCTATCATCCAAAGGCAAAGGTGGTCGACATCGACTGCGGAGGCTTCGATGCTGACGCCCGCTATGTGAAGTTTGTAGCTGTTAATCCAGGCTGTATCCCCGACGGGCTTGCCCGCGAAGGGGCTGCTACGTGGATGTACTTCGACGAAATATCAGTAAAGTAAAACCTTAAACATGTCAATCATGAAAAAATATCTGCTGCCCGCCCTGGGCCTTCTGCCGATAGTTGCGTCGGCACAGGAACTGCCCGAGTGGCAGAATAAAGATGCCTTCCGTCTGGGCCAGCTCGACCCGCACGAGTGCGTTGTGCCCTATGCCTCCGGCCCGTCGGCGGTCAAGGCGATAGCCGACCAGAAATTTACCGACTCGCCGTGGTATATGAGCCTCAACGGAAAGTGGGATTTCAAGTGGACACAGAATCCGGCTAAGCGTCCGGCCGACTTCTATAAGCCCGAGTACAGCACTGCCGGATGGGATAAAATCAATGTTCCGGGCAACTGGGAGACACAGGGCTACGGCACCAAGATCTATGTCAATGAGCGCTATGAATTCGGCAACAAGTACTATGGCTTCGAGAAGAATCCGCCGTATGTACCCGTCGACAGCAATGAGGTAGGAAGCTACCGGCGCGTGTTTACCGTTCCCGCCGATTGGGCCGGACGGCGCACGGTGCTTTGCCTTGAAGGTGCGGCTTCATTCTACTACGTGTGGCTCAATGGCGAGCTCTTAGGTTATAATCAGGACTCCAAGACTGCGGCTGAATGGGATATCACCGACCGTCTCAGCGATGGCGAGAACACGCTTGCGGTGGAAATCTACCGCTGGTCGGCTGGCTCATATCTGGAATGCCAGGATATGTGGCGCCTCAGCGGCATCGAGCGTGATGTATATCTCTACAGCACCCCGAAAACATTTGTGGCAGATTATACGGTGACATCTCCGCTTGATGGCGAGAATTACCGCGATGGTCTATTCGGGCTCAAAGCCAAGCTTGACGGCGACCTTGCAGGCAAATCGCTGGATTATGCGCTCTACGATGCCGCCGGCAAGGCCGTCGCTCAGGGGAGTGCTAAAGCCAGCAAGTGTGTCAAATTTGACCATCTGCTGAAAGACGTCCAGCCCTGGACGGCGGAGACCCCGGCGCTCTATACACTTCAGATGAATCTTAAGGACGCTTCGGGAAAGGTGACAGAAACCTTAGGTTGCAATGTCGGTTTCCGTACATCGGAGATCAAGAACGGCCAGTACTGTCTCAACGGCAAGCCAATACTTATCAAAGGCGTCAACCGCCATGCCTTCACACAGCACGGCCACTATGTCGATGAGGCTACCATGCTCCGCGACATAGAGCTGATGAAGCTGAACAACATCAACACCGTGCGTAACTGCCATTATCCGATGGAACGCCGCTGGTACCATCTGTGTGATAAATATGGCCTCTATGTGATTGACGAAGCCAATATCGAGTCGCATGGTATGGGTTATGGCGACGCGTCGCTGGCCAAGGACATTTCATGGTTGCCCGCGCATCTTGACCGTACCAAGCGTATGTATGCCAAGAGCAAGAACCACCCTTCGGTTACCTTCTACTCGCTGGGTAACGAGGCTGGTAACGGCGTCAACTTCGAGGAGACTTACAAGTGGATGAAGGCTGTGGAGAAAAACCGTCCTATCCAGTACGAACGCTCCGAAGAGGCTTTCAACACCGATGTCTATGCGCGCATGTACCGCTCGATCGCCGAGATCGAAGCCTATTGTGCGAAAGAGGGTATCTACCGTCCGTTTATTCTGTGTGAATATGCTCATGCGATGGGCAACAGCGTAGGAGGTCTCAAGGATTATTGGGAGGCTTTCGAGCGCCTTCCGATGGCTCAGGGTGGCTGTATCTGGGATTGGGTCGACCAGTCGTTTATAGAGAAAGATGCCAATGGTGTGACCTGGCTCGCCTATGGCGGTGACTATGGCCCCAAAGGTATTCCGAGCGACGGCTCGTTCTGCTGCAACGGCCTGATCCATTCCGACCGCACGGCTCACCCTCATCTCGCAGAAGTCAAGGCTGTATACCGCAATATCAAATCGGAGCTGGCATCGGCCTCTCCGCTTACTTTAAAGGTTAAGAACTGGTATGATTTCACCGACCTGGCGGCCTTCGACATGCATTGGAGTGTTGTCGATCCGACCGGTAAGGTACTCGCAAGCGGCGTTAAGAATGTTGCATGTGCGCCCGGTTCCGAAGCTGAGGTTTCGCTCGGTGCAATCGATGTTCCAGCTGATGCGCGTGAGGCATATCTCAACTTAGATTGGATTGCCCGCACTCCTGGTGCCATGATTCCGCAGGGCTATGCCCAGGCCGAAGAGCAGTTTGTCGTTAAGACTGGCGACTTTGCCCCCGTAGCCTCGAAGCCTGCAAAGCTTAAAGCCAAGAAAGGTCTCTACAGCTCGGGCAAAATCTCATTTGCAGTTGATGAGGCCACCGGATGCATCACCTCCTTCAAGAATGATGGCCGCGAACTTTTGGCAGAGCCTATGGCGCTGTCTCTCTTCCGTCCGCTTACCGAGAACGACGCCCACCGCAATGGCTCAGGAAAAAAATGGCTTGCAGCTGGTCTCGATGCGCTTACACAGACGGCAACCGAGGTGAAGTTGAAAGACAACGTACTGACCGTAAATACTAATCTTGCCGGAAAAGACGGGCAGAGCGTCGGCACAGCCACCTACCGATATAGCGTTCTTCCCGGCGATGTGCTTGCCGTAGGATGTACGTTCGTTCCGGATACTGCAGTTGTGAAGTCGCTGCCTCGCGTAGGTCTTACTTACCGTACGCCGGTGGATGCCGCCGCTTCAGTTGAATATATAGGTCGTGGTGCTGCCGAGACTTATGTAGATCGTAACACGGCTGGTCGTATCGGCCTTCACAAGACCTCGCCCGCACACGATTTCCATAACTATATCGTGCCTCAGGCAAGCGGTAACCATACCGATGTACGGTCGGTGGCATTCAACGATGGCATGTTGACGGTAACATCGACCAAGCCGTTCCAGTTCAGCGCCACACCTTATGCCGATGCAAATGTGTATGCGGCCAAACATATCAATGAACTTGTTGACGACGGACTGGTGACAGTGCATCTGGATGCCGAGCAGACCGGTGTAGGCACCGCCACCTGCGGTCCTGATGTACTTCCTAAATATCATATCGCTGTAGAACCTACTGAATTTACGTTCTTCTTCCATGGTGCCCGTTAAGTCTCTGAAAAAACTATTAATGGTGTCGGTCGCTGCGGCCAGCGTACTCCCTTTTGCCGGGTGCCGCAAGACCGCACCTGCTGAGGAATACTACGTAAAGACCGTAGTATTCCCCGACAGTGCCACCGCTGATGAAAAACTTGAAATGGCTTCACGGCTTGTACCGTCGGCAAAACAGCTGGAGTGGCAGAAACTCGAGTTGACGGCCTTCCTTCATTTCGGAGTGAATACCTTCACCGACCGTGAGTGGGGCGATGGCTCGGAATCTCCTGAAATTTTCAATCCGGTTGACCTCGATGCCGACCAGTGGGTCAAGACTCTGAGTGAGGCCGGCTTCAAACTGGTAATTCTTACAGCCAAGCATCACGACGGATTCTGTCTGTGGCCTACCGCAACAACCGAGCATTCAGTGGCGTCCTCTCCATGGAAAGATGGAAAGGGCGATGTCGTGGCCGAGTTACGCGAGGCCTGCGATAAATACGGAATGAAACTCGGTGTATATCTTTCGCCCTGGGATCGCAATGCAGCGTGCTATGGCGATTCGCCAGCCTACAACGATATGTTTGTCGCTCAGTTGACAGAGCTGCTCACAAACTATGGCCGTATTGACGAGGTATGGTTCGACGGTGCGTGTGGCGAAGGTCCCAACGGCAAGAAACAGGAGTATGACTGGACACGGTTCAAGAATGTGATCCAGGAGCTTCAGCCAGATGCAGTGGTGGCAATTATGGGCGATGACGTGCGCTGGGTCGGCAATGAGAAAGGCATGGGCCGCGAGACAGAATGGAGTGCGACGGCGCTGACGCCGGGCATTTATCCGGAATCCGGTGCGTCAAACCGCGAGCTTGGTATTTACGGCAAAGCAGCCGATCTCGGTAGCCGCGAGCTGGTGGCTAAGGCTTCCCGTCTTTACTGGTGGCCGTCGGAAGTGGATGTCTCAATCCGCCCGGGATGGTTCTACCACGATACTGAGCAACCCAAGTCATTGCGTCAGCTTGCCGAGATATATTTGTCTTCGGTAGGCCGTAACTCTGTGCTCTTGCTCAATATTCCGCCTGACCGCCGTGGCTTGATCGCAGATGCCGATGTCGCACGGCTGAAGGAGTTCCGGCAGTGGATCGATGCCAATTTCTCAAATAATCTTGCTGAAGGTAAGATTGCCACAAGTATGGCTCTTAAACCCTCGTCGGAGTTTAACGCGGTTGTGCTTGGCGAAGATCTGTCGAAGGGTCAACATGTGGAGGAATTTACTGTAGATGCCCTTACCGGCAATGGCTGGCAGACCGTGGCCGAAGGTACGACCATCGGGCAAAAGCGTATACTTACCTTCCCGGCGGTGGTGGCCGATTCGGTCAGGATTGATGTGAAGTCATCACGCGGTGTGCCTAATATTTCTACTTTCGGAGCGTATAGCATTGCCTTGCCGGCGGAAGGAAATATCGATTTGCCAGGTTACAGCGAGGTCGATCCGGCTGAATGGAAAGCTGTGGAGGCTACAGGCGATATGAAGAATGTGGCCAAGGCCTTTGATGGCGATGATAATTCCTATTGGCGTTCGGCGTCGGGTGCTGGAGAAAAGACGGTAAGCGTGGATATGCAGCGTACTTATCCCGTTACGGGCTTTGTGTATGTTCCACGCGGTGGAGACGACAAGTCTGGCACCGTGTTCCATTACCGCTTCGAGGTCAGCCAGAACGGCTCTGACTGGACGGAAGTGAGCCTGCCCGGTGAGTTCAGCAATATTATGCATAATCCTATTCCATATAAAGTTTATTTCCCTGCGCCGGTGAATGCCCGTTATTTCCGCTTCACCGCCACAGACGAGATCGACGGCCGTGACTATATCACAATCGGAGATCTCCGCATAATAAGTCAATAATCACTATTCCAGACAAGAGAGGCGGCTGCGTCAGAGTTAAATCTGATGCAGCCGCCGTCGGTTATAGCGAGTATTGAATTAATTATCTGTGTCAGGTAGGTAATATCGCACCCAATCCACTTCCATCTCAACAGGCAGATCGGCCGGATCGACTTCGCCGACCCATTTGCCGCCGAGTTGCATATCAATCATAAGATACATCGGGCGGTAGAAGGGGAATTGTCCGTCTGCCCCATCGTTTATCTTAGGATACACACCGGCTTCCTCTCCGTTGATGAGAAATACGATTTTATCGGGGTGAATCTCTACCCCGTAAGTATTGAACTCGCTCATGTCGGCAGGTGTGCGCAGGCTCGATTGAGGTTCTGTTTTATTGCCGAGGCGAAATGTGTAGTAGGAGTGTACGGTCTGATATACGAAGTCGTCGAAATTCAGGCGCTCAAGAATATCTATTTCTCCCGTGCTTGGCCAATTACCGTTATGTGAGGGGAGCATCCATATCGCTGGCCAAGCCCCTTTGGCTCCGTGGAGGCGTGCACGCACTTCGATGCGGCCAGGGTCGAAACTTTTGTGGAGTCGGGTTTCGATTCCTCCGGTGAGATATGGCGAAGGATCGGCGACCGTATCAGGGTTGACTACGCCTCTGAGATAAAGTATGCCGTCGCGGACTTCGAACAGCGAAGGATCGTCGGACATTGTATTGCACCATTCGCTGCTGCGGCGGCTGCATTTGTTCCATACGGATGTATCAATTTCGTTGCCGTCGAAATTTTCTTCCCATACGAGGTTCCATCCTTCGGGGTGAGTATCGGTTGATGCGGTAGCCATGCTGCATATCAGCAGACACGCGGCGGTGGCCAAGGAAAATCTGTTCATGGTTGAATTAAAGTGTAGATGTTGTTTTTGAAGCAGGAGTACGCAGACTCCAGAGATAACGGAGAATGATGGCGGTGACGATGACGCTCGCTACGGTCATTGGCACCGACCATAGAGTCGGTTCATTGTCGAGAGCTTCGAGACCTTCTGTACGGGCCTGGTGCCATGCCGTGATGACAAACATGACATTGTTGAGCACGTGTGCGGTGACTGGAATCCACAGACTGCCGGTCCAGAGTAGAAGGTAACCGAAATATGCCCCGAGAAGAACTCTTGGCACAAATCCGAAGAATTGGAAGTGGAGGGCCGAGAAGCAGATGGCCACCAGCCATACGGCAACGTGGCGGTTGACGCCCCCAGTGACAAGCAGGCGTTGGAAGCAGCCTCTGAACAACAATTCCTCAGAGAGGCCGGCAAAGACCCCGATGATAAGTATGTTGACAATCAAAGCTGCTGCCGAAGTATTGGCCATAAGGCTTTTCAAGGTGTTGAAGGCCGTGGCTTCGAGTTGCCGGGCGATGGTCTCGAAATTAGACATTGATTCCGGCAGTGAGAGGTTGTAGTTCCAGTAGATGACAGCCTCCTGAGCCGGTATGGATACGAGCAGGAGTAGGCATACCGCTGCAATTGCCGTGAGCTGCGGCTTGCGCTGGAGGGCAAGCAACTCGGCGGGTTTGCGAGTGACGAAGATGGCTGTGACTATTGCCGGGAGTATAAATGTGAGCACATCCTGAATAACGGCGCTTATACGGATAGCCCCTGAGGTATTTCCGGCCATCAGGCGTCCTAATACGTAGGACGACAGCACGGTCAGCACATAGCCAACCAGAAATACACAGAGCAGGAGAATAAGCCTTTGGCCGAGTGTGAGTACAAGATCGGTTTTCTTCATCAGTTGTGGTCAGATTTTAGTATAGAATGAATCGACAATGCGGGTGTATTCCGCTGTCGGCAGCCCATCGCGTCCGCGCATATCAAGGCATGCTTCAAGGAGAGGTCCGTCGGTGGGTGAGAAATCCCATAGCAAGCGGGTGGGCTGTTTTCTGGGAGAGGTGCGTACGCGGAGAAGCCTCCTGAGCTTGAGGCCGGCGAGCTCCGCTTCGAAAATAATGTCATTCTCAAATTCCGCCGGGCTTACCAGTCCGATATGGCCGTCAGACGCGAGCCATCGCGAACACGTATTCATCAGTGATGCATACGACAATCCGGCTTGGTGTCTGGCAGCGGCGCGGGCCTTGTCGGCAGCCTGCTCGCCGGTGGTGAAGTATGGCGGGTTGGAGATTATCAAGTCAAAAGGAGATGCAGGCACGTAGTCGGCAAAATTCCCCTGCTGCAGGCGTAGCCGGTCTGCGAACGGCGATGCTGCGAAATTCATGCTTGCCGCGCGGGCAGCCCCTTCGTCAAGCTCGAGGGCTGTGATGGTGGCATGCGGGCAGAGTTGAGCAACCATGAGGGCCAGCACGCCCGAGCCAGCGCCTATGTCGGCGGCCGATGAGGCCTCGGGATATGAGGCCGCGAACCAGGCACCGAGCAGCACGCTGTCGGAGCAGATTTTCATGCCGCAACCGTTGTCGTCGATGGCGAACTGACGGAATTCGAATCGTGCCATAGTTTCAGTGTGTGGGTTGAACTTCTTCCACGCCAATGTTGTGGGCATCAAAAATCTTACGTGCGCGCCGGGCGAAGTCGAGGGCACGTGGACGCCATTGTGTGTCGGTCACACTATCGGCTTCCATCACATGAAAATTCTTTGCCGGTGAAGTGCCAGGGACGGTGAAGAGAAGGCGGTAAGCGGCACTCTTAACTATGGGTTTCTTGTCTTCCCCGCGGAATAATTTGATGTGGGTCATGGCTCCTCCGCGGGTGTCGGGCGTCTTCATGTTGGATACGAAGTTGCCCAGAGAATACACGACCAGCACATTTTTCTCCGGGAAGTATTTGTTGGGCCGGAGTTCCATTGGCTGGATCACGTGCGGATGGGCGCCTATGATCATATCTACACCAAGCGCCTCCAGAAAATCGGCGAGATGCCGCTGCGAAGTGTTAGGCAGTAATTTGTACTCGTCGCCCCAGTGTATGCACACGCAGATCAGTTCGGCACCTGCAGCGCGTGCGGCGCTGATATCTTCTTTCATGCGTGCCCGGTTGATATAGTCGACGCATACGCCGTCGCGAGGCTCTATGCCGTTGGTTCCGTAGGTGTAGTTGAGGAAGCCTATCTTGAATTTATTCACATCAACTACAAGTGGCAAGGCTTTGCTTCGTGCAGAGTCGGTGGAGTAGGTGCCGAGATGGGGCAGACCGCGCTCGTCAAGGCACTCTATTGTTGATCGCAGCCCACGCGCACCACGGTCGAGCGTATGGTTGTTGGCTGTCAGGAAAAGGTCAAATCCTGCATCAGAGAGCGCGTCTACAAATTGGGGTGGCGCATTGAAACAGGGATAACCCGAATACGGTGGTGCGCTGACCGGGGTCTCAAGGTTGACGACAGCATAATCGGCCACCGACACCAATGGTGTGATGGCCGAGAAATACTGTGAATAGTCGTAGTCAGTTTTGGATGTGCGTGCGGCATCGAGCTGGGCCTGGTGCTGCATTGCATCGCCCACGAACAATAGGTCGGCCTCGTCGTAACCGAAGACGAGGGAGACTATCGAAACGAAGAGCGGCAGCAACCACGCGCACATGCGTCAGTCGCGGTTTTCGGCCGCCTGCAGAGTGTTGAGCATAAGCGACACGATTGTCATGGGGCCTACTCCTCCCGGAACAGGAGTGATGGCTGAGCACTTGGGGGCGACCGCCTCGTAGTCGACATCGCCGCTAAGACGGAAGCCTGATTTGCGCGAGGCATCGGGCACACGGGTGGTGCCTACGTCGATTACAACGGCGCCGTCGGCCACCATATCGGCAGTGACAAAGGCGGGGCGGCCGAGAGCTGCCACGAGAATGTCGGCCTGACGGGTAATCGAGGCGAGGTCGGGAGTCGCGCTATGGCATACGGTGACGGTGGCGTCGGCCTGAGGCCCTTTCTGCATGAGCATTGCGGCAAGCGGTTTGCCGACTATATTGCTTCGGCCGACGACAACCACGCGTTTGCCGGCGGTGGTGATGTCGTAACGGCGGAGGAGCTCAACAATACCCGCCGGGGTGGCTGAGTGGAAGCAGGGGAGACCCACTGATTGCTTGCCCACATTGACAGGATGAAAACCGTCGACGTCCTTGGCCGGGTCGATGGCCTCGATCACTGCCTGCTCGTCGATATGACGGGGGAGTGGCAATTGAACGATAAAGCCGTCGATGTCAGGATCTGCGTTGAGCCGCTCGATCTCAGCCATGAGGTCGGCCGGATCAAGAGGAGCTTCAGGGGTGCTCTCCATGCGTATGAGCGAGGATTTAAATCCACACTCTGCGCAAGCTTTCACTTTATTGGCAACATATGTCTCGCTGCCGCCGTCGTGTCCAACGAGAATTGCGGCGAGGTGGGGCACGCGCTTGCCTTCGGCTACACGCTTAGCCACTTTTTCTGCAATTTCAGCCTTGATTGCGGCTGCAGTGGCTTTTCCGTCGATGATTTGCATGCGGTATAACAATCTATGGGTTTACAATATATCTGTTTGCGGGAGTATACCCGGCAGAATCATTTATAACTTTGGCAGGAACGCCGGCTGCGACAGTACCCGCCGGAACATTCTTGTTCACAACAGCGCCGGCTCCGATTACGGCTCGGTCGCCGATAACTATATCTTCAACCAGGCAGACTGACGGGCCGATGTACACATCATTTCCGACTGTGGCCGCGTGGCCTTTTACCGACCCGATGGTGGTGAACTGCGACAAGTTGACGTTATTGCCGATGACGGCGGATGCGTTGACGATGACACCTGTACCATGACCGAGATAAAGACCATAGCCTACTCTGGCTGCCAGAGGTATCTGGAGGGCATATTTTCTCGTATATTTTTCAAGCCGGAGCCTGAAATAAGGGTAGAGGAACGACCGGTAGGAACAAAGCCTGTAGTAGAACATGAAGCCTATTGCAGGTATTTTCCAGCGGGCCAGCCACAGACGCAGAATACTTCCGCTGGGTTTTCCAAACCAGCGGAAATAGTCGCTGTCGGCGAGGGTGAGGCAGTCTTTATAAGACTCCGGAACCGGAATGCTCAGGCCGTTTACAGTGTCGTGTCGCATGTTGTCAACGGCGGCGTGCGGCAGCCTTGGCCTGACGCATCTGGCGCATCATGGCGGCAGGGTTGGAGCCCATATTGCTCACCTGATGCATCATCTTGCGGATCTGGTCGAATTGCTTGAGAAGGCGGTTGACATCCTGTACTTTGGTGCCTGAGCCGTCGGCGATACGCTTTACGCGTGTGCCGCGGATCACGTCGGGGTGTTCGCGTTCATAGGGGGTCATCGACATGATGATGGCCTCGATGCCCTTGAAGGCGTCGTTATCGATGTCAACGTCTTTGATGGCTTTGCCCACACCGGGTATCATGGCAGCCAGGTCTTTGATGTTACCCATCTTCTTGATCTGGTTGATCTGCTTGAGGAAGTCGGTGAAGGTAAACTGGTTTTTGCGGAGTTTCTTTGCCAGCTCCTCAGCCTCTTTCTCGTCGTACTGGGCCTGAGCCTTCTCAACAAGCGATACGATGTCGCCCATGCCGAGGATACGGTCGGCCATACGGGAGGGGTAGAAGATGTCGATGCCATCGAGGCCTTCGCCTGTACCGACAAATTTGATAGGTTTGTCGACAACGCTGCGGATTGACAGGGCGGCACCACCGCGGGTGTCACCGTCAAGTTTGGTAAGCACTACGCCGCCGAAGTCGAGACGCTCATTGAAGGTCTTGGCTGTATTGACGGCATCCTGGCCGGTCATGGCGTCGACCACGAAGAGGATCTCGCCAGGGTTGATGGCATTTTTGATGGCTTCGATCTCGTCCATCATCTGCTCGTCAACGGCGAGGCGGCCGGCGGTGTCGACAATCACGAGGTCGTAGTTGTGAGCCTTCGCGTAGTCGACGGCGCGGCGTGCGATGCCTACGGGGTCTTTCACGCCCTCCTCGGTATATACGTCGACAGAGATTGACTCTGCGAGAACTTTAAGCTGGTCGATAGCCGCAGGACGGTAGACGTCGCAGGCCACGAGCAGCGGGCGCATCGACTTCTCTGCCTTGAGCTTTTTGGCGAGTTTGCCTGTGAAGGTGGTCTTACCGGAACCCTGAAGACCCGACATGAGGATGATGGCGGGGCGACCGGTGATGGTAAGCGGTGTTGCGTCGCCACCCATAAGCGTGGCGAGTTCGTCGTGTACGATCTTCACCATAAGCTCTCCAGGCTTGATGGCGTTGATCACATTCTGGCCGAGGGCCTTCTGTTTTACTGTGTCGGTGAAAGTCTTGGCGACTTTGTAGTTAACGTCGGCGTCGATGAGGGCGCGGCGCACGTCCTTCAGGGTTTCGGCGACGTTGATTTCGGTAATGCGTCCCTGGCCTTTCAGGAGCTTGAAACTGCGTTCAAGGCGGTCGCTAAGTTTTTCAAACATATTATGGGTTTACTTAAGATTTTAAATTTAACACTCCTCGGTGAGGCGGTTTGTTGCCGTGTCGGGGAAGATTACGGTGGGCTTGAACGACCGGGCTTCCTCGGGAGTCATGGTTGCGTAGCTCATGATTATTACAATGTCTCCGGGCTGCACCATGCGGGCTGCGGCTCCGTTGAGGCAGATTGTGCCTTCGCCGCGGGGGCCGGGGATAGTGTAGGTGTCGAGGCGCGCACCGTTGTTGTTGTTGACGATATAGACACGCTCGCCGGGGAGGATGCCTGCGGCGTCGAGCAGGTCTTCGTCGATGGTGATGCTGCCTATGTAGTCAAGACGCGCCTCGGTGACGGTGACGCGGTGTATCTTTGATTTCAGAACTTGAATGAACATAATCAGTAGGTGATATTGTCAATCAGACGTACTCCGCCACAATATACGGTGGCGCATCCTACGGCTCCGCATGCGCCGGCGTCTTCCCACCGGGCGATAGGCTGCATGCTTATGGCGTCGACGATCTGGAAGTATTCGGCTTCGAGCCCTTCGACGTCGTTGATGGCAGCCTCAGTCATGCGTGCGACTTCTGCCGGTGTATGGCCCTGAGCTTTGAGGTCGCGGCTCTGAAGGAGGATATAGCGGATTTTCGGAGCGATGGCGCGGGCCTCGGGAGAGAGACGCACGTTGCGCGATGAGAGGGCCAGGCCATCGTCTTCGCGTACGATGGGGCAGGGCACAATCTCGAGCTCGAAGCCTTCG
>CAJUJB010000003.1 GCA_910586595.1 uncultured Muribaculaceae bacterium | reverse complement strand
GCGTGTGGAATATGAAATGCCGGTACCCGATCCGAACGAACAGATACGTCTCAACAAATATATGAGCAACGCAGGCATCTGCTCACGCCGCGAAGCCGACGAATTCATCCAGCAGGGTCTGGTGAAAGTCAACGGTCAGGTTGTGACAGAGCTCGGCACCAAGATCACCCATAACGACGTAGTTGAATACGACGAAAAGGTAGTGACTCTGCAGAGCAAGTGCTATATCCTGCTCAACAAGCCTAAAGATTGTGTGACCACCTCCGACGATCCTAACGGACGCCTCACGGTGATGGATCTCGTCAAAGGCGCATGCCCCGAGCGCATCTACCCTGTAGGCCGCCTCGACCGCAACACCACCGGTGTGCTCCTGCTCACCAACGACGGCGACCTCGCCTCCAAGCTCACCCACCCCAAATATGTGAAGAAGAAAATCTACCACGTATGGTGCGACCGCGACATCTCGGAAGACGATATGCAGCGTATCGCCGATGGCATCGAGCTTGACGACGGCCCCATCCACGCCGACGCAATCAGCTACGCCACCGAGACCGACCGCAACCAGGCAGGTATCGAGATCCACTCGGGCCGCAACCGCATTGTGCGCCGCATCTTCGAGTCACTCGGCTACCATGTGGTAAAACTCGACCGCGTATACTTCGCAGGCCTCACGAAGAAAAATCTTCCCCGTGGCCGCTGGCGTTACCTTACCCAGGAAGAGGTGAACTACCTCAAGATGGGTAGCTTCGAGTAAAGCTCGCATATATACCTTATCAACGGGCGCCCCGGCAGTCAAGGCCGGAGCGCCCGTATTTCCATTCCACCTGATTAGACACAGATGAAAACCTCGCTATATACCATACTACTTCTGATTGTGGCCAACGTGTTCATGACCTTCGCCTGGTATGGCCACCTGAAATTGCAGAATATGAAGCTGATCGGCAGCAACACTCCGCTCTACGCCGTCATCCTCCTCTCGTGGGGCATAGCTCTGGCCGAATACTGCTGCCAGGTGCCGGCCAACCGCATAGGCTTCACCGGCAACGGTGGGCCCTTCTCGCTCATGCAGCTGAAGGTGCTCCAGGAAGCCATCACTCTGGTGATATTCACCCTGTTCACCGTCGTATTCTTCAAAGGCGAAGCTCTGCAGTGGAATCATTTCGCCGCCTTCGGCTGCCTTATCGCCGCAGTATATTTCGTATTCATGAAGTGAGGCCATAAGGGCCTGTCCACTAACCCAAGCATGGGCGGCAAACGGGGAGGCTGATTTCCATTTTCAATTTTCTTTTCTTAACTTTGCGGCGATAATTTGATTTTAGGGGTGCGAGGGCACTGCTGCCTGAGCTGAGAATATACCCTTTGAACCTGATCCGGGTAATACCGGCGTAGTGAAAAAAAATGAACAAGCAGATACTTATGCTTGCAGCCTGCGGTGCGGCCTTTGCTGTGCCCTGCGCTGCCGTCGAGGCCGAAGCGCCTGCCGACACCGTCGCCCTTCGCGACCTTGAGATTGTGGCCAACCGTGCTACGGCCAAGACTCCCGTAGCCTATTCGTCGATAACCAAGCGGGAGATCGAGAAAGTCAATGATGGCCGCGACATTCCATTCATCCTTTCGATGACACCATCACTCATATCGACCTCCGATGCCGGAGCCGGCGTGGGTTACAGCGGTCTACGCGTGCGAGGTACAGATGCGACACGCATAAACGTCACCGCCAACGGTGTGCCTATCAACGACTCGGAGAGTCACATCGTATACTGGGTCAATATGCCAGACCTCGCATCCTCGCTGCGCGACATCCAGATACAACGAGGCGCCGGAACATCGACCAACGGCGCCGGAGCATTCGGCGCATCGGTGAATATGCTCACCGACGCCCCAGCCGAGGAGGCATATGCCGAGGCAATGGTTTCGTATGGGTCGTATAACACACATAAAGAAACTGTGCGCGCAGGCTCGGGCCTGCTGGGCGACCGCTGGAGCGTCGACGTACGCCTGAGCAATATCGGCTCGGACGGATATATCGACCGTGCGTCGTCTAACCTATGGTCGTATTTAGGCCAGGTGGCATTCCGCGACGGCGGCACATCGCTCCGCCTCCTCGCCTTCGGCGGCAAAGAAGAGACCTACATGGCCTGGGATTACGCCTCAAAAGAAGAGATGGAGCAATATGGCCGACGCTACAACCCCTGCGGCAAATATACCGCTTCCGACGGCTCGGTGGCTTTCTACCCCGACCAGAAAGACAATTTCATCCAGCACCATATCCAGCTCCTCTACGGCCAGACTTTGGGCGAATACTGGCGCCTCTCGGCAGCCCTGCACTATACCAAAGGCGACGGCTACTATGAGCAGTTGAAGAAGGGCCGCACGCTCATCGAATACGGGCTCACCCCATTCACCGACGCCGCTGGGCAGACGGTGAAGAAGTCTGACTTGGTACGCCTGAAATTCAACGACAACGATTTCTACGGCATGACCGCCTCGGCTGTCTATACGCGCGGACGCGTCAACGCCACCATAGGCGGCGCGGCCAATAACTTCCATGGCGGCCACTTCGGCCGCGTGGCATGGGTACGGAATTACATGGGAGCCATCGATCCGCTCCAGGAGTACTACCGCAACACAGGCAAGAAATTCGACGCCAACATATACGGCCGCGTGAATGTCGACGTAAGCCGGGCCTTCTCGATCTACGCCGACCTTCAGTACCGACACATCGATTACTCGATCACAGGCGTGAGCGACAATTACGACTATGCCACCGACGCTCTGGCCACCCTCGACATACATCGCAAATACGACTTCTTCAACCCCAAGGCAGGCGTCAACTTCACCGATGGCAACCATAACCGTGCCTTCGCCTCTTGGAGTGTGGCACACCGCGAGCCGGTGCGCGATAACTTCACCGACGGCGACCCACGTCATTATCCCACAGCCGAGCGCCTCTTCGACTACGAGCTCGGCTACAGCTACACCGGCTCAATCTTCTCGGCGGGAGTCAACCTCTACTACATGGACTACAAGGATCAGCTTGTGCTCACCGGCCAGCTTTCCGACACAGGCAATCCGCTCAGCGTCAACGTACCGTCGAGCTACCGCATGGGTGTCGAGCTCCAGGCTGGCGTAAAACCTTGCAATTGGTTCGACTGGCAGATCAACGCCACCCTCTCGCGCAACCGCATCAAAAACTTTACTGAGTATATCTACGAAGACGAATGGACAAACCCTATCGAGCGATACATAGGCTCCACCCCCATCGCCTTCTCGCCCGGATTCCTCCTCAACAATGCCTTTAATTTCACGTGGCATGGCTTTGGCGCCACACTGCAGAGCCACTATGTAGGCAAGCAGTATCTCTCCAACGCACACACCGACGAGCAGTGCCTCGATCCATACTTCGTCAGCGATCTTGCGCTGTCGTACGACTTCGGACGCATCGGCCGCCTCAAAAACCTGCGCCTCGGCGTAACGGTTTATAATATATTCAACGAGCGCTATGAGAGTAACGGCTATGCCGGAGCGGGCTACTATGTAGGCGACGACGGCAAACCCGTCATCTACCGCTATGCAGGTTATGCAGCCCAGGCGCCGACAAATGTGATGGCCACCATAGCCGTCAAATTCTAAGATGCTATAATGACTGACTTCTTCACACTTGACCGCTGTCTCGAAATAGCCGGATTTCTCCTCGGCGTGCTCTATCTGTGGTGGGAATATCATGCCGACCGCCGCATGTGGATCGCAGGCCTCATCATGCCGGCCATATCCATGACGGTCTACTACACCAAGGGGCTATATGCCGACTTTGCCATGAACATTTATTACCTACTCATGGCAGTCTACGGCTTCACAGCCTGGGGAAGGCGGCATAAGCACAGCGGCGGCAAAGCCCTGCCGATACGCCACATCTCCGCATCGGTGGCACTGCGCACGGCAGCCGTATTCGTGCCGGTCTACGCCGCACTGGCGCTATGGCTCATCTACGGCACCGACTCAACCGTGCCATATGCCGACGCATTCACCACCGCCGGAAGCATTATCGGCACCTGGCTACTTGCCCGGAAGTATATCGAGCAATGGTGGGTGTGGACAGCGGTCGACGCGGTGTGCGTCGCCTTGTATATCTACAAAGGCATATATTTCTACTCGGGCCTCTATGCCATCTACACAGTCGTGGCTGTATTCGGCTACTTCAAGTGGCGACGGCTGATGGGCGCCCAACCTACTCTGCAGCGCCCTTAGCCTCCTGGTTGGCCAGGTACTCGGTAGGTGTTATGCCAAACTCTTTCTTGAATACCTTAGTGAAATAATTCGGGTCGGAATATCCGCTCCGGTAGGCAGTCTCGCTTACGTTGTAGCCCTCTTTCATGAGGCGGCACGCGTGGGCGAGACGTTTTTTGCGGATGTAGTCGGTCATCGACTGGTTGAAGAAGCTCTTCATCTTGATATGGAGCAGCGACCGCGATATGCCGAACTCGCGAGTTATATCCGATACCGAGAACTCGGAGTTGTCGATATTCTTCTCTATAATCTCGTTTATGCGTGTAATGAAGTCCTGGTCGAAGCGGCTGAATGCCGGAGCCTCTTCCGACGAGCCTGGCTCGACAGCCGTACCCGACGACTCCATTACTTCAGTGAGATACTTGCGGTGTGCGCACAGTATGTTGCGGATACGCAGCTCAAGAATCTGCGGGTCGAAAGGCTTGGCCACATATGCCTCGGCTCCACTCTCGAAGCCCTTCATCGTACTCTCGGCATCATTCTTGGCCGTAAGCAGTATGACGGGGATATGCGAGGTGGCGAGATTATTCTTCAGATGCTCGCAGAGGGTGATGCCGTCCATCTCGGGCATCATTACGTCCGACACAACTATGTCGGGCGGATACTCACCGGCGATCTTCAGAGCCTCCACACCGTTGGTAGCTGTCAGCACACGGTATGAACGGGAGAATGATTCACTCAGGAACTGCAGCAACTCGGGATTGTCTTCAACTATAAGTATGGTGGTGAGATCCTGCTTGCGGGCGTAGTCAGGCACAGTGACAGTCGAGGCAGAGCCCGTGCTGAGCGTACGGATGTAGGTTGGCTCGGGCGACTTGACCGTGCCATTGCTTACATGGCATGAGGCATCGAAGGCATCGGCTGTCACATCAAGACGCACATGGAAGGTGCTGCCTTCACCAATAGTGCTGTCGACGGTAATCGAGCCCTTGTGGATCTCTACCAGACGCTTGACTGTAGCCAGGCCGATACCCCAGCCGCGGTTGTTGGTGTTGTAGCCGCGCTTGGTCTGGTAATATTTTCTGAATATATTGTCTATTTCCTCAGGGGCGATACCGATGCCGTTGTCGCGCACAGAGAAGTCAAGATAGAGTTTGTCTCCTTCCTCCTCCTGGATTGAAGCGCGCACGTCAATTTCACCGCCGTCCTGTGTATATTTTATTGCGTTTGACAGCAAGTTATTGAGTATACGCTCGACGTAGGTTGTCGAGAACCACACATCCTCACCGTTATTCTCCGTGTAAAGGTGGATGCGTATGTCTTTCTCAGCGGCGGGCTCGTAGAAATATCGGGTTACCGTCTCGATGAAGGTCAGCGGGTTGCCATACTGCATGTAGAGTTGGAAGTTACCCGACTCCACGCGGTTGAATGTCACCAGCTCGTCGATGAGACCCACCATCTTGTTGGTGTTCGTGATGGCGATGCCGAGGCGCTTGCTCGAGTCCTCTGCAAGGTTTTCGTGCTGCGACAGATACTTGAGTGGAGCGAGAATGAGGCTCAGAGGCGTCTTCAGCTCATGTGAGATATTGGTGAATATCTCCATCTTCTCGCGGTTGAGCTCCTCGCTCTTCTCTTTCTCCATATGGGATATGCGTATGGCCTCCTTCTCCTTCATGCGCAGGTTGAAGAGAAGGTAGATGAGATAGGCCACTATTACCAGCAGGATGAAGTAGGCGATGAAGGCCCATGTGGAGAAGTAGAACGGAGGATCGATCTTGATCAGGAGCTGACGCACCGGCGCATTATCCCACGCCTCTGGAGCGGAGGCGGCACGCAGCATGAGCTTGTAGGTGCCGGGGGCGAGTTCCATGGCTGTGAAATGACGCTGGGCGCCAACATCGCGCCAATCCTTGTCGATGCCGTCTACATAGATCTGATAAGAATAAGCGTGTGCCGAGGCCGGATCAACCACGCCGTAGTCAATCGAGAACGAGCGTGAGCGGTTATAGTCGAGATGAAGGGCGTCGGTGCGGTCAAGGGTTGTCAACAGCGGCGAATCTTCTTCCGAGGGCGACACCTCGCGGTTGTTTATGTAGAGATGCTGGAGGTGCACCGGAGCCGAAGTGGTCTGGCCTCGCGATATGCCTGGATTGAACGACACAAGACCATTGACCGTGCCGAAGTAGAGACGGCCATCGGAGCCTTGCAGGGCCGAAGCGAAGTTGAATTGGTTCTCAGGCAGTCCGTCGTCGGTGGTGAAGCGGAGTGTCGGGCCGTCGGGCGACAGGCGGTAGAGACCACGTGAAGTCGACACCCATATGCGTTTGCTGTCGTCTTCCAGCATGCTGCATATCGTGCCGTATGAGCGAGCCTCGTCGGAAAGTAGACTGATGTTGCCGTCGGCATCGATCACATGCAGGCCGGCATTGTTGGTGCCTATGTAGATGCGGCCGTCACTACTCTCGAAGATGGCTGTTACATAGCAGTCATGGAGACCGGCACGGCCGGGCGCGTCGGAGCAGTTCCAGCCCTTTACTTCACCTGTTGTGGCATCAATCCGGAAAAGGCCGTTGTTCACGGTTCCTACCCACAGATTGTTGTGGTGGTCGAGAAGCAGGCTGTAGATAAAATCTTTGTCAAGCACCGGGTGGTTGGCCGTGAGAAATTCCCCGGTAGCCTCGTTGTAGTAACGCAGACCTTGGGTGGTGCCGACCCAGAGCCGGTGGCGCGGGGCTTGCTCAAGCGCGATGGCGAAGATAGCGTTGCTGGCCAGACCCGAAGCCCCTGCGAGGAAATGGCGGGTTGCGCCTGTATTCATGTCGAGGGAGAAAAGGCCGTTGCGGAAGGTGCCTATCCACATGCGGTTGCCCGAAGGGTCGTAATGGAGCTCGTGGACGTTGGTTCCGAGGGCGCTGATGCGGTCGAAAGTCGATATGCGGCCCGAAGCGAGGTCGATGATGCTGATTCCTCCGTCCTCGCTGGCCAGCCATAGCTTGCCGGGCTGAGGCTCGACGATTCGGCGTATGGCTTTCCCCGGAAGAGCTGTCGGGTCATACCCCGGAGCGATCCATTGGAAATTGCGGAGCTCACGGTGCATCACGTTTATGCCACCGAAATAAGTGCCGATCCAGATGTTGCCGGCAGGATCGGGTACGATGCTGTAGATGGCGTTGTCGTTGAGACGGTGACGGTTCACCAGATCAGGAACGAAACGTACGATTGACCCTGTGGAGGTATTTATCACATTTATGCCAGCCTCCGTTCCGATCCATATGTTGTGGTCGGGGTCTTCGGCAATGGTGCGGACAGTGCCGTCGCTGATATTCGGAACGTCGTATATCTCGGTTTGGCCCGTGTTTATGTCGAGACTCATCACACCTTTGCCGTTGCGGCCTATCCACAGGCAGCCGCGATGGTCGAAGAAGAGGGGTACGATGTCGTCGAAACCCATCAGGAAATCGGAGTAAACCCCGGGATTGACGAATGTGCAGTTCTGGAGCTTTGAGTCGTAGTAGGCAATACTCTTGTTGGTAGCAACGAAGACACGGCTGTCGGGGGCTATAGCCATCGAGAGGACATAACCATCGTCCTGCTTGGGCAAGGCTGTCACTTCATCGGTTGCAGGGTCGATGATCTGGAGGAAGTCGCCGCAGAGCAGTATGCGGCCGTCATTCATCTCGGCGAGGCACTTTACACGTTCGCCACCTATATCATAGGCCCTGAAAGAGTCGGTCTCCGGCACGTAGCGGCAGAGACCTTTCTCGGTGCCGACCCACAGCGTGCCGCGCGAATCGACAAACAGCGTCTTGGCGAAGTTATGTACGAGCGACCCCGGGTCATTGGGGTCGTGGAAGTAATTGGTGAATGAATATCCGTCGTATGCCGCAACCCCGTCACGTGTGCCTATCCACAAGCGTCCTGAATGGTCAAAAGCCATCGATGCAATCTGCTGGTGTGGCAGACCATCCTTGCTCTTGATGTGGCTCAATCGGTAGTTCGACAACATGCGCAGGTCGTCGGCCGGCGCGGCATGCAGGCATATGGCCAGCACGGTCATCAGCAGATAGATACAAGTCTTACGCATATCAGGTGAATGTGAATCGGATTAAAGGGTGACGGGGTTGGCGGGTCGGGAATGAAAAAGTTAGCGGATTAAGATTTTGGAGTGTTCGTTGTCGCCATCGGCATAGCAGATGCTCACGATGGCGGCTCGCGCACCGGCAGGCACGGGCATGCTCAGACTCTGTCCATTGCCGTTGGCGTAGGCCAGAAGAGAACCGGCGGCGCTGTAGACCGACACACTGTCGATAGCCCGGGCGGCATGCACGTCAAGTGTGCCTTCATGCGCGGATACGGAGGCTTTTTCAGCAGCCGCGACAACGGCCGGAGCCTCTGCCCCGCTCTCCTCCGAGTAATTGAGCTTGAATTCAGGCCATGTCCACGACTGGCGAGACAGAGTCTCGGGAATAACTTCTGTGACCATCTCACCCTCGCGGCGGTCGCGGATCTCGATGTTGCAGCGCAGAGGCTTCTCTACCGGAGCTGCATCAAGACCGAGCACACTCCAGGGGATGGCGGCCTCAATATCGTAATAAGTCGATTTGACCACAGTGGCGGCCTTGACACTCTCGGGGGTATCGATGGCAACCCACTTGTTGTCTTTGCCTAAGGCCATGCTCACGCTGCCGTCTACGTTGAGGAAGATACGGACCATACCCTCCTGCGGATAGGTGTCGCTGGCATTGTTGAGGTCAATGTAGAGGTAAATTCCGTCGTTGTCGGCTTTGTCGGTGAAGATGGTGCGGTCGACCACACGACCGAAGAAATAGAGATTGTCGTTGTCGTAGAGGAAATCCAAAGTGGCGCGGTTACGGGTCGCACCGGCGCCCATATAGATCTGCTGGGCATTTTTCTTGGTCCAGTTTTCTTTAGAGAAAGACCCATCGACCACAGGCGTGCCGTAATTTGCCTCGAAGCCGCGCATGGCCTGACCACGCATTACATTGATGGCATTGCCGTGGTTGGCATCGCCTATCGAAGCAAGGGCGAATACAGTTCCGTCGCCTGCAACGGCAACGGAGTTCCACAATGCGTGTGACGACAGCGGGCAGCCGAAGGGCTGGGTAACGGCCTTGAACGAACGGGCATCGGCGTCGCCGACGGCCACATACATGTCGAAGTACGATTCACCCCGGCCTTTGCGGTCGCCGAAGTCACCCTGCCAGGAGGCGATGGTCTCGCCGGTGGCAAGCTGGCGGAGATATGGAGCTGCCGAGCTGCAGGTCTTGTCGGCGGCATTGGCGAAAATCATGTCGCGGCGGTCGCTGCCGGCTGCCACCCATGAGCTCCAGTTCTCTTCGAGCGGAGTGCGCACGGTGGTTGCGCGGAAGCCCGAGAATCCGGGCCAGCCATTATCTTCCACAATCACCACAATCTCCCCTTTCTCGGTAAGTATTGCCGAAGGCATACCGTCGCGCGAACCGGCACGGTAACAGATGCGCACAGGCTCACCCCAGGTAAGACCGCCGTCGAATGAACGGCACATCGATATTTCCTGCTCGTTGGAGGTGGTGAAGTTGTTTTCGTTTGCAAAATAACATTGGAGCTCGCCCGAGGGTAACTCCAGGAAAGAAGGCTCCCAGCAACCGTCCTCGAAGGTCGAGTGGGCGTCGAACACAAAAATCGGGGCGCTCCAGCTGCGGCCGTTGTCGGTGCTGCGCAGCACGCGTATGCCGAATTTACGGTCGTCGGAGTAGGGAGCCGATGGGCGCGGATTGAAACCAACGACTATAGTGCCGTCGGAGAGCTGTACCAGATCGGGCACGGCATAGGGCACCAGCGACGCGCTACGCTGTATAAGTTCGGGAGTCGACCATGTCTGCCCCACATTCTCGCTATAGCATACCGATATGCCGCCGCCGGCTTCTGCGGCAGCCATCAGACGTCCGTCCTGAAGCTGGATAATGCGGGCGTAGTTACCGGAGGGGAAGAGCACGCTCTGGGAGCTCAGATCCCAGTAGATGCGAGAGCCATCGTAGGGCTCGTGCCATACGGCCCGGGCCGTGGGTGCCATGGCGGCAAGTGAAAGGATTACAAGCGGTTTAAGGAAATGCGGGTTCATGGTTTATTCAGTGTGACAAAGATACAAATTTATTTTCGGGAGTGCAAAATCCCGCGGTGCCGTCTCCGGAGAAGAGACAAGGCGCCGCGGGCTTGACATGAAGTTTTATTTTACGGTTGCAGTCACCACACAGGTCGATTCGAGAGTCACTGCGGGGTTTTCGGGGTCTACCGTCACAAAGCGGTAAGTTACGGGCGACGAGAAGTCGGCCTTCGATACACCGCTCTGCTGGGCCGTCTCGCCGATGTAGACCTTTTCATTCTCAGCATAGAGGGTGAACTCCGGAGCCACGGCAGTCAGATCGGTGCCCGCGGGTACCTCGAGATCGATTGTATAGACGGTGTAGTCGTACTCCGAGCGGCCTACAGTTCCGGCCACTCCTGCGAGCGAGAAGGTTTTGAACTCGCCGTAATTGAGGGTATGGAGTTTGTATTGACGAGAGGTGCCTTCGTTCGATACTGTCTCGATGTCGATGGTCTTGCTCAGGTCATACTTCTTGTTGGCATCAAAAAGGTTGCCGTCAAGATAAATCTCGGTAGTCTCGGAGCCGATATAGAACTTAAGTTTCTGCGAAAGCGAAACTGAGGGGCTCGAAGTCTTGTACTTGATCTTGCGGGGAAGGCCGATGAGCCAGTCAGACTCGGTTGGACGGGAGGCAAACACCTCGTCGTACAGCACGGCAGGGGCGGAGATCTTCTCGATTTCTGTGATGTCGTCGATCACATGGATATAGATCGAGCAGGTATCCGAGAGGAGCGACTGGCCTTCGTTGGCATGGTTGGTGGCCACACATACCATCTTGTATATGCCCGGCAGGCTGTATGAGTAGGTAAACAGGCCTTTGTTTACAACCAGGCCGGTATTACTCTCCTCGCGGAGCTCATAGTCATGGCTTTCGTCGCCGGGGAAGATCACCACATTGTCGGCCTCGCCGGTGAAGTGAACCGTTACAGAGGTGTTGACCTCGGCAGTGGTGCTGTCAGCAGCGATTGATGCGGTTGGTTGGGTGGCCTTTTCATCGGAGCAAGCCGTAAGTGCGGCGGCAATCAGAAAGGCCGGGATGATATAGGATTTCATATCTTATTCTTAGCTAATTGGCAGGATTAATAACCGGGGTTCTGGGTTACGACGCCGTTCGATACGTCGACTTCGGTCTGCGGGATGGGGAAGATCTCGTTGATGCCTTCGCGGAAGTATAAGCCGCGCTTGTTGGAGCGGGTATTTGCGAATGTCTTCAGCACTTCCTTGGCACGGCCCTGGCGCACGATGTCGAAGAAACGATCCCACTCGAAGGCAAGTTCTTTCTCACGCTCCGACCAGATCTGGT
The DNA here is from genome assembly GCA_910586595.1 of uncultured Muribaculaceae bacterium. Taxonomy (GTDB): domain Bacteria; phylum Bacteroidota; class Bacteroidia; order Bacteroidales; family Muribaculaceae; genus CAG-873. Next base: position 87,529 of record CAJUJB010000003.1, on the reverse strand, counting down.
CGCGGAGATAACCGTATCCACCGCCGATGTAGAGGGTGTTGCTGTTGTTAATCTCGTTGACAACGGCTTTGTTGCTGTTGAGCTGCTCAAGAGCCTCGGCACCCTTGCCGATTTCGTTGAGGGCTTCGGCATACATAAGCACAACCTCGGAGTAACGCAGGTAACGGCGGTTCTTGCCGCTGTCGCCGGCATATTGCGGGCGGTCTTTGATAGGCGTGTACCACTTCAGAGGCAGGTAACGGCCCGAGCCAATCTCAGTATTATCGAGGTCGGGGGTGGTCTGGTGGTGACCGATCACGAACTGGCGGCGGGGGTCGGTGCCGAATACACGGGTTACGATTGCATCGTCGGCGTAGATGGGCGATACAGCGCCTTCTTTCAGAATCGGGAACATGGTGGTGAAGATACCCGAGCCTTCGTTCGCATCCTCAGTGCTGCCGTCGCCACTCTCCTGAAATACGATCTCGAAGATAGAGCCCTGGCAGAACTCACCGTCCTGATAGAACTGTGTATCGTAACTGATGGGGTTGCTGTAGGCATCTTTGTATTGCAGCGAGTATGCGTTAAGCAGGATGGGGCACTGATAGTCGGGGCCTTCGTAGGGGTCGGTGCCGGCATTCAGCTCAAGCGGCTTGAACCACAGGCTCTCGCGGAGGCTATCCCAAGGGGTCTCCTCATAGCGTGCGGGGTAATCGAGCATCTGTGCGAAGGTGAAAGGCGCGCCTTTCACGAAGTAGTCGCCGAGCTGGGCCATCTGTTCCCATTTCTCGGAGGGCTCACCAGGCACAGCCTGGTACATGAGCACCTTCATCAGAAGGGCTGTAGCGGCGCCTGCGCTTGCTTTACCAGAGTTAGTGGAGGTGTAGCGGTTGGGCAGCATGACGGCAGCCTCGCGGAGGTCTTTCTCGATATAAGCGTATGTCTCCTCTTTGGTGCTGCGGGGAATGACAAGATTATCTACCGTCTCGATTTCGGGGCGGATGGGCACACCTCCGTAAGTTCTCACCAGATTGAAGTAGAACAGGGCGCGGAGGAACTTGGCCTGGCCAAGAATCTCGCGGATCTCGCGGTAAGCCGAGTAGTCGTTGGTCGACAAACGGGCGCGGTCGATGTTGGCGATTACCTGATTTACGCGGTGGATGCCTTTGTAATATACATCCCAGCGCTTGAGGATATAGGTATTCGATGTATTGAAGCGGAAGTGCACCAACTGGCCCATCTGCGAAGCCAGACCTTCGTCGGCTCCGACAACATGGTCGCCGAGAGCTTCACCGAAGCGCCAGTCGATATCCTGGAAGTCATCGCTCTGCAGGATGTCGTAGGCAGCGTTGAGAGACGCCTGGAGTTTATAGCGGGTGTCGTAGAATTCTTCTTCGGTGACATTGCCCAGCACAGGCTGGTCGAGGAAGTCGTTGCAGCCGCCAAGAATCATCGAGGCTGCCGAGAGAACCACGGCGCCAAGGGATTTATATGTGATCTTAAGCATATTCATGACTGTGTGGATGGTTTAGAAGCCGAATTTCAGGCCGAATGTGAACGAGCGCGCCTGGGGATAGTTGCCGTGGTCGACACCCATGCTGAGGTTGTTTGACTCGGTGCCGCTTACCTTGCCGACTTCGGGGTCGAAGCCATCATACTTGGTGAAGGTGAGCAGGTTATAGGCTGTAGCCGAGAGGGTGAGGGAGCTCAGACCGAGACGGCCGATGATGTTCTGCGGGAAGGTATAGGAGAACCGGAGTTCCTTCAGACGGAGGTAAGAACCGTCTTTCACGAAGAAGTCGCTTGAGCGGAAGTTGCGGGCTGTATCGGAAGGATCAAGGTCAGGCACACTGTTGTTGAGGTTCAGGGGGAAGAACGCGCGGTTCTCGGCTGCCTGGCCCGACCAGTGCTGGCTGCGGATGTCGGCATACACGTTGCCTTCGGCTGCGTTGTAGAGATAGTAGTCCATCACATTGTAGATCTTGTTTCCGGTCTGGCCCTGGAAGAAGATGCTCAGGTCGAAGCCATCGTAGCGGAAGTTGAGAGGAATACCGAATACGAAGTCAGGCAGCGGAGAGCCGAGGTATGTACGGTCTTCAGCGGTGATGTTGCCGTCGCCGTTAAGGTCCTTGAAGCGGAAGTCGCCCACACGGGTGGTCTGCTCGGAGTCAAGTTTGCCGGGCTCGTACTGTGCGGATGCGCGTACTTCGTCGGCGGTCTGGAAGATTCCGTCGGTGACGTAGCCGAAGAAGCTGCCGATAGGCATGCCGACGGCGGTCTTGGTCACGTAGTCGACAATACTGCCTTCTTCAAGGTAAGAACCGTAGATAGGCTCGTTGCCTGTGCCGAGAGCGGTAACTTTATTTTTGATCCAAGAGAGGTTGAAGCCTACATCGAACGAGAACTTGCCGAAGGTGCGGCGGTAGCTTGCCTGACCTTCGATACCGTAGTTGCGTACGGCACCGGCGTTGGTCATCGGGTCGGTTACAAGACCGGCAGATGCAACCGTCGGAACGGCCAGCAGCATGTCGGTGGTCTTCTTGTCGAAGTATTCGATGCCGAAGAGGATAGAGTTGTTGAGGAATGCGAAGTCAAGACCGGCGTTGTAGGTCTCGGTCTTTTCCCAGCGGATGTCGGGATTACCGATAGTCAGGGCGGTATAGCCGGGCTGGAGCACGTGCAGACCCTGACCGTAGGGATAGTTATACTGGCTTACGAGGTAGGTATAGCGCGAGAGCTCGTCGATACGGTTGTTACCGAGCTTACCCCAGCCCAGACGGAGCTTGCCGAGGGTGAGCCATGTAGCGTCGCGGAGGAATGACTCGGAAGAGAATTTCCAGCCCACAGAAACCGAGGGGAAGGTACCCCAGCGGTTATCGCGGGAGAATTTCGACGAACCGTCGATACGCATGTTTGCCTGCACGAGATAACGGTCGCGGAAGCTGTAGTTGACACGGCCGATGACACCTACGGCTGTCCATTTGGTGTCGAGGCCATAGGTCTTGTCGCCGGTATATGCGCCCGAGAGGTACCAGAGATCCTCGTTGTTAGAAGGTGTACCTTTCTTGATCGATTCCTGGTATGAGTTGCGGTAGCCTTCAGCGGTCTGACCTACCAGCACGGTAAGAGTGTTGTAGTCGTCGCGCCAGTTGAAGGTGAGGAGGTTGTTGATCTCCCATTTGTCGATGGTGGTGCGGTAGTTATTGACGGTCGAGAGCGAAGTCATGGCAAAGTCCTCTTCAAGAGCCCCGACTTCAGTAAACTGGCGGGTCTTCTCGGGAGCCACGTAGTAAGCGGCCTTGAACTGGTAGTTGAAGAACTTCAGGAAGTCGGCCGAGAGGGTGACGTTCATGTCAAAGCGGTCGCGGACGAGATTCTTGTGGTAACGTTCGATCTGAGCCACGGGATGATCTTCCGACCAATAGCCTTTGGTGTTATAGAGCATTACCATCGGGTTTTGGTAGAGGGCACGCTTGAGCACCGACTTCTGTCCTTCGGGGATGTACTCGCGGTTTTCGTTCGAGTAAGAGAGGGCGGCCTGGAGATTGAGCCACGAGGTGATGCGCTGGTTGAGGTTCATGCGGGTGTTGAAGCGCTTGTAGTCAGACGACTTCACGATACCGCGCTCGTCATAGTAGCTTGCGCTGACAAGGAACTTGGTGTTGTCGTTACCGCCGCTTACGGCAACGTTGTACTGCTGTTTGATACCGGTCTGGGTGATGGCATCCCACCAGTTGGCCGGAGAATTCTGTGCGATGGTGTCGACGAGGAATTTCTTGTGGTCGTCGAATACATATTGTCCGTCTGTAAGTGTGTTGTAGAGACGGCCGTCGGCGGAGTAGGTTGAGGTGCCGTTGATGTAGTCGAGCATCAGGGCATAGTTCTCGGTGTCCATCACATCGATTTTCTTCCAAGGCTCGGAGAAGCCTACATAGCCGTCGAAGGTAACGGATACCTTGCCTTTTTCACCAGTCTTGGTGGTGATGGCCACAACGCCGTTGGCTGCACGTGCACCGTAGACTGCCGATGAGGCGGCGTCTTTGAAGATCTCGATGTTGGCGATGTCGTTGGGGTTGATGTGGGTGATGTCGTCAACGATGAAGCCGTCTACCACGTAGAGAGGATCGGCATCGTTGATTGTGCCCGTACCGCGGATCTTGATGGTTGTCGCACCACCAGGGGCACCGCTGTTCTGTATGATGTTTACACCCGAAGCCTTACCCTGGAGAGCCTGGAGGGCTGAAGACACGGGTACGTTGTTGATTTCTTTTCCGGAGACTGAGGAGATAGAGCCGGTGACGTCGCTCTTGCGCTGCACACCGTATCCGATTACGATTACTTCATCGAGGGCCGATGCGTTGGAGCTCATCTCGATGTTGATGGTAGTGCGTCCGTTGACGGGCACTTCCTGGGTTTTATAGCCTACATAGGAGACTACAAGCACTGCGTTTGAGGGCACTTTGATGGTGAAGTTGCCGTCGGCGTCGGTTACGACTCCGCCCTGGGCGCCTTTTTGCATGACGGACGCGCCTATCAGCGGTTCATCTTCCGCAGGGTCGACAACGGTGCCGGTGACTGTGATGTTCTGCGCCGCGACACTGACGCTGAAAACAAGCGACAGTAGAAGAAAGACGATCAGATTCAAGGTTTTCTTACTCATATCTGCTAATACCAAAAAGGCAAAGGTCTTGCCGGTGCCACCTTACAATTCAATACCTGGCACCGGCAAGACTCAAAATTTATTATTTTACAATCATTTTAACCATATAGTCGCGTGCGCCGCAAGACACAGCCACCATGTATACACCCGATGTGAGGGCAGATGCGTCGACAGTGTTGTCGGCGGGAGCGTTGACAGAGATTACGAGGCCACCTGCGAGGTTGTATACGCGTACGGCGGTAACGTCTTCGTCAGAGTAAACGCGGAAGCTGTCGGTCACGGGGTTGGGGTTGATGTATACCTTGTTGTTCTCAACCACGGGATTTGCAACGCCGGTGTTGTCGGCTTCGATCTCGGCGCGTGTGCGGAATTCAACTTCCATCACGTCGGGATTCTTTTCGGGGTCGTAGTTGGGCTGACGGTAGTCGTAGAGGTAGAGCTGATTGGTTACAGAAGAGGTGTAGAGGAGCTTGCCGTCGAGGTTGCGGAGGCAATATACAGCGTCGCCGGTTGCATCAATGTTAGATACGATGGTGGGCACGCCATCCCATGCGTCGAGACGGTGGAGCTTGGTGGTAGTTGCGCCGGTGCCGTCGAGGCTGCCTTCGTTCCACCAGTAGAGTGAGCCACCTACCACGAGGGGTTCCTTAACCCAGTCGCAGCCTGCGCCGGGAGCGTAGTCATACTGCATCCATACCTTTTCGCCGTCGAAGCAGTGGAGCTCACCGCCCTTGTTGCTTTCTACGGCAGCGTCAGTACCAGTAGCTGCGCAGAACATGTAGAGGTCGTCGAATACAACGCCGCCGTCGGCATATGACTTGTAGCTGAGGGTGGGTTCCTGGTTGAAGATATCCCAAGTGTGGAAGTCACCTTCCTCGCAGTTTGTCCAGCCGAATTCGATACCGTATACGGGGTCGTATGCGCGGAAACAGATATTGCCCTTGTAAGGTTCGCCTACCATGCAGACACCGCCGCCTACACCATTGCCGTTTTCATTGACGGTAGGGTTGGTGTTGAAGATTTCGTAGGTGTTGGCTTCTGTGCCGTCGGTAGCCCAGGGTTCGTTACCCGAGTTGATCGACCATGCCTTGAAGAAGAGTTTCTCGTTGTAGAAGTTCTGCATGTGGGCAAGTGCGGGCGAGAGGGTTGAGCCGTTGTCCTTGCTCACGTCGGGCTCGAGGTTGATGTCTTTCACCAGGTGAGTGCCTTCGGGAGTACCGTCGGTTACCCAGAGTTCCACACCGTGTGTCACGCCGTCTTTGTCGGCTTCGTCAGCCTTGAAGAATACCTTGCGGCCTACGCGCATGATTGCGCCCCAGCGGTTGTCGGCTTCCTCCTGTCCGGGGAAGGTGCAGTCAACCTGAGCGACGAGCTTGGTGCCGTCTTCAGTACCGTCGGTGATCCAGAGCCACTGCTGGGGATTTGCAGCATATGTCTCGCTCTCGAAGTCAGTTGCGAAGAACACCATGTGGTTCTCGTCGAGCTGGCAGAATGCGATGGGGTTTGAGCTTTCGAGCTCGTGGATGTCTTTCACCATGTAGGTGCCGGCTTCGGTGCCGTCGGAGATCCAGAGTTCATAGCCGTTCTCGCCGTCGTTTGCCGAGAACACGACTTTGTCGTTGAAGCGGGTGATGTATTGGATGTCGGAGGTTGCCACACCGGGGTTGATGTCCTTCACGAGACGGGTGCCTGCGGCGGTGCCATCGGTTACCCAGAGTTCTTCGCCGTGGGCGGCATCTTTAGCCTGGAAGAATGCCTGGTAGCCTTTTTCGGGAGAACCGGCTACGCAGAGGTTTTTCTGTGCGTAGAACTGCTTGTTCTGGCTGAGGTTTGCGGTTACACCTGCGGGGAGGAGAGCTGTGGTTCCTTCAGGAAGAGCCTGAGCAAACGCACCGGCAGCGCACATGAGAGCGCTCGAGATGAGTAGAGCTTGTTTTTTCATGATGCTGGATGATTGGTTTAGGAAATTGTTTAGTAAATAGTTAAACTAAATTTCAGTTAATTTATTGTTTATTTTGATGCCTGGTCAGCCTTGGCGGCGTGGTCGGCAAGCATTTTTTCAACTTCGGCTTTAGCCTGGTCGCGGTCTTTGGAGAAGATGGCACGGATACGGTCCATGTCGAATTTCTTTACGCGGTCGTAGGTGTAAAGGCCGTTTTTCTCAAGTTCGACGTCTACGATCTGAGTGAAGCAGAAACCGGCGATGTGGTCAAGGCTCAGCACTACGTTCACCTGGTCTTCGAGACGCTGGTAGTATTCCTCGATTGTACGCGGAGGTTTGCCATAACCCCAGAATTCCTCTTCAGCCGCAACCTCGGGAGCGTCCATGGTCTGCATCCACTTGATGCCGCCGAATTCGTCGATCATATAGCATTCGCCCTTGTAGGGTGCGCTCGACTCGGGATGGTGGATGTAGGGAGTACCGTCGGCCTTCAGCTGTAGCTGGTTGTAGAGAGCCACGGGATCCTGCACGTAAGTGTGCTCGGCATATACATCGGTGAAGCCTGAGTGATGGCCACCGCTGGCGGTGACTACGGGGCGTGTGCGGTCGAAGTTCTTGGTGAGGAAGTAGAGGTCGTTGGCGAGGCGTGCGCGCTGGCCGTCGGGGTCTTTGAGCCATACTTCGTTGAGAGGCGACCAGGAGATGAGCGATGTCACGTTATAGTCGCGCTCGAGGCATTCCTGCCATTCGGTAAGGAGGTTTCGGGCGGCGACTTTGTCGGTCCAGTTCATACCCCAGCTTGCCGATTCACCCCAGGTGAGGTAGCCGAGCTTGTCAGCCCAGTAGAAATAGCGGGGCTCGAAAACTTTCTGATGGAGACGGGCTCCGTTGAAGCCGGCGTCCTTTGCAAGCTCGATGTCGCGGCGGAGCTGCTCGTCGGTGGGTGCTGTCCACTGGCCGTCGGGGTAGTAACCCTGGTCGAGGACAAGACGCTGGTAATAGGGTTCGTTGTTGAGATAGAACACTTTGTCGCGGAGCTCGCATTTGCGCATACCTGCATATGCCTTCACCTTGTCGATGACTTTGCCGTCTTTGCCGGTTACGGTATACTCGATGTCGTAGAGGAAGGGCGACTCAGGCGACCATGTCTTCACATTCTTTATAGGAGTGGTGACGAATGAGCTGTTGCTGGCGGTGACGGTGCGGTCGCAAACCACTTTTTTGCCGTCGAGCACGCGGATATTGAGCTTCGTGTCGCCGTCTACGTCATAGAATGTAGGCTCGAATACAAACTGGCTGCCATCAAGGTCAGGAGTGATGTGGCAGCTCTTGAGGCCACCTTTCTCTATGGCTTCGAGCCATACTGTCTGCCAGATGCCGGTGACGCGGGTATAGAAACACTCGTAAGCCTTCAGGCGGCGCGACTGTTTGCCGGCTGGCTGCTGCCATGAGCGTACATCATCTTCTACGTATACCACCAGATCGTGCTCGGTGCCGGGGGCTGCCGCATTGGTGATGTCGACTGCGAATGAAGAGCCGCCGCCGTAGTGGGTGAAGAGCGACTGACCGTCGATGAAAATCTCGGCGCGGTAGTCGACGCCGCCGAAATTCAGCATCACCCGCTTGCCGGCCCAGTCTTGAGGAACGGCAAGCTTACGGTGATACCACATTGCATTGATGAAATCGGTGTGCCCTACTCCCGACAATGTGCTCTCGGGGCAGAATGGCACTATAATAGTATTGGGAAACCCTTGGGATAACTGCTGGTCCTCTTCCTTGCCGCTCTTGCCGAAGTCGAAGGTATACGACCACTCGCCGTTGAGGTTGCGCCAATCGGCACGTTCGAACTGAGGACGCGGATATTCAGGACGCGGGATGTCGGCCGACTGGTCAGCCGCGGCCACCTTGGCTGTCGGTGTCAGCAGGGCCGTCATGAGCAGTAATGCTGTTAAGCTTCTTTTTATCATTTTAAGGTTGTGTGATTAAAGATCGGTTAGCCGCTTGGGCTGGTCGGTAGTAGATTTACGCTGCAAAATTAGCCCCCATGCACGCTGGCAGGTGGGTAAAAATGTGTTTGGATATAGAAATCTTGTGCAAAATTTTCCCGATTTAGAGATAATTACCCCTCTTTGGACGTCTTTACTTGTTTTCAGAACATTTTTTCAGCGAAGGCAGCCGGGGCTTGCATAACTTTGCACCCGTTAGCATAAATTAGTATAATAATCTACCCGAACTCACTCATGAAAAAACTCACAGCACTGCACGCCGGCTCTATCGCCGCGGCAGTAAGCATCGCGGCTATCCTCGCCTCCTGCGGCGGAAAGGAACAAGCCGCCACCTGCGAATCTTCAGCTCCGGAAGGCTCTGAAATATTTTATGCCGACCCCACGGTCTATACCGAAGGTGGCAAGTTCTATCTCACCGGCACCCGTACCGGTCGCCCCCAGGGTTTCACTCTGCTTGAATCATCGGATCTGGAGACATGGACTCCGGCACGCGCCGACTCGATGATACTCGTCAAAGGAGGAGGTGCATTCGGCGAAAAAGGTTTCTGGGCTCCGCAGATTCTGAAAGAGGACGGGAAATATTATCTCACATACACCGCCAATGAGCAGACCGTGCTCGCGGCTGCCGACAGTCTTGCCGGAATGTATACCCAGACCGAAGCAAGCCCTATCGACGGATCGGAGAAGAACATCGATTCTTTCCTTTTCAAAGATGACGACGGAAAATGGTATCTCTATCATGTGCGCTTCGACCACGGCAATTTCCTTCACGTAGGTGAATTCGACCTCGCCACCGGAACAGTGAAACCCGGCACCGTGCAGCGCCTCTTCAACAACACCCAGCCCTGGGAAGCCACCCCGGCTTACGACAGTGCTCCAATCATGGAAGGCCCCACAGTGGTGAAACTCGACGGAAAATATTACCTCTTCTACTCGGCCAACCACTTCCAGAGCCCCGACTACGCAGTGGGCTATGCTGTGGCTGACTCACCTACCGGCCCATGGATCAAGAATCCCGCCAACCCCATCATCCATCAGTCGATTGTAGGAGAGAAAGGATCGGGCCATGGCGACCTCTTCAAGGATAATGACGGCAACTACCGCTATGTCTACCATGTGCATCATAACGACAGTGTAGTGGCTCCCCGCCGCACACGCATCGTAACACTCAACTTCGTGAAAAACGATTCGACCGGATATTACGATATCACGGCAGATCCCTCAACCATCATCAAGCCAAGGCAATAATTGCCTGTGCTCCCGGGGCCACATCTCCGGGAGCACTTTTTCCGTTTCACCATTATCTATTATCTATCGATCTATGAACCGCTATATCCCTTTGGCGGCGTCGCTCATGATGTGTGCGGCGCCTCTGGCTGTTAAGGCCCAGGAAAAACCTAACATACTCCTTATTCTCGCCGACGACCTCGGCTACTCCGACCTTGGCTGCTACGGCGGAGAAATCCACACACCCAACCTCGACAAACTCGCGGCTAACGGCGTGCGGTTCAGCCGCTTCTACAACGCCAGCCGTAGCTGCCCCACACGCGCCTCGCTGCTCACCGGCCTCTATCAGCATCAGGCGGGCATAGGCCGCATGACCTTCGACCAGCATCTTCCCGGCTACCGTGGCACCCTCTCCCGCGATGCTGTCACCATACCGGAGGTACTCAAAACCGCAGGATACACCACTTCAATGGTGGGCAAATGGCATATTGCCGAGACTCCTCTGCGCCCCGACCAGCGCGACTGGCTCAACCATCAGGTGAAGCACGAGCCTTACTCCGACCTCTGCCATTACCCGGTTAACAGAGGCTTTGACACTCACTATGGAACAATCTACGGAGTAGTCGACTACTTCGACCCGTTCAGCCTCGTGGAAGGAGAGGTGCCTATCGACTCTGTGCCAGAAGGATACTATATCACCAACGCCCTCTCCGACCGTGCAGCCTCAGAGATCCGCCAGCACGACGATGGCAAGCCATTCTTCATGTATCTGGCCTACACGGCCCCTCACTGGCCTCTCCATGCTTTGCCGGAAGACATCGAGCACTATAAAGACACTTACACCGTAGGCTGGGATTCGATACGTGAGCGCCGATACGAGCGTATGAAGGAACTTGGAATCTTCGGCGACGCGGAAGATTTTCTGACCGACCGCCAGTTCTCCGATTCATGGGCCGATAACCCCACGGCTGAGTGGGATGCACGCGCCATGGCCGTGCATGCCGCCATGGTGGAATGCATGGACCGCGGCATAGGCCAGGTAATCGATGCCCTGGAGGAGACAGGCCAGCTCGATAACACACTAATCCTCTTCATGTCGGACAACGGATGCAGCCCGGAGATGTGCCAGAACATGATTCCCGGCGAGAACGATCGCCCCGACATGACACGCGACGGACGTCCTATAGTATACGCCCGCGACAAACAGGTGATGCCTGGCCCCGAAACCACTTACTCGGCTCTCGGCCCGCAGTGGGCCAACGTGGCCAATACCCCCTTCCGGTTCTGGAAGGCCAAATCGTATGAAGGCGGCATCTGCACGCCATGTATAGCCCATTGGCCCAAGGGAATCAAGGCCGAGCCGGGATCTGTCACCACAGAGATGTGCCACGTCATCGACGTGATGTCGACATGCCTCGACCTCTCAGGTGCGGCTTATCCGCAGACCTACCGTGGCCACAAGATCATCCCTGCCGAAGGATGCAGCCTCCTGCCTGTGCTGGAGGGCAATACAAGCGCTCAGCGCCACGACTACCTCGGCTTCGAGCACTTCAACGAGTGCGCCCTCATCAGCAAGGACGGCTGGAAGATTGTCCGCCCCAACAAGAGTGAGAAGTGGGAACTCTACAACCTCAATGCCGACCGCACTGAGCGTCACGACGTAGCCGCCGAGAATCCGGAGAAGGTGGCCGAAATGGAAAAAGCTTATAATGAATGGGCTGAACGCTGCATGGTGCTCCCCGCCCCCGATAAATTCTGATCTGCCATGAAAAAGTTTTCATACAGTATTGCGGCTATGCTGATGGCTTTGGGCTCGTCGTCGTGCTCGCGCGAGGCCACCAAAGAGCCGGCTCGTCCTAATGTGATAGTTGTGCTGGCCGATGACCTTGGCTACGGCGACGTGAGCTTCTACGGGTCGAAGACCATCAACACTCCGGCTATCGACAGCCTCGCCCGCGGGGGCGTGGCATTCAATAATGCCTACGCATCATCGTCGACATCGACTCCGAGCCGGTATGCCCTGCTCACGGGCATGTATCCCTGGCGTGAGGACATAAAGATTCTACCGGGCGACGCACCGCTGGTAATCGACCCGGCTCAGCCTACTCTGCCCCGCATGATGCAGGAGGCCGGTTATACCACCGGAGCCATAGGCAAGTGGCACCTCGGCATGGGGGCCGGAAAGGTCGATTGGAACGACACTATCCGCCCCGGGGCACGTGAGATAGGCTTCGGCTCGTCGTGCCTTATTGCCGCCACCAACGACCGCGTGCCGACTGTGTATGTGGAAGACGGTCTGGTGGTGAACCGCGACCCTGAAGATCCTATATTCGTAGACTACGAGCATAATTTCCCGGGCGAACCCGACGCATTGTCCAATCCGGAGATGCTGCGCATGGAGTGGGCACATGGACATCAGAATTCTATTGTCAACGGAGTGCCCCGCATAGGCTTCATGACTGGAGGCAAGGCCGCCCGATGGGTCGACGAGGATATGGCCGACTATTTCTCCGAGAAGGTGAAAGACTTCCTTGTCGAGAACCGCGAGAAGCCTTTCTTCCTCTATTACGGACTCCATGAGCCACACGTGCCCCGCTTGCCCCACAGCCGATTCGCCGGCACCACCGGCCTTGGGCCGCGCGGCGACGCCATAGCCGAGGCCGACTGGTGCGTAGCCCAACTCATGCACCGCCTCGACAGCCTGGGGTTACTTGAGAATACAATCGTGATTTTCAGCAGCGACAATGGCCCGGTGCTCAATGACGGGTACCGCGACGGCGCACCCGAGCTTGCCCAGGCTGCCGGGCACCTTCCGGCCGGAGGGCTGCGCGGTGGCAAATACAGCCTCTTCGACGGTGGAACACATGTGCCGATGTGCATCTATTGGAAAGGCCATATAGATCCGGTGGTAAGCGATGCGCTCGTATGCCAGATGGACCTCTTCGCCTCGCTGGGCGAACTGACAGGTGCCACCATCCCCGACTCGCTCGACAGTCGCGCAATGCCCGACGTATTCCTCGGCCGCTCGCAGCAGGGCCGCGATGCCATCGTGATCGAAAATCAGGGCAAGCTTGGCCTGCGTACGGGCCGCTATGCCTTCATGCCTCCCTATACCGGGCCTGAGACTAATCTCACCGGCAACGAACTCGGCAATTTAGGCACTTATGGAGTATTTGACCTCGTAGCCGACCCCGGCCAGCTCAACAATCTCGCTGAGAGTAATCAGGAATTGACCGACAGCCTGCGCGAGAGTTTCCTTGCGCATACCGAAGGTTTCTACCGCCCATTCGTAGGAGAAGTCGAGCTAAAATAGTCACTTCCATCCCTAAAGAATCGATTAAGGCGCTGTATACAAGAGGTATACGGCGCCTTAAATTATATTTTCTCGTATAAACAAAAAAAAATTACTCGTCGTCACGACGAATAATCCTTTTACCTTAAATCTAATACCATAAAAAATTGATGCAAAGTTATAGCTTTTATGTTATACAACATACTTTTCGAGCAAAAAAATCACTCGCATTAGCACAATTTAACATTTCGGGCATTTTTCAGATAATCCCCGGCCCCCTTTGGATAACAGATTAGTGCGGTAGAGGCGGAAGAATGAATAACGTTAAAATATGTAAATACGTAGACAATCTGCCTGAGGTTCATTACTTTTGCGAATAATCATCTAATACCTTACCGACAAACCTTGTCTCATATACTCATTGTTATGCGTAAGATTCTCCCAATCCTAATCTTCCTCGTGTTATGCGTCTCAGCCAACGTGCACGCCGTAGAAAATTATCTGCACACAAATGAAACTCTGAAATTCGAAGATACGGAATTTGTGCTGGGGTGGAGTTCTCATCCAACTCCAATACAGTATCTCCAGGAATATTTTCCGGCAGGGCAGTCGCCCGAAAATTTCAAAGACATGCTCTCCGTATGGGTATTTGTCGGCGATTTGACAGCCCAACAATATATCGAACACCTTACTGCGAGATATGAAGAACGGAAAAAAAGAGACATGGTCTGTAATTATCAGACATACAAGAAAGAAGCCAACAAAGAATTCATGTTCGATTGCCTACTCAGCGAAGGTACCGACGAAGAGGTTGCCCTTGTTGAATTTAATATCTACCGGTTCAAGGAAATTAAGATTGATGGTAAAAAGGCATTGCTCATCTGTTTTTACACAACCCAAACAAAAGATGACGATATTATGCCTTTCCTGTCGAACCTCAAAGACCGTCGCGCCAAGATGATCATGGCCATGGCCCACTTTGAATATCCTGAAATAAAACTGGACCCAGCCAAATAAAACTATAACGCCACCGCTTTCCTGCTTTCCACCCCACCACGCGGAAAGCAGGAAAGCGGTGATGATGTCACCATGACGTCTGCAAGACGTCGATTTTTAGTAGCCCTCCACGCCGGAGCTTCTGCGGAGGCGTGGGGGGCATCAATTAACGGAGCTCCTGGTAGAGGCGGCGGCAGCCGCTGTCGAGGAGGTCGAGGACGAGTTCAAATCCTTCCGCCCCTTCGTAGTAAGGATCGGGAATGTAGTCGTATCGCATCGCCCGGTCGACAAACGCCGCCATGGGGATGATTTTCTCTTCAGCCTCAGGCGACGGTGCCATAGCGCGCAGATTTTCCTCATTGTCGGAGTCCATGGGTATGATAAGATCGAAGTCATCGAAATCCGATGGCGTCACCTGGCGGCAGATATGGGTAAGCTCGATGCCCCGGCGGCGCGCATGGATGCGCATACGTTTGTCGGGCAGTTGGCCTATGTGCCAGCGTCCGGTGCCGGCAGAATCGATCTCCCAGCGGGCCTCGTCGCCTTCCTCGCCGACGATGGCACGCATCACGCCCTCGGCTGCGGGCGAGCGGCATATGTTGCCGAGGCATACAAATAATATTCTGCGCACCGGCGCCTGCTTCAAGGCGGCTAATGTGCGCTGTTGACGTTGGGTGAGTTGCATAGCGGTAAATTTTTATACAAAGGTAGGGCTTTCGGCGCAGGTGGGCAAATCTGGGGAGACCTGCACACACAATGCGCCCGCAGCGAGGTGACTGCGGGCGCACGAAAGAAAAGGGGGTATGTTAAAGCTTCTATTACTTCACAAGTACTTTGGCGGTGACGTCGCCAGCCTGAACGATGTAGATGCCAGGCATAAGGTCGAGAGTCATGGTCGACTCCATGGCTACGGCGGCAGTTACCACCTTGCCATCTACGGCAGATACAATCACGCGGGCCAGCTCGGGCAGGTTGCCCAGCACAACGCCAGTTTCGGTCACCTCGATGGTGATGCCGGTCGAGCCTACGGCGGTGACATTGGTAGTCTCACCCACATGCACCTCGCATACTGCCTGATGGTCGCCGCTCATAGCGAAGATAGAGGCAATGCCATCGCCAATCATGGTCACGCGGCCTTCGTCGTCGACCGTAGCCACCGACTCGTTGTCGGAGAACCATGTCACGTTCTTGTCGGTGGTGTTGGTCGGGGTGTGGAGTGCCAACAGATAGAGCGACTGACCCGATGCACCGTAAGCCTGAGCCGGGAAGACGTCGAGACCAGTGGCCGCCACCGCTTCGACTACAAAGCGAATCAATGCACCCGAACCGTTGTGCCATGCCACGATGTCGACATTGCCGGCGCCCACGAATGATACATAACCGGTGGAGTCGACGGCTGCGACGTTTTCGTCGGTCGTTGTCCACTCGAGGCTCTTATCCTCAGCTGTTTCGGGGAGGACTTCAGCGAGCAGACGAATATGATCACCGACCTCTACCACATGAGCCACAAAATTGACATACGAGTCATCAGATGGATCGGGGTCTTCGGGGTCAACAGGTTTTGGATCTTCAGTTACCTCTGGATCATAGATGCGGATGTCGTCAAATAATACGAACAAATAGTCATGTTTATTATGATCTCCATATTGATTATCTATATAGAATCTCAAGAAGACCTCACCTGATTCCGGAGCAACAAACTCACGTACAAAGCTCTGATAGTCCAAATCCCAGCCTGATGTGGCAGCAAGATTTTCTGATATAATTTCCGATCCGGCTACGGGAGTTCCATCTTCATCTGACGCAACGTCATATATGCCATAGCCATAATCAGGCTCCGGCGTCCAGACTTCTCCTTCCGGGAAATGAGCCCCTGAAAGGAAGTAGAGTCGATATGTTTTACCGGGTGTGAGACCTTTGACCACCTGAGAAATTTCACCTGTTGTCCAACCAAGATCATTATACCCTAACAAACGGAGATATTTTTCGCCAGCTCCAGGCCCATCGAGGTACCCGTAACCATCTCCATTACCTTCCATAACCGTAGCCAGAACATTCCAAATATTCGTCTTCAGGCTCCATCCAGGCAAGTAAGTCAGATTTTCTATCTTATCCCAAGGATCCCATGTAAAGGCACTGGGAACCGCCTGCTCATAAGCAGGATTCTCGAAGCTGCCGTTGTATACGTAATTACCATCGGCATCAGGGCCTACGGGAATATCGGGATCAATCGGATCGACAGGCTTTTCTACGTTTCCTACCGTGTAGGTATTCCAAGTGCGGAGGCGACGTTTATATATACGCTCGCGGTCGGTATCTTCGGGTGCATAGAGCTGAATATTGCGGAAAAGAATTGCGCAGCCTTCGGGATTTTGAATTTCCATCTTAAGCTTCGGAACCCATCCAAAAGGAATAAATTCCTCAATATCGGCCAAATCAATATCCCACTCATAAACCAGCCACTTATTGGGGTTCCATGATGATCCGTCCTTAAACTCGGCCGGATTAACCATTATATCAGGAGCTTCATTATCATCTCCTCCACCTGGACGCACATTATTTTGGTCATCCATGACATATGCTCTAAAGGCATCTCCTTCGACCCACTCCTGACTAAAAACATTGCATTCTATGCGCACACGGAGAGGCATATTTTTATCAAGTCCGGCATAAGCCTCAAGAGTTACAGGATCGAATACAAAGAAGGGCAATGTATAAGCTGCCGGAGCCTCGCCCAGCGGGAGTTCATTGCCAGTCAAAGAATGGTATTCCTCCGCGAAACCTGAGCCTTGGTAATTTATGGCAAGGACTTTGCCTATTTCTCCTCCTAAGTCTATGATTCCGGAGGCTTGGTTAAGAAGATCTACGTTTTCCTGGTTCTTCGTTCCGCAGAATGTAGGTGCAGATACCGGAATATATCCATCACCAATCTCCCCTCCTTCGTAAAGGAAATCTTTGATATGGTAAACCGCAAGATTCCAATTGTATATATCTAAGTCGGTGCACGTAAAGCCAATAAACGGTTTATCGTATGTATTGAACTGGTAGGCAGCAGGTGTAAGATTCACTCCTTTAAAATCTTGTGGGATATTGGGAGTGTCCGGAAGGTCTTCTTTCAGCGTGAAGTAGAGTTCGGCTTCCTCACGGACACCGTTTACGAGCACGAGGCGGATTTCGCCTTCGAAGTCTTCGGCAAACCAGGTATTGCCCTCATAGCTGTTATAAGTTGCATAGTTAACATCGCCATCGGTAAATGCCATACCGCCAACGGTATAATTGATGTCAGTCCAGGTGGGAGTTCCAATCTTGAACTCGGTATTGGCCGCGATGGCCGTCTCGCCTTCGCAGACAAAGGTGTATGTGATGCCGTCGTTGGTGCTCATCTGCCATTTATCCTCAGCCATCCAGCCATTCATGGCGCCCATTATATAGGCCTGGACATAGCCTGCCGGAGGCTCGCTAAGGGCGGTACATGTGATGGTAGAGAGCTGGGAGTCAAGCGCAATTATCCATTCCCCGCTCCAAGGGAGCTCAATGTTCGTCTCAGAATTGATCAGAGGCAGAGGGGTGCCCACGGCTTCGCGAGTAACATATCCGCCCTCAACCGACAAAGCGCCACGATTAAAGGTATCCCAGTCGCCGGGAGTGGTGGAGATCTTGAAGCCACCGGTCTCCATCTGAATCATCCAGTTGCCGTCTTCGGTAGGCTCGAAGCTCATGGGCGATTCAGGCAACCAGCCGTTGAAGTCACCGACGATATATGGCACCAGAGGCTCACCAGTTTCTTCGGGGTCGTAGATTGCCACATCATCAAGATTCATCCAGAGATATCTCTTGAAGTTGCCTTCATAATAATTATTAGCCTGGTAAATTTCAAGATATACCTTACCATCAGCTGGCGCGGTAAACGCAGCCTTATAGGTTACGAAACTAACATCGTAAGTGCGTGTTTCAGCGAAATTCTCTTTCTGAAACAGAGTACCTCTACTATTCTCCGTGTCGTAGTTGGCATACAGCCTATAGCCAAACTCAGGATCGGGAGTATAGGTTGAGCCTTCAGGGAAATTGACACCAGCTCGGAAGCTAAGCTCATAGGTTTTGCCCGGAGTAAGACCTGACACAGACTGGCCGATCATCATATCTCTCCAGCCGTTTTCATCCATACCTACGAAATGCAGGTAATGGTTGCCGTCGTCGTAAGCATCAAGGGCTATGGCGCCGTTCCAGATGCCTCCCGAAGTGAGATCCCAGCCGGGAAGTACAGATAGATCATTCTGCTCGTTCCAGGGAGCCCAGGTGTATCCATCGGGAACCGACTGCTCGTAGCCGGGCTGCTCGAAGCTGCCGTTGACCACGTAGTTTTTCCCGGAGGCATAAGCCTGAGGCACAACTGCACAAGCCATGGCCGCTGCAAGTGCAGCGGAAGAAAAAAACGAGAATAGTTTTTTCATGTGAGTGTGATTATGGTTGGTAAATAATGGTGGTTTCTAAGGTGGCAGATCTAATAATGGTCAGTAACTTATAATCTGCTCTTAACTTTATTTTGCAAAGGTAGAAATTAGGGTCAAAAATTACCCTCTCCGTTTTAGTTAATATATGTTAATAATTAAAGCAAAGTCACTCTGTCACTGCGACATTTGGATTTATGCAACAAAAATTGTAATTTTGCACGTGAAACTCAATGACCCTTAACATGACAGCAAGCCCCGACCGCCTGGAAATGCCGGCTCAAGGCGCCGGCGTACTCGACCGCATCCGATATCTCATCCGCCTTACCCGCCATACTCAGGCCAGCTTCGGCAAGCAGATCGGCGTCGACGCGGCCACCGTATCGCGCGTACTGAGCGGCCACACACGCCCGTCTGATTCGTTTCTCAACCGTATAGTTGTGAACATGGGCGTATCGAAAGACTGGCTTACCAAAGGCACCGACGTGCCATTTCCGCGTAGCTCGGGGAGCCGCCCTACAGCAGCCGAGGCCACGGTGGCAGGCGCCCCTGTCTACAACATCGACGTCACTGCCGGCACCACCCCGCTTAGCCGCATGTTCACCGACGAGCGCATCATAGGCCGTGTATGTCTGCCCGGCATCAATCCGGAGCTGCCTATCGTGCGGGTGAGCGGCGACTCGATGCAGCCCCGTCTCAACCCCGGATGCTATATATCGATCCGCCCCATCAGCCTCGACGCCCCTATCTCATGGGGTCAGATCTACGTGGTGGTGCTGCCCGACTTCCGGCTCGTGAAGTATGTGCGCCGCCACCCCGATCCCGATATGGTAAAGCTCGTAAGCGCCAATCCGGCATACGACGACATCGACGTGCGCCGGAGCGACATCGAAGGCCTCTACCTTGTAGAAAATGTGATCAATCATGACTTCCTTGCATAACCCACTGCCGGCGTGCCACATAGCAGGGCGCCTCGAAGCCGGATGCGACGAAGCGGGTCGCGGATGCCTCGCAGGGCCCGTATTCGCCGCCGCTGTAATCCTGCCCGACGAATTCTCCCATCCCTACCTCAACGACTCGAAGCAGCTCACTGAGCGGCGCCGCATGGAGCTCCGCGAAGTTATCAAGGCCGAAGCCGTGGCCTGGGCCATAGCGCAGGTCTCGGCTCAGGAGATCGACGATATAAATATACTCAACGCCTCCATCGAGGCCATGCACCGTGCCCTGCGCATGCTCACACCTCAGCCAGGCGCGGTGATTGTAGATGGCAACCGCTTCAAGCCTTACGGCGACCTGGAGTGCACCACCTTCGTAAAAGGCGATGGTCGCTTTGCCAACATCGCGGCAGCCTCAGTGCTGGCCAAGACCGAGCGCGACCTCTTCATGACGGCCGCCCACGAGCAATATCCCATGTATGCGTGGAACATCAACAAGGGCTACCCCACCGCCGCCCACCGGGCAGCCATAGCTGAGCATGGCCCCTCGCCACTCCACCGCATGACATTCCGCCTGATAAAGGAGTAAGGTTCTCAACGTTGAGATACTTCGGCTGAGGCTTGCATACATAAAAATTTTCACAAATTTGTGAAAATGCAAAGAACTTTTATTAACTTTGCGTTGTAATATATAATCCATGGTAGTTACGTTTG
This sequence comes from uncultured Muribaculaceae bacterium, assembly GCA_910586595.1. Lineage (GTDB taxonomy): Bacteria > Bacteroidota > Bacteroidia > Bacteroidales > Muribaculaceae > CAG-873. The sequence goes on along the minus strand of CAJUJB010000003.1, from coordinate 67,330 downwards.
AAGAAACCTATTTACGTGAGTTGTTTGAGTATGGCAAATGTTCAGACAAGAAGCACCGCTACCAGCCTGAGATTATAAAGAGATACCGACGACGTATCGAGCAACTTCGGGCCGCGCCAAGACCTGAAACACTCTATCAGTTGAATTCCTTGAATTTTGAGACACTCAAAGGAGACAAAGCCGGGCGTTTCTCAATTAGGGTCAATGATCAGTATAGAATAGAATTTACATTGAGCTACGATTTAGAGAATCCGATACTGACCATCTGCAATATTGTTGAACTTTCTAATCATTACGATTAATATGGTAACATTAGCGGGCGTCGAGCCTAATATGATCGCAAATAACCTCACACCGTTTGAGCCGACCCATCCCGGAGAGATTCTCAGGGAGGAAATCGAATGCAGAGGAATAACCCAGACCAAGCTCGCAAAAGAACTTGGCGTGAAAGTTTCGCTTCTCAATGAGCTAATAAATGGCAAAAGAGATTTTACCATTGAATATGCGCTGATGCTTGAAGCTGCCTTAGGCATAGACTCAGATTTCTGGATTAACCTTCAGACAGACTACAGTAAGACCAAGGCGAAACAAGACTCATCTTTTATGGCCCGACTGGCAAACATACGGCGAGCCGCCGCCGTGCTATAAACATCTCTATTGACTTATGAAGGGCCAGTGGCCGACTTACAGGCCACTGAGCATGCCAGGCGCACGCTTTGTAAAAAAATTTTGACATCTCAAATATATTTTCTACTTTTGTGAAAATTTGGTACAGAAATGGCAAAGGATTTCGCCGAGCAACTGAGCCGCATCGGCCACAAAGCCGAGTTGCTGGTTACCCGCTACTCCACGCTCAAAGAGCATAACACACAGCTGCGCAAACAGTTGGTGGAGCTGCAGGCCGCTCTCCGTGCCCGCGACGCCGTGATAGAAAAACAGAATCTCGAGCTTGAGCATCTGCGCATATCTTCGGCACTCGCACCCGACACGGCCACCGCACGTGAGGCCCGAGCCACTCTTATCGAATTAGTGCGGGAAATCGACGCCTGTGTCGCCGACTTGATGAAAGACATTTAGCACCCGCTCCCTGCATGATGAACCAGCAGAAAGAACATAGGATAACAATCAAAATAGCCGACGCGGACGCCTTCAAGCTTCCCGTCAGGGAGGACGAAGAGTCGTTCTACCGCCATGTAATCGAGCAGATAAACTCCAACGTCAACCGATTCCGTTTCGGTGCCAACGCCGACACGCCCTCGGTAGCGCTGGCAAAGGTGACCCTCTACTACGCCACCATGCTCTACCGCCAGACAAATTTGATTAACAATCAGGCCGAGATGCTACAGTCATTCGAAGAACGCATCGACAAATTGCTCGAAGGCTCCGACTGACACCACAGCGGCCACCGCAGAAAATATCAGGGAATACTTTTGTCAAGCCCCCTCACAGCGCTGCATCACTCCGCGCGCCGAGAGTTGTAAACCGCACTTTTCCAACCCCGTGCACCCCCGACATCCGACGGGTGCGCCTCTAAGGGCTGTGAAGGTGCCTATTTTTTTATATCATCTAACCGATATATGATCAGTATCATAATTTACATCGCCATCGCTGTCGTTGCCGCGGCCATAGCCGTGAGCATCACCATGCTCGTACAGCGCTCGATGGCCACTTCGCAAGCCAAGACCATCGTGGCCGACGCCGAGCGCGAGGCCGAAGACCTTAAGCGCGACAAGGTGCTCGAAGGCCGCGAAGAAGCTCTGAAAATCACAACCGAAGCCGAGAAACAGGCTGCCCAGAAGATGTCGAAGCTCCAGTCGCAGGAAGCCAAGATGAAGCAGCGCGAGCTACAGCTCAACCAGCAGCAGAGCGAGAATCAGCGCACGCGCAACGAACTCGACAACACCCGTCAGAACCTTGACGCCCAGCAGAATGTAATCAACCAGCGCCAAGCCCAACTCGATGAGATGCAGCGCCAGGCTCAGGATCTGCTCGAGCACATCTCAGGCCTCTCCTCAGCCGAAGCCAAGGAAAAACTCATCGAGAGCCTCAAAGACGAGGCAAAAACCGCCGCAGCATCGTATATAAACGATATAATGGACGATGCCAAGCTCACAGCCAACAAGGAAGCCCGCCGCATTGTAGTACAGTCGATCCAGCGTGTAGCCACCGAGACCGCCATAGAGAACTCCGTGACGGTATTCCATATCGACTCCGACGAAATCAAAGGCCGCATCATCGGCCGTGAGGGCCGCAACATCCGCGCCCTCGAAGCCGCCACCGGCATCGAGATTATCGTCGACGACACCCCTGAGGCCATCGTCCTCTCAGGCTTCGACCCCGTGCGCCGCGAGATTGCCCGTCTGGCACTCCACCAGCTTGTGGCCGATGGACGTATTCACCCTGCCCGCATCGAGGAAGTGGTGGCTAAAGTACGCAAGCAGCTCGAGCAGGAAATCATCGAGACTGGCCAGCGCACCGCCATCGACCTCGGCATCCATGGTCTCCACCCCGAGCTTATCCGCCTGGTAGGCAAGATGAAATACCGCTCCAGCTACGGCCAGAACCTGCTCCAGCACTCACGCGAGACAGCCAACCTCTGCGCCGTGATGGCTTCCGAGCTCGGCCTCAACCCCAAGAAGGCCCGTCGCGCAGGTCTGCTCCACGACATTGGCAAAGTACCCGACGAGGAGCCCGAACTGCCGCACGCACTGTTAGGCATGAAACTCGCCGAGAAATACAAGGAGAAACCCGAAATCTGCAACGCCATCGGCGCCCACCACGACGAAGTGGAGCAGACATCCCTCCTGGCTCCCATCGTGCAGGTGTGCGACGCCATCTCAGGCGCACGCCCCGGCGCACGCCGCGAGATTGTGGAAGCCTATATCAAGCGTCTCAACGACCTCGAGCAACTGGCCCTCAGCTATCCCGGCGTGATCAAGACCTATGCAATCCAGGCAGGCCGCGAGCTGCGCGTCATCGTAGGCGCCGACAAGATCGACGACGCCGAGACCGAAAAACTCTCGTCGGAAATCGCACGCCGCATCCAGGATGAGATGACCTATCCCGGCCAGGTAAAGATCACCGTAATCCGCGAGACCCGTTCTGTAAGCTTCGCCAAATAAGCTATGGCACGCAAGAACAAGCATAAACCCCGCCCCGAAGGCGAGGAAGAAGTCGACGTACCCAACGCCAGCACACCGGAAGAGACAGCCCGGCCCGAGGCTGAAGCCTCCGATAAGGCCGAGCAGCCTCAGCAGCCCGCGCACTGCGGCGGATGCAAGTCGCATTGCGGCGACTGCCGTCGTGGCAAGCTCCACAGCTTCAACTGGCTCGACGATATTCCCGGCGGATATGCTGCCAGCGAGTATGTCGAGGTTCAGTTCAAGAACACCCGCAAAGGCTACTACCGCAACACCACCAACCTGCCGCTCGAAATCGGCGACGTGGTGGCCGTCGAGGCTGTGCCCGGCCACGACATAGGCTCCATCACCCTCACCGGAGCCTTGGCCGAGCTGCGCATGCGCCGCTCACTGGGCCGCAACGGCAATATAGCCGACGTGCGCCGTGTGTTCCGCAAGGCAAAGCCTGCCGACCTCGAGAAATTCGAGGAGGCCAAGGCCCGCGAAGACGACACCATGATCCGCGCCCGCCGCATCGCCGAAGAGCTGAAACTCAACATGAAAATAGGCGATGTGGAGTATCAGGGCGACGGCAACAAGGCCATCTTCTACTACATAGCCGACGAACGTGTCGACTTCCGCCAGCTCATCAAGGTGCTCGCCGAGACCTTCAAGGTACGCATCGAGATGAAGCAGATAGGCGCACGCCAGGAAGCCGGCCGCATAGGCGGCATCGGGCCGTGCGGACGCCCTCTGTGCTGCTCCACGTGGATGACCAACTTCGTGTCGGTGGCCACCAGCGCAGCCCGGTATCAGGACATCTCGCTCAACCCGCAGAAACTCGCCGGCCAATGCGCCAAGCTCAAGTGCTGCCTCAACTTCGAGGTCGACGCCTATGTGGAGGCTTCCCGCAAGATGCCTCCGCGTGAAGTGCGCCTCGAGACAGCCGACGCCACATATTTCCACTTCAAGAGCGACATATTCAACCGCATGGTGACCTACTCCACCGACAAGTCGATGCCTGTCAATCTTGTCACCATCCCGGCCGACCGCGTTTTTGAAGTGATCAATATGAACAAAGCCGGAGAGAAGCCCCTCGCGCTCATTCCCGACGGCGAGCAGAAACCCAAGCCACGCTCCGAATTTGGCGACATACTCGGCGAAGACGACGATCTGACACGCTTCGACAAGAAAAAGAAGAAAAAGAAAAAGCCGCAGGCCAAGGGCCAGAAGCCGCAGGGAGAGAAAACCGACCGTCCGGCTGAAAAAAATGCCCAGCCTAAGCCAAAACAGCCAAAACCCCAGCAGGAACAGCGCCCCGCCCCCAACCAGCAGGCCGACGGCGCACCGAAAAACCGGCGCCGGCGCCGCCCCGGAGGCGACAAAGGCCCCGATAAACCAGCCGACAAGGGTCCGGCACCGACACCAAATGAATAGATCTGTATTCAACCGACTTTCAGCGCTTGCCGCAGTGGCCATAATGATGGCTTCCTGCGGCATCACCGGCTCTCGAGGTAACGGTGACGACAATTATTTCAGCGCATTCCACACCTTCCGCTCGCAGAAATGGGATTACGCCAGGCCGGTGGAATTTACCGTCGATACCCTGCGCGACAGCGTGTCGCACGGCGGCAGTCTGCTGCTGGCCGTACGCCATACGTCGGGTTACGAATACAGCAACCTATGGCTTGAGCTGAGCTATCCGATCAACGACAGCGTTACGCGCCGCGACACCGTAAACCTCATATTGGCCGATGACTTCGGCCACTGGCGCGGACACGGCACCGGCCCATCGCTGCAGATTACCGACACCATCGCCCGCGATTTCACCATCAGCAAGGGCATGCCCCTCACGCTGCGCCATATAATGCGCGTCGACACCTTGCCGAACATCGAGCAAGTCGGGCTTGTTTATCTACCGTAACGACACTCTACATGACAACCGATCAACCCGCATACCATTTCGACAGTCTCCTCTTCGACATGGACGGCACCCTGTGGGATGCCGTCGACAGCTATTGCGCCGTATGGAACGCCACGATAGACATACTCTGCCCCGACGTTCCGCACGTCACCTACAGCGTGCTTGCCACAATGATGGGCAAGCCACTGACCGACATCTACACGCACCTGGTCGGCGACCGCTGCGACATGGATAAGTTCATGAGCGTGCTCACAGCCAACGAAGAAGAGCTGATGCCGAAGCTCGGAGGCGCGCTATATCCCGGCGTGACCGAGACCATCGCTGAGCTGAGCCGCACACACCGCCTCTTCATGGTGAGCAACTGCACGCCCGACGGATTGCCCAACTTCCTGACCTTCACGGGTCTCAAACCATATTTTACCGACGCGGTATCCTACGGAGAGACCGGTCACGAAAAAGACGTCAACATAGCCATGCTGGTGGAGAAATACGGCCTTGAACGCCCCCTCTACATCGGCGATACAGAAGGCGACTGCCGCTCGTCGCACCGCGCGGGCGTACCCTTCGCATGGGCAACTTACGGATTCGGCCGCGGTGTCGAAGAGCAGGATTACACCCTCAACTCGATTAAAGATTTAATAGCCATAAGCTGACATATACTATGGAACCGGCAGACAAATACCACATCAATCTCCTCGGCGATGCAGAGCAGGCGCTCCGCCTCACCCGACTCAAGGAACTCATGCGCCAGGCAGGCATCCGCCAGGGCCTCGTGCGCAACAACGCCAACATCTATTACCTCACGGGGCGTGTGTTCCGCGGATACGTATACGTAAACACCGAGCTCGACAGCCCGAGATATTTTGTCCGCCAACCCAACCACCTCATATCGCCTGACCATTCGCTGCTCCACCGCATCCGCAAGCCCGAAGAAATTCCCGGTTTGCTTGCTCAGGGCGGCATCGATACGTCGGCACCCATCGCACTCGAGCTTGACGCCGTAAACTACGCAGAGGCCTGCCGTCTGGCGGCAGCCTTCGGCCAGACTCCTGAGCAGAACCTCTCGGGGGCTCTCCGCCAGTCGCGCGCAGTAAAAACCGAGCGCGAGCTCCAGATGGTGCGCGAATCCGGCATCAAGCAGACACTTGTCTACGAGCGCATTCCACATCTTTTCCGCGAAGGCATGACCGACCTCGAATTTCAGATCGAAATCGAGCGAGCCCTACGCCTTGAAGGCTGCCTGGGCCAATTCCGCGTCGGTGGATCGGATATGGAAATCTTCATGGGCAATATACTCACCGGCGAGAACGGCGACACCCCCTCGCCCTACGACTTCGCCATGGGCGGAGAAGGTCAGGATCCGTCGCTGCCCGTAGGCGCCAACGGAACGGTCATCCGACCCGATAAGCCCGTCATGGTCGACATGAACGGCAATTTCAACGGCTACATGACCGATATGACCCGCATGTATGTTTCCGGCACTCCGACAGAGGCCGCCGATAAAGCCAACCGTCTGTCGGCCGACATCTGCGCAGCCTTAGCTGCAATGATGGCGCCCGGAGTAAAAGCCGCCGACCTCTACAACAAAGCTCTGGCAATGGCCACAGAAGCCGGCATGGCCGAGTATTTCATGGGCCACCGAAGTCACGCAGGCTTCGTAGGCCATGGCGTCGGCATCGAGATCAACGAGTCGCCTGTGCTGGCACCGCGCTCGCGCGATGTGCTCCAGGCCGGAAATGTGATTGCCGTAGAGCCAAAATTTGTAATTCCCGGCGTTGGAGCCGTAGGCATCGAGAACACCTACATCGTGCACGACCATGCCGGAGCCGAAGCCGCCACAAAGGCACCCGAGACCATCACCCGTCTCGACTGATCGCGGCTCTCACCTCCTCTCCTCTCTCAAAAACCAATCACCTGCTATGAACCTCAAAGATAAAATCGACTCCAGGATATTCCACACCGTAGGCAAAGTGGCCGACTCGCTCGGCCGCGAGGCCTATGTGGTAGGTGGATATGTGCGCGACCTCATAGTCGGACGCCCGTCGAAGGACATCGACTTCGTCACCGTAGGCTCCGGCATAGAACTGGCCGAAGCCGTGGCGAAAAAGATGGGCCGCGGCACACATCTGGCCGTATACCGCAACTATGGCACCGCCCAGCTCAAGCGTGGCGAGACCGAACTTGAATTCGTAGGGGCCCGTCGCGAATCATACCGCCGGGATTCCCGCAACCCTATCGTGGAAGACGGCACACTCGACGACGACCTGGCCCGGCGCGACTTCACCATCAACGCCATGGCCATTCGCGTCAATGCCGAAGGCTTCGGCGAGGTGGTCGACAATTACGATGGCCTGGGCGACATCGAGCGGCGCACAATACGCACACCGCTCGATCCTGACATCACCTTCAGCGACGACCCTCTGCGCATGATGCGTGCCATACGCTTCGCCACACAACTGCAATTCTCAATCTGCCCGGAGACCTTCGAAGCCATCCGCCGCAACGCCTCACGCATAGAAATTATCACGGCAGAGCGTATCAAAGACGAGCTTTTCAAGATCATGGGCTCGCCCAAGCCATCAATTGGCTGGAAACTCCTGCTCGACAGCGGTCTGCTTGCCATCATCCTGCCCGAGCTGGCTCGCATGAAGGGCATCGACGTGGTGCAGGGCCGTGCCCATAAAGATAATTTCTACCACACGATGGCGGTGCTCGACGGGGTTGCCGCCGCCTCCGACAAGATCATGCTGCGCTGGGCCGCCCTCTTCCACGACATAGGCAAACCCGTTACCAAGCACTTCGACCCCGCGCGCGGCTGGACATTCCACAACCACAACTTCATCGGGGCCAAAATGGTGAAGAGCATCTTCCGCCGCATGAAATTCCCTCTCGGCGCCGACCTCGCCTACGTGGCCAAGCTCGTGGAGCTGCACATGCGCCCCATAGCCCTGGTGGAAGACGAGGTGACCGACAGCGCCGTGCGCCGTCTGGCCAATTACGCCGAAGAAGACCTCGATGACCTGATGATTCTGGCCCGCGCCGACATCACCAGCCGAGACGAGGCCCGCAAGGCACGTTATCTGGCTAATTTCGACCTGGTTGAGGAAAAATTCCGCGCCACTCACGAAAAAGACGTGGAGCGCAACCGCAAGAACCCCGTCGACGGCACCGAGATAATGGCCCTCTTCGGTCTGCCCCAGAGCCCCGAAGTGGGATATTTCGCCAAAAATCTCAAACAAGCCATCAAGGACTGCGAGATAGAGGATACCCGCGAAGCTGCCTTCGCATATCTGCTCAAACTCGGAGCTGAGCGCGGCCTACAGCCCGTCTACGACCCGTTGGCCGCAGAAGAAGCCCGACAATAAAGAAGAAGATTACGAGTTATAATTAGTATGTATTACGTTACCAAACGAATTGAAATATCGGCGGCGCACCGCCTGACTCTCGACTACGAGAGTAAATGCACGTCGCTCCACGGCCACAACTGGATCGTGACCGTCTACTGCCGGGCCAAAGAGCTCAACAACAACGGCATGGTGACCGATTTCACCGACATCAAACGCATTGTAAGCGATAAACTGGACCACCGCTGCCTCAACGATACTCTCCCCTTCAACCCCACCGCAGAGAACATCGCCCGCTGGATCTGCGACAACGTAGACAATTGTTACCGTGTCGATGTGCAGGAGAGCGAGGGCAATACCGCCTCATATGAAAAAGACTGACCGATACACCGTCAACGAAATTTTCTACTCGCTCCAGGGCGAGGGCTACTACACGGGCACCGCAGCAGTATTCCTGCGGTTCTCCGGCTGCAACCGCAAGTGCAGCTTCTGCGACACCGACCACTTCAGTGGCCGCGAGATGACCGCCGAAGAAATAGCCGACGAATGCGCCTCCTATCAGGGGCGCCATCTCGTTGTGACCGGCGGCGAGCCACTCATGCAGCTCGACGACAAACTTATCCGGTTGCTGAAAACACGCGGATTCTATATCCAGATCGAGACCAACGGCTCCTTGCCGGTGCCTACGGGAGTCGATTGGGTAACATGCTCGCCCAAGGCAGCCCCCTGGGCCATCGACCGCGTCGACGAGCTTAAAGTGGTATTCCAGGGGCAGGATGTAGAGGAGATTTCCTCGATGTTCTCGGCCAAAGTCAGGTTCCTGCAGCCATGCTCGGGTCTCAACATCCGGGAGACGATGGACTACATACTGACCCATCCCCACTGGCGTCTCTCACTTCAGACACATAAGTTCCTCGACATCCGATGAATCGTCTGCTCATTATACTGACGATGCTGCTTGTGTCGTTCACAGCCTTGCGGGCTGCCGAAAACGACACGACCGTATACTTTGTAAACGTCTATCCGGGCCCCGACATCTATGAGCTTGAGGGGCACTCCGCCATACTGGTCGACATCCGTGGCCAGCGTCCGATGGCCTACAACTTCGGCGTATTCGATTTCGGAGCTCCAAACTTTGTATACCGCTTCGTCAAGGGCGAGACCGACTACATGGCCGTCGAGTGGCCTTGGGAGCCATTTTTAGCGCCCTACGCAGCCCAGGGCCGACGCGTTGTGGCCCATGAGCTTAACTTCGACAGCCATCAGAAGGCGAGGTTAGTCGACCTGCTGAAAGAGAACGTAAAGCCCGAGAATTCCGTCTACCGCTACAATTACGTAAAAGACAACTGCGCCACCCGTCCGCTGCGCGCCGTAGAGTTAGCTGCCGGCGACAGCCTCATGCTGGCGCCCGCACCTATCGAGGCAAATTCGTCGATGCCGATCACCTTCCGCAATGTGATGCGTCATTACCATCACAACTACCCCTGGTACCAGTTCGGCATCGATCTGGCCTTAGGCAGCGGCATCGATTACCCCCTCACACGCCGCGAACTTGCCTTCGCCCCGGCGGAGCTCGACCGTATGCTGCCCAATGCCACCGCAGGAGGAAAACCGTTGGTTAAATCAACACGCGCAGTTATCGATCTGGCCCCCGACAATGCCGTCTGCGGCCCTACGCCATGGTATGCCACGCCGATGACTGTATGCTGCCTCATATTGGCACTTGCAGCCGCGCTTACAATACGCGATATAAGGCGAGGCCGGGTCACCCGCTGGTTCGACGCCCTTCTCTTCGGCATCTACGGCATTATGGGCTTACTGCTCACCTTCTTAATTTTCATATCCGTGCACGAAGCCACATCTCCCAACTGGATATATCTGTGGCTCAACCCATTGTGTCTGTGTGTACCTATATTAATTTGGATTAAACGCGCACAAATAGTGCTTATTTGGTATCAAATCGCTAACTTTGCAGTGCTTTTGTTGTTATTAGCATTGTGGCCCTTGATCCCGCAATCGGCCAACCCAGCCTTCCTTCCCCTTGTAGGGGCAGGCATAATACGGGCCGGAAGCTATGTATTCATCACACTCAAACAAAAGCGCACCAATAGATAAGCCAGTGAGTATCAAGAAAAAATTCGCCATATCATCGCCCATGCCAAGGCTGTTTATAGCTTTGGTTGCGAGTGTCGCGGCCCTCGGTATGAGTGCCGCCGACGCCGAGCAGGCCCGTCTGCTGGTAGGCATAGTTGTCGATGGACTCGACAACGACTACCTCGACCTGCTCCGCGACCGCTTCGGCGAAGGAGGCTTCCGCCGACTGGAGCGCGAAGGTGCCGTGATACTCAACACCGACTATGGCCCCGGCCTCGATGCGGCAGCGGCGACCGCCACACTTATGAGCGGGGCAGCACCTTCATTATCAGGCATCGGAGCTGAAAAACGCTACGACCGCGAGCGTCTCAGGGAGGTCGACATCTACTCCGACCCCGATATACTCGGCAACTTCACCACCACAGGCTTCTCGCCTGCGGCCCTCAGGGTAAGCACCATCGCCGATGAGGCACGCATTGCCGCCGGAGGTGTGAATGTGGTGTATGCCGTGGCCCCGTCGCCCGCGCAGGCCATAGCTCTTGCCGGACATGCAGCCAACGCAGCCCTCTGGCTCGACTCCAAGACCGGCAATTGGGCTTCCTCGACCTACTACAAGGAGATGCCCGTGGCTGTGGCCACCCGCAACCGCACGGCGCCCCTCTCATCGCGGCTCGACACCATGAGCTGGACTCCCACGCTCGCACCCGAAGACTATCCAGCCCTACCCGACCATCTGCGCCGTTACCCCTTCCGTTACGTATTTCCACGGTCGAACACCGCGCGTCTCGACATGTTCGGCGACTCACCGCTGGTCAACCGTGAAGTAAACAGCGTTGCAGCCGACCTCATCTCCACACTTAAGATCGGCCAGCACGAAGGCGTGACCGACGTGCTCAACCTGGCCTATACGCTCGTGCCCTACACCTACGGCAAGTCGCCCGACAACCGGGCCGAGCTGATGGATGCCTACGTCAAGCTCGACCGCAACCTCGAGCAGCTTTTCTCCGACATTGACCGCCGGGTAGGTCTCGACAAGACCGTGGTGGTGCTCGCCGCGACTCCCCCGTCAGGCCGTAGCCGGCGCGATGACGAGCAATGGGGCATACCCTACGGAGAATTTTCCACCCGCAAGGCAATCTCGCTTCTCAACATATACCTGATGGCCGTATACGGCAATGGCGACTACGTAACCGCCTATCACCGTGGCCAATTCTATCTCAACCATCACCTGCTTAAAGAACGCTCGCTCAACGAGCGCGAGGTACGCTCACAAGCCGCCGCCTTCCTTGCGAGGATGACCGGCGTCGACCGCGTGCACACCATCGACGAAGTTATCGAAGGTCATGCAGGCGAGCAGCCCGAGGCACTGCGGCGCAATACCGTGGCATCGACCTCAGGCGATCTTATAGTGTCGGTTGCCCCCGGGTTTGAGATAGTTGATGACTTCAACAGCAACCCTGTGCCCGGCCGCACAGTAATGGTGGAGCGCACCGCCTCGACAGTAGCGCCAGTGTTTATCATGGCCCCCGAAATAGCTGCCCAGACCCTTGGTCAGCCCGTCGACGCACGCGCCATAGCGCCCACCGTATGCCGCATACTGCGCATACGGTCGCCCAACGGAGCCTCGGCCGCCCCCGTGCATCTGGTCAAAAAATAGACCCGGACGGCCCATATTCCGCAGATTTTTAGTATCTTTGCCGCTACAGCGCCAAGCGCTGCGGCTGCGCTATGTTTTACCACGAAAAATAAGAAACCACCATATATGTCATTCACCTCATTCCTTAAGAAGGTTTTCGGCGACAAATCAAGCCGCGACCTCAAGGCAATCGCACCTATCCTCCAGCAAATCAAGGATAAAATACCTGAAGTACAGAAGCTTGACAACGACGGCCTCCGCCATGCCATCGACGCCGTGCGCGCCGACATCGCCGCCGCCACCAAAGAAGACAACGACGCAATCGCCCAGCTGCGCGAAGAAGTAGAGTCGCTTGCCTTCGACAAGCGCCAGCCTCTGTGGGACCGCATCGACGCCCACGAGAAAAAAATACTCGACATCATAGAAGACAAGCTCAACGAGCATCTTCCCACTGTATTCGCCACCGTACGCGAGACTGCAGCCCGCTTCGCTGCCAGCGACACCATCGAGGTAACCGCCACAGATTTCGACCGCGAGCTCGCAGGCCAGGGCCGTGAATTTGTGACCATCGAAGGCGACAAGGCCATCTGGAAAAACCGCTGGATCGCCGGCGGCAACGAGATCAAATGGGATATGGCCCACTACGACGTTCAGCTCATCGGCGGCATCGTGCTGCATCAGGGCAAGATCGCCGAGATGGCCACCGGTGAAGGTAAGACCCTCGTGGCAACCCTGCCGGTATTCCTCCGCTCACTCTCGGGCCGCGGTGTGCATGTGGTCACAGTCAACGACTACCTCTCGAAGCGTGACTCCGAGTGGATGGGGCCGCTGTACATGTTCCACGGCGCATCGGTTGACTGCATCGACAAACACGAGCCCAACACCCCGCAGCGCCGCCGTGCATACGAGTGCGACATCACCTATGGTACGAACAACGAATTCGGCTTCGACTACCTGCGCGACAACATGGCCATGTCGCCCGGCGACCTCGTTCAGCGCAAACATTACTATGCGATAGTCGATGAGGTTGACTCGGTGCTTATCGACGACGCCCGTACCCCTCTCATCATCTCAGGCCCCGTGCCCAAGGGCGACGACCAGCTCTTCAACGAGTACAAGCACAACGTTGAGAAGGTCGTAAAGGCCCAGCAGCGTCTCGTGACCGGCATCCTGGCCGACGCCAAGACCAAGCTCGCATCCGACGACAAGGAAACCCGCAAAGAGGGTGCCCTTCTCCTCTTCCGCGCCTTCAAAGGTCTGCCTAAGAACAGCGCCCTCATCCGCTTCCTGAGCCAGGAAGGCATGAAGAATATACTCCTCGAGACCGAGGCACACTACCTCCAGGACAACTCCCGCGAGATGCCTATCGTAACCGATCCGCTCTACTTCGTGATTGACGAGAAAAACCGCTCTGTAGAGCTTACCGACAAGGGTATCGACGAACTTACCGGCCACGCTCAGGACCCCCAGTTCTTCGTTCTTCCCGACATCGCATCGCAGCTCTCCGAGCTCGAGCACATACCCGATCCCGCCGAGCGCCAGGAGCGTAAAGACGAGCTTATGGCCAACTACGCCGTGAAGTCGGAGCGCGTACACACCGTAACCCAGCTTCTCAAAGCCTATACCCTCTTCGAGAAAGACATCGAGTATGTGGTTGACGACAATAAAGTGAAGATTGTCGACGAGCAGACCGGCCGTATCATGGAAGGCCGCCGCTACTCCGATGGTCTACATCAGGCCATCGAGGCCAAGGAAGGCGTGAAGGTTGAAGCTGCCACCCAGACCTTCGCAACCATCACGCTGCAGAACTACTTCCGCATGTACCACAAGCTGTCGGGTATGACCGGTACGGCAGAGACCGAGGCAGGCGAGTTGTGGGATATCTACAAGCTCGATGTAGTGACGATCCCGACCAACCGCCCGATTGCCCGAATCGACATGAACGACCGCGTGTACCGCACCAAGAAAGAGAAATACCGCGCCGTGATCGACGAAGTGGTACGCCTGGTGAACGAAGGCCGCCCCGTGCTTGTGGGCACCACCTCAGTGGAAATCTCAGAGCTGCTCGCCCGCATGCTCGACATGCAGAAGCCTCCTATCCCACACCAGGTGCTCAACGCCAAGCTGCACCAGCGTGAGGCTGAAGTTGTGGCTCAGGCTGGCCGCAAGGGTTGTGTGACCATCGCCACCAACATGGCAGGCCGTGGTACCGACATCAAGCTCACCCCCGAGGTAAAAGAGGCCGGCGGTCTGGCCATCATCGGCACCGAGCGCCATGAGTCGCGCCGTGTCGACCGTCAGCTGCGCGGACGTTCCGGACGTCAGGGCGACCCGGGTTCGTCGGTATTCTTCGTCTCCTTCGAAGACCAGCTCATGCGTCTGTTCGCCACCGACTCCGTAGTCAAGATGCTTGACCGCCTCGGCTACAAGGAAGGCGAGATGATAGAGCACAAGATGGTGAGCAACGCCATCGAAAAAGCCCAGAAACGAGTTGAGGAAAACAACTTCGGTATCCGCAAACGCCTTCTCGAATTCGACGACGTGATGAACAAGCAGCGTACGTATATCTACGAACGCCGCCGCCACGCCGTACTTGGCGAGCGCATCGGTGTAGACATCATCAACATGGTATACGACACCGTCGAGAACCTCATCGTCAGCAACGAGACCCAGGCCCAGTATGCCGATCTCTGCACCGAGATTTTCCGCGTACTTGCAATCGAGGCTCCGTTCACCGAAGAAGAATACGGCAACCTCTCGCGCGAAGAGAAAATCGACCGCCTGCATGAAGCCGCCGTCGCCGCCCTTGACCGCAAGAGCGACCGCATCCGTGAAGTGGCCATGCCGGTAATCTCCCAGATGGCTGAGAACACCGACTACGACGGTCTGATACTCGTGCCCATCACCGACGGCAAGCGCGTGTTCAACATCCGCACCGACCTCCGCAAGGCAGTTGCCAGCGAGTGCCGCACCATCATCAAGGAATGGCACAAGGCCCTCATGCTCGTCACCATCGACGAACTTTGGAAAGAACACCTCCGCGAGCTCGACCAGCTGCGTCAGTCGGTACAGAATGCAGCCTACGAGCAGAAAGACCCGCTGATCATCTATAAGGTAGAGTCGTTCCACCTCTTCGAGAACATGCTCAGCCAGCTCAACTCCAAGGCCGTGGCCGCACTTATGCGTGGTCAGATCTTCATGCGCCAGCAGGCACCCGCGCCCCAGCAGCCTCAGGCACCTCAGGCCGGAGAAGAGAATGAGGCAAAGGAAGAGGCTCCCGCCGAGAAGCCCCAGCGTCCTCAGCCCGAAGTGAAGGAGACAACTGAAGAAGCTCCCGTGCGCCAGAACTACCGCGCCACCAAAGCCAGCCTTCCCGGAGAAGAGGAACAGCGTCAGGCAGCCTCCGCACGCCAGAACGCCCCCGAAAAGGTGATGCCCGCCAAGGCTCAGCCCCGTGTCAACCGCAATGACCTCTGCCCCTGCGGTTCAGGCAAGAAATATAAAAACTGCCACGGACGCGGCCAATAAACAGTAACCATGTACGCCCGCAGGAGTCCTGCGGGCGTTAATCTAATACTCATAAACAATGCGCTACAACTTCGACAACGTCATTGACCGCTCAGGCACCTCGGCCGTCAAAATCGACCGGCTCGACCGCGTCTTCGGTCGCCACGATCTTACTCCCCTCTGGATTGCCGACCTCGACTTCGCCGTGTGTCCGGAGATTACGGCCGCCCTCTCGCGCCGCCTCCAGCACCCGGTACTCGGTTACTCCGAAGCCGCCGACGGCTACTGGCAGTCAATCATAGACTGGAATCTGCGCCGCCACAACTTCGGCATCGCCCGCGAAGAGCTCTGCTTCATACCCGGAGTGGTGAAAGGCATAGCCCTCGCCGTAAATTATTTTACCGAGCGCGGCGACGGCGTGGTGATCCAGCCCCCGGTGTATACACCCTTCCGTACCGTTGTCGAAGGCAACGGCCGCAAAGTTGTTGAGAATCCTCTTCTCGTATCCGACGGCGAGTACCGCATGGATCTCGACGGACTTCGCCGCATAGTCGAGGAAGAAAAGCCCAAGATGATGGTGCTCTGCAACCCTCACAACCCCATCGGCATACAATGGGATAAAGAGACACTTGCAGAACTCGCCTCCATCTGCCGCAAGGCCGGAATGGTGGTTGTCAGCGATGAAATCCACGGCGACCTCATGCTCGGCGGACGCAAACACATCCCCTTCCTGTCGGCAGGTGAAGATGCCCGTGCCATCGGCGTGATGCTGGGCGCCCCTTCGAAAACCTTCAACATCCCCGGCCTGGTAAGCTCATGGATGGTTGTCAAGAATGAGGAACTGCGCACACCCTTCTACAACTGGCTCGAAGTAAACGAATTCAACTCACCCGTACTTATCAGCACCATCGGCGCCGAAGCTGCCTATACCACAGGTGAAGCTTGGCTCGACCAAATGCTTGAGTATGTGGAGGCCAACATCGACTATGTGATCGACTATTGCGCCCGCAATATACCGGCCGTCAAAGTCATCCGCCCGCAGGCATCTTTCCTGCTGTGGCTTGACTTCCGCGAGCTCCATCTCTGCCAGCGCGAAATAATGGATCTTCTGCTCGACAAGGCCCATCTGGCACTTAACGACGGATCGACCTTCGGCTCGCAGGGCGCAGGCTTCGCCCGCCTCAACATCGGCACCCCCCGCTGTGTGCTCGCACAGGCCCTTGAGAGCCTGCGTGCAGCCGTATGCGGCGTATGCCCCGACCATGTAATGAAATCCAATTAACCAATTCCAATAAATGGATTACCGCATATTCCCCCCGGAAGAAATCCTCGAGACAACGGTGAGCCTGCCCCTCAGCAAGAGCATCGGCGCCCGAGCCCTTATACTGAACCACATTGCCGGAGGCCGCACAGCCACATGCGAGTGCGACGATACGGCGACTCTCGCGTCGATACTCGAAGCCGGAATGCCACACGATGGCTCGACGGTGGACGTAGGGCCTGCCGGCACGGCCATGCGGTTCCTTACAGCCCTATGCGCCGCCTCAGAGGGAGTCGACTGCGAGCTTACAGGCACCGAACGGATGCAGAAACGCCCGATAGGGCCGCTCGTACATGTGCTGCGTATGCTTGGAGCCGACATCGAATATCTCGGAGAAGAGGGATTTCCGCCCTTGCGGATAAAGGGTAAGCGGCTTTCGGGAGGTACGGTAGACATCGACGCATCGGAAAGCTCCCAGTTCGTATCGGCGCTGATGATGATCGCGCCCCTGCTCGAGGCTCCTCTGAGCATACGTCTGCTCGGAAACGTACAGTCGATGCCCTACATCCGCATGACTGCAGAAATGATGCGCATGCGAGGTGCAACCGTAGACTTCGACCGTGATAAGGTTGACATCTATACCCCCTCGGGATTGAAGACCCTCCCGCAGGACGAACCCGACTGGAGTGCGGCAGCCTTCTGGTATGAGATAGCCGCTGTGACAGCCGGATGGGTTACACTGACCGGTCTTTGCCACGACACCCTGCAGGGCGACAGCGAGGTGGCCTCACTCTTCGAGCGCCTCGGTGTACTGACAGAATTTACCGAAGATGGAGCCGAGCTCTCGGCCACCCCCGACCTCTACAGCAATCTCGACGCCGATCTCTCCGATATGCCTGACGCAGTTCCGGCATTGGTAGTGACGGCGTGCCTCGTGGGAATTCCCTTCCGCCTCACCGGAGTAGGAGCCCTTCGCCACAAAGAATGCGACCGCCTTCAAGCCCTGGTCAATGAGATGGCAAAATTAGGCTGTCTGCTCGAAATAGAAAACTATGGCACCACTCTGCAGTGGGATGGACGTCGTGTACCGGTAACCACACTACCCGAGTTCGACACCTATGCCGACCACCGCATGGCAATGGCACTTGCTCCAGTGGCCGTTTTCGTGCCCGGAATAGTGGTGAAGGACGCCGGTGTGGTAAGCAAATCCTACCCTGGTTTTTGGGAACAATTCGAGAAGGCCGGATTCCGCCTTGTCGACCCTTCCGAACCATTATCCACTGCTGAAGAATGACCGTAGCGCTCATAATATTGTGCGCGCTTGTAGGCGTGGGCGCTCTGCTCTACGCCGAGCATCGTCTGCACCTCCGCCGTCAGCGTAAAGATGAGCCCGAGGCTCAACAACAAACACCTTCCCAGGCAACTGAAGACGGGGAGGAGTGCTGCGGCATGCACATAACCTGCGAGCGAGACTCCCTTCTGGCAGCCGTGTCGAAGGACATAGAATACTACGATGACGAGGAACTCGACCGCTTCGCCGGACGTGGTGCAGAAGAATACACCGACGAGGAGATAGAGGAATTCCGCGATATTCTCCTCACCATGCAAGCCTCCGACATCGCAGGCTGGGGCCGGAGTCTACAGCTCCGCGGAATCAACCTTCCCACGCCCGTACGCGATGAACTGATAATGATTGTAGCAGAAGCCCGACAGCATGTGGCAGTATCTTGAGTATGGCTTTTTCACGCAAGCCATAGCGGCAGTGGCATTGCTGAGTGTGTGCTCGGCAGTGATCGGAACCTATATCATCACCCGACGTCTCGTGGCCATATCGGGCGGCATAACGCACGCCTGCTTCGGAGGCCTCGGCCTGGGCTATTTCCTGGGCATCAACCCAGTGGCTATGGCAGCCGTATTCGCCATCGGCTCCTCGGTAGGAGTTGAGGTACTGTCGCGCCGGTTCAGCCTTCGTGAAGACTCTGCAATAGCCGTGATATGGGCTCTGGGCATGGCTCTGGGTGTACTATTTGTGTTTATGACACCGGGGTACGTGCCAGAACTTAATTCGTTCCTCTTCGGAAATATTCTTACCGTATCGCGGGCCGACCTATGGGCCTTCGGAATATTCGCAGCCATACTGGCGGCATTTTTCATCTGGAAGCGCAAGCAGATTATCGCCGTAGCGTTCGACCACGATTTCGCAGCCGTGAGCGGGTTGCCGGTGAAATTCATCTCCTATACCATGACCGTGCTGGTAGCGGTGTGCATAGTGCTGACCATCCGCATGGTGGGCATAATGCTGCTTATGTCGATGCTGTCGCTGCCCATGATCACAGCCGAAGTGTTCTGCCACAGATTCACACCCGTAGCACTCGCCTCAGCCGGCATATCTCTGGCGGCCTCTTTAGGAGGGCTGTTTCTATCGACAGTGATTGATGTGCCGTGCTCGGCACTGATTGTGCTGATTCTCGCGGGCCTCTTCATCCTGGCCCGTGTGGCACGACTATTCAAAAAATAATCAATCAGCCTTGCACGGGGCGGCCGATGGAATGCAGCCTCAGGGAATACGGAGCCATATCTGAAGCCTGATATATATTGCGGCCATCGACAATATCGCGTCCGCGCATAGTCTTGGCCACGACCGCCCATGAAGGGAGGCGGAACTGTTTCCACTCGGTGAGCAGAGCCAGAGCATCGGCATCAACAAGTGCCTCGTACATATCTGTGGCATACACCACCGCATCGCCGATGCGGCGACGGCATTCCTGGGCAGCCACGGGATCGTAGACCACAACCTCGGCGCCTTCCTTAATCAACCCGGCAATCACCTCAAGTGAGGGCGCACAGCGCATATCATCGGTCTCAGGCTTAAATGCCAGCCCCCATACAGCTATACGTCGTCCGGCGAGTTTACCGTCAAATATGGCCTTTAACTTCTCGAAGACGATGGTCTTCTGCCGCTCATTGACCTCCTCAACGGCACGGATCACCTTCATGGGGCAACCATGTTCCTCTCCGGTATGAATAAGCGCACGGACATCCTTTGGGAAACAGGAGCCGCCGTAGCCACAGCCGGGGTAAAGGAATTTGCCGCCGATACGGACGTCGGCTCCGATGGCAGTACGCACGCAGTTGACATCGGCCCCCACACGCTCGCAAAGATTGGCAATCTCGTTGATGAATGAGATGCGGGTGGCCAGCATGGCGTTGGCGGCATATTTGGTCATCTCAGCCGATGGAAGATCCATAAACATCACCCTGAAATTATTGAGGAGGAAGGGGCGGTAGAGCCGCTCCATAAGCTTACGGCCACGCTCGCTCTCGATGCCGATAACCACCCTGTCGGGCGACATGAAATCCTTGATCGCCGCGCCTTCCTTAAGGAACTCAGGATTGGACGCAAGCTCGAACGGAACATCGCAGCCACGAGCAGCCATACAGGCCTCAATCTCGGCGCGCACAAGCTTGGAGGTGCCAACCGGCACAGTCGACTTGGTAACGAAGAGTGTATAGCCGTTGATGCATGAACCGAAATCGCGAGCTACCGCCAGCACATGACGAAGATCGGCAGAGCCATCCTCATCTGCAGGAGTACCCACCGCGCAGAACACAATCTCAACCGAGTCAATCACCTCGGCCAGAGATGTGGAGAAATGCAGACGTCCGGCGGCTACATTGCGCCCCACCAGCTCAGCCAGACCGGGCTCATAGATGGGTATCTCGCCGCGACGGAGGCGTTCAATCTTATCATGGTCAATGTCAACGCAGGTGACATCGACACCTACTTCCGAAAAGCAGGCGCCAGACACGAGGCCTACGTATCCTGTACCGACTATGGCAACATTCATTTTACAGAGACGGGCTTAGGTGATTCAGAACCGGTGAGCAGGAAGCTCAGCGGATGGGAGAAGGAAATTATATAGTCTGCAAGCAGCGTGACAGCCACAACCGCCGCAGCCACGGCCGCAGAAAAGACGAGCAAGGGCACAAATGCAAGCCCCATGGCCTCAAGAGCCGGGCGGCACACACCGAGAGGGAAGAGGAAGAAATAGTGGAGGAGATATACAGCCAGGCTGCGTGTGCCGATATACTCCCACATGCGGGCAAGGCGCCCGGTTCCGGCCGGAGCGTCGGGGGCGAAAGCCCGTTCGCTCCAGGGTTTCACTACGGCGATGGCAGCCACAGCAAGCGAAAGATGGAGGAGGATCCGGGCGGGCTCGACAAGCCACGCAGGATAGTTCCACGACCACGCCACCACGCGGATGCACATCACAATCAGAACCAATGCGGCAGTGATGGCCCAGGATGAAGCGCAAAGGCGCCCGAATGCATCGCTATAGCGCCGCGCGAAGACTCCGGCCATAAAGACTGGGAAAAATGTCTGGGCGAGTCCGATCGACGTCCACGCGCATATCTGAGCTGGAAGGAAAATATTGAGGCATATAAGCACAGCCCAGGCTGCAATGGCAATTGCAAGTTGAGCTACGATATTCTTTGATGAGGCAAACAGCCGGAATATGGCAGCATACATGGCGAATACCTCGAAAAGGACGAGAGTAAACCAATAGCCGTTTTTCCACTCGTTACTCCACAGACCGCTCCAGGTAGAATCGAAGGGGCTCTCCACGCCGGTTGCAGGAAACATGTAAATCCACAGAGAACTTACGGCAACCATGGGGATGAGCAGGCGTTTGGCCCGTGCGCCGAGACGCGGCGCACGCGGTAGGTTGTCTTTAACCGACCATGCGAACCATCCGCTGATAAAGAAAAACAGAGGCATATGCACCTCACCTATAAACTTGAAGAGAGGGGCCCGGTCGATACCGCGGACACACATGCTCAGCACATGGCCCATCACCACCAGAAATATGGCGAGGCCCTTGAGCATGTCGAAATAGTGGAGGCGGGGCTTCATGGCTTATTCATTGAGCCGGAATACCCTCACGCCGAGCCACTGGCGGTTTTTCTTCATAAACTCGGCCAAGGGCTGCGAGGTGATCTCGACTTTACCGTGACTTGATGACGCATGAAGAAGATATGGCTCTGCTGTAGGCGACTCCTTGACAATTATGCCCATGTGGGTGACATCGAGATTTTTAAGATTCGAGACCAGGGCCACTACGTCGCCGTCGTGAAAGGCGGCTTTTACGGCTTTGTTGCTCAGATCCATACTCTTCACATAGGGGAAAAGATGCTGGCGGTAGCCGTTCTCTACATTTCTCATCCGTTCATAATTGGCCGAATCAGCCAATGCCGGATAACGGTCGCGGTGTGAAGTCATGAAATCGATTGTACGCCTCACTTCGTTATAGCGCGGGAATTCCCGTGTGACATCAGAGAAGTTGCCACGGTGCTTATTGTCTACCGCCCAGTCGCAGATATAGTGAAGACGCGAAGGATAACCGTCGACCTCACCTCCACGGTAACGGAGACGGCGGAGGTTGTAGACATAGTCACGCCACGAAGTGCGACGCTCGCCCAAGGTGTAGGCGAGGGCCATTGCGGTCTCGACGAAGGTGGTGCAGTCGAGCGAGTCAAGATTTACCGTGAGGGTCTCGGGATCATGCTCAAGAGTATGGGCGACATATGGAGTGCCAATAAACTTGCGGGCAAAAAATGCCACCCGGGCCTCAGGATTATCGAAGTGCATTGCGGCACCTTCATCAAGCAGCTGGGTAAGCTTCAATGTATCAGACGCCTCATTGCTGAAGCGCACCTCAGTCTGCGCCATGCAGCACAGGGAGGCTGTAAGTATACAGATTGTGAACAGGAATCTTTTCATATCAGTTTGAACGGGTGCATATGAGTATTGCACCAAGTACGCCCGGCACCCACGCGCAGCATGTGAGCACAGTGACGAGCAGAATCGAACCGCAGCCTTTGTCGAGCACGGCGGCAGGAGGGAAAATCAGGCAGAGAAGAGCCCGGAGGCACGACATATCTACAGAGTTTTATAGTTTTACTTAATTTGAACGCGAAAATACGAAAAAATCCCCGAAAGGCCTCACAAAGCCGCTGTAAAAGTATGAGACAGGGGTCAAGAGTACGATTATTAACTCCAAATGTGGCAATCTTTGATTAATTTTGCATTTGAAAAGGATGAATATATGAAAATCAAAGGCTATATACTTGCGGCCCTCGCGGCGGCCGCTTACGGCACCAATCCTCTCTTTGCAATAAATCTTTACCAGCACGGGATGAACGCCAACTCGGTGCTCATCTTCCGGTACCTGCTTGGCCTGCCGCTGCTGGCCGCCATGATATTGCTCCGCGGGCACTCGCTGGCCTTGCGTGCTCGTGAGATTGTTCCGGTGGCAGTGTTAGGCGTACTAATGGCATTCTCGTCGTTGACACTCTTCGAGAGCTATAACTACATGAATTCCGGCATTGCATCGACCCTACTCTTCGTCTATCCGGTAATGGTGGCCCTCCTAATGACCTTCTTCTTCCATGAACGGTTCAAAACGATGACGGGAGTATGTCTTGCCGTGATGGCAGGAGGCCTGATGCTGCTTATGCGAAACGAGAGTGGAGTGGCCCTGAGCGGCTTCGGCATTCTGCTTGTGATGGTGTCGTCGCTCACATATGCCTTCTACATCGTGATGGTGAATGTATCTGCAACGGTAAAAGCCATCCCGACGCTCAAACTCCTCTTCTATGTGTTGCTCTTCGGCAGCTCGGTATTTTTCTTCATGATTCCGCTGGATAATCCGCTCATACTGCCGGGCGGTTGGCAAGACTGGTTCAATTTAGCTGCCTTAGCCGTAATACCGACCTTGCTGTCGCTCACGTGCACGACAGTAGCCATACAATACGTCGGGCCAACCACGACAGCCATCTTCGGCGCGCTGGAGCCGGTAACCGCCGTTGTGCTGAGCGTGGTCGCGTTAGGGCAGACCATAACGGCTCGCGAGATAACCGGAGCCCTGCTCATTGTGGCCGCCACCACACTTGTGGTGATAGGCGACTCTATCGAGCCTGCTCTGCTGAGAGTACGCAAGATGTTTCCGGCCATCCGGCACAAGAAATAGGTTAAAAACCATATGAATCGGGAGGGATTTAACAAAAAACGCGCGGCAAGATTGCAATAATCGGCAGCTTAGTGTTATATTTGCAAATCATCTCACCCAAGAGATTGTAAAAGAGAGAACGGACCCCAGAAGATTTACGCAATGATACGCAAAATAGGCATTTCAAATTTCAAATCAATCGTCGAACTGCACATGCCGCTCGGGCGCTTCAACGTCCTTATCGGAGAGAACGGCTGCGGCAAATCGAATATAATGGAGGCGATTGCATTTGCATCGGCGGCGAGTGTCGATCAGCTCGACGTGCAAAGCCTTGAAAAACGTGGCATACGCGTATCGTCACCGGAATTTATGTACTCGGCCTTCGAGAACGATTCAGACAAGACCATTACAGTGATCTTCGATCTGGACAACGAAGAGTCCGATATATTCCGCATGAAATTCAATGACGAACACTGGGTGGAGGTAAGCCGAGAGAATGCCACACGGCTTATACAGAAATTCAAGGGCAAATCAACTTTTGACCTGGAGGAATTCATAAATTACCTCAATCTTGAGATGGCTAATGGCGATGACGTCGATCTCGCTGTGACTCTAACTGATAAATTCGACCTCTCGCTTGGAACCCACGACAGCGCCATCTCCAACTTCAAGATTTATTCTCCCGATGAAAGATCGCTCCGTCGCTTCGACAACCCCGACAATACCATCCTGGGCGTCAACGGATCGGGGCTATTCTCATATCTCAAAAAACTGTCGACCTCAGCTAAAGGCGCCGAAATGATTAATGAGATAAGAGACAATATGCGGATTCTCGACTGGTTTGATGATCTGGAGATTCCTCAAGACTCTCTCTCGGGCGATGTGTCGATGCGTTTCTGCGACCAATATATAAGTGAGACGCTGAAATACTTCGACCAGCGTAGCGTGAATGAGGCATTCCTGTATCTGCTGTTCTTCTTCACGCTTATGGTGTCAGACAACAGCCCGAAGTTCTTCGCCATCGATAATATTGAATCAGCACTCAATCCTAAACTATGCAGGAAGTTCACCCACCGGTTGATAGAGTTGGCTGCCAAGTATGACAAGCAGATCATCGTCACGACTCACAATCCATTTGTGCTTGATGCGCTCGACCTGAACGACGACGAGCAACGCCTCTTCGTTGCCTCACGAGACATCGACGGGCACACCTGCCTGAATAACGTCAAACCGCGGGGAGGCTTGTCGGTTCCTCTCTCGGAGGCATGGATGAAGGGATATATCGGAGGATTGCCCAATAATTTTTAGCATTCTCACCATGGCTAATATCGCTATTATCTGCGAAGGGATATCTGAAAATAAAATCCTGCAGCATATGGCCACGCGTGCGTGTGGCCCTCATACATTCAACGCTATTCAGCCCAAAATCACTCAGGACACCTTGAAGCAAGACGGCTTCGGTGGCTGGAAACAAGTGCTTGACCACTGCAATGAGGAGACTTTTGACGCCATCTTCCAATTCAACGACTACCTGATAATCCAGATAGATACAGACGCTTCAGAGATTGCGCCCTACAACGTGGCCAAGAACGATAATTCAGGGCATGCCAAGAGCCAATACCGGCTACATTGCGAAATAAAGCATCGTCTTCTTAAAAACGTGCCGAGGGGATGTCGGAAAAAATACTCCAGCCGAATAATATTCGCCATATGCCATAACGAAATTGAATGCTGGTTACTTCCGCTCTACCACACCGGAGCGGCCGCCTGCAAAACCACCAACTGCATCTACACACTTAATAGAGCCTTATCGAAGAAGAACCTGCCAGGAATTCCGGACAAAGACAAAAATTGCGATATGGCCCAGAAGGCCTATAGAAACATCTTGAAACAAATCAGGAAACCGGCCGATGTTGAGCACCTGGCGGCGTGCAGCCATGGGTGTGCCATGTTTTTGGAGGGGCTTTATATGATAAAAAAAGGCGAGGAGCAATAGAAAATTTCGCCACACAGGCATCGGTGTGCTTATGTGGCGAACTATCGATTATATATTGAGATTTAATTCGCTTAACGAATGGTATTGGAATTCTGATTATAGGCCTTGGCCACACATTTCCATTCCCCATCAATCTTAAGCAAGAGAAGAAAATCTGTGAAGTCGATGCCATCGCCCCAGCCTTCTTCAAGAACCCTCACCACGGCAACAGTTTCCTCCACGGCCAGCACATCGATACGGGCTTTGAAATTATTGCCTGCCCCGACAGTGTCGACGTTGCGATAAAATTGCTCGATTGATCCATGCTCCAGTACCCCATTGAGCATGCCGAATAGCACGGCATCCTCTGTAAAAAGAGTCTTGGCATACTCGCTGTTGCCCTCGGCAACACTCTTGACAAATTTCCCGGCTGCGGCAGCCACTGCTTCATATTCCTTGATCTGGTCTCTCATATCTTTGATTTTTAATTTGTTTTACGGTGCAAAATTAATATAGTATGACACGCATATCAAGTACCGAAAAATTATTCATATATAGAAAATTTTTTCGGTATTCTGATTTTCAACCATATTGATTAACTTTGCAATATCACGAAGATACACATTCCACCTATGGCATACGAGAAAAAAATACCGGTCGACCTTGACTGCCCTCTGCGGCTTACCATGAGCCTTATCGAATCAAAATGGAAGTCATGCATACTGGATGAACTACGCTCAGGCGAACCGCTGCGCCCCAGCGAAATTCACAAATGTCTGCCTGAAGCTGCCCCGCGTGTACTCGACATACAACTCAAAGAAATGGTTGAGGATGGACTTGTAGGCAAGACTATCTATCCGGAACTACCCCCACGATCGGAATACCGCATCACCGAGCTCGGACAGACATTGCTGCCGATTATCGATGCGATGTTGCGCTGGGGCGAAGAACATTACGAAATCTTCGATAGGAAATACGGGCGGAAGAGGTAAAGGTATAGATTTTGTCTGGAGAAAGAGTCTTTTCACAAGAATTGAACTCCAATACATCAAACCGCATCCAATGGAATGTCAGGGTTAAAATTCCGCATAAATTCTTCTCGATACTTCAATAGTTCAGTTATCTCCTGACACATAAAGACACAATTCAAATCATAGATGGGCTTACTGGTGCCAATATCACTTGGCCTATTTAGTTTTAATTCTACATTATAGTAGTTTATAAGTGTGCCGTCTTCTGTGCTATCCGCAGCAAATAGAAATAAATACTTACATCCTACAGCCTCCCTCACACTCTGAATTATTGGTACGATATAGCGCCAAAATACAATTTTCCCGATTGATTGCGGCATATTATACCCTCTCCAAATACTTCTGGCGAGTTCATTAGAACAGAAATGTACTAATTCGATACCAGAATGAGTATTGGACACCCTTATGATATGCTTATTAGGGTCTCTTGATTTATCTCCTAATATGAAGTTAAGTATATTTAGTTTCTTATAGGTCTTTTCTTTAAGGAAACGCTTAATCTCTTCGTCTGAAATATCTCTACCGGCTCTGAATTGTTCCAATACAATGGCAGCCATTTCCTCTTCTTCTTTATTTTGAGGATTGGAAATTATACGTTTTGCCAGATCGTATGCTTTTTTACGTTCCTTAATTTGATCTTCATCAAGATGTTGATAAAGAGCCCCGCATTTCAAAGAAAAAAAGAATAACGGAAAACCTGCCTTATCTTTTATTAGATAATAAGCTGTAGAACCTTCCTCATCCTCACTCCACGCCGTCTTGCGCAAACCATCGATAAGATTGGGATTTCTTGTATTCTCAAATGAGTGTACTAAATCCCGATGTTCATCATTTTTAGACAATCGATGACATGACAAACTTTTTAATATCTCAATCTGCTCGGGAGTAATCTGCATGAAGCCTACGATTTTACGTCCTCTAAATGCGTGAGAAAATAACGTCTGAGCTTAATTCTATGAGCGTCAACCTTTATATCCTCAATCGACATTGGTCTATCGCAATTATCGATTGGGCCAAGACCCATACGAGCATTTTGCCAAGAATATTCACCGTGAGAAAGGCGGCTTAAACTCCATGAATTTTTGCCCGCGTATTGAGAGAATATTTTATCAAATATCTGCTGATATTCATTCTCTACACCATAAACCACCTGTGGGGTGATGGCACCGTAAAACTTAATATAGTTTCTTACTGCAACAAGAACAGGGCCATACTTCCATGCAAAGAAAGGTTCATTAAAAAGAGGTCTACCCAATTGAATCAATGCTTCACGTTGGGCAAAATACAGCAATTTATGGAGCTTCATTTCGTCAATAGGAACTCCATATTCGTTTCTGTATCTTGAAACTACATACTTTGCAAAATATATTGCCGATTCCATACACTACCTCTATTATACTGCAAATATAGTAATTTATATTCAAATATACAACTTTTTACTATTGGAATAATGCATACTCCTCAATAAATCTATGGCTTATCGTAAAAACAAATGTTGTCAACCTGCTGTTTTGGCATATTTTCAGGTAACTCACGATATTGGCTGAAACAAACGATGTATGATGACGAACGTGTCGTTAATGAATCAGCCCGACGAAAGATTTTCTCTCATAGGGCTGATAAATCGGCATGATTAATCTCTGGCGGTGAGATTGTTAAAATCACGAATGTTTTGACGCAATCTGATTATCGTAAATACGACAGCGACTGCCAATGCCCCTATTATAAGCCATGCTTTATATTGTGCAAATGCCCATAAATGGGTAAGTAACAAGGTGAAAAATACTGTTGTAATGGTTAAGCCCACCACCTCTCCAATCAAGGCGAAAAGCCTCAAGTCGGCAACCTTCCTCATAGTCTGCATCGGCGTGTCAGTTAAAGCATTTATTCCTTTCGTCTTGATATAAAGTACATTATACCACAGAGCTGCGACACCGAGAAATATGCCGAGAAAGAGTTTGAGGCTTTTGGGGAATACTTCCTCGTTGACTCCGGCTATGCCCGTAACGATAAAGACTATTGCCAGGACACCGCACATCAATATTTGTTGGCGGTACAATTTTTTGATGCGAGCGTGTGCCGACTGACAGGCGTTAGTGTTGAACTTGATAGGCTCATTGTTCCTCTGAGCAAACACATCGTCAATGGTTGACATGCTTTTTTTGAGTTCGTCAAGGTTCATATTATTTAGATTTTGAGATGAGTTTGTTTTTGATTCTGTGAAGTTTGGTAGCCACGTTATTCCGTTCTATGCCGATTATTTCTGCTATTTCCTCGTATGAATATTCATCCAGCCATAATAGAATAATGGCTTTTTCGATAGGCAACAGTTGATTTATCAACTCATGTAGGGCTGCCAGCTGCTCTATTTTTGCATCGTTTGCTTCTGAAGAAATGTCGGCATATGTCAATTCAATCGGTAGTGTTTCAACCTTGGGCTTGAAATTTCTGATGGCCATCAGCGCTGAATTAACGGCAACGCGATAGACCCATGTCGAGAGTTTACTCATTCCCTTGAAAGATTCAAATCCCAACCAAAGGTTGGTGAGGATTTCCTGTCGTAAATCCTCGTAAGGAACTTTCGGGGTTGCATAGGCCCAGCAGACCTTGTTGATAATTCGAGAGTACTCCTTTATAAACGAGTCGAATTCCTTTGGCGTTTTTGGTGGACTTTCCATTTTCTTGTTGTTTTGTAACGTTAGGTGCAAAACGGCCCCTAAAAGTTACACTCACCTCAAAATATTTTTTGACTTACTTGGTAAACGACCTCCTTGCAATGTAAACAGCCTAAGGCAACGATGGCACATTTAAACCATATTAAACGCGTAGACAAAGTCGGTTGATTGCATACGGATTACATTGGAATCGGGGATGGAGCAGTCTATAAGGTTGACGCAGTCATACCAGTCGCGACTCTGGTCGATAACTGCGGAATTCATCTTGTTATCAGCATGACGGATTATATGGAAGCTCATTGATTGGAGCTCTGCTTCGCGGAGACAAGGCCAGCAAGTATTATCGGCGAGCGGATTATTTTAAGCTCAATTTTATTCGGTTGTTTGGCTGATTTTTATCCTGTTAATTGGCGAAAAGAGCATCGATATTTATCATTAGACAAAATACTCCGGGATTGTAGTCTTCGAGTAGTATGTGAGCCCTAATCAGAAGTGTTCACCTCCTTTCGTGTTCACTTGTCCTTTCACATCACCGTACAAGCGGTTCCGGATACGGCGACTCCGTGCTTTATCAACCTTTTAATTCTCGACTCGGTGTCTTGCGTTGTCTTTGGCGCAATTTAGGTATCGTCAATTCTGCCTCTTGTCGGTTTCCGCCCTAAAAATCAATTCCGAGTCGAAATGTAAAAAAGGCATCTGTGTAATGCTTGTGACCCAAGTTGACAATCTTAAAAACAGGTTGGTCAGAATATGTGTCCTGCACAATATCAACTCTATACACATCACTGGTTCGCCCTCTTAGCATTAATCCAAGCCCCAAGTTCAGACCTAATTTCCGGCCCCAATTAAATCTATGTCCGATTGTGGGAGAGAAATAAATTCCTCCGCCATCAGTGAGATTATAACCTATTCTCAAATCACCGAAAGGTCTGAATTTATCCAAACTATAATCATATCGAAAATCAAAGAATACAGGCAAAGTACAATCAAGAGAAGGTACACCAACCCCAACCGACAGACCGGCTCCTACAAATACATGCCTGTTGATTTGGTAGCCATGAGTCGTTGACCAACCCAATATCCATTGACAATCTTTCTCATCCTTACCCATGGAGTGGTCAAAATAAGGCATCGAACCGAAAGAATTATCCCATTCAAAGAATCCACGGTAACCGCGTTGGGGATCACGTGCATACACCGTGCAGGCCATAATTATGGTCAGTGCGAGTGCTATTATCTTTTTCATCCATGACGAATGTTACCGTTTGAACGACACATCTTTCCATCCTCCAAGGAGAAATGAATTTTTTTCGTCGGGGGCAAGCTCATCATAGGATGTATTCACCCAAGACTGCTTGATCCGCAACTCTTGTTTAGTCAGTTTGACAACGTCATACACTGCAAATGTATCATGAACCATTATGCCGTTTGAATTTTTGATGTCACCTGCAATGGTGATTGATTTTTGTTCCTCTGAAAGAATATAATCGTAAGTATTGGAATTATCTCCAGCGAAAGCGTCGTATACCCTGATAGTCAAAGCACCGAGATTGGAGAAATCCCATGTTACGAAACCTTCCGTCTGCAATCCTGATGGATATTGTTCAGACCATGTTCCGACAATATTTTCCATTACAATAGGTTCATCATCACTGCACGCAGTCACAAAAAGAAGGACAATCGAAAAAATGGGGAGAACCAGTTTGTTAATTCTCATAATAGTTGTTTGTTAGCTTCTCCACCGACTCAAGAGAGAGATTATTGTTATAAAGAAACGTGAGCCAACTATGCCACGTCTTAGTTTGAAGGTCGTAGGAAACCATTTGTGCAGATGTAACAATAGCAGCCCACGCTATACGCGTGAGAACCACTATGCTATCCCTCGCACAGTTTTAGAATTTCCTACGTTTTCAAACTACAAGATAAGCATAACGCTTCTTATTTTCCAAAATGTTGTGACAGACAAGTGTCAGACAAACGCAAAATTACAAAATCTCTTTGAAAAATAGGTTTCGTAGCGAACAAATCCGATAAATTCTAAGACTACCGAATAGAATTAAATATGACGCTCACCACTCAAAAATCGCTTGACTATTATCATTCGGTTGCCTTTGCTTTATCAGTTAGGCCTCTAAAACAAAAATAATGACTGAAAATCAAATGATTAACAGCCATTATCAGTACCCGGACCCGGGATCGAACCGGGATGGGTTGCCCCAACGGTGTTTGAGACCGTCGCGTCTACCGATTCCGCCATCCGGGCGTTTGCTGTGCAAAGGTAAGCATTATTCCTTAGCCAGCAAAATTTTTTATGCCCGGGCGAAAAATTTTAAGAATTTCGCCCGGACGTAGATAATTATTTTTTGCGTCGTGCCGGATGCTTGCGGAGCACAACAGCCGTGCGGGCAGGCAGATACAGGGGCAGGCGCTCAACTCCGAATGGAGCATAGAGAGGATCGGGCTTTGTGAAGTGCTCTACCTTTTCGTCGATATTGCCAAATCCACCGAATGCCGGATTATCGGTGCTGAGCACGGTTGAATAAACTCCGCCGGGGGCCAGAAGGCCATAGCCCTCGTAGCTCTTCGTGGGGCTGAAGTTGAACACAAACACAAGATCGCCGCGCATGAAGGCGAGCACCTGGTCGTCGTCTTTCTCCCATAGTTTCTGGATGGCTTTTGCCTGGAAATTATGACGGCGGCTCACGAGCTCTACCATGGCATTGTCGAAGGCGTTGAGGAAGCGATACTGGAGGTCCTCGCGGTCAACCAGATCCCACTGGCGGCGGGCGTACTTATAGCTCCAGCCATTTCCTTCGCGCGGGAAGTCAATCCACTCCGGATGTCCGAACTCATTACCCATGAAGTTGAGGTAGCCACCGTTGATGGTGGCGAGGGTTACGAGGCGGATCATCTTATGGAGCGCCATACCTCGGGCCACGTCTGCGTCGTTGTCGCCCACCATCATATGCCAGTACATCTTCGAGTCGATAAGACGGAATATTACAGTCTTGTCGCCCACCAGTGCCTGATCGTGGCTTTCCACATATGATATGGTCTTCTCGTCGGCACGACGGTTGGTAAGTTCCCAGAATATGGATGTGGGATGCCAATCCTCATCTTTTTTCTCCTTTAGGGTCTTGATCCAGTAGTCGGGAATACCCATAGCCATGCGGTAGTCAAAGCCAATGCCACCGTCCTTGAAAGGAATGGCAAGGCCAGGCATGCCGCTCATCTCCTCCGCAATGGTGATGGCAGAAGGTTTGATCTGGTGAATGAGCAGATTGGCGAGGGTAAGGTATGTGATGGCATCGACGTCCTGGCCCCCGTCGTAGTAATCGGCATAGCTGCCGAAAGCCTTTCCAAGGCCGTGGTCGTAATACAGCATAGAGGTCACACCATCGAAGCGGAAGCCGTCGAAGTGATATTCCTCAAGCCAATATTTGCAGTTGGAGAGGAGGAAGTGCAGCACCTCGTTCTTTCCATAGTCGAAGCAGAGCGAATCCCAGGCAGGATGTTCGCGCCGCCCTGCATCGGCATGGAAATACTGGTTTACAGATCCATCGAGTCGCCCTATACCTTCGTTCTCATTTTTCACAGCGTGAGAATGAACGATATCCA
The DNA here is from genome assembly GCA_910586595.1 of uncultured Muribaculaceae bacterium. Classification (GTDB taxonomy): domain Bacteria; phylum Bacteroidota; class Bacteroidia; order Bacteroidales; family Muribaculaceae; genus CAG-873. The sequence continues at coordinate 34,136 of CAJUJB010000003.1, read as the reverse complement.
TGATCACGGCAATGCCTCGGCCATGCGCGTCGTCGATAAGTTTCTTGAGTTCCTCCGGCGTGCCGAAACGGCTTGATGCAGCGAAGAAATTCGACACGTGGTAACCGAACGATCCATAATACGGATGTTCCTGGATGGCCATGATCTGAATGGCATTGTAGCCGTCAGCTTCGATACGGGGCAGCACCTTAGTGCGGAATTCCTCGTAGGATCCGACACCCTCAGTCTGCTGAGCCATGCCTATATGGCACTCATATATCAGCAGGGGCGCTGTATTGGGGGTAAACTCGGCGTCGGTCCATTTGAATTTACGCTTAGGGGCATGTACCTGAGCAGAGAAAATATGTGTTTCAGGATCCTGGACCACGCGGTCGGCGTAGGCAGGGATTCTCTCCCCGCGGCCACCGGGCCAGTCGACAAGCATTTTATAGAGTTGTCCGTGGGCTATGGCATCGGCAGGAAGTTGTACTTCCCATACCCCCGACACACCTCCGCCTACCCGGTGTAGGCGGTATTCAGGTTTCTCTTCCCACTCCGAGAAGTCACCCACGAGGCATATACCCGTGGCATTGGGGGCCCATTCGCGGAAAACCCAACCGTCTTTCACGCGGTGTAGACCGAAGTATTGGTGAGCATTGGCAAAGTCGGCAAGTGTGCCGGCTTCGGCTGTGAGTTCGCGCTCTTTGCGCAGGGCGTCGTTATGACGGCCTTCAATTGCAGGCGCGTACGGAGCGAGCCATGAGTCGTTTTTCAGGATGTTAAGTAATCTGGCCATGAGAGTAGTTTATTTTCGGCCGAAGTCAGCGGGTATCTCGCCCCACTCTTCGGTTTTCCATTTCAAAATAGGGTTACGTATAGGGCCCTTGGCAGCCAGCCACGCATCGGCGCGGCGAAGCAGCTCAAGGGTCGGTGCGGTAGCTTCGGTTTCTGGCAGAGACGTATTCGACCTGCCTTTCCTCAGCCACGAGAAGGTATTTCTTGAGTCGGTATAAATGGGAGTATGGGTATCCCCAGCTTTGTCGAGCATGGCGGCGAGATGTATCATAGCGAGGTACTCGGCTATATTATTTGTTCCGGTAAGAGGCTTGGTGCCTCCTACATGGAAAATCTCAACTCCATCCACCACCCTTACGGCGCGGTACTCCATGCGCCCGGGGTTGCCGGAGCAGGCGCCGTCGACAGCGATCGCGTCGAGTCTTACGCCCGGCACCTGGCTATAGTCAGCATGGCCATCAATAGTGGGAATTGCCTCCCGACGGCGCCGGTCGGCCTCCCGTAATATCGCCTTCATCAGATCAAGATGCTCGGCTGGATCGCCACGATATGCCTCCACAGCTTCCTCGCGGGTGTCGAATGACTTGAATTTGGCTCCGGGCACACCGTTGATCTGCAGCTGGCACTCAGTCCAGCTGTCGTATACCCCCGGCGAGAGCCCTACCCATACAGTATAATATTTTCTTTTTTTCTGAGCCATCAGGAGAATTGCAGGAAAAGGTTGATGTCGACAAGCCTTACTTTCAGCAGTGCCGCAACCGTCGGGTCGACACATTTGCCAAGAAAAGTGAAGGCCGCCCGGCGCAACCCATCATTGAGTTTAAGGGCATTGGCCACGCCATCGCACACGAGGATCTCGTCGAGCATTGTTGCAAATGTATTGCTTAGGGCCATGGCCACCGTACGCGGCACGGCATTGCCGGCGTTGATATAGCACAATCTGGCAGGCTCGGAGGGGTCGGTATCGGCTGGTGAGGCAAGGTCAAGGTCAACCACCTGCATCGACGGGAAGGCCTGGCCGGGTTTTGACGTAAGGTCAAAACAAATCACACCACGCTTCATCACATCCACCAGATCAGATCCTATGGCATGGAAGTGGGCCCCCAGATCGGATGCCACCACTATGTCGGCCGAGCGCAGGGCACTCTCGAAGACTCGCGGATGCATGCTCGACCCGATGACACCATGGCCAAGCGTGCGCATAGCCTCTCTAAGCCGGTATACATTATTATCGAACATCTTCACGGTGGCCCCGAGGCCCATAGCACTCTGGGCAGCTGCGCAGGCAGCCATATCCGACCCTATGGTCAGCACCTCGCAGGGCACGACTCCAGCCACACCACCGAGAAGTATTCCCTTGCCGTGTATGGCATCTGCAAGCAGCGAAGATGCCACAGCAATCGCGGCACGGCCATCGATCTCCCGGAGGATATCGGCAAACGGCCGGTTGCCATGCTCATCGGTTATGCGGTCGAGTGCAAGGGCAATCACATGACGACGCAGCAGAATGTCGAGCGCCGGTGCATCGGCAGGCTCGGCATGCATGAAGGTGAGCAGCAGAGCTCCACGCTTGACATTGCGTGCATCCACAGAGTCAAGCGCAGGCAGGTAGACCACAATATCTGAACCAAGGGCCTCATTGCGCTCCACAATTTCCACACCGAAGCGCGAATATGCACCATCGGAATAGTGGATGTGAGAGGCCGCCCCTCTCTCCATAAGCACTCTGAAGCCACGCTCCACAAGCATGCCAGCACCCTCAGGCGTCAGAGGGAACCGATGGTCGGCAAGACTACGGGCTGCCGGAAGGCCGATTGTCGCCTTACGGGTATCGGCCGTGGCGCGGAGCAGTTCTTCAAGAGGTATGGGATTAGACATTGTTTCAGTATTTTAATATGATATATGAGCGGTAGATGACTCAGCCGGCAAGTATTTCAGAAATGAACCGGGCCACCGACTCATCTATCTGGCCTTGCGTATCAAGCCGGTTGGCATCGAAGACATATTCGGCACGTGAATAATGCTCAGCACGGTCAGCCAGCATTGTCTCCACATGCCTGAGAAGGGCAGCGGGATCATCGATATGCCTGTCGACGAGCGGTCGCTTCCCCGGGCCGGCCTCAATGAGGCGGCGCACTATTGTTTCGGGCGACGCATCGAGCAATACAACCTTCCCGGCGTCAAGCATGAAGGCCATATTTTCGGGGCGGCATGGGGTGCCACCTCCGCAGGCAACCACAGCTCCGGGCCGTGCGACCTCCCTGAGCATCTTCGACTCAAGCGCGCGGAACACAGCCTCGCCACTGCGGGCAAAAATATCGGCTACAGAGCAGCCAGCAGCAGCCTCGACAGCCTCATCAAGATCTACAAACGACAAACCCGGACACGCCCCTGCGAGGGCGCGGCCGAGAGTAGTTTTGCCGGAAGCCATGAATCCGACAAGGAAAACCGGTTTCTGAGCTTGCATGCCCGGTTATTTCTCCACTTCCTTGCGGAGCAGATCGCGGATTTCGGTCAGGAGTTCTTCCTGAGTGGGGCCTGCGGGAGCAGCAGGTGCCTCAGGCTCGGGCTCCGGTTGACGGCGCATCTTGTTGATGAACTTGATGGCGATGAAAATACAGAATGCTATGATCAGGAAGTCAATGATAGTCTGCACGAAGGCACCCCATGTAATGGCAACCTCAGGCGTGATTATTTCCTCGCCCTGCTGCACACCCTGCTGGATGACCCATTTGTAATCAGAGAAATTGACTCCGCCTGTAAGCACACCTACAGCAGGCATGATGATGTCGTTTACCAAAGAAGTGACGATTTTGCCGAATGCAGCGCCGATGATTACACCGACGGCCATGTCGACCACATTGCCTTTCATGGCAAATTCTTTGAACTCGTTGAGGAATTTCTTCATAAATTACACTTAATTACGAATGTTTATAGTCAGACATAAAACCCCCAGGCACCCCGGAATGTTCTACCTCGGCAAGCATTGTCATGCCGTGCACAAAATTAAGCAAAGTTTTCTTAATAAAAAAACGCATCGAAAAAATTGAAATACCGAAATTTTTCATTAATTTTGCGGCGGTTAAAGGCGCAAACCGGCGGGAAGGCCCCGCAAGGTGTGGTTAACCAACTTGCATACAGCAAAATAAATTCACTATCCAATATTCAAATTACATACTATGACTAAAATTGGTATCAATGGCTTTGGCCGCATCGGTCGCTTCGTCTTCCGTGCTTCAACCAAACGCGACGACATCGAAGTAGTTGCCATCAACGACCTTCTTCCCGTTGACTACATGGCTTACATGCTTAAGTACGACACAATGCACGGTCACTTCGACGGCACTGTAGACTACGACCTCGAAAAGAGCGAACTCATCGTTAACGGCAAGCACATCCGCGTAACCGCATGCCGCGACCCGAAAGAAATCAACTGGGGCGCAGTAGGTGCTGAATACGTAGTTGAGTCAACCGGCCTCTTCCTTACCAAAGAAAAAGCACAGGCTCACATCGAAGCCGGCGCCAAGTATGTGGTAATGTCTGCTCCCTCTAAGGACGACACCCCCATGTTCGTTTGCGGCGTTAACGCTGACAAGTATGTCAAGGGCACTCAGTTCGTTTCTAACGCTTCTTGCACCACCAACTGCCTTGCCCCCATCGCTAAAGTCCTCAACGACAAATTCGGTATCGTTGACGGCCTCATGACCACCGTACACTCTACCACCGCTACCCAGAAGACTGTTGACGGTCCTTCTATGAAAGACTGGCGCGGCGGCCGTGCTGCTTCGGGCAACATCATCCCCTCTTCTACCGGCGCTGCTAAGGCTGTAGGTAAAGTTATCCCCGAGCTCAACGGCAAACTCACCGGTATGTCAATGCGTGTTCCCACCCTCGACGTATCTGTAGTTGACCTCACCGTTAACCTCGCTAAGCCCGCTACTTACGAAGAAATCTGCGCTGCAATGAAGGAAGCTTCTGAAGGCGAACTCAAGGGCGTACTCGGCTACACCGAAGACGACGTTGTATCAAGCGACTTCCTCGGCGACGCACGCACCTCTATCTTCGACAAGAAAGCTGGTATCCAGCTCACTCCTACCTTCGTTAAGGTCGTTTCTTGGTATGACAACGAAATCGGCTACTCTAACAAGGTGCTCGACCTCATCGCAACCATGGTGAAGATCAACGGCTAATCTACCGTATCTCACTTGACATAGACAGCTCCGGCGCTTATGTGCCGGAGCTGTTTTGTCATATATCCCGGCAGCCCCCTGCCGGAAGACCTTCGTTTCTGGCCTGTTTTGCCATTTTTAAGAGCCTCAGCGGCGAATAATTTTGCGACGTCGCAGAAATTTGCTAATTTAGCGTTTTGATAGGCACGCATGCCTCCGCATCGGCGCTGGCGCGTGCATTGACACTTGTTTCAACCTAATCCACCTCCTATATGGAACAAAGAGCACACCGCTACTGCGTAATCATGTGCGGCGGTATAGGAAGCCGCTTCTGGCCCTACAGCCGCACCCGCCTGCCGAAGCAGTTTATCGACTTCCTCGGCACCGGACGAACATTACTGCAGATGAGTTTCGACCGTATCCGCGCCATCGTGCCCGACTCCAATATACTCATAGTGACCAACGAGCGCTATGCCTCGCTTGTACGCGAGCAACTGCCCGAGGTAGACGATGCCAACATACTGCTCGAGCCCGCACGCCGCAACACCGCACCCTGCATAGCCTGGGCTGCCTGGCACATTGCTGCCCGCGACCCCGAGGCATCGATGATTGTCACCCCGGCTGACCACGTCATCACACGCGAGGCCGAATTCGAGGCCAGCATCCGCGAAGGCTTTGCCTTTGTCGAGAGCCACGACGCCCTCCTCACCCTCGGCATCTCGCCCAGCCGCCCCGAGACCGGCTACGGCTACATCCAGATCGGCGACCGCATCGACGGCAACATCAGCAAAGTCAAGACATTCACCGAAAAGCCCGACCTCGAGCTTGCGAAAGTTTTCCTCGCATCAGGTGAATTTTTCTGGAACTCCGGAATTTTCCTCTGGACAGCCAAGGCAATCCGCAAAGCCCTCCATGTATGCGTGCCCGACATCGCCGCAGCCTTTGACTCGGCGCCCGAAGGCACCTATACCGACCCTGCGGCAGAGACGGCATTCATCGCCCGCACATTCCCCGGCTGCATGAGCATATCGATCGATTATTCTGTGATGGAAAAGGCCGACAATGTCTACGTCGAAACCGTATCCTTTGGCTGGAGCGACCTCGGCACCTGGAGTGCCCTCTTCGATCTCTCACCCAAGAATATCGACGGCAACGTGACCCAGAATTGCAACGTCATCGCCTACAACTGCTCAGGCAACATTTTCGCCGTTCGCGGCGAGAAGCTAATCGTTGCCGACGGCCTTGAAGACTATATCATAGCCGACGCCGACGGAGTGCTGCTCATCTGCCCCAAGAGCCGTGAGCAGAAAATCAAACAGATGGTAACCGACGCCAAGCTCAAATTCGGCGAAAAATACGAATAACCCAATCCTTTCCAAGGACAAAACCACACAACAAGCAACCCAAGCAGTATGTCACTCGACAAGACCATAGCATCTGCCGTAGCGAAGGCAGTAGAATCTCTCTACGGAATCGCCGTCGACCCTGCGTCGATCGTACCTCAGGCGACCCGCAAAGAATTTGAAGGCAACCTCACCGTAATGGTATTCCCCTGGGTAAAAGCCGCCCGCAAGGCTCCCGAAGCAGTAGGCGCAGAAATCGGCAACTGGCTCGTAGCCAACGAACCGGCCGTTGCTTCATTCAACACCGTCAAGGGCTTCCTCAATCTGGTGATCACCCCCTCGTACTGGAACTGCGTGCTCCGCACCATAGAGGAAACTCCGGCCTACGGCACTGTAGCCCCGACAGAAGAAAGCCCGCTGGTGATGGTTGAATATTCATCTCCCAACACCAACAAGCCCCTTCACCTGGGCCATCTCCGCAATATTCTCCTCGGCAGCTCACTGGCCAAGATACTTGAAGCCTGCGGCAACCGGGTGGTAAAGACCAATATCGTAAACGACCGCGGCATCCACATATGCAAGTCTATGCTTGCCTGGAAGAAATACTTCGATGGTGCCACACCGGAGACATCCGGCAAGAAAGGCGACCACCTCGTAGGCGACTGCTATGTATCGTTCGACCAGCATTTCAAAGCTGAGGTAAAAGCCCTCATGGAGCAGGGCATGACCGAAGACGAGGCAAAAGCCGCATCGCCCCTCATGGCCGAAGCCCGCGAGATGCTCCGTCTCTGGGAAGAAGGCGACCCTGAAGTGCGCGCGCTCTGGGAAAAGATGAACAACTGGGTATACGAAGGCTTCGATGTAAGCTACCGACGCATGGGCGTAGGCTTCGATAAGATATATTATGAATCGCAGACCTACCTCGACGGAAAGGCAAAAGTACTTGAAGGACTCGAGAAAGGCCTTCTCTACAAGAAAGAAGACGGCTCGGTATGGGCCGACCTCACCAACGAAGGCCTCGACCACAAGCTCCTGCTCCGCAGCGACGGCACATCGGTATACATGACCCAGGATATCGGCACAGCGAAACAGCGCTTCGATGATTACCCTATCGACCGCATGATCTACGTCGTAGGCAATGAGCAGAACTACCACTTCCAGGTACTTTCAATCCTGCTCGACCGCCTCGGCTTCAAGTGGGGCAAAGACCTCGTCCACTTCAGCTACGGTATGGTAGAGCTCCCCGAAGGCAAGATGAAGAGCCGCGAAGGCACCGTAGTCGACGCCGACGACCTCATGTCTGAAATGGTGAACGGCGCCCGCGAAGTATCGATGGAGCTCGGTAAACTCGACGGCCTTACCGAAGCCGAGATTGCCGAAATCGCAGAGACGGTAGGTCTTGGCGCGCTGAAGTACTTCCTGCTGAAGGTCGACCCTCGCAAGAACATGACCTTCAACCCCCGCGAATCCATTGACTTCAACGGCAACACAGGCCCCTTCATCCAGTACACCTACGCCCGTATCCGCTCTGTACTCCGTCGCGCATCGGAAGCCGGACTCGACAAGGCCGACTATTCTGCCGTAGAGCCCAACGAGAAAGAAATCGCCCTCATCCAACGCTTGAGCGACTTCCCCGACGTGGTTCAGGAAGCCGGCCGCAACTACTCTCCGGCACTTATCGCCAACTATGCCTACGACCTCGTGAAGGAGTACAACCAGTTCTACCACGACTGCTCTATACTGCGCGAGGAAGACGCCGCCGTACGCTCACTCCGTCTGGCTCTCTCCGACGCTACCGCCCGCACCGTAAAGACCGCCATGGGCCTCATCGGAATCAACGTACCGGAGCGCATGTAAAAAGGCCTTGAAATTTGTTATATATATCTCCACCTCATAAAAAACAGAAACAACCATGGATCAGTACAACTACACTCCCGACCCATTCAACCGGTCGGCTCAGGCTGTTACAACTCTTGTGAGCAACGCCATGAAGCGAGTGTACTTCAAGATGACACTCGCACTCATCGTCACCGCCCTCACCGCCCTCTGGGCCTCCACCAGCTACGGCTATGTATCCTTTCTCGTAACGCATACCTGGCTGATTTGGGTTCTTGTGGCTGCCGAACTCGGTCTGGTCATAGCCATCTCTGGCGCCATCAACCGCCTCTCGAATGCCGCTGCATCAGGTTTATTCTACCTCTTCGCAGTGGTCAACGGTCTGATGCTATGCACAATATTCCTTGCCTATAGCCCAGGCGTAATCGCCAAGACCTTCTTCATCACCGCAGGTACCTTCGGCGCGATGAGTGTCTACGGCTATTTCACATCCAACGACCTCTCGCGCATTGGCTCCTACCTTATCATGGCCCTCTTTGGCCTCATCATCGCGTCGGTAGTCAACATCTTCCTGCACAGCAGCACGCTCGACTGGATCGTATCGATCGCCGGTGTATTCATCTTCATCGGCCTTACCGCATGGGATACCCAGCAGATTAAACTCAGAGCTATGTCTACTGCACCTGAAGGAGTTAGCAAGCTCGCCACAATCGGTGCCCTCACACTCTACCTCGACTTCATCAACCTCTTCCTCTACCTCCTCCGTATCTTCGGTAACCGCGATTAAGACGCAACTACGATACACATTGTAGACAGGTGCGTCACGCATAGTGGCGCACCTGTCTCTTTTTTGCACTAATCAATACCTTATTAAACGCCGGCACCCCACGTCGAAAACCTCCACAGCCGTTTCAATTCTCACTTCTTACCATGTCCTACTCAACTTATTACCGCTCGATAGGGCGCCTGGCATTCCCCCTCTTCCTGGGGCAGCTCGGCAACATCGCCGTAGGCTTTGCAGATAATATAATGGTGGGCCATTACTCGACCGAGGCCCTCGCGTCGGCCTCTTTTGTCAACAACGTATTCAATATCGCCATTTTCGCCTGCGTAGGCTTCACCTACGGCCTAACACCACTCATCGGTGCCATATTCTCACGAGGCGAGACAGATGCCATAGGCAGAATGGTGCGCGTCGGGATGAGAGTCAACACCATCTTTACCTTGGCTGTGACAGCCTTGATGCTCCTCCTTTATTTCAACCTCGACCTGCTCGGGCAGCCCGGGCACCTTATGCCTCTTATAAAGCCATACTTCCTGATCGTTCTTTCAGGAATGATACCCGTAATGCTTTTCAACGTGCTGGCTCAGTGGAGCTATGCCATCAATGACACAGCACTCCCGACATGGATCGTACTCAGCGCCAACGCGCTCAACATACTCGGCAATTATATACTTATATATGGCAACTGGGGTGCGCCCGAGCTCGGCCTTACCGGAGCAGGCATCAGCACGCTCATAGCCCGCGTGCTCTGCGCAATAGCCATGATCTACGTATTCTTCTGCTCGGCGAGAGGCCGGTCGTACCTCCCCGGTTTCCATCACGGCAACCATGTACCGGGCCAGGCGGCTGAAATTGCCCGCACGGGCTTTCCCGTGGCAATGCAGATGACCTTCGAGACAGCAGCCTTCTCAGGGTCGGCTATAATGTCGGGATGGCTTGGAGCCGTACCTTTGGCAGCCTTCCAGATTGTAGCCATCAGCGGCATGCTCGGCTTCTGTATCTACTACAGCATCGGAGCGGCCATGGCTATTCCCGTCAGCCACGCCGCCGGGCAAGGCGACACCGTGGCAATGCGTAAATCAGCCTGGGCTGGCTATCATCTTATACTGGCCGCCATGACCATCACAAGCCTCCTCTTCATATTCGGCGGTCATTTCATAATGGGCTTGTTTACCAACGACCCGGCCGTGCTAACGCTTGCGCTGACCTTGATATTTCCGATGGTTCTTTACCAGTTCGGCGACGCCACTCAGATCACCTTTGCCAACGCCTTGCGAGGCACATCACGCGTAATGCCTATGCTCTATTGCGCCTTCGTAAGTTATATTGTGGTCGGGCTGCCCGTGACCTGGGTGCTGGCCTTCCCCTGTGGCATGGGCATGTATGGCATAGTGCTCAGTTTCTCCGTGAGCCTGCTGCTGGCAGCCATGCTCTACCTTTACTATTTTTTGCGGGCCACCCGAAAAAAGGCGTGAAATGCGTCTCAATCCGCAGAAAATCGCTAACTTTGCGAAAACGCTTAAGAAGCTGTAAAAATATATGGAACCCAAATATCACCGAATACTCCTCAAGCTCAGCGGCGAATCGCTTATGGGCCATCAGGGCTACGGCATCGACTCCGAGCGCCTTGCATCATATGCATCTCAGATTAAGGAACTTGCCGACTCCGGCGTAGAGATTGGCATCGTCATCGGTGGCGGAAACATCTTCCGCGGCCTGTCTGGCGCAGCCAAAGGCTTCGACCGCGTGAAAGGCGACCAGATGGGCATGCTCGCCACCGTGATCAACTCGCTGGCACTCAGCTCAGCCCTCGAAAGCATCGGCTGCCCCGCACGTGTGCTTACCTCCATAGGCATGTTCCCAATCGGCGAGCCCTACAGCCCATCGCGCGCCATCGAGACCATCGGCGACGGAAAAATAGCCATCATCGCTGGTGGCACCGGTAACCCCTTCTTCACCACCGACACCGCATCGGCTCTCCGCGCCGTAGAAATCCATGCCGACGTCATGCTCAAAGGCACCCGCGTCGACGGCATCTATACTGCCGATCCGGAGAAAGACCCCGAAGCGAAGAAGTTCGACACCATATCGTACGACGAAATCTACAACCGCGGCCTCAAGATCATGGATCTTACCGCCACAACCTTGTGCCGCGAGAACGGCATGAAGATCGTAGTCTTCGACATGGACACCCCCGGCAACCTGCGCAAAGTTCTCGCCGGCGAGCCTATCGGTACACTCGTATACTAAAAAACCACGCAATATGACCGACCCCAAAACTTACATCCAGCCCGCCGAAGAGAAGATGGAAATGGCGGTTGCTTATCTCGACGAAACCCTGGCCCGCATCCGTGCCGGTAAAGCCAATGCCAAGATCCTCGACGCTGTGCGCGTGGAGTACTACGGCTCACTTGTGCCCGTGTCTAACGTAGCCAACATTTCTGTGCCCGACGCCCGCACCATAGCCATCACCCCCTGGGAAAAGTCGATGTTCAAAGCCATCGAGAAGGCCATCATCAACTCTGAGGTAGGCATCACTCCGGAAAACAACGGCGAAGTTATCCGCCTGTCAATCCCTCCGCTGACCGAAGACCGCCGCAAAGCCCTCGTAAAGCAGTGCAAGGCCGAAGCTGAAAACGCCAAAGTATCGGTGCGCAACGCACGCCGCGACGCAATCGACGGCCTCAAGAAAGCCGTGAAACAAGGCATGCCCGAAGACGTTGAGAAAGACGCCGAAGGCTCCGTACAGAAACTCCACGATAAATTCCTCAAGAAAATCGACGACATCTTTGCCGTAAAGGAGAAAGAAATCCTCACCGTCTAAACACCGCCTCATCGGCATCTCATCATAATACCGGGGAAGAACAGGCCACCACCTGTCCTTTCCCGGTGTTTTTTATGGCGACAGATATCCTATTGACAAGTTTAAGCTAAAAATTTTTCTTTTTTTGTTGTCTACGATTTAGCAACCTCATGATTTATAACTATATTTGCAACAGCTTGGCTCAAAATACTCCATACTATGAAGTAGCCTAACACCCTCAAGGCGCCTCCTCCTGCCCAAAAGGAACTTTAGCAACTCACCCTAAACATTAGCAATAAAAGAACATACAATTTTTTTAAGTTATGGCTGTCTTTCAAATCAATATAGAAGATTTGCTTCATAAACGAAGAGTGGAATCCAACCGCATTGAATTTAAGCGTAGTTGGAATCCATCCGATATATATCAAACAATCTGTGCATTTGCTAATGATTTTGAAAATCTGGGTGGTGGGTACATTTTAATCGGCGTCGAACAAGATGAAAACGGGATAGCGATTCGTCCTGTCAAAGGTATTAATCTGGCTGAGATTGACAAAATCCAAAAGGATATGGTGGGTTTCGATGCGAAAATTAAGCCTTCCTATGTAACCCGCACGGAAATAGTAGAAATTGATGAAAAATATATTATAGCGATATGGGCTCCAGCCCGCAATAATAGACCTTATAGCGTTCCTGAAAATGTAGTTGCCAAACAAGTTTCCGTACCCAAATACTATATCCGCAGCAAATCATCCACCATAGAAGCTAAAGGGGAAATACTACAAGAATTATTTGATATGGCAAATAATACTCCCTTTGACGAACGAGGCAACCCAAATATCTCAATAGAAGATATTTCACCTGTACTTGTATTTGAGCATTTAAAAAAGATTGACAGCAAACTTATCCAATCATTTGATGCGTCTAAACTAATTGACACCCTGGATGCAATGGAACTACTTACAGGGCCCTCTGAGGATCGACTTATCAAGAATGTCGCAGCAATGATGTTTTGCCCACATCCCGAAAAGTTTTTCCCTGTCACTCAAGCTGAAATAGTAATATTTCCAGAAGGTAGTGAGGAAAATCCAGACGAAATGATTGAAGTGCCGACCATCACCGGCCCGATACCATACATAATCAAGGAAACATTAACCTACCTGAAACTAAATGTAATCAAACAAAAAATCATAAAACCTAAAGACAGAGCTGAGTCTATTAAAATAACGAACTATCCATATCAAGCTTTTGAAGAAGGCGTTGTAAATGCGTTTTATCACCGCAATTATCAAGAACGGGAACCAGTTGAAATAACAATCGAGCCTGACCGGGTTGAAATACTGAGTCATGCAGGCCCAGACCGCTCTATAAGTGATGAGGCCATACGTAAAGCTCGTCGTCTTAAGACTCGGAAATACAGAAATCGCCGACTTGGAGATTTTCTTAAAGAACTAGACCTTTCTGAAGGTCGAGCCACAGGAATCCCGACAATTCAAAAACATTTAAAGTCAAATGGGTCTACCGAAGCGAAAATAGAGACTGATGAAAACCGCACCTTCTTCCAGCTGACTATTCCATGCCATATCCAATTTTGTAATAACGTTGCAAATACAAACGCGACCAAAATTATCAACCCCCAACTTAAACAGATACTTGGGCAATCGTTTGTTCAAGTTCAAGAGTATATATACCAAAGCATTATAGTCCAAAAAACTGAACTTGAACAAATACTTAGACAAATGTTTGTTCAAGTCTGGAGTAAGTCGAAGTATCCCCCCAATATATCCCGATTATCACAGGCGGCTATTGATCTATTATGTCTATTGAAATCAGAACCCATGGGGGCAAACACATTAAATTCGGCCATTGCTTATGGCGAAACGTATGAACTTAAACGTAAAATCTTACTTCCTCTTATTTCATTGGGGTATGTAGAGATGGAATTCCCAGACAAACCGAGAAGTGCCAAACAGAAATATTGCTTAACGACTAACGGCCAGAGCTTATTTGAAGAGTAATATAGCCGATCAAAAACATAGCTGATGTTCCTTATACATAAATGTGAGGAGGCTTATATCATGCCTAGATAACCATTCTGAGCACACCTCCAACATTTTTGAAATTTTTCCGCAACAAAAATTTGCCTGCTTTGTAGCTTTTTTGTAACTTTGCCGTGATATAAAATTCTTGTTGTAATGGAAAAATGGAACGTGCCCGCCGTGGGCATCATGATGATGGCCATGTCTGTCATCGGATGCAACAGCAGCTCCCGGGGAGAAAGCTCTGCGGAAGCCGCTTCCGCGCAACCTGCAACGAGTGCTCTCCTGGGTAATTTCAATGCCGACAGCGCATACCAATATGTGGCCGACCAAGTCGCATTCGGGCCGCGCGTACCCGGCACAGACGCCCATCGCGCTTGCCGCAATTATATAATCGACAAACTCGAAGCCTTCGGCGCCGACTCTGTGATAACTCAGGACGCCACAGTCACCGCGTACAACGGCGACCAGCTTCCTATCAGCAATATCATCGCCGGCTTCAACCTAAATAAAGCCAAACGCATACTTCTTGCCGCACATTGGGATAGCCGCCCATGGGCCGACATGGAAGAGAGTATGGATCTGCGTAACCAGCCTGTGCTCGGAGCTAATGACGGCGGCAGCGGTGTGGCCGTTCTGCTTGAGATAGCCCGCAATCTGGCCGAGAAACAGCCCTCGGTTGGGGTTGACCTCATTTTCTTCGACGCAGAGGATTATGGCAACCACGACGGCTTCGGCACCAACGCCGACACATGGTGCCTCGGCGCCCAATATTGGGCCGACAACATCGTGCCTTACCGCACCGACAATCTTCCCGTCTACGGTATTTTGCTCGATATGGTAGGAGGCCGCAACGCCCGTTTCCACTACGAGGCATTCTCGCAGCAGAATGCTGAGACACCGACCATCAAAGTATGGAGCGAGGCCGAACGTCTTGGCTATGGCGATACATTCATCCGCTCGATAGGTGGTGCGATTACCGACGACCACATCGTACTTACCCGGGCAGGCATCCCCACCACCGACATCGTGGAACTCAACAATGTCGAGACCTCTTCTTTCCCTCCAACATGGCATACCCTCCACGATGACATGGAGCATATCGACCGCTCTACCTTAAAAGCCGTAGGCGAGACTGTGCTTAACGTTGTATACAAGGAAAAACCATTCTGAACATGACAATCGAAGAAAGCCAGCAGGACGTAATCGAGCAGTTCGCAGACATAGACGACTGGATGGATCGATACGCCTGCATCATAGACATGGGCAATGCCCTCGACCCTCTGCCAGAGAACCTGAAGACTCCCGACCGCCTGATCGAAGGTTGCCAGAGCCGCGTATGGCTCGACGCATCGCTTGATGAAGACGGTAAAGTTGACTTCCGAGCCGACTCTGACGCCATCATTGTCAAAGGCATCATCTCAATGCTAATTGAGGTACTATCGGGCCATACCCCCGACGAGATTCTTGAAGCCGACCTACATTTCATCAATGACATCGGCCTATCAGAGCATCTTTCGCCGACACGCAGCAACGGGCTCGTGGCCATGATGAAACAGATGCGCGCCTACGCAGCCGCCTTCAAGATGAAGCAGGGTTAAGCCCTTGCCTCCAAGATATAATTCGCCCCGACACTCTGAATCAGAGAGCCGGGGCGAATGCTTTGACGGTTATTGTATGTTGGGATTAAGTTCATGCCATTTATCGATAGGCGGAAGCACACCCATCTCTATGACTTCGTCGCGGAGCTTGCACAGATGCTTGTAGCTATCCTCAAGCTCCTGTTTCTCTTCAGGTGTACCGTCGACCTCACGGTAAGTGATGCCATCGGCGGTGACAGTTGTTTCCATAGCCATCATTATGTGGCTGAAATGTCCGTTGTCGACATATGTGCCCACCGGCCAGCGGAAAGGCTTGCCACCCATTGCTGCGGCAATCATCTCGATAGAGAGGTATGCAGGGCTCTGGAATGAAGAACGGCCTCGCAGATCAATGATGTGCTTGCCACCCTGGATCACACGCTGCTTCATGGCATCCCATTCTTCGCGCGGCAGCGCTTCGGTGCCAATCAGTTCAAGAAGGCTACGGCCATCGACAGTGGTTGTCGACGCAAAGACGGCCATCTGCTCGCCGTGACCGCCGTAAGTACGGCAGTTCACAATCTTCTCGGCCGGAACTTTAAAGTATTTCACAAGCTCATGCTGGAGGCGAGTACTATCGAGTGCGGCAAGCGTAGAGACCTGCGACGGTTTCAGACCTGAATACAGCAAGGTGATAAGGCCGGTAATATCGGCTGGATTGAAAATCACCACCACATGCTTTACCTCAGGGCAATAGGTACGTATATCCTTACCGAGCTGCTCGGCGATCTGAGCATTACCCTTAAGAAGATCCTCACGGGTCATGCCTGCCTTACGGGCCGCGCCACCCGACGAGACAATATATCCGGCGCCTGTGAAGGCTTCCTTGACATCGGACGTGTAGGTGAGGTTTGCACCCTCGAACGCACATGCATACAGCTCCTCGGCAACGCCTTCAAGAGCGGGGCCATACGGATCATAGATACAGATATTCGGGGTAAGGCGCATCATAAGGGCAGTCTGCGCCATATTTGAGCCGATCATACCTGCGGCACCCACGATCACGAGTTTGTCATTACTTAGAAATTCCATTTTATCTTTGGGCTTTTGTTATACGTTTGTTATTTCTACGAGTAATAACGCCCCGGACACCTCCGGGTTGAGATTCTCCCCCATTTTAACATTTACTAAATCTGGAGATTTTTCAGTACTTTTGCCCCATGAAAACTCCCACACGACCCAAGACAATACTCATCACCGGCGGCGCCACGGGCATAGGGGAAGCCGCAGCACGCAAATTCGCTTCATGCGGGTGGCAGGTAGCCATCGCTGATATAAATGAGACATCCGGCCAGGCCTTAGCAAGCGCTATAGGATCAAACGCCATATTTGTCAAGGCTGATACCCGCGACATCGCCCGGATGCGCGAGGTTGTGAATGAAGTCACAGCCACATTCGGCGCCCTGGACGCTGTATTTGCCAATGCAGGAATACACCGGCGCAACCGACTGCTCGACATCAGCGACGAAGAATTCGATCTGGTGGTAAAAACCAATATCTACGGAACTGTCAACACCCTCCGCGCAGCCGCTCCGGCCATAATAGAATCCGGAGGCGGAGCCGTGGTCATCAACGCATCCGACCAGGTCTTCATCGGCAAGCCCGGCAATTTCGCCTACGGCCTTACCAAAGGGGCTCTTGGCCAGATGACGCGCACACTCGCGCTTGAGCTTGCGCCCCACAACATACGCGTCAATGCCGTATGCCCGTCGACAATCCGCACACCTCTGGTCGACACACTTTTCGACAAGGTTGCGGCTGCCGGAGGTCCATCGGCTCAGGAACTATGGGCCGAAGAAAACGCCCTCTTCCCACGCGGCCGCGCAGGCGAGCCCTCAGAAGTTGCCGAGATGGTGTATTTTCTCGCGTCAGACAGCGCCTCATTCTGCACGGGCGGCCTTTATCCTGTCGACGGTGGTCTGACCGCAGGATGAGAAAATGAACCGATTGAGCTACATGTGCGTTAACATAATATAACATCTACTTTTCACTATTGGTATATAGCAAAAGGTGAGGTGTTGAAAAATGTTTAACCACGACGCCGCCGGGCCGAGATATTTTTCGTAACTTTGCACCTGCGGCATCCTTACACGTTTCGCCACAAATTTATGATAGAACGCATCGTAATCATCGACAACGTCGATCCCATTTGTTTTTACGGCGTCAACAACGCCAACATGCAGCTTATCAAAAATTTATATCCCAAGCTCCGCATTTCGGCGCGGGGTTCGGTGATACGTGTCATCGGTGAAGACCGCGAGACCTCCGACTTCGAGGCCAAAATCAAGGAGCTTAGCGCCTATGCAGAGCGATATAACAGCCTCACCGAAGATGTGATTCTCGACATCGTCAAAGGCGAAGGCCCCAAGGTACAGAAACGCGACGGCGTGATCATCTACGGCATCAACGGCAAGCCCATCCAGGGGCGCACGCCCACCCAGCAGAAGCTGGTGGAGACCGTAGGCGAAAATGACCTTACCTTCGCGCTCGGCCCTGCCGGAACAGGCAAGACATACATCGCCATCGCCCTTGCAGTGCGCGCGCTGAAAAACCGCGAGGCTCGCAAGATTATCCTCTCACGCCCCGCAGTAGAGGCCGGCGAGAAACTCGGCTTCCTTCCGGGCGATATGAAAGACAAGATTGACCCATATCTCCAGCCTCTCTACGACGCCCTCGAAGACATGATTCCGGCAGTCAAGCTCAAGGAATACATGGAGACGAAGGTGATCCAGATCGCCCCGCTCGCCTTCATGCGCGGCCGCACGCTCAACGACGCCATCATAGTGCTCGACGAGGCACAGAACACCACCACACACCAGATCAAGATGTTTCTCACGCGCCTTGGCATGAACGCCAAGATGATCATCACCGGCGACGTGACACAGATCGACCTTCCGCACAAAACCCAGTCGGGCCTTGTGCAGGCGCTGAAGGTTCTCGACGGTGTGCCGGGAGTAGGTCGCGTCGAATTCGGCAAGAAAGACATCGTGCGCCATCATCTTGTGCAGCGCATAGTCGAGGCCTACGAGAAACACGATGAGGAAGAAGCCGCGGCCGCACGCGCCGCTGCCGCCGCACGCGAAGCGCTGGAGGCCGCAGAGGCAAAGCTCAATGAAGATTGAAGTACAATTTCACAAACCATACCATATCACAGGCAATGACACTAACAAGCACCGATTTCCATTTTCCGCATCAGGACGCACCGGTATATCACGGTAAAGTACGCGACGTTTACTCGATTGAAGGCGACATCCTGGTAATGGTTGCCACCGACCGCATCTCGGCATTCGACGTAGTTCTTCCTAAAGGCATTCCCTACAAAGGTCAGGTTCTGAACCAGATTGCCAACTACTTCCTCGACGCCACCCGCGCGGAAGTTCCCAACTGGAAGCTGGCCGAAGTCGACCCCATGGCCACCGCTGGCGTACGTTGCGAAGGTTTCCGCGTAGAGATGATTATCCGCGGCTACCTGGCAGGCAGCGCATGGCGCGAATACGCAGCTGGCGCACGCGAAATCTGCGGTGTCAAACTCCCTGAAGGCCTCCGCGAGAACCAGCGTCTCCCCGAGCCCATCATCACCCCCACCACCAAGGCCGATGCCGGTCATGACGAGAACATCTCCCGCGAAGAGATTATCGCCCAGGGCATCGTAGACGCAGCCGACTACGAAGTGATGGAGCAGTATACCCGCAAGCTCTTCGAAATCGGCACCCGCATGGCTGCTGAAAAAGGCCTGATTCTGGTCGACACCAAGTATGAATTCGGCAAACACGACGGCAAAGTCATGCTCATCGACGAAGTTCACACCCCCGACTCATCGCGTTACTTCTATGCCGACACATATAACGAGCTCTTCGAGGCAGGAAAGCCCCAGCGCCAGCTCTCCAAGGAATTTGTCCGTCAGTGGCTGATGGAAAACGGCTTCATGGGTCGCCCCGGCGAAACTGTGCCCGAGATGACACCAGAGGTATGCAAGGCTATTTCCGACCGCTATATCGAACTCTACGAGCATGTGACCGGCCGCAAATTCGAGCCCGCACCCGAGACCGACGCCGCACGTCGCATTGAGACAGGCGTACTCGACTTCATGGCCAACCTCTCGCTCTGATGCCTGAGGTAGAAAAGATCAACCCTTACCGCGATGACTCGCGGGCCAAGGATGAGCAGGTGCGCTCGATGTTCGACGCCATAGCTCCGGCCTACGACTTCATGAACCGCGCAATGACAGCCGGCCTCGACCGGCTGTGGCTGCGCGGCCTCATGCGCGAGGCTGCCGAGAACACCCCCTCGTGCATCATTGACCTCGCCACGGGCACAGGCGACGTTGCCTTCGCACTGGCGCGCCGCTTCCCACAGGCCACCATCACAGGACTCGACCTCTCGGAAGGCATGCTCGATAAAGCACGCGCCAAAGCTGCCGGCATGGCCGCGGCCCGGCATATATCGTTCGTCCAGGGCGACTGCCTCGCCACAGGGCTGCCCGCAGACTCGGCCGACCTCGTGACCATAGCTTACGGAGTGCGTAACTTCGCCGATATAGCCGCGGGCTACCGCGAGATGCTGCGCATATTGCGCCCCGGAGGCAAACTCTGCGTACTTGAGCTTTCAACACCCTCAGCCGCAGTGCCGCTGGCTCTATACCGGCTCTACACGCGCACACTGATTCCTGCCGCTGGGCGCCTGATGTCGCACGACGCCCGGGCCTACTCCTATCTTCCCGAGAGTATAGCGGCCGCCCCGCAGCGCGCCGATATGACACGCCTGATGGAAGAAGCCGGCTTCTGCCGTGCATCATACCGCAGCTTCACCTTCGGAGCCTGCACCCTCTATATTGCTTACAAAGCATAGACCACCTCTTTAATTTTGCTATGAGCCATCATTTACTGAAGACCCTCTCATTCGCCATAGTCAGCTCGCTCATATCGCTGGCTGCCTCCGCCCAGGCAATGTATTTCAACAATGCCAGGGTTGGCGCCGAAGTAAGCGAAATTCCGGCCGACACAGTGCCGGAGCCATTCACGGGTATATATACCGAAGCTGACTCTATAGTATACGACACTGTAATGGTGATGTCGCCTCTGCCCGACGTATTCTTCGCCCCGGCAGTATATGACACCTACGAGTTCCCCGACACGGTGTCGCCCTTCACCCGCGACTATTCAGGCAAGCCTGAGATGCGCTGGCTTGAGGAGCAGAACAGCCTCGCCCGCAAGATGAAGAACATGCAGCGGTCGCTCTTCTTCGAGAATCCCCGCTATGTGCGTTACAACATCACCATGCTGCCCGAGGCGCCCAAGGCATTCCACGCCGTGGTGAACCCCGAAGACCATACCATCGAGATCCGCGAGACTCCGATCGATGTTCCGGCAGCTCCGACCATCGCGGCCGCCCCGGTCAAGCGCCGTCATTGGATCAGGACGTTCAACGCATCGCTGCAGTTCTCACAGGCCTATGTGTCGCCCAACTGGTACCAGGGTGGCAACAATAACCTCAACATGCTGGCCAATATTTTCTATAACGTGAAACTCAACCAGGAGTTCCACCCCAATCTCCTCTTCGAAACCACGGCACAGTACAAGCTCGGCATGAACAGCGCTCCGGATGACACGATACATAATTACAGTATCTCCGACGACCTCTTCCAGGTCAACACCACATTCGGTATCAAGGCAGCCAAACGATGGTATTACTCGTTCACCGGTCAGTTCAAGACCCAGCTGCTCAACTCCTACAACAGCAACTCCACAACACTCAGATCGGCATTCCTCTCACCTGCGGAACTCACTCTCGGTGTCGGTATGACCTACAACTACGCCAACGCCAAGAAGAGCTTCACCTTCGATGCTTCGATCGCCCCTCTGTCGTACAACATGAAGACTTGCATCAACGACCGGATCGACGCCGCACTATATGGCATTGAAGAGGGCCGCAAGGTGGTGAATAACTTCGGTTCGAGCGCGGAGTTGAAATTATACTGGAAGATATGCTACAACATCGCGTTCACATCGCGTCTGTTCGCCTTCACCGACTATAACTCGGCCCAGATGGACTGGGAGAATACACTGGCCTTCGAGATCAACCGGTTCCTCACCACGCAGATCTACGCTCACGCACGCTATGACACGGCCACGCCGGCGTGCGACGATCCGAGCTGGAAGAAACTTCAGGTCAAGGAGATTCTCTCGATCGGATTCAGCTATAAATTCAGCAGCATATGATTCTGACGCGGAGGCTTGCGGCGCTAACGGCTGCGGGGCTTACAGCCCTGCTCTGCCTCGCCGGGCCTCCGCAGCTTATCAACCTGCAGGAAGGATATACCCTCTCGGCCGATGCATCGTCGCCCGCAGGCATATGGCGTTTCGGCGCCGACGGAGCCATATTCGAAATCAAGCCTACGCCGGGCACCAACGGCAGCTATACCCTGCTGCTGCTTGACTCGCCCGACCTCTCGATAGCTGCAGGCACCCTCTTCGGCTCCATGACGGCCACCGGGAAGCCCGGAACCTACGACGTGGCGCTGCGTCTTAACCCGACGGGGGCGCTACGGGGCAGCGGTCGGCCCAAAACCCGTAATTTCATCTTTGAAATATCGCCCGAAGGCTCGTCGCTCACCATGCGCAGCTACCGCAAGGGCAAAACGGTGAATCTCCTCCGATGGCTGCCGTATCTCTTCCGCATATCGGTCAGCGAAGTCGACACCCGTCCGTCAGGCATTGACGGCGCCACGCGAATCGCGCCACCCTCAATCAAATATCCTGTCACTCTATGAAAAAAACCTCTGTCCTCGCCGCCATTGCCATCGTGCTTGCCTCAGCAGCCATGGCGCAGCGCACCACCCGCAAAGGCCTCAAGCCCGCACCGGCCACCACAGCCACGGCTGCGGAGACTGTCGCCTCCTCTCTCGACACCCTTGCCGCACCAGAGCCGCATCAGGTCGACATCAACGGCTATGACAAACCTCTACGCTCACGCCGCGAGACTTTTTTCGCGACCAACAACTCAGGCCGCGACATCGCCGGGCTGGCATTCACGATAAAATACTTCGACTCCCAACAGCGCATGCTCCACAGCGCCTCTCACAACATCGCCAT
Organism: uncultured Muribaculaceae bacterium; assembly: GCA_910586595.1. Taxonomy (GTDB): domain Bacteria; phylum Bacteroidota; class Bacteroidia; order Bacteroidales; family Muribaculaceae; genus CAG-873. Next base: position 11,657 of record CAJUJB010000003.1, on the reverse strand, counting down.
CGACATTCCTGCAGGCGAGACGCGCCAGGCCAGCGTAAAGTCGTGGGATCCGCAATTCAACTTCTACTATGTGCGGTCAACAGTGCCCCAGCGCGTACAGCAGGCCACGCCCTATGATGTGACCCTGACGGTCGACACCATTTTCGTGAAGAAATAAACCGCACACACATGTGCTTAGCGCCACAGCGGCCCGGCAATCGATTGCCGGGCCGCTGTGGCGCTAACATTTAAGAAATAACTTGAATCAGTCTTAGGTTCCTTTGAAATTGTACTTGGTAAGAGGTCTTTATAAGTATGATATAAAACTGAATTCGTTGGTTATGAGGGAGGCGCGGCAGTATGGCTTGCGTAAAACAATCAACGGTAGTCGCTGAAGCGCTCCTGGAGTTTCTTGCGGGCAGTGAAGATGCGGCTCTTCACAGTTCCGAGGGGGAGACCGACGTGGTCGGCGATCTCGTTGTATTTGTAACCGGCGATGTGCATTGAGAAGGGGATGCGGTATTCGTCGGAAAATTCGTTTATAGCTGCTGTAATTTCAGCTGCGCTGTAGCTCTCCTCGGGTGACTCGATGCCCGAATCCTGGCTGAGGTTGAGGTGATAGAGGTTATCGGTTGTGTCTACCACTGTTGCTGAGCGTACTCCGCGGCGGTAGTTGTTGATGAAAATATTCCGCATGATGGTGAACACCCATCCTTTGAAATTTGTTCCCTCTGCGTATTTCTCTTCGTTGTCGAGAGCCTTGAGGGTTGTGTCCTGAAGGAGGTCGTATGCGTCATCGCGGTTAGAAGTGAGCATGTACGCGAAGTTAAGCAGATTGCTCTGGAGGTTCATCAGGTTCTGTTGAAATTTTACGCTTGCCATAGTGCTAATTTTTGAGGTTTATTTTGTTGTTGTTTTTGTTTTACGCTTCAAAATTACGCAAAATTCACCCGATGCAAGAATTTTAATGTAAAAATATGTTAATTGGAAAATTAGGGCAAAAATTAACGCGTAGATAGCTGATTATCTACGCGTTATGAATTTATAAATTTGTTACAAGATTGTTACACACAGTGTATTGTCACCTATTTGTAACATCTTTGAAGCTGATATGCTACCCTAATTCACACTTCCTTCTGAGGGTTATAAACCGGCACGGCGGCACGGTGTCGGCGGGCTCCACAGCCATTACATTGTAATCGTCGAGTGGTATCTGAGGAAAAAAAGTATCAGCCTCCTTATCTTCGGCATCAATCACTGTGAGATGCAGCGTATCGGCCATCGGCAGAGCCTGGCGATAGATTTCGGCCCCACCTATAATATATATAGGCGTGCGCGCGAGCTTCACAGCCTCTTCGAGGCTATGGGCCACGTCGACACCAGGAGCCGCATAGTCGGGCTGACGGGTGACAACTATATTCTGCCTGCCGGGCAGAGCGCCCTTGGGCAGCGACTCGAAGGTGCGGCGCCCCATGACAATGGTGTTGCCCATCGTCAACGCCTTGAAGCGACGCAGGTCGGCGCTGATATGGAACAGAAGGTCGCCACCTTTGCCTATGGCGCCTTTACGGTCGATTGCAACTATGAGATTCATAAGCGGTCTATACCGAGACTTCGGCTTTTATATGAGGATGCGGATCGTAGCCTTCGAGCGAGAAGTCGTCGTAGGAGAAACCGAAAATATCCTTGACCTCCGGATTAATGACCATACGCGGCAACTGGCGCGGCTCACGGGTGAGCTGGAGACGGGCCTGGTCGAGATGGTTGAGGTAAAGGTGGGCGTCGCCAAGAGTATGCACAAACTCTCCGGGGCGCAGACCTGTGGCCTGGGCCATCATCTGCAGCAGCAACGCGTACGACGCTATATTGAAGGGCACCCCGAGGAAACAGTCGGCACTACGCTGGTAGAGCTGGAGCGACAGCTTGCCGTCGGCGACATAGAACTGGAAGAGGGCGTGGCACGGGGGCAGATTCATATTTGGAATATCGGCCACATTCCAGGCGCTCACCATTATGCGGCGCGAATCGGGATTGGTGCGTATAGTATGTTGCGCTTCGGCAATCTGGTCGATGGAGCCTCCTTTATAGTCGGGCCAGGAACGCCACTGGTAGCCATAGATATGCCCGAGGTCACCGTCGGCGTCGGCCCATTCATTCCATATGCGCACGCCATTCTCCTGCAGGTACCGAACGTTTGTATCGCCACGCAGAAACCACAGCAACTCATGTATGATTGACTTAAGATGGAGTTTCTTGGTTGTGAGCAAGGGGAAGCCTTCCGAGAGGTCGAAGCGCATCTGATAGCCGAATACTGAGCGTGTACCCGTTCCGGTACGGTCGTGTTTCTCCACTCCGTGCTCCAGGATATGCTCAAGCAGGTCGAGATATTGTTTCATTCATTTAAATTTTTACATGATTGTGAACTTGAGCCACCACCATCGAGCGCCTGCATCATGGGCATATCAAGACGGTAACGCCCCGACTTGTAGGCAATGGCTCCATCAGGGCAGACGGCCGTGCAGTTGAAGCACACCACACAGCGCGAGGTATCTACCGTCTTCTCGGGCAGCTTTATGCAAGAGGCCTTGCAGACGCGCTCGCACTCGCCACAGTTGATGCAGCGGTCGGGGTCGATCTCGATATGGAAATACGACCTGCGGGCCCCGAAGCCCAGCAAGGTGCCGATGGGGCACAGCGAGTTGCACAACAAGCGCCCCTGACGCCACGCAAATGCAAGCACGACCAGCGCAGTGGCGCAGGCTACGGCCATACTGGCGACGGCAAACCTGACCGGGGTCTCGGCATGCCCGAGCGGACGCGCCAGCAGCTCCTCTACCATACGGGCATAGGCACTGTAAGGGTCAAGCAAGGTAGGGATGATGGTGCCCCCGACGAGCAGCGACACGAAAAACAGCATGAGAAATACTGCACGCGTGCGCCTGGCTTCACGCCTGTAACGGTAGGCACTGCGTTGGCGGCGGGCATAGCGGCCTGCGGCGCTGACGCAATCCATAAGCGTACCCATGGGGCACACCGTAGAGCAATATATACGCCCGTAGACAAGTGTGACCACCGCCCAGAAGATAAGGCAGACAGCCACACCCGAGAGTAGGGCTGTGAGAATCTGCATGCGCACAAACACGCTGTCGTAGCCAGCCACAAGAGCCCAGGTGGGCACCCCCATGGCTATCAGCGAAATGACTATGCGGACAATGCGTATCGAGCGGTACATACCGCAAAATTACGAAAATAATCAGAGAGAAATGTCATGCTCCGGCAAAGACATTGATTTTTTACGCTGGCTTAGCGCGCATTTGAGAGAATCGCGATTTTTGCTTATTTTTGCCTTCCAAATTCCCGACAGACCCCTATGTTTGAGTCACAATCCTCATCTACATACCATCCCGCAGCGGCTCGCCGCATCCTTATAGTGCTGATTCTATGCATCTTTGCGGCTACGGCATGTGCTCCGCGCCAAGACATACAGACACTTGAGCGTGCCGAAGCTCTACTCGATAGCCTGCCCGACTCCTCTTTGACTCTGCTCACCTCCATCGAACCTCCGCGCCGCGAAAGCCTACGCGCTTTGCACGCCTTCCTTACGGCCAAGGCCCGCTATAAGGCTTATTTCGACGACGACTCGGACTCGACGCTGATGGTAGCCCTTAACTATTATACTGCCCATCCTTCAGCCGAAAATGAGCACCGGTTGATGGAGTGCCATTTCCTGCGCGGAATTATACTTGAAAATGCCGACAATACATCCGGCGCCATCATCAGCCTTCTCAAAGCCGAGAAAATAGCCCTCGCCCTACACGACAACTTCTATCTCGGAATGATTTATCGGAATATAGCCACTTTATATTCTATGGTATATAGCGGAGTAGAGCAGATTGCTTACGCTGAAAAATCGAGAGAGGCATTCGAAGCATATGGAGACTCCATACATATTATTGATGCGACTGTATTTCTTGCCCAAGCACACAACAACTCACAAAATTACCTTAAATGTATAGAACTATGTGAGGAAGCTATTCCCTTGCTCGACCCTTCCGTTCCTACATATTCTATAGCGCTCGAAGTTGAGGGCCATAGTTTAGTGGGGCTACAACGGCATACAGAAGCCATCGAAATATATCAAAAACTTTTAGAAGCCTATGGAATAGAATTGGAGGAGAACGTTTTTGAAAACCTGCTTGCGTGTTATTATTCTGTGGGTGATACAATTGCCGCATCCTTATTACAGGCAGAACTTAAAGGCGCATATCCGGATATCGATTTCATCCCAGGATGGGTATATGCCGCAAATGGCAATTACGAGAAGGCGTATAATACCTTGCTGACTGATTTTAAACTATACGAAGAAGCTTATCTACTATGGAAACGACAGAGTGTTGCGCAGTCGATTAAAAAGGCTGCCGATACTGAAAACGAAGAATTACAGATAAGCCTTACCGCAGCCCATACAATCAAGTATCTTATATGCATAATTTGTCTCATAATAATTGTATCAGCCATAGTAATAATAAGAATGGTGATAAACCACTCACACGATAGAGAACGAGAGTGGATTATCCGCGCGCAGGAATTAAGCACATCTCTCAACACAATTACTGCATCGAATAGTGTCATGCAGGCTGATGTCAGAGATTTATTCGAAATGCGATTCTCACAGATTGACAGATTATGCAAAGATTATTACCAATATCAGGGTCACAAGTCAATGCAGCGGAAAGTTGCCGAGCAACTAAGCACAATGATTACTAATTTGGGCAACGACGCGTCCACTCTTTCAGAGCTCCGGACTTTCGCCAACAAGTTCACGCATCAATTAATCACAGATCTGGAATGCCAGATACCCGACTTAAAAGAAGGAGAAATTAAGCTATTTCTTTACCGGGTACTCGGTTTTTCTCCAGCGGCAATTTCTTTATTCCTCGGAGAAAAAATCGAACTTATCTACACCCGCAAATCACGGTTGAAGGCCAAAATCATGTCTTCTTCAGCTACAAGAAAAAATGAATTTCTCGAACGCTTGTAAATTCAGCATAGCGATAAATTTCTCAGCAACCACCACTAATTAATGGCAATTTCGACCTCTTTATTCCATCTTTTTTTGACCGTGACAGATTTTCAGCCATCCCTCAGACCATAAAACCATGGCCAACAATATGTTACACAAGAAGTGTGTAAGATTGTTTTTGGCTTAAAATTCGATAAAAATTATCGTTGGATTGTAACTTTGCCACCGAAATCATTTACAATCCAACATGAAAAAATTCTTACTAATTCTGCTCCTGATTCCATTCGGTATTCTCGGAGCTATGGCCGAGGATAGCCTGCCTAAACCAATTGTCACCCCGATTAAACTTGAAAAGAAAAAAAACCGGGAAGTATCATCGTGCACCATCAATGGTAGAACGCACTTGTTATTATCAAGATGGTGTCCTCACCTTCACGGTCGAAGACCTCTACATGTTAGTAACTGTAGAAAATGACGAGACCGGCGACACCTATGTCGAGACAATCACGCCCGATTATCCTTATATGGAAATAGGCACAGAACCCGGATGTTACACAATCACCTGCCTCACCGACCAAAATCAAACATTCATTGGCTATCTCGAAATTTAACATATAAAATCACCTTAAAATAGAGGTATATTTTACCGTATTTATGTAATTTTGCACTGAAGCTGATCGCCTCTTTTTTAAATAAAATATCGAAGAGCCTCAGCATATTCTTGCCTTTCTAACTTTCAACCCAATCCTCCTATCCCATTTCTGAACTATGACACCTATCAACTGGCTAACCGCCATTAGTATCTGTTTCTTGCCGATTGGCAGTTGTATGCCTACAGGAAATGCCGATTTTCCTTCAAAGGTAAGCTTTCCCGCAAGCGGTGATGAGAAGCAAATAAATGGCACTGGCAGGTTTTATAGGCTCTCTTTTGAAGAGAAAGATATACCGAGCGACTTTTCATATTCGGACTCAGACTCCAGCATGATGTTATCTGCGGAATGGATAGAAGTTACCGGTAAGGTAGATGGAAATATGCTCAATATACACGTAGAACCTAACCTGACGGGCAAACCTCGAAGCATCACATTAGAAATTAGTGGGGGCCTTGTTTTCCCCACCGTCAAAATCGAGCAAAGTAAATAATAACGCCTCTATCCCATTTCTGAAGTATGACACCTCTCAACTGGCTAACCGCCATTAGTATTTGTTTCTTGCCGATTGGAAGTTGTACATCGCCGGGGAATGCTGGTTATCCATCCAAACTATATTTCCCAGCCAGTGGTGGCGATAAACAAATCACCGGCACTGAGAGTGCATTGTATCTTTCTTTTGAAGAGAGAGATATACCGAGCGACTTTTCCTTTTCGGAATCAGATTCCAGCATGGTCTTGGCGGGCGAATGGATAGAAATTACAGGTCAATTCTGCGGAACAGTTCTGAATGTACATGCCGAGCCAAATCACACAGGCAAACGCCGGAGAGTAGCCCTAAATATCAGTAGTGGATATTATTACCCCACCGTCACAATCGAGCAAAGTAAATAGAGGCTTGCCAAGGCAAGCCGATTGGGGAGGCCTGTGTGAGCATATATTAAGCCGACGGCTTAGAGGGTGAGGCAGGAGGCGTGGTATTGTGAATCTCCGGCAAAGCAGCCGACCCGGCATCGTATGGCACGGCTCCGGTGTTATTCTCCTGGCTCACGGTGAGGGTAGAACTTGAGTAGATTGCGAGCCCGAAGTCGACGCAGGCCGTGGCAAGGTGCTCAAGTATAGCGCTCTGTATGGCCTCGTACTTATCCCAGTCGGTGGTGGCTGTAAAGCAGTATATCTCCATAGGCAGGCCGTAGGGGGTGGCATCCATAAGGCGCACTATGATCTGCTGGGTGTTATTGATCATAGGATTATTAAAGATATAGAGGCAGGCATAGGCACGGAATAGACCGAGATTGGTGTCGATTGTGCCATTGATTGGCGTAAGGCCTCCGTCGTCTTGCTCGGTATGCTTGGAGGCTCGCAGGCCATCGACAAAAGATTTCAGCACCGGGTAACGCTGCACAATGGCATCGACCTGGGCATCATCGACGGCATAGACCGTGGTGAGATCCATGGTCAGGGTCTTTACTATGCGACGGCAACCGGCCTGATACATACCCCGGTAATTCTGGAAGGAGGTCGACACAAGCGTATATGGTGGAACGGTGACGATAGTATTATCCCAGTTCTGGACTTTGACAGCGGTGAGGGTCATGTCGAGTACGTTTCCGTTGGCCGGGGTTCCTGGCACAACAATCCAGTCGCCTACATGCAGCATGTCGTTCTGCGACATCTGTATGCCGGCCACAAAGCCTAATATACTGTCTTTGAAAATCAGCATTAGCGCCGCCGCAAAAGCTCCGAGGCCCGTAAGCAGCATAGCGGGCGACCGGTCGACGGCGACCGACACGGCAATTATGACTATAACGATCCACATCACGCCCTTGGCCACATTCACTATTCCCTTCACGGGAAGGCGCTTGCGATTATCGTGTATGTTATAGTGGTTGAAAATAAAATCGAAAACCGCCGCCAGGCCTATGCCGAGGGTTATCAGCGCATAGACTCCAGCTATGCGCTCGATGATGACAAGCGTACGGTGGCTGGCCTCGAAGGCAAACGGCGCCATGGCCATCACCACTATGGGTGGTACAATGAGACAGCATTTCTGAAGCGTCTTCCAGTCGAGCAGCTCTTCGCCTATATCGCCATGACGCATCTTGACAAGCTTCGACAGGCAGAAATATATGATTTTCTTGAGCAGGTAGCCGATAAAGAAGGCTCCCGCAATCACAATTACGAGATACACAATGTCTTCAAGCTTGCTATAGCGGTCGAGACCGAGGTGGCTGAGCACATTATCGATAAACCCGAGAAGCCAGTTGGCCACAGTGTGTGTGGCCGGTGATACGTGATGGTCAAGAGGTGTTTCCATAGGATGCCGCGTGATGATATATTGATATATAAACAAGCTTAGGCGGGGTGATGACTGAGAGGAGACAATTGTTTTACATAAATTTTCTGAATTTAATTCATTTTAACTAAATGTGATTTTGTCAGCTCAGAGAGGTTTTGTAATTTTGCGGTACCAAACGTGACCAAAGTTAAGTATCGCCTCCAGGCCACTGCGCCCGGACTCTCCATCAACGGCAACATATACTTTGTGTCACCACCTCATCGCCTTATGGCGAGGGATGGTGTTTTTAATTTTGAGACATCATGGACATTAAATAGTTGTTTTATAGATAATTGTGTATTAGATGCGGGGCGTCGTGAGACAGCCCCGTTTTCATTTTCAACCGCATCGGGGCGCCATGGGTCACAAGGGTGAGCCGTCAATCTTTTTCACCTTTATTGAATAAAATTATTGGCCTAAAATTAGGCTCACGGCTCTTTTTGCCGTAAATTTGCAACATGAGTACCCAGCAGCGAATTTTGTGGGCCGACGACGAGATAGATCTCCTCAAGCCCCACCTCCTTTTCCTCAAGAACAAAGGCTATGAGGTTGTGACGGCCAACAACGGCCGCGACGCCCTCGACATGGCCATGTCGAGCCCCTTCGACCTCATAATACTCGACGAGAACATGCCCGGCCTCACCGGCCTTGAGACACTCGCCCTCATCAAGCAGCAACAGCCGCAGACTCCTGTGATCATGATCACCAAGAGCGAGGAGGAGAACATCATGGACCAGGCCGTAGGCAGCAAAATCGCCGACTATCTCATCAAGCCCGTCAACCCCAACCAGATACTCATCGCAATCAAGAAACACCTGCACTCCGACCGTCTCGTATCCGAAAAAGTGTCGGGCGACTACCGGCAGGAATTCGGCCAGCTGGGATCACTCATCAATTCGGCCGACAGCATAGAGGCATGGTACGACCTCTACGGGCGTCTTGTATTCCGCGAGATGGAGCTGGCCCAGGCCGACACAAATATGGGCGAACTGCTGGCAACCCAGATGAAAGAAGCCAACTCGGAGTTCTACAAGTGGGTGCGCCGCCGCTACGAAGACTGGCTCGACGAAGACTGCGCCGACCGGCCACTGATGAGCCCGCGCATATTTCCACGCAAGGTATTCCCTCTGCTAGACGCCGGCGAAAAGGTATTCTTTATCCTCATCGATAACTTCCGCCTCGACCAATGGCGCACGGTGAAGCCCCTCTTGGCCGACTACTTCAACTTCGACGAGAGCCTCTACACCACCATCCTCCCCACAGCCACGCAGTATGCCCGCAATGCCATTTTCTCGGGGCTCATGCCTGCACAGATCGAAAAGATGTTTCCGGAGCTGTGGGTTGACGAAGACTCCGAGGAAGGGAAGAACATCAACGAGTCGCCGCTGATTGCCACCCAGTTCGAGCGGTATCGCCGCCAGTGCCGGTTCTCATACAACAAGATCAACGACAACGCCGCCGGCGAACGCCTGCTGCGCGAATTCAACCAGCTGGAGAAAAACGACCTCAACGTAATTATCTTCAACTTCATCGACATGCTCTCGCATGCGCGCACAGAGTCGAAGATGATCCGCGAGCTCGCCTCCACCAACGCCGCCTACCGCTCGCTTACCGAGTCGTGGTTCCGCCACTCATCGGCGCTTGAAATCTTCAGGCGCATAGCCGAGAAAGGCCACCGCATAGTGCTCACCACCGACCACGGCACCATCAGGGTCGAAAACCCGGTGAAAGTCGTTGGCGACAAGAACACCAACACCAACCTCCGCTACAAGCTCGGAAAAAATCTGGCCTACAACGCCAAGCAGGTTTTCGAGGTGAAAAATCCTGCCCGCTTCGGTCTGCCCTCGCCCAATGTGTCGACGAGCTATATCTTCGCAGCCCGCGAAGACTTCTTCGCCTACCCCAACAACTATAATTACTACGTTCAATATTACACCGGCACCTTCCAGCATGGAGGAATCTCCATGGAAGAGATGCTCGTGCCCCTCATCACACTTACTCCAAAATGAAGACTATAACAATACCCAACCTTGAAGCCCTCCCAGCAGCCGCACACGAGTTTGCAGGCCTCATGGGCGACAACACCGTATTTGCCTTCTACGGCGACATGGGCGCTGGCAAGACCACATTCATCAATGAGTTGTGCCGCGCACTCGGTGTCGACACCGACGACACCGCATCGCCCACATTCGCCCTCATCAACGAATACCGCTCCGACACAACCGCCGAGCTCATCTACCACTTCGACTTCTACCGCATCGAAGACCTCGACGAAGCACTCGAGCTGGGCATCGAAGACTACTTCGACAGCGGCGCCGTATGCCTCATCGAGTGGCCCGAGCGCATCACTCCGGTTCTCCCATCCGACACCGTATCGGTGCGCATACGCGTCAACGACGACGATTCACGCACACTCGAAATCTCGGAATGACACCGGCTATCGAAATCCTCGACAGCTGTACCTCGACCAACGCCATTTTAGCCGCCCGGCCCGACGCTCCACACGGCACCATTATCGCCACACGCGAGCAGACGGCCGGCCGCGGCCAGCGCGGCAACTCCTGGGAGGCCGAGCCGGGTAAAAATCTCACCTTCTCGCTCCTGCTGAGGCCGGAAGGCCTGCCGGCTCCCCGCCAGTTCGAGCTGTCGATGGTCGTATCGCTCGCCATCGCCGATGCCATCGACCAGGCACTCCCCGCCGGACTGCATACCACAGTAAAGTGGCCCAACGACATCTACGTCGGCCTTGAGAAGATATGCGGCATCCTGATCGAGAACAAGCTTGCAGGACGCCTGATCGAGCGTGCCATAGCTGGAATAGGGATCAATGTCAACCAGCGTGTCTTCCTCTCCGACGCACCCAACCCCACATCCATCATCCTCCACAACGGAGGGGCCACCACCGACCTCGACCAACTCCTCGCGGCCGTAGGCAGCCGCATCCTGTCGTATTGGGCAGCATACGAGGCAAATCCCGACCTCCAGGCCCTTAAATCGAAATATTTCTCACGCCTTATGTGGACCGACGGCTCGCACACATTCACCGACGCCAACGGCTCATTCTCGGCCCACATCACCGACGTTGACCCCGACGGCACCCTCACCCTATCCAACGGTCGCTCATATGCCTTCAAGGAAGTGGCTTACGTCATCCGATAGATCCGACACCACGTCAATAAAACGCCATATTGGGCGCGAATTTTCTTGTCGGGTCTGCTGTACGATTGCATTAGCGCAAAGGTGGCGTTCGGTAGAACGCCGATCTTCAGTAGCCGGGTACACCGTAGCCGCAGGCGGAGGTGTGCCCGGTAAACGGCGCCAGCGAGCACGCGTCCGACAGGACGCAGATTGGGCAAACCGGCTATCCATCAACCATGTACGCCCAATCGACGTCTTTCAGACGTCTTTTTATTTCTGACACCAAACCCGGGCACGCCTTCGCTGAAGCTTCGGCGTACCCGGTTACTTAAGATTGACGTCCTGGCCGGACGTCTCGCTGGGGCCACATCACCGACCTTGCCCCAGACGGCACCCTCACCCTATCCAACGGTCGCTCATACGCCTTCAAGGAAGTGGCTTACGCCAACATACCACGTCAATAAAACGTCATATTGGGCGTTCGGATTTTCTTGTCGGGTCTCCTTTACGATTGCATTAGCGCAAAGGT
>CAJUJB010000002.1 GCA_910586595.1 uncultured Muribaculaceae bacterium | reverse complement strand
CTCAACCAGCACAAGCTGATCAAACTCAACAAGTGGCGCAAGCCCCAGCTGGTGCACAGCTTTCCCCTCAACCACGGCACTCGCCGCAACTTTCGACACTGAAGCCGCCCGCGCGCAGGGCGAGACCATGGGCCGCGAATCGGCAGCCTATGGAATCGACGTCCTCCTTACGCCGGGCATCAACATAATGCGCAACCCGCTTTGCGGACGCAACTTTGAATATTATTCCGAAGACCCTTATCTGACCGGAGCTATGGCCTCGCAACTCATCCAGGGCGTGCAGGCCGAGGGTGTGGGTACAAGCCTCAAGCACTTTGTGGCCAACACACAGCAGACCGGTAAAAAATATAACGACGCTGTCATGACCCAGCGTGCCCTCCGCGAGATCTACCTTCCCGCCTTCGAGATGTGTGTCCGCGAGGCGAAACCTTGGACGGTCATGGGTTCCTACAATAAAATCGGCGGCCAGTTCACCCAGACCAATCCCGAGCTGATGCAGAGCCTTCTCCGCGACGAGTGGGGCTACGACGGTCTTGTGCTCACCGACTGGACGGTGCGCCGCCCCACAGCCGACCTTCTCAATGCCCGTGTGGCTCTGATGATGCCGGGTGAGGAAGAGATTGTGCAGGAGATAATCGAGGCCGTTGGAAACGGCTCGGTAAGCACCGAGGCGCTCGATGCCTGCGTGGCCGATGTGCTGCGTCTCGACGCCCGCTCACTCTCGGCCCACGGCTGGGAAAAGAAGTCGCCCGATCTTCGCGCCGGCGCCGCCCTCTCGCGCCGCATCGGAGCCGAAGCCATGGTGCTGCTTAAGAACAACGACCATCTTCTCCCTCTCAAGAAGGGCACTAAGCTCGCCCTTTTCGGCACATCGGCTTATATGAGCCTGGCAGGTGGCACCGGATCGTCGAACGTCAACAAGGCTTATGTGATCGACATCGACCGAGGCCTCGCCAATGCCGGTTATGAGATTGACGCCGACCTTGCCAAGCTCTACCGCGATTATAACTCCAATCAGGCAGCCCTCAACGACAACCATCCCGGCTGTCCTGCATGGCAGAAAATCTCATATCACCGTCCGGTGATCGATGAGATGGATCTTTCAAAGGCCTCTTCGCTTATCAGAAACCAGGCTGTGGCCAACGATGCCGCCGTTGTGGTTATCGGCCGCAAGAGTGGCGAGACAGCCGACCGCACCATTGCCAACGACTTCAACCTCACCGCCGAAGAGCAGACCATGATCAAGCAGGTTTGCGAGGCTTTCCATGCCAAGGGTAAACCCGTGGTGGTGGTGATGAATGTATGCGGTACAATGGAGACAGCTTCATGGAGCGCCTTGCCCGATGCCATACTGCTTGCATGGTTCCCCGGCCAGGAATGCGGAAACGCTGTGGCCGATGTACTCTCCGGAGCCATCAATCCTTCGGGCCGTCTCCCTATGACATGGCCTCTGAGTTACTACGATATGCCTTCGGCTTCCAACTACCCCTCCCGCGGTCAGACAGAGGGCCGGAACTTCGATTATACTCTTCATGAAGAGGACATCTGGGTAGGCTACCGTTACTTCGATACTACGGGTCGAAATGTGGCCTATCCTTTCGGCTATGGTCTCAGCTACACCGACTTCACATACACCGATGCCAAAGCAAGCCGCAAAGGCAACAACACCATTATCAGCGTCACTGTGACCAACACCGGCGACGTTCCAGGCCGCGAGGTGGTTCAGCTCTATGTCAGCGCGCCTGAAGATAAGAATCTGCCCAAGCCTGCCGCCGAGTTGCGCGGCTTCGCCAAGACCCGCGAGCTGGCACCCGGTCAGAGCGAACGCGTGAGCATCTCCGTGCCCGACGACCGTCTGGCCTCCTTCGATCAGGACAACTCACAGTGGGTGACCGCAGCCGGTACTTATCAGGCACGTCTCGGCCGCAACGTAGGCGATTATATCGTCAGCGTGCCCTTTACCGTAAAGAAAGAACGTACACGCAAGGTGGCCGACATTCTCCGTCCGGCTCCCGTGGCCAAGACCATGCGCATGCTGCCCATAGTGCCGTCGCCCACTCAGGATATGACATGGCATGAGGCCTCCGATTTCCGCCTGTTAGGCCGCTGTTACCCCGATTCGCTGCCTCTTTACTCGCGAGTGCCTGCCTTCCTCAAATCGCAGACCCGCGACGCCCTCAATATACTCGGCCAGCATACCTCAGGTATGGCTGTGCGTTTCCGCACCGACTCGCCTCGCATAGCACTCGACTGGAAGAACCTCTATGGCGATGAGATGACCAATATGGCTGCCATCGGCTCGCGCGGCGCCGACCTCTATTACCTGAATGAAAATGGCGAATGGCGTTTCCTTGCCCCTGCACGCCCGATGGGCAATCCTACCAATTGGCTCATCATTGAGAATATGGCTCCCGAGATGCGCGAGTACATGCTCCATCTCCCGCTATACGACGGCCTCACCTATTGCAAGATCGGTGTGGCTCCCGAAGCTGTGATTGAGAACCCGGTGGTCGACTTCCCCCGCTCCGACCGCAAGCCGGTGGTGATCTACGGCAGCTCGATCGCCCATGGTGCCACAGCCTCGCGCCCCGGTATGGCTGCCAGCAACATACTCCGCCGCGACCTCGACTGCGAGACTATCAACCTCGGCTTCAGTGCCAACGCACATATCGACTATGAGGTAGCCCGCATGATGGCCGACGTCGACGCATCGGCTTATGTACTCGATTTTGTTCCGAATGCCCTCGTATGGGAGATCAATGAGAAAACTGAGGAGTTTGTGCGCATACTCCGCGACCGTCGCCCCGATGTGCCCCTTATCTTCATCGAAGATCCGTACTTCACGCATTCGCAGCTCGACCCTGTGATCAAGGCTACCATCGACGCCAAGAATGCAGCCATAAAGGCAATGTATGAGAAATTCCAGGCCGCCGGTATGAAAGACATATATTATGTCACCTCCGACAAGCTGCTCCCCGCCGATGGCGACGGCTCATCCGACTCGATTCACTTCACCGACAGAGGCTACCGCACTTATTGTGATGCCCTTCTGCCAATACTCCGCAATATCATAAAATAAACAACACCAATCTTACACAGAATATGAAGTTACGACTTATTCCTTCTCTCCTCGCTGCCCTCATCATGGGCGGTACCGCATACTCAGCTCCTATCGTAAATAAATTCGGCACCGACACCGAGGTCTGTGACCCCGTGCTAATCTATACGGGCGGCCTCTCGAAGCGTGCCACATGGAATAAAATCAACCTTCGTCCTTATCTTACCCACCTCTATGCCGATGGCCACCGCGACTGGTTCTATGACTCGTTTATCTTCAATGAGACTCAGTGGACCGACAAGGCAAGCGGCGAGACCCGCGTGCTCATCAATGCCGGCGCCGGACAGCTGCCTGCGACCAAAGCCAACTGGGAGGAATATTTCGACCATCTTTTCGCCCCTTCGCACGACCTCGCCGTGCTCAACTCGATGATCGACACCTACCGTGAGTCGATCGGTGAGCCCCGCCTGCGCCACAAGGTGATGATCGGCATCCCCATGCCCTGCAAGAATGGCCGTGGCAATGCAACTAACTGTTATTGGGAGAAATTCGACTTTGGCGAGATTGATGGTGTCGACATGGACTTCAGCAAAAAAGAACACCGTATCGCGGCTGCCGAATGGGCCGTCGACGAGGTAATCCGCCGCTTCGAGGAAGCTAACTTCGAGAATATCGATCTGGTGGGTATCTACTGTGCCGAAGAAACCATGTATACCGTTCAGGATATCATGGCAAGTATAAACTCGTATATCCACACCAAGGGTCTCCGTACCTATTGGATTCCTTACTGGACCAACAATAACGAGTACGCCCACGAATGGAAGAAATACGGCTTCAATATCGCATGGCGTCAGCCCAACTATTTCTTCTACGAGCGCGATGGCAAACTCCCCGCTAAGAGCCAGCTCACAGGCTGTATCACCGACAGCAAAACCTACGGTCTCGGTCTTGAACTTGAATTCGAAACATCTGGCACCAGCAACGGCATGCATGAGACCTCAGCTGCCATGCACCAGCGTCTGATCGACTATATCGACGCCTTCGAGGAATACGGCGTATGGGATGAATCGGGCGTGGCTCATTATTCTGGCTCTAAGGGCCTCGTGGATATGGCCGGTAGCCTCGACCCCGTAAACCAGGCTACAATCGACCGTCTGGCCGACTTCGTGGTCAAGCGTCAGAAGGCCTTCGCAGGCATTTCAGAGCCCGTGGTTGCCGAGGAAGTTACCCGCTTCGCATATGCAGGCGCCGGTGAGATTTTCATCACTGAGGAGGCTCCCGAAGCCGTGTGCTACAATGCCGCCGGCCAGCCTGTGCACTATGGCGCCGGTCGCTTCAGCTGCCCCGCAGGCCTGTACATCGTCACCGATGGTTGCGGCCACAGCATCAAGCTCGCTGTGCGCTGATAAGCCACATTCCTACACTGAATACACAATTACTATTTTTCATGAAGCGACTTAATTATTTTGTGTCGGCAGTTTTACTCGGTCTGGCAGCCTTCGTGGCACCTGCCCAGACTGAGTTTAACCGCTACGCAACCGACCCGACCTCCGATCTCGCGCTGATATATTCAGGCGCCGACCGCCGCCCCGACTGGACCGTCGACGAGATCATGCCCTACGTGGTGCATACCTATGCCGACGGCTCTAAAGACTGGTTTTTCGATTCTTTCCTCTACCTCGAGTTTACATCCGGATCGACCGACAAAGGTTTTCAGAATGGTGTAGGCTCGCTCTATGCCGATAAAGCTGATTGGGAGTGGCTGCTTGGCAAGCACATGAGTGCCCTGGCGTCGCTCGACAGCGCCATAACCATCGCCAAGGCAGAGCTGGGCGAACCCCGCATGCGTCACACTGTGGTTCTGGGTATGCCGGCGCCCATCAAGGCCCAAGGCACCGAATTTGGCGAAGTTGACGGCCGCCGTCTCGATTTTGGCAAGACCGACGACCGCCTGGCTGCCTCGAAGTGGTATGTCGACAAGGCCATCGACAGCTTTGCCCGTGCAGGATTCACCAATATTGATCTGGTGGGTTTCTACTGGGTTGAAGAAGGCCTCTATACCAACGGAGAGGTGGTGCCTCAGGTCAACGATTATATCCGCACCAAGGGCTTCCGCTCATACTGGATTCCTTATTACGCAAATAATAAGCAGTTCAAGTGGAACTGGCACGACCTCTACCGCTTCGATATAGCTTATCAGCAGCCCAACTATTTCTTCGAGCGTCATATACCCATGAGCCGCCTCGAAAACGCGTGCGACGAATCGAAGAAATATGGCCTCGGTCTGGAGATGGAATTTGAGACCCAGGGCACGAGCCGCCTGCAGCACGATGACCCCGACAGCTATTACGACCGTCTGGTCGACTATCTCGACATGTTCGAGAAAAAGGGTGTCTTTGAGCAAAGCGCCGTGGCCTGGTATTCGGGCACAAAAGGATTCCTTGACCTCGCCCGCAGCTCCGATGCTATGAATCATGCCATAGCCGACCGCATGGCCCGCATTGTGGCCGCCCGCCAGACTAAAAAGGGTCACGTAACGAAATAAAACACTATCTTTGTACAATCAATACCTTGATATGAAACAACTGCGCAGATATATTGCGGCCGCCATGCTCGCCATGGCAGCATTCATGGCCCCGGCACAGACTGAGCTCAACCGCTACGGCACAGATATAACCAGCGATATGGCTCTTATCTACGCCGGAAGTGACCGCCGCCCTGAGTGGACGGTCGACGAAATAATGCCTTATGTGGTTCACACCTATGCCGACGGCACCAAAGACTGGTTTTTCGACGCCTTCCTATACCTTGAGTTTACATCCGGATCAACCGGCAAGAGCTTCGATAACGGCGGCGGAAAGATATATGCCCAGAAAGCTGACTGGGATTGGCTCATGGGCCGTCAGATCAAGGCTCTGGCTTCGCTCGACAGCGCCATAACCATTGCCAAGGCAGAGCTGGGTGAGCCCCGCCTGCGTCATAAGGTGGTGCTCGGTATGCCCGCACCCATCAAGGCCCAGGGTAAGAACTTCGGCGAGATAAATGGTCAGACTATGGATTTCTCGCAGGAGAAAGACCGTGTCACCGCCGCCAAATGGTATGTGAGCCAGGTAATAAAGAGCTTCGAGGATGCCAAGTTCGAGAATATCGATCTGGCCGGTCTCTACTGGCTTGAGGAAAGCCTCTTCACCAACGGGTCTATCATGCCCGAGATCAACGATTGGATCTACCGCAACAAGATGCGGTCATACTGGATTCCCTACTACAAGGATAATGCTGAGTTCCGGTTCAACTGGCGCGACAAGTATGGCTTTGACGTAGCTTACCAGCAGCCTAATTATTTCTTCGAGCGCGACATACCCATGAGCCAGCTCGAGGCTGCCTGCGACGAATCGAAGAAATACGGTATGGCACTTGAGATGGAATTTGAGACGCAGGGCAACAGCCGTCTGCAACATGATGATCCCGACAGTTATTACGACCGTCTGGTCGACTACCTCGACGTCTTCGAGAAGAAAGGCGTGTTCGACGAGAGTGCCATCGCCTGGTACTCCGGCACCAAGGGCTTCCTTGACCTCGCGCGCAGCACCGATTCAATGAATCATGTCATCGCCGACCGCATGGCCCGCATCGTGGCCGAGCGTCAGGCCCGCAAGGCTGCCTCGCTGGCATATCCCGTCAATCAGATCCGCGACCTCGCGCTTATATACCAGGGTGCCTCTTACCGCATACCGTGGACAGAGGAACAGTTCGTGCCCTACGTGACCCATACCTTCGCCGACGGCAGCAAGGACTGGCTCTTCGACGGATACCTTTTCCTCGATGCCTCCGATGGCGATAAGGTGAAGTATTTCCCCTGGGGTGACGATGAAGGTGCCACTAAAGCCGACTGGGAATGGTATCTCAACCGTCTGTTCGAGAAAGGCAAGAGCCTTGACGCCCTCAACAAGTGCATCGCCACGCAGAAAAAAGAAATTGGAGACCCCGGCTTCAAGCATAAGATTGTCCTCACCCAGCTCGTGCCTATCAAAAATAACAAGCATTGGGGCAGCCTCGATGGCCGTCAGCTCGATTTCAGCAATGTCGACGATCAGGTTGCAGCCTGCCAATGGTTTATCGATCAGCTCATAGAGCGCTTCAATGCAGGCAACTATGAAAACCTTGAGTTGACCGGCATCTACTGGCTTGATGAGGATATGTGCCACACCGACGGTTTCCCGGCCCATATAGCACCTTACATCCATAGCAAAGGCTTGGAATTCTCGTGGATTCCCTACTTCAAGGGTCGTGGCTATGAGAAATGGCGCGAACTCGGGTTCGACATCGCCTATATGCAGCCCAACCATTTCTTTACCCCGGAGCTCCCCGACAAACGCCTTGACGAGACCTGCGACGTGACGCTGCGCAACGGCATGGCTATGGAGTTTGAGTGCGATGCCACCGCCCTTTCGCAGAAAGAAAATTCTGCCGCCGCCCGCATGGATGCCTATATCGACGCATTCGAGCGCTGGGGCATCTGGGATAAATGTGCCATCGCACACTACACCGGCAGTAAGCTGCTCATCGATTTCGTTGAGAATCCATCGCCGGAAAATCAGGCACTGGCCGACAGGTACTGCCGCCATATAATCGACCGCCGGGCCAATCCGGCGCTATTGCCTAAAAAATGACCAACCGAATTTTCATTTCCACCCTCCTGTTGTCGGCAGCCTTCGGGCTGTCGGCAGCAACTGTTATTAGCGGAGAGGGCAAGTTGAGCTTCCGTGAGCATACACCCTTGGCTGGAGACATACGCATCGACTTCGCGCCTTGCATGGCCAACCAGCTTTTTACGTTCAGCGAGGTGGCCATCGACTCGACGGTTGTAAACCGCACCGGATCTGATAATATCGGCCCCTTTGGCGTTGCCGGAGGCGGCTGGAGCGGAGGCAATCATACCAACAAAGATGCCGACGGAAAGGAGATGCGCTCGGCACGCACCGAGAGTGTGCAGGTATACACCGACGGCCAGCCCATAGACCTTGCCCAGCCCGACACCATAGCTTGCGGGGTGCTGACCGTCCAGGTGGTCAATACTCTGTTTATGCCAGCCGATACGGTGCGGTTCTGTACTGAGACGATGATCTACACCGTATCAGGCAACAGTATCGACGTGCAGGCCTCGCATACATTCTTCAATCCACAGCCCGTATTGGTCGACCGTTATTACGGCATGCAGTCGATGATGATAGGCGAGACCGAGATGCTCACTCCCGGCGGTGCATACCGGAGCTGGACTCCGATTGGCGATGTCGACCGTTTCGACCATGCGTCAGCGCCGGACTTCTGTCTCTTTGTGGAGCATTCACCAGCCGGCTACCAGGCATGCTTGATGGATTCGGCCACAGGCCTTGGCGACCGTCATATGGTCGATGCCTCCGACTGGGTATTCATCGGTAACTCCTGGTCGAAGGCCTATCATAAACTTATAGGTAGCCGTAAGATTTCTGCCGGCGACACTACGTCGTGGCACGGAGTCTACAGCTGGTTTAAAGAACCTCTCCTCGACGGTGCCCGTGGCGCCGACGGACATTATGCCTTTCCGGCATCAATCGCCGGACAGCCCGTTGTATTCTATACCGACAAAACTGGAAAAACTATACTAACACCCGTAAACCAATGAAAAGATTTCTTGCAATATTCAGTATGCTTGCCGTAATGGCCTCGGCCATGGCCTCCGTACCGCAGATTGTGGCCCACCGCGGCTACCACCGCGCCCCGGGTTCTGCGGAGAACTCGATCCGAGCCCTCGTTAAAGCTGATTCGATCGGCGCCGAGTGGTGCGAGTTCGATGTATGGATCTCGGCCGACGGCGAACTCTATGTAAACCATAACGCCGATGTCAACGGTGTGGTACTCGAGACTTCCAACTCCGCCACGCTTGACACCTGCCACCTTCGCAACGGAGAGGTGGTGCCTCGTCTTAACGACTTCCTCGACGTAGCCAAAAACCTCAATATCGGTCTGGTGCTCGAGGTTAAGCCTCATCAGGACAACAAACGCGAAGATGTGGCCGTGCCCCAGATCATAAAGATGGTGGCTGAGAAAGGCCTCACCGACCGCACCATGTATATCACCTTCTCACGCCATGCCTTCGATATTCTTGTGAAGGAGAGTGGCCGCCCCGTGCAGTACCTCAACGGTGTCAGTCCGCAGGTGCTGGAGGAAATCGGAGGCGCCGGTGCCGACTACCACATCAATATCTACCGCAAGAATCCCGGCTGGATTGAAGAGCTGCACCGCCGTGGCCTTCCCGTCAACATATGGACAGTCGACTCTGAGGCCGATATCCAGTGGTGTATCGACCATGGCGCAGACTATATCACCACCAATGAGCCGGAGCTGGCCCAGCGTCTTGTAGCCCGTAGCTTCGCACCCCGCAAACTCAAGGTGATGAGCTATAATCTCCGCTTCGGTGAACGTGCGTCGATGGATCGTCTCGCCGAGGAAATCAAGGCTCAGGATCCCGACTTTGTCGCCCTTCAGGAGGTCGACGTCAATTTCCCCCGTGTAGCTGCCGGAGAGAATGCAGGTCTGCACTATGTCAACGAGCTCGCACAGCGCACGGGCATGTTCGGCTACTATGGCCGCACCCTCAATCTGCGCGACGGTTACTATGGCATCGCCATCCTCTCCAAGCACCCCGCTGTGTCGGTCGAGAGCTTCGAGCTGCCCAACCCTAAAGCTGTGGAGCCCCGTGTGCTGCTCAAAGGCAAATTCGAGCTCAACGGTCATAAACCTTTCGTGTTCGCCTCTACCCACTTCGACTATACCGATCCGGCAACTGCCGCACTGCAGGCCGAGTACATTGTGCCCATCCTCACTGCCGACGGTATTCCCGCCATCGTAGGTGGTGACTTCAACACATCGCCCAAAGACGATGCCATAATCTACCTCTCGGAGCAGGGCGCCGTCCTCTCGGGCACTAATCCCACCTTCCCCGCCGACGCACCCCGCACCAAGCTTGATCATCTTTTCGGATTCCCTAAAGCCGTCTTCACTCTTGATGAGACTGCCGAAGGCCCCGCATCTGCAGAGGCTGCCTCCGATCATCTGCCCATTATCTCCACCGTAACCGTTGATTTCACAAAATGAGAATGACACTTTTAGCCCTCGCGCTGGCTGTAGGCGCCGGGGCTTCTGCCCAGCTCCATGTGGGCACGTCGAATGTTTCGCTGCTTCTTGATGCGCAGCCAGGCGAACGATTCGAGTATGTTTATTTTGGCCCTGCGCTGGCCGAGGCTGACATTCCTGCCATCATGGCTACCGAGACGCATGTCGACGCGTACCCCGTCTACGGCATGGACGTATGCAACCCGTATGCCTTCGCAGCCACGCATGCCGATGGCTCCATGGCCACCGATGTGAGGGTCGAGAGCGCCACGCAGACACGCGATGAGGCCGCAGGTTCAACCACTACACGTGTGCGCCTCAAAGACACCATGTATCCGTTCTATATCGATGTAGTCTATCTCACACGCGATGATTGCGATGTGATCGAGACATGGACAGAGATAAGCCATCAGGAACGCAAGCCCGTAACGCTTACTGAGTTTGCCTCCGCCTACCTCCCTATCCGCCGCGGCGACGTATGGCTGAGCCATCTCAATGGAGCATGGGGCAATGAAGGTAATCTGAACCAGGAGAAACTTACTCCGGGCATCAAGACTATCAGGAATATCGACGGCGTGCGCAACTCGCAGAACGCCCACTCAGAGGTGATGTTCTCGCTTGATGGCAAGCCCGACGAGCGTAAGGGCCGTACAATCGGCGCCGCCCTGTGCTACAGCGGCAACTTCGACCTCTCGGTCAATACCGACGCATCGGCATGGCACCGTTTCACCGCAGGAATTGATGCCGACAACTCGGCATATCCCCTCGCCAAAGGTGAGGTGTTTGTGACTCCGGCACTCGCCCTCACTTACAGCGATGCCGGTACATCGGGCGTGAGCCGCAACTTCCACCGTTGGGGCCGCAAATACCGTCTGTGCCACGGCGACACAGAGCGTAAAGTCCTTCTCAACAGCTGGGAGGGTATCTACTTCGACGTGAACGAGCCCGTTGTCAAGGAAATGATGGGCGATATAGCTGAGATGGGTGGCGAGCTATTTGTGCTCGACGACGGCTGGTTCGGCGATAAATATCCCCGCACCGGCGATAAATCCGGTCTTGGCGACTGGGTGATCGACCGTAACAAGCTCCCCGACGGTATATCTGGCCTGCTCAAGGCTGCCGACAGCCTCGGCATCAAGTTCGGCATATGGATTGAGCCTGAGATGGCAAACAAGTACAGTGAGCTATACGACAAGCATCCCGACTGGATTGTGCAGGCTCCGGGCCGCGACCCCATATATGGCCGCGGCGGCACGCAGCTCGTGCTCGATCTTGGCAACCCTGCCGTGCAGGAACATGTGTTCAATGTATTCGACCGTCTGATGAGCGAATATCCGGCTATCGACTACATAAAGTGGGATGCCAATATGCCGATCAAGAACCATGGCTCGCATTATCAGTCAGCCGATGGTCAGAGCCGCCTCTATATCGACTATCACCGCGGATTCGAGAACGTATGCCGCCGCATACGCCAGAAGTACCCCGATGTGACCGTGCAGGCTTGTGCCAGCGGTGGCGGACGCGCCAACTGGGGCATTCTGCCGTATTTTGACGAGTTCTGGGTAAGCGATAATACCGATCCTCTTCAGCGTGTGTACATGCAGTGGGGCACGAGCTATTTCTTCCCCGCCATGACCATGGCATCTCACATTTCTGCCTCTCCCTGCCATGCCACACACCGTGCCACCCCCATCAAGTACCGTGTGGATGTGGCAATGAGCGGACGTCTCGGTCTGGAACTTCAGCCCAAGCATATGACAGACTTCGAGAAGGAATTTTCGAAAAAGGCCATAGAGACCTACAAGCAGATCCGTCCGGTGATACAGCTCGGCGACCAGTACCGCCTCCATTCGCCCTACGAGGGCGACGGCGTGGCTGCCCTGATGTATGTCGACGAGCCCCGCGACCATGCGGTGTTCTTCTGGTACAAGACAGAGGATTTCCACAATCACCATTATCCCCGTGTGGCTATGGACGGTCTTGACCCTGACAAGATGTACCGCATCACAGAGCTTAACCGTATCGACGATAATCCTCTCGCATGCGATGGCCAGATCTTCTCTGGTGCCTGGCTCATGGCCAATGGCGTCGATCTGCCTTACCGTCACGGTATGCCCTATATGTCGGATTATTCGAGCCGTGTGCTCCGCCTTGATGCTGTAGACTGATATGAAACGAATCATTATTTCCGCCTTTATCTTAGCCGGAGCCTCGACGGGTATGTTCGCCGGAGCTCTCGGCTGCTCCGACCGCACCTTCTCTCTGCCCGGAGTGAGATACATGCATAAGCTGCGCCCCGCTGTTGAGGGCGCCACTGTCAGCGTCTGCGACTTGCCCGAGGGTCTGTCGTGGAATGAGCGCCGCTCGCTTGTTGAGGGTATGATCGAAAACGAGGGAGAATATTACTACAAGGCCATCGTCGATGGTCGTGATACGGTGCCCGTACACCTCACCGTAAGTTCGGCCCTCGAGATGCCTACCCCTATGATGGGTTGGCTGAGCTGGAACGTGGTTATGGCCGATGTTTCCGCCTCACTCCTGCGTGAAACTGCCGATGCCATGCGTGAGAAAGGTTTCTACGACGCGGGCTACCGTTGGCTCGGTATCGACGATGACTGGCAGATAGGCAGCGAACGCCCCGCCGACAGTATTCCCGCACCTAACCACGACCGTTTCCTCGACGGCATGAAGGCCGTTGGCGATTACCTGCACGACCGGGGATTCAAGTTCGGCATCTATTCTACGGCGGCATACAAGACCTGCGACAATAAGTTTGGCAGTTATCTCTTTGAAGACATCGACGCGCAGGCTTATGCCGACTGGGGTGTTGACTTCCTCAAGTACGACTACTGCCATGTGCCCTCGCTCTGTCTGGGCGATACAACTTATGAAGACCGCTCCACGGCCCTCTATCTCTATTCTCGCATGCACGATGCCATAGAGCGGACTGGGCGCCCCATCGTGCTCTATATGTGCGAGTGGGGATCGACCCGCCCCTGGGAGTGGGCCCATCAGGCCGGAGCCCCTATGTGGCGTGCAACCCACGACCACCGCGACGGCTGGCTCGGCCGCCCCGGCGATAACATCGAGAACGTGCGCAACGCAGGCATCGGCGTCTATCAGGCCCTCCATATATGGCGTGGTCTGTGGCCGTATACGGGCGTGAATCACTTCAGCGATGCCGATATGCTCTGCATCGGTATACGTGGCCGTGGACTTGCCTCAAGCATTATTCTTGAGGGTGTGTCGCGCCGCAAGGAAGACGGCATGTTTATCAAAGACGGCAAGCAGTATTTCGGCATGACCACCGACGAGGCACACACCGAGTTTATCATGTGGTGCATGTGGTCGTCGCCATTGATTCTGTCGCTCGACGTGCGCGACCATATCGACCCTGAGGATCTGGCTGTGATGACCAATCCTGAGCTTATAGCCATAAACCAGGATCCGATGGGCCAGGCTGCCGAATACCTCGGTGTGACCGACGGAGTGCAGCTGTGGGCAAAGGATCTTGCCGATGGTTCGGTGGCTGTGGCAGCCGTCAATCTCAACGATACGGAGGCCTCGTACACGCTCCGTGCGGCCGATGTGCCCGCGCTTGAGCAAGGCATAAGTTACAATGCCCGCAATCCGCTCATGCGCGCCGACGAGCCGGTCTTCTCCGGTTCTACCGACTTTTCTCTGGCGCCCCATGCAACGCGCCTGATGGTGCTCAGCAAGAAATAAGCCATCTCTGGCCGGATATATAAGTTTTAGGAGGGCTGTACACGCGGTGTACGGCCCTCCTGACTATTTTTACTCTGGAAAATTCAATCTTGTTCTTTTAGTGTTTACGCTCGTCGCGGGGAGCGTCGTAAACGTGGCTGCACTCGGTGCAATACCATTCAACAGCTTTTTTGAGATAGTGGAACATAATGCTTAGTTTTATCGGGTTTGTATTAATAAAACCCCGCTTCGGGCATATAGTTCATAAAACATGCCGGAAAATTATGTTATAAAACATATTTTCCGGCATGCGGGTCTATGCGTAATCTCTATTATTTGATGTCGCGATCCATCTCTTTAAGTGTTGTCCATACCTGATAGAGGCCGCGTGGAACATGGAAACAACCTTTCCATTTTCCGCCTTTGAGGGGCAGCAGCACTTCGCCGCGGCGGTTGAGGTAGCCGAACCACTCGGGGTACTCTTTGTCTTTGAAGTGTTCCCAGGTGTAGTCGTGCACGCGCTTGAACCACTCCAGACAGCGGCGGTCGCCGGTCAGCGAGTAGCCTTTTATCATTGAGATGAGGGTCTCGATATGTACCCACCAGAGTTTCTGATCCCACTCGAGTTCCTGGGGAGGACAGCCTTTGAGATCCATGAAGTAGAATATACCTCCGAATTCCTTATCCCAGCCGTATTCCACCATGCGCAGAGCAGTGTCTTTGGCCATCTCGATGAGATCCTGGCGGCCCAGACGCTTGCCCAAGTCCATGATGAACCACATGGCCTCGATTGCGTGGCCGGGGTTCATGTGGCGTCCTTCGAAGCAGTCGCAGAGCGTTCCGTCTTCGAGCACATTCTCCATCACGAGGCCTCCGAGCTCGGGGCGGATAAACACGTCGCATACTTCATGGAGGAAGTCATCGGTGGTCTTTTTAAGCATGGAGTCGTCGAGGAGATGCTCGATTTCAAGCACGAGGTTGCAGAGAATCATCGGCAGGGCGAAGTTCTTCAGTGGACGTGTGCCAGGATGGAGCTTGTTCCATTTGCCTTTGGGGTTATCGCGGCGCTCGAGAGTATTGTTCCATATCTTTAGAGCTATATCCTCGTATTCTTTCTTTCCGGTGGCTTTGGCGAGCTGTCCGAAGGCCATGGTGGCGAAAGTATTCGAGAAGATGTTGTATGGCTCTACGAGGGGTTTTCCGTCGCGTGTGGTAGAGAAGTAGAAGTTATAGTTGCCGTCGTGACCGTGGTTCTTGAGGAACTGGGCACCTTGCTCGGCGGCAGCCAGCCACTCGGGGTTCTTCTCCACATTGTTGTAGAGCATCGAGAGCATCCACACTTCGCGGCCCTGGAGCCAGATGAATTTATCGGTGTCGAATACTTTGCCTTCGCGGTCAAGGCAGGTGAAGTATCCTCCGCATTCTTTGTCAATGGAGTTTTCCAGCCAGAAAGGGAGTACGTTGTCGAAGAGCTCTGAGCGGTATTGCTCGATCAGTTGGTTAAGGTTATCAGTCATTGGTGGAGTTTTTTCAGGATATATGGTTAGAAAGAGTCGCCTGAATCAGATGCCACGGCAGCGGCGGTTGCGGGGTCTTCTTCCCAATATTTTTCAATTTCTTCGAGTGTGCGGCCGGTTGTCTCAGGCACGCAGCGGTACATTATTATGAGATAGGGCACACACATGGCTGCGAAAAGCAGGAAGGTGCCTACAGCCGTGAGGTTGGCCAGCAGCCAGGGGGTGAGCTGCCCTACGAGGTAGGTGCCTACCCACAGCGCCAGACCGGCGATCGACATGGCCATGGCTCGTACCTTGGTGGGATACATCTCGCTCAGAATAACGAATACTACGGCGCATATTGAGCCTGCGCAGCACATGATGTAGAGGAGGAAGAAGGTGAGCAGCAGCACCGGAGGCAAGCCGAGGCTGTCGCCCCAGGTGAAGTATGCTGAGATGAGCAGCAGCGATATGATCATGCCCGACACACCCCAGTAGACGAGTTGCTTGCGGCCGATCTTGTCGATGATGAGCATGGCAGCCACGGTGGTGAGCGTGTTCACAAGGCCTACCATCACCTGGTAGAAGAGTGAGTCGGAGCCCGAGAGGCCGGCATCCTCGAAGATGGTGGGGCCGTAGTAGAGCACGGCGTTTACGCCCATGAACTGGCCTAAGATGGCGATTGAAACGCCGATGAGCACGGCCTTGAACATGCGGCCACGGAAGAGTGTGCGCCAGTCGGCACCCTGCGATTCGGCTTTCTTGAGCGAGTCGATCACGGAGATGGCCTCGGCGCGTGCGGCTGTGGCGTCGGTATAGACGCGCGATAGTACGGCATGGCCGCGGGTCTCGTGGCGGTGGGCTATGAGCCAGCGCGGGCTTTCAGGAATGAAGAAGAGAATGGCGAAGAAGAGCACAGCCGGCAGGGTCTCCATGCCTAACATGCCGCGCCATGCCTCGCTCACGAAGATACGGCCCATCAGGCCTTCGGAGGTGTGTCCGGCCAGAGAGTAGTCGAGCAGGGCGAAATTCACCAGATATGCGGCCAGGAAGCCGATGGTGATGGCGAGCTGGTAGAGCGATACGAGACGACCGCGGTACTCGGCGGCGGCAAGCTCGGAGATATAGAGCGGACATACTATCGATGCCACGCCGATGCCGGCTCCGCCGACAATACGCCAGAGCACAAGTTCGTTGAAGGTGCCGCAGAGGGCGCAGCCTATGGCAGAGGCGCTGAAGAGCACGGCCGACACGAGCATAGTGCGCTTGCGCCCGAGTATGTCGCCGAGGTATCCGGCCACGGCAACCCCGGCGATGGAGCCGATAAGTGCGCAGCCCACATACCAGCCCTGGCTGAGGGCGTCGAGCGCGAACTGTGAGGCCACCTGCGAGATGGTGCCCGAGATCACGGCTGTGTCATAGCCGAAGAGGAAGCCGCCGAGGGCTGCCACAAAGGAGATGAAGAATAAGTAACCGAAATTAATGGTGTTTTTCATAGCGGGTCAGGTCATACGGTGAGCGGCTGGTCGGGGTGGATGCCGAAGTAGTCGCAGTAACGGTTATAGAGGTGCCCGGCCTGGCGGTAAGCCGACTGAGGGCTCATGAAGTGGCTGAACTCGAAGGTGATGGCGCGGTCGTAGCCGGCGCGGCGCGCAGCCTCCAGTTTCAGACGGAGCTTCTCGAATTTTATGGGGAAGAACTTGATGGGCATGTCGCGGTCGAACGACTCGGCGTTGGTCCAGCACTGCATTCCGTAGCGGTCGGCCATGCGCTTGTTCACCTCGAAGAAGGCGTCGAGCTCGTCGTAGTCGATATGTCCGTCCTGGAAGGCACAGGCGTCGACCACATCGTGTATGCCGTCGAAAATCTCGCTCCATTCGCGCTCGTGCTGCTGCACGCTCACTGCCTGTTCTTTAGTGAGGGCCGATCCGGCAGCTTCCACGGCCTTTTTGCCGTCGATCCAGGGCGAGATGAAGGTGGGCAGGCCGCCCGATACATCCTTGCATTGCTTACCCATGGCGTGGAACGACTCGATGGCGCCTTTGGTGGCACGGCTGATCTCGCCGCTGATATACCAGCCGCCGAACGACGGATGGTGCTGCCCGTAGCGGTTCCATACCTCGTCGATCACGTATTTGTTGTCTTCAACCTCCCAGCTCATGTCGCCGGTATCCCAATAACGGCCTGAGTCGTAGAGCCCGAACCAGAATTTCATGCCGTGCTTGTCGGCCAGACGCAGGAACATGTCGAGCAGGTCGATATGCGGTGTATAGCAGCCGCGTTTGGCAACAAGGTATTCCGAGGGGTAGGTGATGAATTTGCGGTAGCCCGAGCGGATCATGATCACGGTGTCGATGCCCATGGCCTTCATGTGTGCGAAGTCGGCATCCCACTCGGCCTCGCCCCAGTTCTGGTGAGGAATGTCGTGAGAAATCTCGTCGAGGAACGTGCCGGTTATAGGCAGGCCCAGGCCACGGGGAGTGGCTGTCGGTGTGCCGTCGGCGCCTACTATTGGCGGGGTGGTGCCGTCGAGTGCCAGAGCGGCCTTGGGTAAGGCGAGCGCCGAGGCTCCGAGGGCTATCTTTTTTAAGAAACTACGTCGATTTTCCATGCGTGTCTTATAGTTTTTTGGTATTACAAGGTGTGATTTGCCGCCCGAATAGGTCGATGGGGAGCTGGAAAGGATCCAGCAGGCTGTCGGTCAGACAGGCATATTCGGCGCGGGTGAGTATAGCGTCCGGGTCGCCGGGTACTTTGGCTGCCGGAGCGATTGCCCCGGCTATTTTCTGTAGATCGCCCCGAGTGAGGAGCCCATCGCCGGGAAGGTCGGCTTTGATGCCGTAGTATTCAGGCAGGCGCCGGGCTTCAGCAAGCGTCATGGCCGAGTCGGGGTAGATGCGTGTGATGTTGGTCCAGCCTTCCGAGCGCCCTTCGCCTTGGAGCAGCCCGCAGGCGCCTATGCGCTGCAGAGGCTTGAAGGCCGCGTCGGTAGTGGCGATGTCGGCAAATGGCAGCAGGTAAGCTCCGGCTTCGAGCAGAGCGCCCTGTAGTGCGCGTATATCTGTGGCTTCGGGCGAATAGCCTTCTTTGCAGCATAGCGCCGCCATGGCTCCGGCAGCCTGCCCTGTCTGGAGTGTGACGGGCTGCAGGCGCGTGGTGCCGTTGACTATGTTGCTCACCGATATACCCTTCTCGGCCACAATGAAGTCGGGCGTGCCGGCAGGAACCAGTGCGGCTGCCGGAAGGCCCCACGATGGGATGGGGTGGAAGTGCAGGTCGGGCAGGCTCTCGGCTCCGTCGTAGCGCGAGTGATGCTGGTCGACGGGGTAGTCGCCTACGGCTATGGTTGTGCGGTAGAGAGGTTCGGGGTAATCGTAAGGATGTTCGATATAGGGTAGGGTGACGCGGGCGAGGCCATGGATGCGTCGTCCTTCGCGGTGATAGGGCATTAGAGGTAGCCCGTCGGCTGAGGGATATAGGCCGTCGGCTATGGCGAGCGTGTCCATGCCCAGTTCATGGTGCATGAAATAGACGAAGCGCAGTGTGCGTTGTTTGGCCCGGTGTATTGCAGCCTCCCTGTCGGCCGGTGTGGCGTCGGCCATCGGGGCGTAATAGTCGTTGCCTTCGATTGGCCAGTTGATCATGTATCGTCTGCCCGGCAGCCGTCCGTAGGTGAGCATCTGGTCGGGGCGCCACATGCGCTCCGGCTCGGTGGGGTTGGTGCAATGCGCGTTGCGCGAGCAGCATGCGAATTCCGCAGGGTCGTACCCGTCTGGCCGATCCATCGCCACAGGGTGGTCGTGGGCTTCGAGTATGGCTACATAAGTCATATCCTGCACGATGCCGTTGGCTTTTTCGGGAGCTATGTCCTCGCCGGTTTGATGCCGGCTCTCCATCCCTAAGTCATAAGGTATGCCGACCATAGCGGCAACGTCGGCCAGCTCGGTGGCGTCGATGACGATGTCGGCCTCGATTTGCTCAGTCTTGCCGTCGTGGCTGAGTGTGGCTGTCCAGCCCCGGCGCCCGTTGTTGTGTGCGAGGCTTTGCAGGGCTGTGTTTCGGCTCACGGTAAGACGGGGCTCTGCAGCTGTGATGGCTGTGAGTATGCGGTGCGCCTCGCCGGGATCGAACATGATGTTGCTCACCCATCCTGTGCGCAATGCCTGCGAAGAGCCGTAGACTGCCGTCAGCGAGTCGACGAACTCGCCCCAGAATCCACTTCTGAGGCTGTAGTTTCCGTCGGTGGCGCTTACGCCTGCGGCTGTGAGCATACCGCCTATCCAAGGCAGTTCTTCTACAAGCCGTGTGCTGCAGCCCATCCTTGCTGCCTGTACGGCGGCGGCCACCCCGGAGCAACCTCCCCCCACCACCAGTATATCCACATGCTCTGCCGCACCGGCCTGAGCCGCTATAGCGAGGGCGGCGGCAGCAAAGGGAATGTGGATACTTTTCATCAGAGGTCAGTTGTGTTAGATAATGTGTGTATCAGAGACGGGAGCGTTCGTTTTCATAGAAGCCGTGGCTATAGGAAATCCTGGAATGCACGGCTTCTGGCTATGGCGCAGGCGCCGAGTACGCCGGCGTCGTTGCCAAGGTGGGAGAGAACTATCTTTGTGTCTTTGTTTACAAGGTTAAGCGAGTATCGCCGCATGGCCACTCGTATGGGTTGGAGCAGGTAGTCGCCCGTCTGGGCAAGTACGCCGCCTATGATCACAGCCTCGGGGTTGAAGATGTTGATCATCCCCGCCAGCCAGCGGCCTAATTCCTTGCCTACGTCTTCTATGAGCTCGAGGCAGAGGATATCCTCGCGGTTGACTGCCTCGAGTATGTCGTCGAGGCTGATGGTGCCTGTAGCCCGGTAACGGTCGGCTATGATGGAGTTGGCGCCTTCGTCGAGCCGCTCGCAGAGCTTACGGTGGAGGGCACTGCCCGATGCTTCGGTTTCCAGACAGCCTTTCTTTCCGCACTGGCATATCACTTCGTTGTCGTAGGTCACCATATGGCCTAATTCGCCTGCGAAGCCCGAGTTGCCCGAGTAGATCTTGCCGTCGAGTATTATGCCGATGCCGATGCCCCAGCTTACATTGACGAAAAGCACATTTTTGGCGTCGCGGTTAGGCCCGCAGATATATTCGCCGAATGCCATGGCGCGGGTGTCGTTGTCGATGCACACATGCACGCCGATCTTGTTGGTGAGCACATCGTCGAGAGGTCGCTCCTCGAAGTTGAAGCGGCTGTAGCTGTAGCCGGTGCGAGGATTGACGCGGCCCGAGATATTGACGTTGAGATTCATTATCGCCGACTTCGATACCGGAACCGAGTCGAGGAAGTCGCGGGTAAGCGCACAGAAGTGCTCGAGCCCCTCGGGGGTATTGTCTTCGGTGAAAGGTATGTTGTCGGATTTAGCCACCACATTGCCGCACAAGTCCATCACCGCAAGGCTGATGGTGCCGTTCTTTATGTCGACGCCCCCGAAGTAACAGGCGTCGGGGTTGAGGCCGTAGAGTGCCGGATGACGGCCACCGCTCATCTCAAGTTTGCCTCGCACCTTTATTATGTCGAGGGCAGCCATTTCTTCGAGGAACTTGTTGACTGTCGGCACACTCAGGTTGAGTTTCTTAGCCAGATTGGCAATTGTGTCATCGCCTGTGTGGAGATAGTGGAAGATTATACGCTTTGCCATCAAAGCGTTTTTGCTGCCTTTCTCTATGCGTGTCATCAGGGGATGGTCCATGGCGGTAGAAGTTAGTAGGTCGGGGTATATGCGGGCGAGGGTAGAGTATGCAAGTTGTTTTGTGTCGATAATGAAAAAGATATGCAAAGGTAAAAACTAACATCGAGTCCTGCAAACTTTTTAATAAAAATCCATAACTCACCCGGGGGATTTGCAAAAAATTGAAAAAGAATGGACGTTTTATGTAGGTCGGAAAGCTTTCTCGAGATTCTATACCTTATCGATATATTTTATTAATGAAAATACTGCGGGGAGTTCTAAAAAAATTTTTTCGAACTCCCCGTAGTATAAATGCTGAATTAACTTTAAGCTGCCTTGTGTAGTTTTACTCGGCCGCTTGTCGAATTATTACGAAAGTTAGAGGTTCCATCTCTAATACAGGGTTCCAGGAATACTCTTCGACCTTATCTGATGCTATATATGATGGAAATATTACTTTTTCCGCGTCAAATAATTCGTCAAATGGATGTGAACAAAATGCAATATTACTGTCGGGCCAATAGGGTCGGATTCCAACATAAGCTGTATATATGAGTTCTTCTCCCGTTTTATTAGGCCCCATATAGATGTGCAGCTGTTTTGGATGTACGCACGAAATAATCGCGTTGTCGATGTCGCATACGGCCGGATAGAAAGTCCATATCCCTTTTTCGTAATCACTAATCAATCCGTTAGGAAATAAGTAGCCTTCATTATCGTAGGCCTCTTTTAGCGGATTGTATGGTGCCCGAGGCATCACACGAAGCAACGCGCCATAGTAATCGTAGGTCAAAGTTGTGTCGATGCCGCTGGCAGAAACAGACAGCGTGATAGTATCGTTATAGAAGGGCGTCAACTTTTGCTGATTATCTCTTAAATCAATCTTAAACACTCCCGTCTCATCAAACTTGCTGATGTCGAAAGCCGCTTCCGCTGGCCCGTCACCGCTGCAGGAGGCGAGGATAAGGCCTAAAAGGAACATGATGGACGCTAAACGATTTTTCATAAGGTTAAATGTAAGGTTTATTTTGCAAAAGAACGACAAAAATCTATAAAATCAAAATAATTAACAAAGGTTAACTTTATGTGCGCATGCTATTCAAAAACGGACGCCCCGATTGGAACGTCCGTTTGGTAGATATTGAGTATTAAATGATTGATCAGCGACCTCCGCCCAGAGCCTGGTAGAGGGTGATAATCGATTTGGCGCGGGCAAGCTCGGTGTTGATCTGGCTGATCTGAGCCGAGAGGAGGCCCTGCTGAGCGGTGAGCACTTCGAGGTAGCTGGTAGAGCCGGTTGAGTAGAGCATGAGGTCTTGGGTGTATTCAACCGATTTTTCGAGGTTGGCCACCTGATCGACGAGATAAGCCGATTTCTCCTGGCTCTTCTGGTAGACGGTGAGGGCGTCGTTGACCTCGGCTGCCGCTGAGAGGAGCGAGTACTCGAAGTTGTTCATAGCCTGCTGCTGCTGGGCCTTGGCTGCCTTAAGGCGGGCTATGTTCTGGCCACGCGAGAAGATGGGGGCCACGAGTGAGCCTGCGAGCTGGTAGAACCAGTCGCCAGGATTCTTGATGAACGAGCCTAAGAGGTTGGAGAAGCCACCGTTGACCGAGATTGTTAGGCCGGGGTAGAAAGCCGCGCGGGCGCTTGCTGTGGTGTAGTAGGCGGCGGCGAGGCTCTGCTCAGCGGCCTGCACGTCGGGGCGTGCGGCGAGCTCCGACATGGGCACTCCCGCACGGAGCACTTCAGGCACCTCGAGGTCGACCTTGTCGGTCACATCCCACTCCTGCGGAAGGGTGTTGAGCAGGAGCGACATGGTGTTGTTGAGCTGGTCGAGGGTCATCTCCAGGTCGGTGATTGAGCTGCGGATGCTGTAGTAGTTGGCAGCCGACTGCACAACGGCTGCCTCGGTCACACCGCGGCCACCGTCCTTGAGGTCTTTCATTGTCTGCACGGTTTCTTTCCAGAGGGCGGCTGTGCTGCGCGAGAGGTTGAGCTGGTTGCGTACGGCAGCTATGGCGTAGTAGGTGTTGGCCACGCCGGATATGATCTGGCTGCGCACGGCCTGAGCGTAAGCCTCGCTCTGGTATACGGCTGCCTGGGCGCCGCGTTTGCCATTGAGGAGCTTGCCGAAGATGTCAATCTCCCAACTGAGCTGAGCGGGGAGCTGGTATGTCCAGCTGAGGTCGCTGCCGGCGTAGGATGCGCCTGCGCCGTTGGGGGCTATGGCCAGTGAGGGGAGGTAGGCCAGGCGTGCGCCCTTGAGGTTGGCCTGGGCAACTTCTACGTTGAGTTGTGCGTTGCGCAGGTTGGTGTTGTTCTCAAGCGCGGTCTGGATGAGGGTGGCCAGCTTGGGGTCGGTGAAGACCTTTTCCCAGAGCAGGTTGCCGAAGGCGGCTGAGTCGACCGGCTGCTGACGGGCCTCGGCATATGCCTGGGTGAGCGCCGTGGTTGTGGGCGTCTCGTATTTTTTATATATACCGCAGCTTCCGAGGAGCACTACGGCGCCCACTGCTATGGCTGTGCGGGCTATGGTTGCAAGTTTCATACTTTGGGGTATATAGAGGGTTTATGCCCCGGGGCCGGCCGCTTGACCGGCCCGCGGAAGCTGACTACCTTTATTGGGCGTATTGCTCGATTTCTTTCTCGATTGTACCACCCTTTTCTTCATCCTGCCACTGGATAGGCTTCATCTTCTCCTGGATGATCTGGAAGACCACGAAGAGCGCGGGCACCACGAAAATCTGGCAGATCATACCGATGAGCATACCGCCTACCGAGCCGGCGCCGAGGGCGCGGTTACCGTTGGCACCTACACCGCTGGCGAACATCATAGGCAGAAGGCCGATGACCATGGCCAGCGAGGTCATGAGGATAGGACGGAGACGGGCACCTGCACCTGCGATGGCGGCGTTGAAGATGCTCATGCCGGTCTGACGGCGTTCGAGCGCGAACTCGACGATGAGGATGGCGTTCTTGGCCAGAAGACCGATAAGCATGATCAGGGCAATCTGCAGGTAGATGTTGTTGGAGATGCCGAACATGCGGGCGAAGATGAAGGCGCCGGCAAGGCCGAAGGGTACGGAGAGAATTACGGCGAAGGGCAACATGTAGCTTTCGTACTGGGCCGAGAGGAGGAGGTAGACGAAGAGGAGACACAGACCGAAGATGGTGGCTGTGGCGCCCGAGCTGCCTGAGCCGGCTTCCTCACGGGTCATACCGGCGAACTCGTAGCCATAGCCCTGCGGGAGGGTCTGGGCTGCCACGCGCTGCACGGCGGCGATGGCGTCGCCCGACGAGAAGCCCGTGTTCGGTGTACCGGTGACGGAGATCGAGGTAAACATGTTGAAGCGGTTCATAAGGTCAGGGCCGTATACACGGGTGAGCTTGATGAAGTTGGAGATAGGAGCCATCTCCGAGCCGTTGCGTACCTTGACGTTGCTGAGGGTCTCGGTGTTGATACGGGCTTCGGGTGAGGCCTGCATCATCACACGGTAGATCTTACCGAAGCGGTTGAAGTTCGACACATACATACCGCCATAGTAGCCCTGGAGGGTTGCCAGGATGGTCTGCGGGCTGATGCCTGCGGTCTTGGCCTTGGCAGCGTCGATGTCGATCATATACTGCGGGAAGGTGGGGTTGAAGGTGGTGTAGGCCGCCTGGATCTCGGGCTGCTGGTTAAGCTCGGCGAGGAAGCCCTGAACCACGGCGAAGAACTGGTTGATGTCGCCGCCGGTGCGGTCCTGCATCTTCATTTCAAAGCCGTTGGTGGTCGAGTAACCGGTGATCATAGGTGGAGCGAAGATCATCACGCGACCGTCGCGCACCTTCTGTCCGGTGAGGTAGTAGAGCTGCTTGATGATGTTTTCGGCGCTCTGGCTCTTGTCGCGTTCGCTCCAGTCTTTGAGCTTGATGATGAACGCGCCGTATGTCGGGCCCTGGCCGGCGATGAAGCTGTAGCCGTTGATGGCCTGGCGGATGCGGATGCCGGGGATGGTGGCGCAGATAGAGTCGACCTGCTCGAGCACTTGCTCGGTGCGTTCCTGAGAGGTGCCGGGAGGCATGTCGATCATGGCGAAGATGACACCGGTGTCCTCGTTGGGCACAAGTGCGCTCGGGGTGGTAGACATGAGCCATACGAGCACGCCCACGGCAACAACTACGGTTGCGAATGAGGTGATCTTGTGCTTGGCAAACCAGCTGGCGCCTTTCTTATAGCCCGAGAGGAGCTTGTTGAAGTTCTTCTCGAATGACTTGTGGAAGCGCTTGCCGAAGAGGCCGAGCACTGCCACGATAGCCACTGCCCATGCAATGCAGCTCAGAACTACATTGTGGAAGCTGTACCAGCCGAGAACCATGAAGGTGATGGTGGCCACGAGGAGGACGAAGGTGATCAGAGGATGGATGTCGAGGGCGAAGGTACGTTTGTAGCGTTTTACCACAGCCTCGCCGGCTGCCTTGTAGGCGTCGCCCATGCGCTTGCCCAGAGGATCGACGGAGCCGTCGGGCTTATGAGGCTTGAGGAAGAGGGCGCAGAGGGCAGGCGAGAGGGTGAGCGCGTTGACAGCCGAGAAACCGATGGCGATGGCCATGGTAAGACCGAACTGGCGGTAGAACACACCTGCGGTGCCGGGCATGAATGACACGGGGATGAACACGAGCATCATGACCAGGGTAATCGAGATAAGGGCTCCGGCAATCTCGCTCATGGCGTCGATCGAGGCGCGGCGCGATGAAGCGTAGCCCTGGTCGAGCTTGGCATGCACCGCCTCGACCACCACAATGGCGTCGTCGACCACAATCGCGATCGCCAGCACAAGTGCCGAAAGGGTGATGAGGTTGACCGAGAAGCCGATGAGGCTCATCACGAAGAAGGTACCGATAAGGGCCACAGGAATGGCGATGGCCGGGATGAGGGTCGACCGCATGTCCTGCAGGAAGACGTATACCACGAAGAACACGAGGATAAACGCCTCGATGAGGGTGTGGATCACAGTGTTGATCGAGGCATAAAGGAAGTCGTTGTTGTTCATCGGGATCTCATAGACGCAACCTTCGGGGAGGTCAGCCTTGAGTTTGTCAACAAGCGCGAGACAGTCGTTGATAATCTTTGTCGCGTTTGAGCCCGGGGTCTGGAACACCATGGCGGCGCAGGCAAGTTTGCCGTTGAGGCGGTTGGTGAAGCCGTAGGTCACACGGCCAAGCTCGATGTCGGCCACGTCTTTGAGGTAGAGCACCTCACCGTTGGCGCCGGTGCGGACAACGATGTCGCCGAATTCCTCAGGCTTGGTCAGACGGCCGCGGTAACGCATGGTGTACTGGAAGGTCTGGTTACCCTGCTCACCGAAGGCACCCGGAGCAGCCTCGACGTTCTGTTCGGCGAGGGCTGCCGATACGTCGGTAGGCATCAGGTGGTACTGGGCCATCACATCAGGCTTGAGCCAGATACGCATGGAGTAGTCGGCACCGAAGGCCATCACGTCGCCCACACCGCTGATACGCTGGAGCTCGGGGATGACGTTGATCTTCATGTAGTTGTCGAGGAACTCCGCAGAGTAACGGGCCTCAGAGGTGGTGTCGACGAGTGCAACACCGAGAAGCATTGAGGTCTGGCGTTTTTTGGTCTGTACGCCCACCTGGTTAACTTCGGAGGGGAGGAGGTTGGCGGCCGACGATACGCGGTTCTGAACGTCGACTGCGGCCATGTTGGGGTCGAAGCCTTGTTCGAAGTATACGTTGATGGTAGCCGAGCCGGTGTTGGTGGCGGTCGACTCCATGTAGGTCATGCCTTCGGCGCCGTTGATACTCTCTTCAAGAGGGGCGATCACCGAGTTGAGCACGGCCGATGCGTTGGCACCGTTGTATGTGGTTGTAACCGAGATTGTAGGAGGTGCGATGTCGGGGTACTGGGTCACCGGCAGCGATGTAAGGCCGATAAGACCCAGGAGCACGATGAAGATCGAGATGACCGTCGAAAGCACCGGGCGGTTAATAAATCTGTCTAATTTCATTGCGTGATAATGAGTGATTCTACATTATATAGTATAGGGCACGCTTATTGCTGAGCCTGCTCTGCATTGGCGGCCTGAGCGGCTGTCTTGGGGGTGATGGGCATGCCTGCGCGTACGGTGGTGCCGACGCCTTCGGTGACTACGCGGTCGCCGGCTTTCAGACCGGAGGTGACTACGAAGGTCTTGCCGTCGTTGAAGGGCGATACGGTGATGGGAGTCGATACGGCGATGTTGCTGTCGTTGAGGGTATATACGTAGCGGAGGTCCTGGAGCTCGTAGGTTGCCTTCTGGGGGATGACGATGGCGTCTTCAGTGGCGTGAGGCAGGATTACCTGGCCGGTGTTGCCGCTGCGGAGCATGCCCGAGGGGTTGTCGAAGAGGGCGCGGGCTGAGGCGGCGCCGGTGCTGTTGTCGATCACACCCGATACGGTTGCCACATGGCCCTTGATGGGGTAGCGGGTGCCGTTGGCGAGCTCGAGCTCAACCTCGGGGAGTGCTTTGATGCCGGCTTCCACGCTGGTGGTGCCACCCTGGGTGAGGTCGAGGAGGTCTTTCTCGGTGAAGGAGAAGTATGCATATACCTCCGAGTTATCGCTGATGGTGGTGAGGGGCTGCACCGACGAGGGCGATGCGAGCGAGCCTTCGCGGTTGGGTATGGTGCCTACCACGCCGTCGCTGGGGGCTACGACTGTGGTGTAGGACAGATTCTTCTGAGCGTTTACGAGAGCTGCCTGGGCCTGGGCCTGGGCTGCTTTAGCCTGGGCGAGCTGGTTGGCTGCCATCTGCCATTCTGTTTCGCTGATGATGTTCTTGTTGAGGAGCATGCGCTTGTTCTGCTCGGTGATTTCGGCAGTGGATACGGCGCTCTTGGCAGAGTTGAGGTTGGCCTGAGCCTGGTCAACAGCGGCCTGGAATTGTACCTGGTCGATGGTGAAGAGTACCTGACCTTTGCGGACGCGGTCGCCTTCGTCAACGTGTACTTTGGTGATGAATCCGCTTACCTGGGGGCGGATGTCGATGTCGGTTTTACCCTTGAGGGTAACGGGGTAAGAGCTTTCTGCCATCGCGGTTGTGGGCTCGATGGTCATGACGGCGATCTGTGGAGCGGTCATTCCGCCCTGCTGTGCTTGCTGCTTGCTGCACGAGATGGAACCGAGCGCTAAAGCGGCGGCTAATCCCGTGAGTGTTAACACTTTTGTCTTCATATAATTTACTGTCAGTATGTTGTCGATGATGAGTGGAAATATTGCAAGACGCAGAAATATGTTTTATAACATAAATTGCGCTGCAAAGTTACTAAATTTTAAAAGGTCGGAATTAGCCCTTTTCACAAATAAGTTGGCAGTTTTGTCTTGTCTGTGGTTAAATAATGTAAATGATAGGCCAAAATGGATAACCACCGTCCGGCTCAGAATTTTACGTCGAAATTCTGGCGCGGCAGATAACTCAGACCGGCTACGGCCAAGGTGCCGCGGCGGTTGTCGAAGAGCATGCCGTGAGGCAGCTGTGTGGCGAGGCTGCGCGCCTGCGCCCTGCTGGCATTCAGGATAAGCGCGTTCACTCCCTGCGTGAGCAGGGGCAGGTACTGGCTTTCGGGCGTGTCGTCGGCATCAATGATAATAAAATCAGGGCGTTGACTGACTATTGTCGCTCGGCGTGAGGCACGGCGTACCACTTGCTCGGGGAGCTTGGGGGCTGCCGACATCACCATCACTCTTTCCGGCTGGAAAAATACCACCAGCCGGTAGAGCAGACGCATGCGCTTGTCGGGAGATATGTCGGCATAGCCATAGTACCCCAGTTTCTGCCTCAGCACTTCGGTGATGAAGCGGAAGGCGAAGGGGGAGTGGATGCCGAATCCGCGTCCGTGGCGCCAGCCGCGCAGCCGGCTCAGAAGAGTTTGCATCGGCGTGCCTCCACAAAGATGCCTGCTGCGAGCAGGAGGTAAAGCAGGGTCACGCAGGCATAAGCGATGTTCGACGAAGTTGCCACCGACGCCGGAGCGAAGGTCATGGTTATGTCATGACTGCCGGCCGGGATGGCCATGGCGCGGAGCACGTAATTGACGCGGGCAAGCGGAGCTTCTTCTCCGTCGATAGTTGCGTGCCAGCCCCAGGGGAAGTAGATTTCCGAGAATACGCCTATGCCGCCACGGGCCGTTGTGGCATGGTAACTTACAGAGTTGGGGGAGTAGGCCGTCATGTAGATTGTATCGCCGGGGGCGAGCGACGGGGCTTCGGGCAGTGCATCGGCAAATTTGCGGTCGGCCACTGCCTGACGGCTGAAGTCGAGGGTGGCGGCGTCAAGTGCGGCCATTTCGGCATCGGCGTTGTCAACCCATATTACAGAGTCAACCAGCCATGAGTTGCCTAAGGCGTGGCGGTTGCGGATCAAGGGTTGTGAAGGGTTGCCGGTGATTACATAGCGGGCATTGAGCATATCGGCCACACGGTAAGCCGTGCGGAGGCGTGCGGCGATTTCGGCAACCTCGGGGTCGTCGAGCTCGGGCGAATCAGGGAAATAACCGGTTTGCAGCATAGGGCCGAGCTTGCGCTGGATGAGGTCTTCGTAGCGGTTGAGCTTTGCGGCATGGTAGCCACCGAGGGTCTTGTGGAAATATGAGCGGTCGGCGGTATAGAAGCCGGGCAGATCGAGTACTCGGTAGTGTCCGTTGGTGTCGGCCAATATCTGACGGTCAATATCATCGGGGGTGAATGTGATGGTGCCCGATGGGTCGGCGGGGCCGAAGGAACTGTGCGACACATAGCGCTTGTCGGCCGAGTAGAGGTCGGCGGTCACGAACACGCCTATCGCACCAACGGTAAGGCCCAGGCGTGCTTTACGGCTGAAATAGAGGGCCAGCGCCCCGGCGGCCAGGGCGAGGAACAGGAGCGAGCGGAGGCCGTCGGCTCGCACCATGCCGTGACGCAGAGAGGTGATGGCGTCGCGGTTGGCTGGATTGGAGAGTGAGTAATGATATACCATCTCGCTCACCTGGCTCTGGTTATAGCCCGAACGGAGCGCGTAGTCGGCCACCTGCTGCTGAATCTGCTCACAGTTGTAGCGGTCGGTTTCGGTGATGGCGCTGCCGAACATGCCCGGAGCGACCGTGGCGCCAAGTGCCACCGCTGCAGGCAAGCCGAACGATACGACCAACGGGCGACGGTAACGTTTCCATCCTTCGCTGCCGGCCTCAAGCAGTTGTGCCAGCGCGAGTATGGCCAAGAGAGGCATGGTAAATTCGGCAACGACCAATATACTCTCTACCGCGCGGAATTTGTTGTACATCGGGAAGTTGTAGATCATCCAGTCGGTGAGCCATTCGGCGTTGTAGCCAAGCGAGAGGAGGACAGCCATGATGGTCGAGGCGACCATGGCCCATTTGAGCGGGCCGCGTACGATGAAGCAGCCTAAGAGGAAGAGGGCGAATATTATGGCGCCGACGTACACCGGGCCGTTGGTGCCTTCCGAGTCGTTGAAGTACTGCGACATATAGGGCAGCAGGGGAGAGGTGTTGGCGAAGGCGTCGGCACCCTCGAGTTTGTCGAGACCCATCGCAACCATGCGGCCGCCTTCGGGGCGCGCCGATGCACCGCCCTTGATATTGGGCACTATGAGCGAGAACATTTCAGAGGGGCCGTAGCTCCATCCCACGATGTCGCTCTTCGGCAGACCTCCGGTGGGGCGATCGGCCTGAGCCTGCGCCGTCTGCGCGGAGGCCAGAGGTGTCAGCTCAGATTGTGAGCGCTTGGTTTCCTTCGCGTACTCGTAGGTGTTGTAGAGCGATGGTGCGTTGGCTCCGATTGCCAAGGCCCCTACGCCTAAGGCGACTCCCGTGGCTGCCAGCCAGCGGCGCAGTTCCTTGGTCCGCAAGGCCTCGATGAGGTAACATATGGCCAGAATCACCATCACCAGGCCGAAATAGTAGGTCATCTGGGGGTGGTTGGCGTTGAGCTGGAGCATGGCGAAGATGCCCAGAAGGGCTCCACCGGTCACATATCGGCCTCGGTAGAGCATGATGAAGCCAGCGATTGTCGGTGGTATATAGGTGAGGGCCAGGAATTTCCATATGTGTCCGGCACCGATAATGATCACAAAGTAACTTGAAAATCCCCATGCCACCGCACCGATAAGTGCGTAATACCACCGCATGCGCAGGGCAAAGAGTAGGATGAGGAATCCGAGCATCATCATGAACAGCAGGTTAGACGGGGCGGGCAGCCCGAGACCGTAGACTGTGTTGAGCCATGTGAACAGACTGTTGGACGGATACGACGGCGAGATCTGGAAGGTGGGCATGCCTCCGAAGAGGGCGTCTGTCCAAAGAGCCTTCTCTCCGGTAGCTTCCTCGTAGAGCTTGGCTTCCTGGCCGTTGGCCGCACCCTGCTGCATGTCGGGCTGACGGAGGCTGTTGCCGTCGAAATTGTCGGGATAGAAAAATGCCAGCGATAGGATGGCCATCACCACTACCGACACGAAAAAGCCCCATACCTGCGGGCGACCGAAAAAGTCCTTGATTCTATTCATATGATGCGTTAGATTTCAAATAACCGACAAAGTTACTAATTTTTTGTGAGAAATAGGGTAGAATGCTTGTTGAACAATCGTCTGTCGCCCATCCATCGCTTATTATTTCCACATTCCATGCGCCGCGGATGTGAGATTTTTGCTAACTTTGCCGTTGATGACGTGTTTATAAAGTATGCGCCCGGTGACCTTGGGCGCCTCTAACACATAACTGACATTAATTATGGAATCTACCCGCCAAGCAAAAATATCGCGTCTGCTCCAGAAGGAGTTGAGTGAAATATTCCGTCAGCAGACGGCTAAAACTCATGGTGTAATCGTTTCGGTGAGCGCTGTGCGCGTGTCGCCCGACCTCTCGATAGCCCGAGCATATCTCTCGGTTTTCCCGTCCGACAAGGCTCAGGAGATTATGGAGAGTATCAATGCCTCGGCCAAGACCG
This sequence comes from uncultured Muribaculaceae bacterium, assembly GCA_910586595.1. Taxonomy (GTDB): domain Bacteria; phylum Bacteroidota; class Bacteroidia; order Bacteroidales; family Muribaculaceae; genus CAG-873. Next base: position 85,169 of record CAJUJB010000002.1, on the reverse strand, counting down.
TGCGCTACGAGCTTGCACAGAAGGTGCGTTTCCAGCTCCGTAAGGTGCCCGAACTCCAGTTCTATCTTGACGATTCGCTCGACTACATCGCGAACATCGACTCGCTGCTCGAGAAGTGATCTTCCGCATAGCGCTCCGGTATCTCTTTGCGAAGAAGTCGCATAGGGTTGTCAACGTCATCTCTTCTGTCTCAATAGCAGGCGTGGCCGTGGCTACTGCCGCCATCGTTGTGGTGCTGTCGGTATTCAACGGCTTCACCGATCTGGCACGCACCCACCTTTCGGCCATCGACCCCGATGTGAAGGCTCTGCCACGCGAGGGAAAGGCCTTCGCACACGCCGACTCGCTCGCACAAGCGCTTGAGTCATTGCCGGAGGTTGAGATTGCGATGCCGGTGTTGCAGGAGCGTGCTCTGCTGGTTGCAGGCGACGCGCAGATGCCCGTGATTGTGAAGGGTGTCGACCCGGAGCGCCTCCCGGCTATGGTTGACCTCGACCGCCTGATTATAGATGGGGTATATGCCCAAGACAACGGCTTGCCTGACAGTATCGCCGGCGCCCAACTGGCCGTAGGAGTTGCTATAAACACTGGTTTACGCCCATCGCCGTATACATTTGCCGACATATATATGCCCCGGCGCATGGGTCGCATCAATCCTGCAAATCCCTCCACAGCCTATCGCAGTCTTGGTGTGGCCGTGACAGGGGTGTTCCGTGTCGATCAGCCCGAGTATGACGGCGAGTTTGTATTAGCGCCTCTCGATCAGATCCGTACTCTGCTTGAATATGGCGGCACTGAGGCCTCGGCCCTGGAGATCAAAGGCGCGCCAGGAGTTGCTGCCGACCAGCTCGAAAGGGCTGTGACAGACTGCCTCGGCCCCGACTTCGATGTGCTTGGGCGCGACCGCCAGCAGGAGGAGACCTTCCGTATGATCGCCGTCGAGAAGTGGGTCACCTTCCTCATGCTGGTATTCATCCTCATCATAGCTTCCTTCAACATAGTGTCGACTCTCAGCCTTATGGTAATTGAGAAACGCGACAATATGGCCACACTCCGCGCCATGGGTGCCACCCGCAAGGCTGTGCAGGGCATCTTCATTGTCGAAGGCTGGCTCATAACAGCCTTCGGTGGCGTTGCCGGTGTCATTGCCGGCGTGGCCCTTTCTCTCCTCCAGCAGCATTTCGGGCTGATCAAGCTCGGTGCCGACCCTACGGCTCTGACTATAGATGTCTATCCCGTTGTGGTGGAGTGGACAGATGTGGCGGCTGTGTTGCTGGCTGTGGCCGTTACCGGAGGGGTGATCGGCCTTATCTCTCGCATCTTCACTCGCAAAATATCCTGACTATAATATGCAGACAGTTCTGTTTCACAGCACAATATTCGGCCCGGTGCATTCGCGCCGCCTTGGCACTTCGCTCGGAATCAATCTGATGCCGAACGACGGTAAAATCTGCTCATTCGATTGCCTCTACTGCGAGGCCGGTTATAATGCCCAGGGGCCGGGCTCGACCGGGTTGCCTCCACGGGCTCAGGTAGCCCGGCTGCTCGAGACCAAACTCGCCGCGATGAAAGACGCCGGCGAGCCCCTCGATGTGATTACCTTTTCCGGTAATGGCGAGCCCACCCTGCACCCCGACTTCGGTGGCGTGATCGACGACACCATCGCCTTGCGCGACAAGTACTTCCCCGATGTGAAGATAAGTGTGCTGTCGAATGCAACCCGCCTCGGCCGCCCTGCCGTGGCAGAGGCCTTGGCTAAGGTTGACAATAACATACTGAAACTCGACAGTGCTATCGATGCCACCGTGCGCCAGATCGACCGTCCGGCGGCTGGCTACGACCTCAATCGCGTTATAGAGCAGATTGCCGGATTTGGCAAAGGCGCCATTGTTCAGACCATGCTCTGCCGCGGGGAACACGACGGGAAGCCGGTCGACAATACTACCGAAGCTGAGGTAAGCGCCCTCATCGACGCATACCGCCGGATAAATCCGTCGGAGGTGATGATATATACCCTCGACCGCCCTACACCGGAAGTCAATCTGCGCCGTGTGCCCAGACCTGAGCTGGATGCCATCGCCGCGCGCATCACTGCCGAGACCGGCCTTAAGGTGCAGGTAAGCGGTTGATTTGCTCACTCCGATTATTTTACTTACATTTGCAGCATGAACAAGAGGGGTGCCCCTGCGGGCTGAGATCATACCCTTGAACTTGAAGCGGTTCGTACCGCCGGAAGGACTTGTTGGCGCAGTCGCGCTCCCCTTGTATCCATTTATACAACTAAAACGCGACTGCTATGAAAATCAACATCAATCATCAGGAACATGAGGTGGCCGACGGAGCCACTCTCGCCGATGTGCTCGCTGCCCTTGGGCTCGACGGGCCGGGCTTTGCCGTGGCTATAGGAAACAAGGTCGTGCGCAAAGCCGACCGGGCGTCGACGGTGCTGACCGACGGCACAGAGATTGTGGTAATAAAGGCTGTCTGCGGAGGATGAAGCGCATAGTCATCACGCGCCCCGACTTCTTTGAAGGAGAGGCGGCGTACATCGTGCGTATGCTCGATGATGGAGCCTTCTATGTGCATATCCGTAAGCCAGGCGCCCGTGAAGAGGCAATGAGGGCCTTGATTGAGGCGATTCCGGAGAAATACCGCCTTAGGCTTGCCTTGCACGACCATCTTTGGCTCGCCGTGGAATATGGCCTCGGAGGTGTGCATCTCAACTCACGTGAGCCCGATGTTCCCCGGGGATTCGCAGGCCGAGTCAGCCGCTCTTGCCATTCCTTGGATGAGCTGCGTCGTTTCCCCGACGCCGACTATCTCTTCCTTAGCCCGGTCTTCGACAGTATCAGCAAGCCGGGCTATACATCTTCATTCACAATAAATGCACTTGAGGAGGCCGCCTCTGCCGGGCTGATCACTCCGCGCGTCATTGCCTTGGGCGGAGTTGACGGATCTCATTTCAACACTTTGAGGAGCCTCGGTTTCGGTGGCGCGGCTCTGCTCGGAGCGGCCTGGCAACCTGTCGATCATAGCAAATTCCGCCTGCAGTACATTACCCAGGCAGTCGATGCGGCCCATCCTGAAGAGTCAACTGTAGCCGGTGTCCGCGCCGCCCTCGAAGGAGGCTCCCGCTGGGTACAACTCCGTATGAAGGATGCTCCGACGCGCATGCTTCTGGAGGTTGCCAAGCCTGTCGGGGAATTATGCCGCCGTTATGAGGCTGTGTTCCTCCTCGACGACCGGGTCGATCTTGTGGAGGCTGTTGGCGCCCATGGTGTCCATCTTGGCCGCAATGACATGCCGGTCGATCAGGCACGGCGTCTGCTCGGCCCGGGCTATATCGTAGGGGCGACGGCCAATACTTTTGCCGACATCCGCAGGGCTTATGATGCAGGCGCCGATTACATTGGCCTCGGGCCTCTGCGTTTCACCACGACTAAAAAGAATCTCAGCCCCGTGCTCGGCTACGATGGTTACCGGGCCATCGCCACAGAATGTCGACGCGGCAATATTTCCTTGCCTATAGTCGCCATTGGCGGCATCACTCCAGCCGACATCGCTCCGCTTGCTCAGGCAGGTGTGCAGGGTGTGGCTGTGTCGGGAGCAATCGCAGCCGCACCACATCCCGTGGAGGCTGCGGAAAAATTCATGAATCTAATCAATCATATACTATGAGCGAACTTATTATTGGAGGACGCAGTTTCGGCTCGCGTCTGTTTGTTGGTACAGGTAAATTCCAGTCCAACGCCCTTATGGAGGCTGCCATCAAGGCCTCTGGTACAGAAATGGTGACAGTCGCCATGAAGCGCGTCGACATGACCGACCGAGATGACGATCTCCTGCGTCATATCGTGGCCGATAACATACAATTACTTCCCAACACATCGGGCGTGCGGAATGCCGCCGAGGCAGTGCTGGCCGCGCAGCTCGCGCGGGAGGCTTTCGGCACCAACTTTATAAAACTTGAGATACATCCCGACCCTAAATATCTTTTCCCTGATCCGGTGGAGACACTTAAGGCCACAGAAGAACTCGCTAAAGACGGTTTTATAGTCCTGCCCTATATTCAGGCCGACCCTGTGCTGTGTAAGCGCCTCGAAGATGTAGGCTCGGCTGCTGTGATGCCTCTCGGTGCCCCTATCGGTACAAACAAAGGTCTTGTCACACGCGAGCTGTTGTCGATTATCATTGAGGAAAGTAATGTGCCCGTGGTTGTAGATGCCGGGCTCGGTGCGCCTTCTCATGCTGCTGAAGCCATGGAGATGGGTGCTGATGCCGTGCTGGTCAATACGGCCATTGCCGTCGCCGGCGATCCGGTGGCTATGGCTGATGCCTTCCGCTTAGGTGTCATTGCCGGCCGAAAAGCTTACGAGGCAGGTCTCGGCGGAGTGTGCCGTCACGCGCAGGCAAGCAGCCCGCTCACTTCTTTCCTTGACGATTGAATCAGGAAGACATGTTTTCAGACGAACTGGCAAAATACAGCTGGGAGGATACGACGGCGTTCATTTCCTCCCGCACAGCCGCCGATGTGGAGAGGGCGTTACGCAAAGAACGTCTTACTGTCGACGACTTCATGGCGCTCATATCGCCGGCAGCCGCACCCTATCTCGAGCAGATGGCTGCGCGTAGCCGACAACTCACGCAGAAGCGATTCGGTAAGACAATCTCGATGTACATACCCATGTATATCACCAACTCTTGCACCAACTCGTGTGTGTACTGCGGCTTCAACCGGCACAACAACTTCGACCGTGTAATTCTCACCCCGGCCCAGATAAAAGACGAGTGTGAGGCTATACGTGCGCTCGGCCCCTTCGAGAATCTGCTGATAGTCACGGGTGAGAATCCGCGGGCCGCCGGAACGGATTATATAGAGGAGGCTCTGCGTGTGTGCCGCCCGTATTTCAGCAATCTTACCATGGAGGTGATGCCACTTCCGACCGAGGATTACGCTCGCCTCACCCGCAGTGGGCTCAACGGTGTGGTGTGTTTCCAGGAGACTTACCACCGCGAGAACTACCGTAAATACCATCCTGCCGGCATGAAGTCGAATTTTGAATGGCGTGTCAACGGATTCGACCGCATGGGTCAGGCCGGTGTGCATAAGATTGGCTTAGGGGTTCTTATCGGCCTCGAAGACTGGCGTACCGACGTGACCATGATGGCCCGCCACCTTCTCTATCTCCGCAAGCATTACTGGCAGACGCGCTACAGCGTCAATTTCCCGCGTATGCGTCCATCGGAGGGTCATTTCCAGCCTAATGTGGTGATGAGCGACCGCGAGCTGGCTCAACTTACCTTCGCGTTCCGCCTCTTTGACAATGATGTTGACATATCTGTGTCGACGCGTGAGCGCCCCGACTTCCGCAACCATATCGCCACACTTGGTGCAACGTCAATGAGCGCCGGTTCGAAGACCGAACCGGGAGGCTACCGTACTTATCCTCAGGCCCTCGAGCAGTTTGCCGTGAGCGACGAGCGTACGCCTGCCGAGGTGGCCGATGCTATACGTGGCGTCGGGTACGAGGTGGTATGGAAAGACTGGGATAAAATTTTCGACTGATATGGATACCGACAGATATTCTCGTCAGACCATGCTCGCCGAAATAGGCGAGGAGGGTCAGCGCCGTCTCTCGGAGGCAAAGGTGCTTGTGGTAGGCGTCGGTGGCCTTGGTTCGGCGGCAGCCGTCTATCTTGCCGGTGCCGGAGTGGGCACGATAGGGCTCTGCGACCCTGATGTGGTCAGCCTTTCCAATCTCCAGCGCCAGGTGCTGTACGGCGAAGGTTCTTTAGGTATGCCTAAAGCCGATATGGCTGTGAGGCGTCTCGCCGACCTCAACAGCAGCATAAAGCTGATACCCGTCAGTGAACCCGTCACAGCGTGCAATGCGGCCACCGTGGTGACTGGCTACGATGTAGTGCTCGACTGCACCGATAATTTCGCTGTGCGCTATGCCCTCGACGATGCCTGCCATGAGGCCGGTGTTCCGCTGGTTCACGGTGCCATAGGTGAGTTTGCCGGAGAAGTGGCCATATTCAACGGTCGATGTGGCACGCGCTATGCCGATCTTTATCCCGACCGGGAGGCTCTGGAGGGCGCACCACGGAAGACGAGTGGCGTCCTCGGGGCATTACCGGGAATCATAGGCGCCATGCAGGCAGCCGAAGCCATCAAGCTTATTGCAGGCTTCGGGGAGTGCCTTGACGGGCGCCTGTTGACTTTAGATTTACTTACGATGCACACTTCAATTACAGAAATATGACCATGACAGACTATAAATGGAGCGATGAGGCTTGGGAAGCCGCGCGCCCTGTCTATGAAGCTATAACACGCCTGCCATTCGTTGTAGAACTCGCGGCAGGTACTCTCCCCATGGAGAAATTTATTTTCTATCTCTCGCAGGATGCAATCTACTTGAAGACTTATTGCCGCATGCTGGCGTCGATTGCTTCACGGGCCGACGACCGCGAGATTACCGAGACCTTCCTGACCTTCGCCGACGATTGCGTGGCTGTGGAGAATGCCATGCATGCCGATTATCTCTCGCGATATGGCAACTCCGCTACAGAGGGGCCCTCGCCTTCGTGCCTGCTCTATACCTCAATACTTGCCTCGCAGGTCTCGGCACCCGTTGAGGTTCAGGCTGCCTCTATCCTGCCGTGTTTCTGGGTGTACTACAAGGTAGGAATGGCGATTGCCGCCTCTGCCACCAAGCCAAATCCATACCAGGCCTGGATCGATACATATTCATATCCCGGTTTCGACGAGAGTACCCGCCGGGCCATTGAGATGTGCGACCGGCTGGCTGCGAAGGCGTCGCCTGAGTTGCGCCGCCGGATGGCAGAAGTCTTCGTGCTCGCCACCAAGATGGAATGGATGTTCTGGGAGAGTGCCTATAACCTTGAGAAATGGAAGATATGAATACCTATAGACGCGCATTGTCTATCGCCGGCAGTGACCCCAGCGGCGGTGCCGGACTGCAGGCCGATCTTAAGACATTCTCGGCATTGGGTGTGTATGGTATGACGGCCATTGTGGCCGTTGTCGACGAGAACACCGTCGGTGTCACAGGCGTGCATCCCATCCCTGTTCCCTTCGTCGAGGGGCAGATACGGTCGTGTCTTGACGATATAGGCGCCGACGCCGTCAAGATCGGCATGCTCCATTCATCGGAGCTGATACTTGCCGTGCGCGATACGCTTGCGCCATATCGTATAGATAATATTGTGCTTGACCCTGTGATGGTTGCCACCTCCGGCGATCCGCTGCTGGAGCATGATGCCGTATATACCCTCCGGAGCGAATTGATTCCCGCTGTATCGGTCATAACTCCCAACGTGCCGGAGGCGGAGATTCTTCTCGGGCGTCGCATCTCACATCAGGATCAACTGCCTGACGCAGCACGCGAGCTGTCAACCTTTGGCGGCGTGTCGGTTCTGCTGAAAGCTGGCCACCTCGGTGGCGATTCGTTGACCGATATATTCTACAATGCCCGTACTGGAACCATGACACCTATGTGCTCGCCGAAAGTCGACACCGTCAATACCCACGGCACCGGTTGTACGCTGTCGTCGGCCATGGCCGCGTTTCTGGCGCGTGGTGCATCGCTCGATGAAGCCGCCATCCGCGCCAAGGAATATGTGACGGCAGCCATAGCTGCTGGGGCGCATTACAAAATAGGCCACGGGCATGGCCCGGTGCATCATTTCCACGCATGGTGGGAGTGATATGTGAAAAAAATCATGGGCGTGGCGCACAAAATAGCCCTACACGGACGTTTTATTGTTAAACCCCACGCCCATGAATATAATATTTGACCTCGACGATACTCTATATAAGGAACGGACATTCGTTTCTTCCGCTTATCGTGCGGTGGCCGAGCATATGTCTTCGGTCACTGGCGCCGACCCCGCCGAGCTCTTCGGTATTATTGCCGCCAACCGCCCCAAGGGCTTCGAGGCTGCACTGCACGCTCAGCGCGGTCTGCCTGGTGTCGACAAAATCTCTGTCGACGAACTGGTGCACATATACCGCAGCCATTGGCCCGACATCAGACTCGACCATGGGGTAGAGGAGGCCCTGGCAGCCCTTAAAGCCAAAGGGCATCGCCTGGGTATAATAACCGACGGCACCGTGCTCACGCAGGGCACTAAGATTTCCGCTCTCGGACTCGAAAAATATATCGAGCCGCGTGCCGTGTGGATAAGCGAGCGCACCGGTGGCGATAAGACCACCGACCTCCCATGGAACCTGGCCGAAGAATATTTCCCCGAGGGAACGCTGATGTATGTAGGTGATAATCTATCGAAGGATTTCCGTATGCCTAATCTAAGAGGCTGGCGAACTGTGATGCTGCGCGATGCGGCCGAAGTCAATGTTTTCCCCCAGCAGCCTTTGCTATGGGAGCCTGCCAACCGGCCTGCGGTGACTGTCGATTCAATTAAAGATCTGCTTGCGATGCCGGTTTAGGGTGTTTTTTGATTTTGTGAAACTATATTTCAATGGCGGATGACATTTTATTTATGTCGTTCGCCAATTTTGTGTCAAAAAGTTTTGATTGAGTCAGAGGACGCACTACCTTTGCGCGCACAATCCTTTTAAACTCTCTCAAAGATATGAAAAAACTATACACGTTTGTTGTCGCCTTGGTCATGGGTGTTTTTGCCGCATCAGCCGCAGAGCCATCCACCTCGGGAAGTGTAACGAGTGATGCGCCAACGGCTGAGACACCTCGCATCAAGTGGCTCGCCGGAGCCTCCTTCGATATTTTCGCACTTGATAGATTAAATGCCGGAGGAACCCATTACGATGCCTTCCGTGAGGGGTATGGCGGCGCGATAAGCGGTGGCCTGCGGCTTCCTCTGGCGCCGCGCTGGTATGCCGAGACTGGCCTGAGTCTCTACATCAACCATTGGAAAATTCAGGAGACTGAGGCAGTAGGTTTTCCCTCGGTCGCGACCTCGGTTCTTAAATATGGCGCACGTGTGCCTGTGTTGGCCGGATTCACCTTTGCAGAGTATATGGATATTAAATTCAGCATAACTGCCGGCTTCCAGCTCGACTGTGCCTTCGGTGGGGATTACAGTGAGGATTTCGCCCCTGAAATACCACCCGTTTATGGTCGTGGAGGTCTGTTCCGACGTTTCGACTGCCAGGCCGGCTTCGGTTTCGTGCTTGACTTCGATAATTTCTATGTGACCCCGCGGGCTATGTTCGGATTGCTTAATCCGATGGCTGACAGGAACTTTAAATCGCGCCAGGTAGAGGTAAATATAGCCTTTGGCATTGTGCTGTAAGTGATGGCGGACGCCGTCTGGCTATCGCTGTATCAAAAGTGAAGTCAAAGCCTTTTATTGGTTTGCAAAATGATATTTTAATGGCGTGTGACATATTTTCTGTGTCATTCGCCAATTTTATATCAAAAAGTTTTGGATAATTATAAAAGAGTTTTAACTTTGCGCCGTTGTTTGTTTTTAGTATCATTTCCATGTCGCTTAAACGACAACCGGGAAAATCACTTTTTTGTTAAACCTTGCAATTTCTAAAAGGTATGAAAAAACTCTACACATTTGCTGTTGCCCTTGCCACTGCGGCCTTCTTTGCCTCGGCCGCCTCACCACAGCTCCAAGGAGGCGTGACGGGCCCGGTGGGGCACGCCGCTCCGGCATTTAAGATTGAGAAAAAACAAGCTAAAAAAGCTCCTGCCAAAATCCGTAAGGCAACCAGCCGTCTGGCGCCTGCCGAAGCTCCCGAACTTGCAGATATTCTGGGTGGATACACCATATCATATCTTGATGAAGCATATACCGGCCGTTTCTACGAATATCAGACCTCAATTGAGGTTGGTGCGGGTGCCAATGGTGTGATTGTCAATGTTCCGTTTGATCTTGAAGGCAATTCATTCATAATGGACGTGGCTGCCACATACGAAGATGGTGTCCTCACCATTCCTACCGGTCAGTCGATTTTAGGTGTCACCTTTGAGGTGTCAACCTGGTCGAATATGGACGGCGAATATATTCCTCGCGACTATATTACGGCTGAATGGAATGGCAGCGGATTTACCTTCGATGAAGACGATGCCATGTCGCTCGTTGAAAGTGAATACATATTCTTTTATGCCGATTGCTTCGAACTCGGTGAACCGATAAAGATTGAAAGCCCCGATATTACCGGCATTACCGGAGAGTATTCGTTCCGTGCCGTTGATGAAGATGCGTATGTAGCTTTATCCGGTCGTGCGACTATCGCCCTCGACGATGTGCCCGGTCAGGTTGTGCTCAATCTTCCCTTCACTTTCCCCGATGATGAAGAGGAGATGGTGCTCGACATCCATGCAACCTATGCCGACGGCGTACTTTCAGTTATTCCTGAACAGGAAATCCAGGGCTATTACTTCCTGACCTGCCATTGGGCTCCCACTTACGATGAGATTTACTTTGCCGACGGCATCAAAGGTAAGTGGAACGGCAATGGATTCACCTTCGATGGTGACGATATTTTCGTATTCACCGATGATAATGGTGAAATCGCAGCCCTCTTCGACGAATTCGCACTTACGGTTTATAGCGACCCCAATATCGGTTGGTCTTACTTCGGTGAGGCTACCTTCCAGGACGGCTGGCTCATGCCTGCATTAGGTATTGACCCTGAGGATCCCGAATTCTGGTATCCTGTCGAGCTCCAGCAGAATGATGACAATGAAAATGTTTATCGTTTGGTAAATCCATATAAAGGTGAATTTATACTTGGGTCATTCAACCAGTCGGCAGAAGACGGCTACATCCAGTTCGACGTAACTGATCCCGACCATGTGACTTTTGCCCCTGTTTCAGCTGGTTTCTCAAGTATGGAATTCGACCTGCCTTCTCTTTATTGCTCCAATCAGCTGTCATCTTTAGCAGGTATGTATGGCGTATCTCCCGAGGAGATTATTGCAGACTACGGCGACGAAATACTGTATACCACTTTCAAAGATGGTGTCGTAACCCTGTCGAGTGTGGATAAAGGCGACGGTAATTATTTCAGCGATGCTTGTTTTGATACTGTGCCTTTTGGCCTTAGCGGATGGGCAACAGGAAGCGATAAGGGTGCCAATATGCTTGCCCGCATCTTCTTCCCCTCTATTGAAACCGGTGTAAACAAGGTGGCTGTCGATGCAGCGGCTCCGGTAGAATACTTTAACCTTCAGGGCGTGCGTGTTGAGAATCCCTCGGCCGGTCTCTTTATCCGCCGTCAGGGCAATGCAGCCACAAAGGTTTTGATAAAATAACTGAATCGGTAGTAACCGGTTACAGACCCGTGTTATGACGAATGGATCTGGATTAAATGTAGCATTTTGCAATTCAGCATTAAAGTCGTGAAATAATAATCACATCCTTATTCATTCTTTCCCTGGGGCGGACGCGCGAGCGCCTTCCCCGGGGTTTTTTATGGCAGATGTTGTCTAATCGGGATTTTTGGGCTAATTTTGCGAAAACGAATATAGAATATATGTCCCGCAAAGCACTTATCACAGGCATCACAGGCCAGGACGGCAGTTATCTCGCCGAGTTCCTCCTCGGCAAAGGATACGAAGTTCATGGCATTATACGCCGTAGCTCGAGTTTCAACACTGGCCGTATCGAGCACCTTTATCTCGACGGATGGGTGCGCGACATGCACAGGCGCAGACTTGTCAATCTCCATTATGGCGATATGACCGACTCTTCATCGCTGGTGCGTATCATAGGCGAGGTTCGCCCCGACGAAATCTATAATCTTGCGGCCCAGAGCCACGTCAAGGTTTCCTTCGATGTTCCGGAATATACCGCCGATACCGATGCCGTGGGCGCGCTGCGTCTTCTCGAGGCCGTGCGCATACTCAAGATGGAGAAGGATGTGCGCATCTATCAGGCTTCGACATCGGAGCTCTTTGGCCAGGTACAGGAAGTGCCCCAGCGCGAGACTACACCCTTCTATCCCCGCTCGCCTTATGCTGTGGCTAAGATGTATGCCTTCTGGATCATGAAGAATTACCGCGAGAGCTATGGTATGTACACCGCCAACGGTATTCTTTTCAATCATGAATCGGAGCGCCGCGGCGAGAATTTCGTGACCCGCAAGATCACGCTCGCGGCTGCACGTATAGCCGCCGGACAGCAGGACAAGCTTTATCTCGGTAATCTCGACGCACGGCGCGACTGGGGCTATGCGCCCGACTATGTGGAGTGTATGTGGCTCATTCTCCAGCAGCCCCATCCCGATGATTTTGTCATCGCCACGGGAGAATATCATACAGTGCGTGAGTTTGCCACCCTCGCCTTCGCCCGCGCCGGTATGAAATTGCGCTGGGAGGGAACCGGAGTCGATGAGAAAGGCATCGAGGAATCTTCCGGCAAAGTACTTGTCGAAGTCGATCCGCGTTTCTACCGCCCTGCCGAAGTGGAGCAGCTCCTCGGCGACCCAACCAAAGCACGCACAATGCTCGGTTGGAATCCCCGCAAGACCTCTTTCGAAGAGCTTGTCAACGTGATGGTCGACAGCGATATGAAAGAGATAGTCCGTTGATGGTCGGACTTTAGTGATCATCGACGGCAGGTTTAACCGAATATCCATTTTAAAGTGTTGACACCCAACTCCAAGATATATGTAGCCGGCCACCGCGGTCTGGTCGGATCGGCAATCATGGCCAATCTCCGCAAACGTGGATTTACAAATGTGATTGGCCGCACGCACGCCGAGCTTGATCTGCTCGACCCTGTGGCTGTACGTGAGTTTTTCGACCGTGAGCAGCCCGAGGCAGTGGTTTTGGCCGCGGCCCATGTAGGCGGCATCATGGCTAACTCGCGTTACCGTGCCGACTTCATCTATCAGAATCTCCAGATACAGCAGAATGTGATTGGAGAGGCTTTCCGCCATGGCGTGAAGCGCTTGCTGTTCCTGGGTTCTACGTGTATATATCCCCGTGAGGCTCCGCAGCCAATAACCGAGGATGCTCTGCTTACGTCGCCTCTCGAATACACCAATGAGCCATACGCCATTGCTAAGATTGCCGGCCTTAAGCTCTGTGAGTCGTTCAACCTGCAATATGGCACCGACTATGTGGCTGTGATGCCCACTAATCTTTACGGGCCTAACGATAATTTCCATCTGGAGAACAGCCACGTTCTTCCGGCTATGGTGCGTAAGGTCCATCTGGCCAAACTTCTTGGTGAGAACAATTATGCCGCCGTCCGTGCCGATCTGGCCGCGCGTCCGGTGAGCACCATCGCTCAGGATGCATCCGACGCAGATATAGCTTGTGCGCTTGAGGCATTCGGAATATACCCCGGTAAGGTTGTGCTATGGGGCACAGGCCGACCGCTGCGTGAGTTCCTCTGGAGTGAGGATATGGCCGATGCATGCGTACACGTGTTGCTTAATGTCAGCTTCGCCGATCTGGCCGCCGGTGCAGGGCCTGAAGTGCGCAACACCCACATCAATATCGGCACTGGCCGGGAGCTTACCATCGCCGAGCTCGCATCTCTTGTGGCGCAGGCCGTAGGCTTCGACGGCACCATCGAGTGGGATGCCTCCAAGCCCGACGGAACCATGCGTAAACTCTGCGATGTAACCCGCCTGCACAATCTGGGATGGACCCACTCTGTCGAGTTGCCCGAGGGCGTAAGACGATTGTATGACTGGTATATAAAATCTATATGAAATTATTCCACTTTGCCGCCGCACTGCTTGTGCCGCTCGCTGCTGTAGCCCAGCAGCCCATCGACAATATGGCGCGTGAGATAGCCCTGCGTAACCCCGACCTGGCCGCTGTCAAAGCTGGCTACGAGGCTCAGGTCAGTGAGACCAGGGCCGCAAACACGCTGGCCGGCCCCGAAGTGGATTTTGACTACAAGTTCAATGCCGCCGGAGGTGAAAACCGCTGGGGCCTTTCGGTGGGTCAGGCTTTCGATTGGCCCGGGCTCTACCGTGCCCGTGGCAAGGCTGGCGCCTACCGCGCAGATGCCTACCGGCAACTTTACCGTGCAAGTCTTGTAGAGAAAGCTCTTGAGGCCAAGCAGGCTCTACTGAGTCTTGCAGTGGCTGAAAAACAGCTCGCGGTATTGCGTGAGGCCGATCTGGCTATGGCGCGTCTGTCCGAGACTTATGAATTTGCCTTCTCGCAGGGTGAGGCGACCGTGCTTGAGACATCGAAGATAAAACTTGAGCGGTTTGCCATCGCCAACCGTGTGGCAGAGATGGAGGCGCTTGCCGAGTCGCTTCGTGCCACGCTCCGAGCGCTCAACGGAGGCGAGGACATCGCCGCTGTGCCTCCGCTCGATAGCCATGTGAGGCTCGCCCCGCTGGCAACCTATCGGGAGATGCTTGAGCAAAATGACCCTACCGTCGCAGCTAACGCAGCCCTTGACCTCGCTGCTGGCGCAGATGTGAGCGCCGCAAGAGCCTCGCGCCTGCCCGGCTTTAAACTTGCCTATACACACGACTACGAGGACGGAACCCATTTCAACGGGTTCTCTGTAGGGCTCAGCCTTCCTTCTTGGAATTTCTCCGCACCGGTCAAGGCGGCTGAGGCGTTGGCTATGGCGGCACGCCTTTCCGCGCAGGACTATGCTCTGCGGCTGAATGCTGAACTGGTGGGTGATTATACCACTGCATCGCGGCTCGACGCACGCACCGATGCGGCAAGGTCTACCTTCGAGGGAGATGATTATCCACGCTTGCTGAAGAAGGCGCTTGATGCGGGCCGAATCAATGTGCTCGATTACCTTCGCGAATATTCGTCGTATCTCGATGCGAAGGCTTCCTTTATTGATCTTGAGGGCCAGCTGGTGAAGGTTCTGGCTCGCCTCGACCGCTTTAATCTCGCTGACGTAGAATGATTGTCATCGATCCATATAAGCCTTCCATGCAGCAGCTGTGGGATGAGGCCGTCGCCGCATCGCGCAACGGCATATTCCAGCATTACAGGGCATATATGGATTATCATTCCGACCGGTTCGTCGACTGTTCGGTGCTTGCCCGCGACCAACGCGGGAGAGTGCTGGCCGTGTTGCCGGCCCATGCTGTAGGCCGCGAGGTGTGCAGCCACCGGGGCTTGTCGTTCGGCGGCTGGCTTATGTCTGCCCGGGCCGATGTCAATGTTATGGATGAGGTGTGGAATGCCATGACTGAGCACTACCGGGCCCGTGGTTTCACAAGTATGTATTACCGGCCGTCGCCGCATGTCTACCACACTTATCCGGCCGAAGAAGACCTTTACGCGCTCTTCCGTGCCGGTGGGCAGCTTGTGGGCTGTCAGGTCTCGGCCGTGGTTGATATGTCGGCACCTCTTGGCTATGATTCCAATGCCCGGCGGGCTGTGCGCCGTGCTGAGGCTGCCGCGCTTGCGTGTGGCCCTTCCGGCGATCTCGCCTCCTTCTGGGTTATGCTTGAAAATTGTCTTGCCGAGCGGCATGATGCCAAGCCCGTTCATACCTTGGCCGAGATGGAATTATTACAGGGGCGGTTCCCTGGGAATATCTGCCTTTATTCTGCCTATGATGAGCATGGACAGATGGTGGCGGGTGTGCTGATGTACTATACCCGTACTGATGCCCATTGCCAATATATTGCATCCGATAGCCGTGGGCGTGAATTGGGAGCCTTGCCGGCTCTGTTTTCTTTCGTTATGGATGATGCGCGCCGCCGCGGCATACGGTGGTTTGACTTCGGCACCTCGTGTGAGGATGGCGGTCGTATTCTCAATTCCGGTCTTGCCCGGCAGAAGTGCGGTTTTGGAGGCCGAGCAGTAGTCTACAACGCCTATTCCATCCCCTTGTAATCGCTGGGAAGAGAGGGCTATCGCTCATTAAATTCTTCCCAGACAAGAATTGCCAGGTAGTTATCACTCCTGCATTGTAAATCCGACACACCTTTTTCAATCATTTCCGACGTAACCGATTTATAAAAAATCTCAGTGGCTTTTTGAAGTGAGAGATTATACATTTTGCAAAGTGCCTTTATGATGCGGGCACATTTATTGCTGCGCAGAACTAATTTACTTTCCTGGGTCATAATTTAAGACTTTCCTACAGGACTCCTTTCTCTCGCATATAGTCTGTCAGGTCTTCCATAAGATAACGCGAGCCAAATGTGTGAAGTACGTCATATGAGGGTACTATATATTCATATAGAATGCCCGACGATTCGAGCCGCCGATATACTTCACCTTGAGAGAGGTTCAATGTATAAGCAAGTTTACTTATGCAGTAAGTTACAAATTCCAGGGTTGTCTCGTCCATCTTATCTTGTTGAATGATAATAAGTGAGTCCTGCAAAGATAACTATTTATTTCCGATAATGGTTTGTTAATCCTGCATTTAATTTGTAGCCCAGATATAAACACAGCGTGCCGACCTCAATGGCCGGCACGCTGCTGTAGTTTATGTGGAATAAGGCTTAGTCCTTTTTGGGGCCACGGGGTCCGCGGTCGCCACGGGGTGCTCCACCTTCGCGGCGAGGAAGGTCGCCACCTTCACGACGGGGGCGGTCGCCTTCACGGCGAGGACGCTCACCGCGGGGTGCGCGCTGGGGTTCTACGTAGCCTTCGGGTTTGGGCAGGAGGGCACGCATCGAGAGACGGTATTTACCAGTCTTCTTGTCAATCTCGATGAGTTTCACCTGTACTTTGTCGCCTTCTTTGAGGCCGGAAGCTTCCATGTCGTCGAGACGTTCCCAGGCGATTTCGCTGATGTGGAGGAGGCCGTCGCGGTGAGGCATAAACTCAACGAATGCGCCGAAGTCCATGATCGAGCGTACGGTGCCGTCGTATACCTTGCCTTCTTCAGGAAGTTCTACAATGGCGTTGATCATTGCGAGAGCCTTGTCGATAGAAGCCTTGTTGGTTCCGGCAACCTCGATGTAGCCACCTTCTTCGATTTCGTCGATAGATACGGTGGCGCCACTCTCTTCCTGGATACCCTGGATGATCTTTCCGCCCGGGCCAATCACTGCACCGATAAGCTCTTTGGGGATGAGCATGGTTACGATGCGGGGAACGTGGGGTTTGTAGTCTTCGCGGGGGGCGGGGATGGTCTGCTCGATGATGTCGAGGATGTGGAGGCGACCGTCGCGTGCCTGGAGAAGAGCCTTCTCAAGGATTTCATAGCTGAGGCCGTCGCACTTGATATCCATCTGGGTGGCAGTAATACCGTCGCGGGTACCGGTCACCTTGAAGTCCATGTCGCCGAGGTGGTCTTCGTCGCCGAGGATGTCGCTGAGGATTGCGTATTTTGAGCTTTCAGTGTCGGTGATGAGGCCCATGGCGATACCGCTCACAGGTTTCTTCATCTTGACGCCGGCATCGAGAAGGGCGAGGGTGCCTGCGCATACGGTTGCCATTGACGACGAGCCGTTGCTCTCGAGGATGTCGCTCACTACGCGGCATACGTAGGGGAAGTCATCGGGGAACATGCGCTTGAGGGCACGGTGGGCAAGATTGCCGTGGCCGATTTCACGACGGCCTACACCACGCTGGGCTTTGGCTTCGCCGGTCGAGAAGGGAGGGAAGTTGTAGTGGAGGAGGAAACGCTCGCGGCCCTGGTTGAGCACGTCGTCGAGAATCTTCTCGTCGAGCTTGGTGCCGAGGGTTACGGTCGAGAGCGACTGAGTCTCACCACGGGTGAAGACGGCTGAGCCGTGAGGGCCGGGAAGGTAGTCGATCTCGCACCAGATAGGACGGATCTCGGTAGTCTTGCGGCCGTCGAGACGGATGCCTTCGTCAAGAATGCAGCGGCGTACGGCCTCTTTCTCAACGTCGTGGTAGTAACGCTTAACAAGAGGAGTCTTGGCGTCGCGTTCTTCTTCGGGGAGTGATTCGATATATTCGTTGCAGATGGCATCGAACGAATCCTGGCGCCAGTGCTTGTCGGCGCAGCCTGCCTTGGCAACCTCATAGGCGCGGGCATAGCATTTTTCATGAACGTCGGCGCGGAGGGCCTCGTCGTTCACTTCATGGCAGTATTCGCGTTTTACTGTAGAGCCAACTGCTTCGGCGAGCTCGAGCTGGGCCTTGCACTGAACCTTGATGGCGTCGTGTGCGGCGCGGAGGGCGGCGAGAAGCTCAGCTTCCGATGCCTCATCCATTTCGCCTTCAACCATCATGATGTTGTCGTAGGTGGCACCGACCATGAGTTCCATGTCGGCTTTCTGAAGCTGCTCGAAGGTGGGGTCGATCACGAATTTGCCGTCGATGCGGGCAACGCGCACTTCCGAAATCGGGCCGTTGAAAGGAATATCGCTCACGGCGAGGGCTGCTGATGCTGCGAGGCCTGCGAGGCAGTCGGGGGCATCTACGCCGTCGGCGGAGTAGAGGGTTATGTTGACGAATGTGTCAGCGTGGTAGTTGTCGGGGAAGAGAGGACGGAGCACGCGGTCAACAAGACGCGCGGTAAGGATTTCGTAGTCGCTTGCGCGGCCTTCGCGCTTAAGGAAGCCGCCGGGGAAACGTCCTGCGGCCGAGAATTTTTCTTTGTACTCAACTTGAAGAGGCATGAAGTCTACGCCCTCGCCGGCATCTTTTGCCGTGACTACGGTTGCGAGAAGCATAGTATTGCCCATGCGCACTTCTACCGCTCCATCGGCTTGCTTGGCGAGTTTACCGGTCTCGATAGTGATTTGCCGGCCGTCGGGAAGCTCGATGGTTTTTTTAATGGGATTCATAAAGTGTGTGTATATATTGTATTTTCTTCAATAATCGCGCAAAGATAGTGAAAAAAAATCGCCGTTCCAAATTTTTTCTCTTACGCTCCTTCTTTTGGCGCTTTATACCTCCCGAACGCCCTATGCATGACTCTACAACCTTCGAGTGCTTTAATTTGTTAATCGGTTGTCGGGTTGCATGAAAATGTATAACTTTGCCAAGAAATTAATAACTGACTATGGACACAAAAGAATTCGACCGTCTGAGCTATGCTCTCGGTCTGAGCATGGGCCACAACTTCCGTGGCTCGGGCATTGAAAAAATAAATGTACAGGATTTCGCCGACGGTGTAGCCGCCGTTTATTATGGCGAAGCTCCTAAAATGAACATCGAAGATGCCAAGAAGGTGATCAACGAGTTCTTCACCGCTCTGCAGGAGAAACAGCAGCAGGAAGCCGCTGCCATGGCCGACGTGAATGCCAAGGCCGGTGAGCAGTTCCTCGCTGAGAATGGCAAGCGTGTCGA
The DNA here is from genome assembly GCA_910586595.1 of uncultured Muribaculaceae bacterium. Lineage (GTDB taxonomy): Bacteria > Bacteroidota > Bacteroidia > Bacteroidales > Muribaculaceae > CAG-873. Next base: position 65,979 of record CAJUJB010000002.1, on the reverse strand, counting down.
GGTAAAGACCACTCCCTCTGGCCTTCAGTACGAGGTGCTCGAGGAAGGTACTGGCGTGCAGCCTACCGCTGGCGACCGTGTCACCGTTCACTACACCGGTAAACTCATCGACGGCACCGTATTCGATTCAAGCGTCGACCGCGGCGAGCCCGCAACATTTGGTGTTACTCAGGTCATCCCCGGATGGGTTGAGGCTCTCCAGATGATGAAGGCTGGTTCTAAATGGCGTCTGTTCATCCCCTCGGCCCTCGCTTATGGCCCTCAGGGTGCAGGTGGCATCATCGGCCCCAACCAGACTCTGATCTTCGACGTAGAACTTATATCCGTCGAGGGTAAATGATAAAATCATTCTTCAAAGCGGCGCTGCTGCTTGTGCCGGGTCTTGCCTTGGCTGCCACTCCGGCAGCCGAGACTCAGCTCGACAGGGCAGTGGCCGTCTTTGTTGCCTCGAATATCAAGCTTGCCGTCGACAATGCACTGCATAACCTTGTGGCTACTGGTGTTGAGGTCGATACGGCTCTTGTGAAAACCCTCATATTCGAGGAACTCTCGCGCCCGTATAACGCGGAAGAGCATAATGTGGCCAACACCATCATCGAGAGTGCCGTGTCGGCCCGGGCCGTTGCCGAGAGCCAGCAGTTCCTTGCTGATGCCGCGGCGCGCGAAGGCGCCAAGGTTCTTCCCGACGGCCTCGTGATCGAGACTCTCGCCCCTGGCGAAGGCTCGTCTCCATCAGCCGAGAGTACTGTGCTGTTCCGCTATACCGGCTCTCTGCCCGACGGAACTGTGTTCGACTCTATCGGGCCCGGCGAAGAGCCGCTGAAGGCTGTCGTTGCCGACCTTACACCCGGTATGACCGAGGGGCTCCAGCTTATGCAGCCCGGAGGACGTTATCGACTCACTCTGCCCTCGGAATTAGGTTATGGTAAGGAAGGTGTGCCGGGCGTCATTCCGCCCGATTGCGCGTTGCAGTTTGATATAGAATTGATTGAAATAATATAAAAAGACATGAAAAAATTAATGATTGGCGCGTGCGCCGTTCTCGCTCTCGCTGCCGCAAGCTGCGGCAAGTGTGGCGACAACTCTTGCGACGCAGCAGCTGCCACCGACTCGCTCTCGCTCTCCTATGGCCAGTATGTTGGCACTATGCTCCAGGGCGAGTTCACACAGTACAATAACGGTGCCGACAAGGCTCAGAAACAGGAATTCCTCCGCGGCATGCAGATCGTGTTTGGCGCTGACAATAGCCGCAACACTCGTATGGGTATGCAGGTGGCACTCCAGATGATGAACGAGATCGACCAGCTCGAAAGCCAGGGCGTCGAATTCAACAAGGCCGCCACTATGAACGCCTTCAAGCAGGCATTCCTCGCCGACTCTGTCGACTATTTCCAGGGCCGCTCGCTCGAAAGTAATTTCCGCATTCAGCTCGACCGCGCTCGTAAAGCTGCCCAGGAAGCCAAAGAGGCTGAAAAGGCTAAGGCTCCCGCTGCTGTCGACAATGTAAAGGCTGGCGAGGAATACGTTGCCAAGCTCAAGGCTGAAAACAGCGCTGTACAGACCACCGCTTCAGGCCTTACATATCTTATCGAGGTTCCCGGTGAAGACCCCAAACCCACCGAGAACGCTACTGTCGTAGTCAACTATACCGGCAAGCACCTCAACGGTGAGGTATTCGATTCCACCGATGGCCGTGGCCCCGCTACATTCAATCTTCAGGGTGTTGTTCCCGGCTTCAGCGAAGGCCTCCAGCTCATCGGTAAGGGTGGTAAGGCAACTCTCTATATCCCCGGCAATCTCGGCTATGGCGCCAACGGTCAGCCCGCAGCTAACATCGGCCCCAACGAGATGCTCGTTTTCGATGTAGAGCTCCTCGAAATCAACGAATAATTAGCGTCACCGACCGCATAAAAAACCGGCGTCTGATTTTTCAGGCGTCGGTTTTTTATGCGGGTGTCTTAGTGGTTGTATATATATCTTAGAGATTCTTGATAAAAGCCCTGCGGCGGCGGTGCTGACGGCGCTCGAAGTATTCCCATTGTTTCTGTACGCCTTCGTTGCCTTCGAGTTCCACGTTACTCTCGGCATACTTATAGCCGTTGGCAATATAGCGGGGAATTAGGTCGGCGAAGATAAGCGCGTTGACACCCTTGCTCTGGTACTCGGGCTTCACTGCCACAAGAAGGAGGTCGACCACGTCGGTATGGCCTTTGATGGCGCGGAGGAGGGGATACCAGCCGAAGGGGAACAGTTTGCCGCCGCTCTTGCGGAGGGCCTGCGACAAGGAGGGCATCGAGATGCCGAGTGCCACGAGTTTGCCTTCGGCGTCGACTACGAGGGTGACGTCGTCAAGGCGCAACATGCCCAGATATATGTCGATATAGTATTCGATCTGGCGGTCGGTAAGGGGCACAAAGCCGTAGAGGTCTGCGTAAGCTTCGTTCACCAGCTCGAAGATGGCGCGGCCGTATTCTTTCTTAATCTTCGACTTCGATGTATATTTCTTTACCGAGAGATTGTATTTGCGGGAGATAAGGTCGGCTATGCGCGCATATTTCTCAGGAATGGCATCGGGTACGGTCATGCGGTATTCCACCCAGTCGACCTCCTTCTCGAATCCCATGCGCTCCATATGGCGCGGGTAATAGGGATGATTGTAGATGGTGGCCATGGTGCCCATTTCGTCGAAGCCTTCGATGAGCATGCCTTCATAGTCAAGATCGGAGAAACCCATCGGGCCGACAATCTCCGTCATCCCGCGCTCGCGGCCCCAGTTCATTGCGGCCTCGAAAAGTTCGTCGACAACTTCGGTGTCGTCGATAAATTCAAGCCAGCCGAAACGCATCTGTTTCTTGCCGGTCTTTTCGTTGACGGCGCGGTTGATTATGGCTGTGATGGTGCCGACTGGTTCGCCGTTGCGGAAGGCCATGAACGACTGCGCCTCGCAGAAGTCGAAGGCCGGGTTTTTGTCGGGTGAGAGGGTGTTTATATCGTCGATTATCAGCGGCGGTACATAGCAGCTGTTTCCTTTATAGAGGTCTATGCCGAACTGCACGTATTGGCGCAGCTGGTCGGAGTCGGTGGCTATCGGATGAACGTATACAGAAGACATTGTTGGGTCAGATCAGGGAGAGGAGGTTGAATGCGAAGCTTGTTGCGCCCTGGATTACCGGCTTGGGGGCGTATGGCGACTTCAGCCATATCAGCAGCAGCACCATAAGGGCGAGGAAGGCTATGATTATGATATACAGACGGCGGCTACCCCGGTTTTCAAGCGCCAGGTGTACTTCCTGCATGTTGCGGTAGCGGTGCTTGGGGTCGGGGTCTGTGCACTTGCGTGCTATGCGGCGGAGGGTAGGGTCGTCGAAGTCGGCGGCGTCCAGAGCCTCGTTGAGCACTTTACCGTAGTTGAAAATATCGTCGGCTGTCGACTGGTGGGAGAGCGAGGGCCGTTGCTCAAATCCTACGTCGATGAGTTTGAGGTTGCAGATATTCTCCGTGAAGAGTATGTTGTCGGGCTTCAGAGGAGGATGCACTATGTGCTTGCTCTGGATGTACTCGAGCGCGTTTACAAGCTGGTGCCGAAGTTGCTCGACGTGCTTGCGCGTCACCTTCTTGGTCTCTATGAGCTTGCGGAGGCTGTCGCCGTAGACGTCGTCGGTCACTATGCAGCGGCCTATTCCCGGAATTTCCTCAAAATCGTTGATCATCACGATATTGGGGTGCGCCAGACTATAGCGTACGTCGAATTCCTGCTCTATCATTGCCTGATATCGCGGGTCGTCGGCATACTCGGGCCGGAGAGTCTTGATCATCACCCACTTGCCGAATTTCTTGGCGGTGTAGATATGATAGAATTCCTCATCCCATTCGGGAAGGTGCTCGATCTCGGTCCAGCGTGGCGTTTGGTCAGTCATCGGGAGGTCGGATTATTTTGCAGTGTAAGTGGCAACGAAGTATTCGCCTGGTGCGAGTGTGGCGGGTAGGACGGTCACAGTTTCGCCGGTGAAGGCATTCTTGGCGCCCTTGAGCTCGGGTGCGCAGCCTGCGCAGCAGAATATCTGTGCGTCGGTTTTACCGAGGTTGACGGCAACGATGGTGGCGCTGTTGCCTACCTTGCGGGTGAAGGCCAGCACGTCGGGAGACGCGGTGTGCAGCATCTCCACAGCTCCGCCTTTCTCTCCGGCAGCGAGCTCGGGCCGCGAGTGCTTGAGGGCATTCAGGCTCTTGTAGAAGGTGAAGAACTCGTTGCGGGGTTCCCAGGTGGGTGCCTCGTCTTTCACGAAGAACTCCAGCGCGCGGCTCATGCCGGTCTCCTGGCCGGTATATATGAGCGGCATACCGGGCAAGGTATACGAGAGAACCGCGAAGGCCTTGTTGAGATTACCGAGGCGCTCGAATTCCGTTCCCTCCCACGAGTTGAGGTCGTGGTTGGTGATCATGTTCATCATGTAGCTGTCGGCGGCATATTCTTTTGCCTGGCTTTCGAGCAGGCTGGCTATGTCGGCGGCGTGCTTCTCGGGGAAGTCATTGCCTCCGGCAAAGCTGCGCTGGCCTGCGGTGTGGGCTATCTGGTTGAAGAGGTCTTTCATCGGCCAGTTATAGTCCATGTCGAAGGCATGTTCGACAAGCTCGGGCTCGGTTGCCTCGGCTAACATGAAGATAGGGCGCCCGGCGGCATTTTCGAAGGCCGGACGGGCTTCGTTCCAGAACGCTGCCGGTACACGTCCGGCCACATCGCAGCGGAAACCGTCGATGTCGGCCTCGCGTAGCCAGTACATCATCGCGTCGAGCATTGCCTCGCGGGTGGCGCGCTTGGTATAGTCGAGCTGGAAGACGTCGGTCCAGTCAAACGGACCGTACATCTTTCCATTCTCGTCAAGCTGGTAATATTCGGGGTGCTCGTTTACCCAGGGGTTGTCGCAGCCGGTGTGGTTAGGCACCCAGTCGATGATCACCTTCATGCCGGCGGCATGTGCGTCATCTACAACCCGTCGGAAGGCGCCCAGATCGCCGAATTCAGGGTTTACACCCTTATAGTCGGCCACGGCATAGTAGCTTCCGAGTTCGCCCTTGCGGTTCACCTCCGAAATGGGGTGTATGGGCATGAACCATAGTATGTCAACTCCGAGTTCTTTCAGTCGGGGTATATGGGCGCGGAAGGCATCGAATGTTCCTTCGGGAGTATACTGCCGGGTGTTTACCTCATAGATTACGGCATTGCGGCTCCACTCCGGATGCTGCACCGATGTGTGAGCCGGAGTCTGGCCGAAGCCGGGGAGCCATGCGAGCAGAGAGACGAGCGCCGCGAATATTTTCTTCATCATTTCTTGGTGGGATCGAGGCTGATGGGGATTTCGCGGGCGATCGAGTGGTCAAGCGAGATGAGGGTCTCGGTGCCGGTCACGCCGGGAATCATCTGGATTTTCTTGTTGAGAAGTTCCATCAGATGCTCGTTGTCGCGGGCGTAGAGCTTGATAAGCATGGTGTACGGGCCCGTGGTGAAGTGGCATTCTACAATTTCGGGGATTTTCTCAAGCTCGGGCACTACTTCGTTGTACATTGCGCCGCGCTCGAGGTTCACTCCGATGTAGGTGCAGGTGGCATAGCCGAGTATTTTAGGATTGACATGATAGCCTGAGCCGGTGATTACCTTCATGTCGATGAGGCGCTGGAGGCGCTGGTGGATGGCGGCGCGTGACACTCCGCATTCCATTGCCACGTCCTTGGAAGGAATACGGGCATTGTGCATCACAATTCTGAGAATTCGTCGGTCGAGATTGTCAATTTTTTCCATTGTAGTTTTTAGCTTACTGTTCAATTAGTCCACAAAATTACGGATTTTTTGAAAAATATGCAAAAAATAAGTGAAATAAAGCCGAAAATCTTGACGTTGTGCCACCTCCGCACTCTCTTCGGATGCGCTTGCGTCAGTATTTGAATGAGCTGCCTCCGAGGAATTCGCGCAGCAGGGAGGTCGACGGCAGAAGTGACGAACTGATCGGCAGGAAATAGCTCAGGAATTTCCGCAGACGGTAGGCTTCGGCATATTCCGGAACATCCGACGGCACGCCTCTGAGAATACTTTCTGCATAGTCTTTCATCACTGCAAGCTCGAATACGAACGAAGAGTTGAACATCGCGTCGGCATTCTCCTGGTAGGGGAAAATCCATTTTTCCTCGCCGCGTCGCACGCTTGGCCAGCGGCGTATGGTCTCCTCTGCTGAGGTGCCGCGGTATTTGTGGTCGCGGATAATGCGTCGCAGAAGGCGGTTGTCGGTGGTCGGAACCCAGTTGTGGTCGTCGATCGAGAGGGTGGTGAGCGCCGATACGTAGAGCCGGAATTTCATCTCTTCGGGTATGAGCGAGGTCAACTCCGGATTCAGACCGTGGATGCCTTCGATGAGCAGTATCGAGCCTGGCTCGAGTTTGATGGTATTACCGCGGTATTCGCGTCGGCCGAGTTCGAAATTATATGTCGGCAATGCCACTTCCTCGCCTGCCAGCACGGCCGCGAGGTCGGCGTTGAACTGGGCGAGGTCAAGGGCGTAGAGCGACTCGTAGTCGTAGTCGCCGGTGGCGTCGCGGGGTGTCATGTCGCGGTTCACGAAGTAATCATCCAGCGAAATCATCTGAGGCTTCAGAAGGTTGGTCATGAGCTGGATGGCAAGGCGCTTGGTTGTGGTGGTCTTGCCTGACGACGATGGGCCGGAGATGAGCACTATGCGCGCGCCTCCGCGACGGTAACGCTCGGTAATCTCGTCGCTTATGCGTGCGAGGGCCTTCTCGTGCAGGGCTTCAGCTACATTGATGAGGTCGGCGGCATCGTGGTTGAGCACGTAGCGGTTGAGCTCGCCTACGTCGCGCACGCCAACTATGCGGTTGAAGAGGAGGTACTCGGTGAAGGCCCTGTACATCTTTTCCTGCCGTATGGGCGAAGCAGGGCGGCTCGGGTCGGCCGGGTCAAAAGGCATGAGCAGGAAGCCTTCTTTGTATTTTATGAGGTCGAATACGCTCACGTGGCCGGTCGATGGTGCCAGTGCGCCATAATAGCTGTCGCAGACGTCGCCGAGGGTGTAATATGTGGTGTAGAGCTCGCGTGTTGTGCGCAGCAGCTCGGCCTTGGAGTGAAGTCCTTGGCGCTCGAACATCTCGGTAACTTCCGATGTCAGGGCCTGATGGCGCACGAAGGGGAAATCGGCTCCGGCCAAGGCACCCATGCCGTTGCGCAGCGCGGTGATAAGTTCTTCCGATACGTCTTCGTAGCCTTCGAGGCGGCAATAGTAGCCATGGGCTATGGAGTGCTCGATGCTGAGCTTGGTGCCGGGGATAATGGCTTCGATGGCTGCGTAGAGCAGCATGCACAGCGACCGGGTGTAGACACGAGGCCCCGAGCCGGTGCATTCATCCTGGAATTCAATCAGCTTGGGCTGGTAGAGGGCGTAGCCCAGTCCTTCTGTCTTGTTGTTGACTCGGCAGCAGATAGGGCGCCGCACGAGGCGGTCGGCGAGTTGTCCGGCAATCTCAGCCAGTGTGATTCCGCCGGGTACTTCGAGGTAATCCTCGATATTCTTGCAATATACTTTTATTGTTGGCATAAGTTTCAGTTTTTCTGGGTCGTGCTGGCCGCGGCTACGTCGCGGTCTATATCATGTGAAGGCAGAGCTGCCTGGCGTGTCTCCTCGATTTTCGAGAGGGCGTAGAACCGGTAGGCCGCATCATGGAAGGCGTGGATGAATCCTGGCATACCTTCGCGGAAGCCTCCTTTGAGCACGTAGCTGCTGAAGAACCGGAAGGGAGGCTCCAGAAAGATGCGCCACCGGCGGTAGCGTGGGGCGCGCCGCTTGGCCTCGCGGTCGGTATAGGAATTCATCTTGGCTATTGTTGTGCGCACGTCTTCATTGGCAAGATGAAGGAAAGCCAGATCGGTATGGGTCTTCGGGATGGTTATTACAGGCCCCTTATGAGTGGGTCTGGAGTGAATCTCGTAGGGCCAGTGGGCTCCGACGCGGTTGAAGAAACGCAGTATATAGTCAGGATAATAACACCGCATCCATTTTCCCATGAAATAATTCTTGATAGGAATGAGATATGCGCGGGGTGACGGGTCTTTTTCGATCTCGTGGTATAGGAAGTCGGCCAGTGCGGGAGGCACGATTTCATCAGCATCCACAACCACCACCCAGTCGTGAGCGGCTGCCTGGAGTCCGAAGTCTCTGTAGGCTTCAGGAATGCGGTGCTCGCCACGTTCTTTGACGATGACGCGCGCGCCGTGCTTGCGGGCTATCTCTAAAGTCCGGTCGGTACTCTCCATGTCGATGACCAGAATCTCGTCGAAGCGGCTCAGCGCTTCAAGGCAGCGGTCGAGATGTTGCTCTGCGTTATATGTGTGTACTATTGCGCTTATCTTTGGCATTGGCGGATGAATGTGCTTGGTCAGCGGCTCCGGCGGAGGCACGCTTTGATATATCGTTTGCGCCACAGGGCTACCTGATGGCGTGAGTATATGTATAGTATGCGGCTCACCAGCGATGGCGAGGCTCCGGTGATGGCTGCGTATTCTGCAGCCAACGTCTTCATCCCTTGGGGTGTGTCGAGGGTCGACTGGAAGTTTCTTAGCTGGCTGCGGCGGCTATGTACGCCGAAGCTCATGCGGTTGATGTCGATAAGGGCGAAGTCATATCCGTCGGCAGTAGGCTTGAAGAGTATGTTGCCCTGTGTAAAATCTTTCATCATTACCCCCTTGCGGTGAAGGTTGGCCATGAAGGCGGCCAATGCGCGGGCAAGCCGGTCGAAATCGTCGCGTCGCTCTATGCCGCGCAACTCCGTCCATCCGTCGAGGTAGTCGCACACGAAGTACGATTCCTTGAGAAAGGCGCCTTGCTTGCGCTCCACGGCCACATATGGCACTGGCGTGTTGATACCCAACTCAAGCAGGCGGCATGCGTTACGGTAGGCGCGGCGCGCTTTTGAGGGCTTGAAAAGGCCGTAGATCAGTCCTTTCAGCTTGCCGGGTACACCGAAGGCTTTTACGCAGTATTGCCCGTCGGCGGTCACCCCCACGGTATTGCGGCCGCGGTAGATCACACGCGTATCGTCAGGTAGGCCATTTTCTGCGAGACTCAGCGCGCTTGGGCCTGAGTAGGTGTCTTCATGACCGGAGAAAATCTTAACGTTCATCAGCTAAGTAATGTTCGGTGATGGCGGTGAAGAAGGCCGGGTAGCTGAGGTTGGTTTGGTAAGCTTTGCGGGCATTGGCACCCAGTCTATGGCGCAGCTCTGGGTCGGCTGCAAGTTTTTCGATGGCGGCTGCGAGGGCGTCGGCGTCACCGGGTGGTACGAGCAGCCCTTCCTGGCCATCGGTGATAAGTTCTGGTGTGCCACCGCATGCGCTTGCAATGACCGGAATGCCCTGCGACATGAACTCGAGCGGAGCCAGCGGGCAAGCCTCTTTGACTATTGATGGCAATACGCCGATGTCGGCTGATGCCATCAGCGGAAATATCTTATCGACCGGCCCGAGCCATTCTATGTTGTCGGCTACGTCAAGCCGCCGTGCCAGGCCCATGAGGGGCATTACGTCGCGGCCTCGGCCAACGCCTGCGATTTTGAGCCGCAGATGCTTGCGGTCTTTGATTTTGGCGAGGGCTTGTATGAGTATGTCGAGACCTTTCTCCGGAGCCAGACGTCCAGCGAAGACAAGTCTTATCTCTCCGGCTTCTTTCCCTGCCGCCGGCTCTACGTTTTCCGGCGCGGTTATGGCGTTATGCACCACGTGGAGCTTCTTGTGGTCGACTGCCGGATTAGTTGACAGAAACTCAGCCTTGGCAGCCTCTGACACGAAAATTATTGAGTCAAGACCGGCGTAGAGCCATCGGTGGTAACGTCCGGTCTTGGCCGGGCGTGCCAGATGGCGTGTCATGACCAGTCTCACGTTGCCCGGATCTTTGCACATGTTGCGGGCACGTATGGCCGTATCGGCATCTTTGAAATTGTGTACGTGCACCACAATCGGGGCGCTCATGCGGTTGAGCACGCGTGCGAGGGTGGTCGGGCTAACAAAGTCGAGTAGCCCCTTGAGGGGGAGCCGGCCAGGAATGAATCCGGCATCGGCGAAGCGGCGGTCAACGTCTTTTTTGCCGCGTGTGATTACAGCCACACTGTCGCCGCGGGCCTCGAGGGCGCGGCAAAGGTCGAGTACATAGCGTTCGCCTCCGCCCCATACCCCGTTGGAAACGAGATGCAGTACATTGAGGCTCATCGGTCTGAGCCCTCCTTGCTGATCTTCCGGGCTGCACGGTAGGCGGCCAGGGTCGAGAGATAACGGGCACGGGCTATGCGTCGGCCTGCATGACCGTCGAGAATGGCGCCGTCGCGCAGGTGGCATTTCACATAGGCTGAGGCAGCGCGCAACCAGCACATCGGGGCTGTGGCATCGATGCCGGCGGCAGCCAGTACGCGGCCACGCATCTCGGCATGGCGCAGTTCTTTATAGTCGAGCTCGTCAAAGTCTGAGCATCGGTAGTGGAGTAGGTTGCCCTCGACCATTACGGGTTGTACGCCGCCTGGGTAGGTGAGGCGTTCGCCCACGTCGAGCAGATTCCAGTTGGCATATCGGCGGTCGAAGAGGCGTATCTCTGAGTACGGCTTCATGCCGCTGCGGAGCATCGGGCGCCCGCATACGTAGTTGACGATGCGGAAGCGGTACATGCGGTGTGTGAAACCCCTCTCTTTCATCTTCATGAGTGTATCTCGCAGCTCGGGAGAGAGGGCCTCGTCGGCGTCGATCGACAGCACATAGCTGCCGTTGGCGAGACCTACCGCATATTGGCGCTGGGAGCCGTATCCGGTGAAGGCCCGTTCGGTCACCTTGCACCCATAGCGGCGGCAGATGTCTACCGTTGCATCGGTCGAGAGTGAGTCCACAACTATTATCTCGTCGGCCACGCCGATGAGTGAGTTGAGGCAGCGCTCTATGTTCCGTGCCTCATTACGGGTGATGATGGTGGCGGTTACGAAAGTCACTTTTGATAGATTGAAATAAAAAGAGGTAGGTTATAGGATGGAGAGAGAAGGATGAAAAAAATACCGGCCGGTTCCTCTTAAATACTTTAAATACTTGTTTTACTTATCCATGAAACAACACCGGCCGGTATTTCTATTTCTGTCAATCGCCGAATTCAAGGTCGCCGTTGAGCACTTCGTGCCAGGGCAGGCCGTTTACGGCAAGTTCGGCCAGGAATGGATCCGGATCGAATTCCTCTACGTTGTGTACGCCGGCCTTGCGCCATTTGCCGGTAAGGAACATCATGGCTCCTACCATGGCAGGTACGCCGGTGGTGTAGCTCACAGCCTGCATGCCGGTCTCGCGGTAAGCGGCCTCGTGCGAGCAGTTGTTGTAGATATAATATGTAAGTTCCTTGCCTTCTTTATCCTTACCCGAGATGCGGCAGCCGATCGATGTCTCTCCGTGATAGTTTTCGCCAAGGTCCTGCGGATTGGGAAGAACGGCTTTGAGGAACTGGAGGGGCACGATCTTGGTGCCGTTGTACTCAACCTCGTCGATACGGGCCATGCCGATGTTCTGGATTACGCGGAGGTGTGTGAGATACTCCTGGCCGAAGGTCATCCAGAAGCGGGCGCGCTTGATGGTGGGGAAGTTCTGCACCAGCGACTCCAGTTCTTCGTGATAAAGCAGGTAGCTCTCGCGCGGGCCGATGTTGGGGTAGTTGAGCGTACGGTGGAATTCGAGGGGCTTGGTCACAACCCAGTCGCCTTCCTGCCAGTAACGGCCGTTCTGAGTGATTTCGCGTATATTGATCTCGGGGTTGAAGTTGGTGGCGAATGCCTTGCCGTGGTCGCCTGCGTTGCAGTCAACGATGTCGAGGGTCTCCATCGCGCTGAAGTAGTGCTTGGCGGCGTAGGCGGTGAATACGCCCGATACGCCCGGGTCGAAGCCGCAGCCGAGGATGGCTGTAAGGCCGGCTTTCTCAAAGCGCTCGCGGTAAGCCCACTGCCATGAGTACTCGAAGTGTGCCACGTCTTTGGGCTCGTAGTTGGCGGTGTCGAGGTAGTTGACTCCGCACTCGAGGCAGGCGTCCATGATGGTGAGGTCCTGGTAGGGCAGGGCCACGTTGATTACCAGTTCGGGCTTGTGGCGGCGGAAGAGCTCCACGAGTTGCTCGACGCTGTCAGCGTCGACACTGTCGGTGGTGATGTTCGATGCGCCTATGGCCTTGGCCACGGCGTCGCACTTCGAGCGGGTGCGCGAAGCGATAACGATTTCAGAGAACACCTCGGGGTGTTGCGCGCACTTGTGGGCTACAACTGTGCCCACACCGCCTGCGCCGATGATGATAACTTTTGCCATTTAGCAGTTTCTGGTTTTATGTGTTTTATTGCAGGTCTTTGGCCGGAGCCTCCCTGCACGTTATTTATTTCTGTTTTAGTGAAGGTTTGCGTTTGCGGTCGGCAGCTATGCCTATGAAGGTGATTATGCCCAGCACGATGAGCAGCAATGTGTTACAGCCTAATACGAGGTTGGCGAAGGCGCTCGCCGGCGCGCGGCCTACACCGTAGATGCCGAGGGCGAAGATCACCGCCCATTGCCAGGGGCCGATGCCGCCGTTGGATGGAACGCCCATCGATATGCTGGCCAGAACGAAGGTCACAAGAGCCGTCAGGGCACCCCCTGTGTGGATCAGCTCGGCGGTGAAGGGGAAGGCGAAGAATGCCACATACATCTGCAGGAAATAACAGCCCCATACGCCCACTGTGAGCAGAAGCCATCTGCCAGTGTGCGGCATATGAAGTATAACCGCAAAGCCCTCCCAAAGTTCCTTTACGGCACTTTGAATGCGCGTAACCCACTTGTTGGAGCTCTTGCGGGCCATGAACCACCATATGGCGGCCACGCAGATAAGCATGGCGCCCCAGAGCCAGGGAGAACTCAGCAGGGCCGCTATGGCCGCATAACTCTCGCCGTTCTCGCTCAGGAACTTAAGCAGTACTTTTGACGCCATCAGGAAGGTGGCGGCGGTGAGCAGAAGCACCGTCACTGTGTCGGCCAGACGGTCGGCGACCATTGAGCCGAATACCGTGGTGAATTGGGCGTCCTGACGCTGGGCGATATAGCCTGTGCGCCATACTTCACCCAGGCGGGGGAATACGAGGTTGACGGCGTAGGTTCCGAATATACTGTAAATCAGGGCATGTGCCGGAGCATGGATGCCGAGCGCGTCGAGCTGTATGCCCCATCGGTAAGCCCTGAGTATATGCGACAGCACGGCGATTGCCATCGAGAGGCCGATCCATCTGAAATCGCATTGGTCGCGGATGATGGTCAGCATCTGGTTGAAGTCAATGCCGGTGAAAAGTAAATAGCAAAGCCCTACGCTGATTATCAGCGGGATCGCATACTTTACAAGCTTGCTGAGCCAGGTCGATTTTTTTGAGGGTTCGTTCATGCTTCGCGGTTGTGTCGTTCGACATGCAAAGTTATGAAAAAATGTTCAATCTGCAGAAGTTACCCCAATTTTAATTCCGTCAAGCGTGGCCCGGGCCTTTTTGTTTGCAATTGTAAACATATCCGGAAGACGGCCATGGCCTCTGGGCGGCATGTTGATAACTTTTTTCAGAGTGAAGAAAAGTTTTTAAGTTTTGATATGTAAATTTCGCCCGGAAATGAGTAATTTTACACCCTCAAAGCCGCGTGGTGGATGCTGAAATCAACGCGGCCGCCAATGTATTATGACTCAGGAAGTTTATCACATACCCGCTTTGCTCCCCCAGTCGCTCGAGGCTCTTGATGTGCGCCCCGGCGGAATCTATATCGACGCCACTTTGGGCGGCGGAGGCCATTCATCGGCCATCGCGGCTCTTCTCTCGGGCGACGGACATCTCTATTCCATCGACCAGGACAGCGAGGCTATAGCCCGGGCTTTTTCGCATCCGTGCTTCACGCCCGTGCATGGCAACTTCCGGTTTCTTGAGAATTATACCGACTATTTCGGCATCACCGGAAAGGTGGATGGCATACTTGCCGACCTCGGTGTGTCATTCCATCACTTCGACGACGCGTCGAGGGGATTCTCTTTCCGTGCCGACGGCCCTCTGGATATGCGCATGAATCCGCGCGCCACACGCACTGCCGCCGACATTGTGGCTACAGCTGATGTCGACGAGCTTACCTCGATGTTCAAGATCTATGGCGAACTGAAGCAGGCACGCAAGCTTGCCGCAGCCCTCGTGGCCGCCCGCGACAAAGGGGGCGTGACCACCACGGCCCAGCTTGCCGAAATCGCATCGCGATTCGTCAATCCGGCCCGTGAGAAGAAAGAGCTCGCGCAGGTCTTCCAGGCCTTGCGTATCGTTGTGAATGGCGAGATGGAAGCCCTCGAGGCCTTCCTGCGCCAATGTGTGTCGGTGCTGAAGCCTGGCGGTCGTCTCGCGGTAATAACCTATCACTCCCTCGAAGACCGCATGGTGAAAAACTTCATGCGGTCGGGCCGCATCGACGGCGAGGTGGAGAAAGACCTCTTCGGCAGATCGTCGTCTCCATTGAAGCAACTTTCATCAAAACCAATCGTTCCCGACGACGCCGAGATTGAGGCCAACCCGCGTAGCCGAAGTGCCAAACTCCGCGTGGCCGAGAAACTGTAACACCATTTGTTTCTCCAATCCTGAATGAAAAATATCTTTAGCAAAATAAGCAGCGGAACCAGAGCACTCATACAGGGCGACCTGGTCTCAAGCAAGTTCTTTATGACTCACTTCTTCGCCACAGCCTTTGTGGTGATGTCGTGTATTGCGGTCATCGCTCTACGCTTCGAGTGCGCCACCAGCCAGAATACTGTCGACCGCCTCAATCACCAGATCAATGTGATGAGCACCGAGAAACAGAAGGAACGCTCATTGTACATGACCCTCACGCGTGAGTCGGCCATGCTTCATCTTGTCGACTCCCTCCGTCTGGGTCTCACTATTCCCGACCGTCGTCCTGAAATTGTAAAGTAAGCGAGCTATGACCTCTTCTCCAAGACCCGATTCCCGCCGCGGCGACGGCGCTCAGGTAAGCCCCAACCATGCCTTCGTGGTCGGGCGCTTCGGCATCATATTCCTCATCACGGCTGTTCTTGCTGTGGCCATAGCATGCATGCTTGTCCGTACGACTGTCATCCATGCCTCCGACTGGAACCGTATGGCCGCGTCAACTCTGGCTGACTCTGTGGTCACATATCCCAACCGTGGCGAGATACTTGCGTCCGATGGCTCCATACTTGCCACGAATCTATATTATGTCGACATCATGCTCGACCTGCGGGCCTCGCGATTCAAGATCGCCGAGTTTGTCGATACTCTGCCGATGCTTGCCGACTCCCTCGCCAAGTATTTCCCTAAATATTCGTCTGCCAAGTGGAAGGCCCGCATCGAGAAGGCTCTCGAGCCGGCCAAGTCGAAGCGTACCCGAAATTTTGTCATAGCCAAAGGCGTGCCCGACGATATGCTCCGGCGTATAAAGACCTGGCCCTTCTTCCGCAAATTCTCAAGCAGTAACTACACCGGTCTGAAAGCCGACCGCGTGATGAAGCGCTCGTATCCCTTCGGCCGTATGGCCCGACTCAGTATCGGCCGTACGGGCATGACCGCCGACAACCCTGAGGTGCATGGCCGCTCTGGCCTCGAGCGAGCCCTTGATACCCTTCTTTATGGTGTGCCCGGAGTGAAACGCAAGGTCGTGTCGACCCGAGGCACAAGGTATGCCGAGGAGGTGCCGGCCATTGACGGCTACGATGTCACCACCACAATCGACATCACCATGCAGGATATTCTTGAGGCCGAGTTAGGCGAGATGCTTATCAACGCCCATGCCGACTGGGGCACAGCAATCCTGATGGAAGTAGCCACCGGCGACATCAAGGCAATCTCGAACCTCGAGCGTGATTCGACCTCGGGAACTCCCCGCTACATAGAGGCTCTCAACCGTGCCGTCCAGGCTTACGAGCCAGGATCGGTGATGAAGGTCATGACCATGGCGGTCGCCTTGGAAAAAGGATTCGGAAAACCGGTGACCCGCGAGTTCCCCATCGGCCATAGCTTCGCATATCTTGGCAAGCGGCCTATCTCCGACACGCACTCGCCGGGCTCGCTCCCCATCAGCCGCTTCATCGAGTACTCTTCGAATATCGGTATGGTGAAGATGACCATGCCGCACTACGAGGGGCGCCTGAATGACTTCCGTGCCGACCTCGCGGAACTGGGATTCTTCGACCGGTTCAATACGGGCATCGCCCGCGAGATTCCCCCTTACTTCCCCAAGGTGAAGAACAATGCCGGCGGAAAGCTCGACCTCTCTCGCATGGTATTCGGCTATTGCACCATGATTCCGCCGCTCTACACATGCGCCTTCTACAATGCAGTGGCCAATGATGGCCGCTTCGTGCGCCCGCGTCTGGTCAAAGGCCTCCGTACGCCCGACGGTCACGACTCGGTCATTCCCGTGTCATATGTCCGTGAGCGTATGATGTCGTCGGAGAATGCCGCCATCCTGCGCAAGATGATGCGTGGTGTCGTCTGGGAACAGGGTGGTACAGCAAAAATTCTCAAAAACGACGTTGTGGAGATTGCCGGTAAGACGGGCACCTGCAAGATTGCCCTCGAAGACAAGCGCCCACGCTATGACAAGCATGGCAATAAACTTGATCTGCCACCCTTCAAGGGCGGTTACCTCGAAGGTCATTACCGCGTCACCTTCTGCGGCTTCTTCCCTTATGAGAACCCTAAGTATACCTGCATCGTTCTTATAAGCGACCCCAAGGTGCCCTATCGCGGCCCGGCTGTAAGCTCGGGTACGGTGCTCAAGAATGTCGCTCTGAAGCTATACGCACGCGGCATGCTCAGCGATGACCCCGTATTTGAATCAGCCTCGGCCTCCGGCAGCGAAAGTGTGCCCACGGTATACTCGTCTTTCAATACTGAGCGCAATGCAACCCTGCATGACGATCTGCAGGTAAAGAAGACACGCGCCATACGCCGCCCCAGCCAGGATACTCCCCGCGGCCATGTGCCCGACGTCAAGGGTGTGAGTCTGCGTGAGGCCCTGGCCACTCTTGAGGCCGCCGGCTACGCTGTCGACTTCGATGGCGTGGGATATGTGTGCGCTCAGGTGCCCGATGCCGGGGAGAAGGCCTCTCCGGGCACAAAAGTAAAACTTTCATTACGACATAACTGATTTTCATCTATAATGGACAATAACCAACCTGAAATAACCCTCGATGCCCTTCTCGATGCAATTGCAGTCGAGGAGTGCCGCGGCAATATCAATCCTGCCGAAACCGTGGTGACGGCTGTAACTGCCGACTCCCGTACGGTAGCTCCCGGCTCTATGTTTGTGGCTGTGCGCGGTGTGGCTGTCGACGGACATAAATATATCCCGCAGGCAATCGCCGCCGGTGCCTCTGTCATTGTGGCCGAGGAGTTGCCTGCCGACCTTCCCGCCGGAGTCGTGGGCATCCGTGTGACCGACGGTCGTGAGGCGCTCGGTCGTCTTGCGTCGCGTTTCTTCGGCGATCCTTCCGAGGCTTTGACGCTTGTGGGCGTTACCGGCACCAACGGTAAGACCACCATCGCGACCCTGCTCTATGAGATGGCACGCATGCGCGGTCTTAAGGCTGGCCTCCTCTCTACCGTGGCCAATATCGTCGACACCGAGTCTGTGCCTGCCGAGCACACTACCCCCGACGCTGTGGAGCTCAACCGCCTTCTGCGCCGCATGGTCGATGCCGGATGCACATTCGCTTCGATGGAGGTGAGCAGCCATGCCGCCGACCAGCACCGCATCGCAGGTCTGACTTTCGCAGGTGGCATATTCACCAACCTCACCCGCGACCATCTCGACTACCATAAGACTTTCGACGCGTACCTCAAGGCAAAGAAGTCGTTCTTCGACATGCTGCCCCCCGAGGCCTTCGCCCTCACAAATGCCGACGACCGCAATGGCGACGTCATGCTCCAGAATACTCCGGCACTCCGCCGCGCCACTTATTCCACCCGCGGCATCGCCGACTTTAAAGTGAAGGTGGTGGAAGACCGCATCGACGGCATGTTGCTCGACTTCGACGGTGCTCAGGTAGAGACGATGTTCGTAGGCCGTTTCAATGCCTCCAACTTGGCCGCGGTCTATGGCGCCGCAACTCTGCTGGGAGTGAAGCGCGACGAGCTGCTGGTGCTCATGAGCCGCCTCGTGCCCGTGGCTGGCCGATTCCAGCCCTTCCGTTCTGCTGACGGTGTGACCGCCATCGTTGACTATGCGCACACTCCCGATGCCCTCATCAATGTGCTCGACACTATACGCGAGGTTGCCGGAGATGCCCGTGTCATCACTGTATGCGGCGCAGGTGGCAACCGCGACCACGGCAAGCGCCCCCTCATGGCCCGCGCGGCTGCCGAGCGCTCCGATGTGTTGATCCTCACCTCCGATAATCCCCGCTTTGAAGAGCCGGAAGCCATTCTCGCCGACATGCTCGAAGGCCTCGATGCCGAAGCCCGTACACGTACCGAGACTATCGTCGACCGTCGTGAGGCTATCGACCGTGCTGCCGCCATCGCTGCCCCCGGCGATATTATCCTCCTGGCCGGAAAAGGACATGAGACAAGTCAGGTAATCGGTGACGTCGAGTATCATTTCGACGACCGTGAGGAAATCACCCGTGCCCTCCAATCCCGTATCAACAATTAACCCCGATATAAGAATCGACATACAATGCTCTACTATCTCTTTGCTCTCCTGCAGGAATCAGGCTTCCCCGGCGTACGGTTGATGAACTACATCACCTTCCGCTCCGGAGCTGCCTTCGTGCTGGCGCTCTTGCTGGCCATTTTTGTCGGACGAGGCATAATCAACCGTCTCCAGAAAATGCAGATCGGTGAGATAATACGTGATCTCGACCTCGAAGGTCAACTTAAAAAGACAGGCACCCCCACCATGGGTGGTGTCATAATCATCGCATCAATTGTAATACCTTGCCTCCTCGTAGGCAATCTCGGCAACGTATACATGATCCTCATGTTGCTCGCCACGGTATGGCTCGGCCTGATTGGCTTCCTCGACGACTATCTCAAGCTGCGCAAGCACAATAAAGACGGCATGAAGGGTAAGTACAAGATCATCGGCCAGGTCGGCATCGCCGTTATAGTGGCTGTGACCATGTATCTCAATCCCACCATGACCATCGTCGAGAATACGGAGATTATCAGTGAGGAGACCCATCGCGTCGAAGAGGTCATCTATGAGAAAGAAACCATTAAGTCGCCGCAAACAACCATCCCATTTGTGAAGAACAACAACTTCAATTACAGCTGGCTTACCGGATGGATGGGCGACCATGCCGAGACTGGCGGATGGATCGTGTTCTTCCTCATCACCATCTTCCTCGTATCCGCCACCAGCAACGGAGCCAATCTTAACGACGGTCTCGACGGTATGACGGCCGGTCTGTCGGCCATAGCTGGCGTGGCTCTCGCTGTCATGGCCTACCTCGGCGGCAACCTCATCTACTCATCCTACCTTAATATAATGTACGTGCCCGCGAGCGAGGAACTCGTCGTCTACATGGCAGCCTTTGTCGGCGCCCTCGTCGGATTCCTGTGGTATAACGCATCGCCGGCCCAGGTATTCATGGGCGATACCGGCAGCCTCATGCTCGGCGGCGTCATAGCCGTATTCGCCATCCTGATCCACAAGGAGCTCCTGCTGCCCATCCTCTGCGCCCTCTTCTACATCGAAGACCTCTCTGTCATTCTCCAGGTGGCCTACTTCAAGCGCACCGGTGGCAAGCGAATCTTCAAGATGACCCCGCTCCACCACCATTACCAGAAAGATGCTGGCACCGTTCAGGCTCTCATCCAGAGGCCACTCAGGGCTATTGCCGAGCAGAAGATCGTGACCCGGTTCTGGATCATCGGCATAATCCTGGCAGCCATAACATTTGTCACTCTCAAGATAAGATAAAAACAATCGGGGCACGTGTGCCCCACCACTAATATAATTTCTGACCAATATGACCACACAGAAAAGTCAACGCCGCCTTGTAGTGCTGGGTGCCGGTGAAAGCGGCTTCGGCGCAGCCATCCTGGCTAAAGACAAGGGTATGGACGTGTTCCTTAGCGACAGCGGTAAGATTTCCGAGAAATACCGCAGCCGCCTTGTTGACGAGGGCATCGCCTTTGAAGAAGGCGGCCACTCAATGGATAAGATTCTCTCTGCCGACGAGATTGTCAAGAGCCCCGGAATCCCCCTCGACGCTCCTGTCATAGTCGCCGCCCGCGAGAAGAATATCCCGGTTATCAGTGAGATTGAGTTCGCCGGACGATATACCGACTCAAAGATGGTATGCATCACCGGTTCGAACGGCAAGACCACAACTACCATGCTCATCCACCACATTCTCACACACGGCGGAGTCGACGCTTCTCTGGCCGGAAATGTGGGCAAGAGCCTCGCTTATCAGGTAGCGCGCGATCCGCACGACGTATACGTTGTGGAGCTCAGCAGTTTCCAGCTCGACAACATGTACGACTTCAAGGCTAATATCGCCGTTATCCTAAACATCACTCCCGACCATCTCGACCGCTACGGATATGTGATGCAGAACTATATCAACGCCAAGTTCCGCATACTTCAGAATATGGAGCCGACCGACGCGTTCATCTTCTGGAAAGATGACCCTGTCATCACCGAGCAGCTCCGCCATATCTGCACCGAAGCCCGTCTCCTGCCCTTCTCTGAGCACCAGGAAGAAGGCTCGGCCGCATATATCGACGCCGAGAACGATCTTATATTCAACACCCCCGGCACTTCGATGAAGATGCCCCGTGCCGACCTCGCCCTCAATGGCCTCCACAACGTGTTCAACTCCATGGCCGCTGGCCTCTCGGCATGTCTCTGCGACATTGGTAAAGACGCCATCCGCGAAGCCCTCGCCGATTTCTGCGGAGTAGAGCACCGTCTCGAATTTGTGGCCGACATCGACGGCGTACGCTGGATCAACGACTCCAAGGCTACAAATGTCAACTCCTGTTATTATGCCCTCGAGGCTATGACCGCCCCCACCGTCCTCATCCTCGGTGGCAAGGACAAAGGCAATGACTACAACGAGATTCTGCCTCTGGTTAAAGAGAAGGTCACTGCCATCGTGGCCATGGGCAAGGACAATGCCAAGATCATGGAGTTCTTCGGCCCCCACGTGCAGCGCATCGCCGACACACACTCGCTTGCCGACGCCGTAGAGGCTTGCCGTTCGTTTGCCAAGCCGGGCGACACCGTACTTCTCTCTCCCTGCTGCGCAAGCTTCGACCTCTTCTCGAGCTACGAAGACCGCGGCCGTAAATTCAAAGACGCAGTCAAAAGTTTGAAATAAATAATAATGGACGACACCCTCTCCTGCCCGCGGCCTGCAATGCCGGGCGCCGATGCTGCCCCGGTGGCCGAGGTGCGCAAAGTACGCACCGACCATCACCTCTGGGGCACTTATATTCTTCTGGTGCTTGTTGCGCTCATCGAGCTCTTCTCGGCATCTATCCAGGAAGTCACCGACGGAAGCATCTTCCGCCCGGTCATCCGCCACGGTATATTCATCGCCGGTGGCCTTCTGCTCATGCTTCTGCTCCAGCGCATACATTACCGCACCATTTTCAAGTGGATTCCGGCATTTGTAGTCTGTTGTGTGGGCATGATGATAGCCGTCCGTGTCGCCGGAACGGCTGTCAACGGAGCCATGCGAGCCATCACCATCGCCGGTGTGGCCATACTCCCGGCCGAGTTTATGAAACTCGGTGCCGCCCTCGGCATGGCATGGATTCTGGCTAAGAATCAGGTCAAAGGCCGGCGCGATGTCACCACCAAAGGCCTTGTGCTGTCGATGCTGTTCATGGGCGTATGTGCGGGGCTGCTGTTCTCCCAGGGCCTCTCGAATACCATCGTGGTCGTATGCATATGTTACTCCATGATGCTTGTCGGTGGCATGAGCTGGCGCAAGTTCGGCATAGCCCTCGCCATCGGGGCTGTTGTCGGTGGCGCGGCGGTTCTGCTTAAGACGCAGATCAAGCACGATGTGCAGCTCACACCTGAGCAGGAACGTGTCTATGCCCTAAATAAGGAAGGCGGCGAGGAAGGCCGTGCCGATGGCCGTGGCAACGTATGGCGCGAGCGTGTCAAGCAGCATTTCAGAGGCGACAAGCACCTCGACGCCTTCTCCACCGAGCACCAGCAGGAGCAGCTGAGCTATATCGCTCAGGCCCATGGTGGCCTCACTGGCGTCGGCATCGGACGCTCACGCGAGAATGCCCGTCTTCCTCTGGCCTTCTCCGACTATATCTTCGCAATCATCATCGAGGAGCTCGGCCTCTTCGCCGGCATCGGCATTCTCATATGCTATATGTGGATTCTGGGCCGTAGTGCCAAGCTCACCATGAGGTTCAAGCAGACAATGCCGGGAGTCCTGGTCATGGGCTGTGCGTTCGTCATAGTCTTCCAGGCGCTCTACCATATGGCAATTGTCTCCGGTGTCTTCCCCGTGTCGGGCCAGCCCTTGCCGCTTATTTCCAAGGGCGGCATATCGGTGCTCGCCACCTCGCTCGCCTTCGGGGTCATGCTCAGTGTTGCGCGCCATGCCGTTCGCATCACCGACACCAAGGCCGAGCAACGTAAGGAGCAGGACAGCCTACCCGAAGACGCACGCAGTGTAAACCCTGTGCTCGATACAGTTGTTGAAGAATAATAAACACTCTATCCGAATCACTTAGACAAATGCGACATAAATCAAATACTTGCGGCCCTATAAGGGTACTTATCAGCGGCGGTGGCACCGGCGGACACATCTTCCCGGCCCTCTCGATCGCGGATGCTGTCCGACGTACATATCCCGGCAGCGAAATTCTTTTCGTCGGTGCTGAAAACCGTATGGAGATGCAGCGTGTTCCTGCCGCAGGCTATGAGATTGTCGGTTTGCCCGTGGCTGGCTTCGACCGCGCCCACATCTGGCGCAATTTCTCTGTCCTGATCAAACTCTGGAAGAGCCTGCGCATGGCCCGCAAGGTCGTGCGCGACTTCAAGCCTGATATTGCCATCGGTGTCGGTGGCTATGCCAGCGGCCCGACTCTTAAGGCCGCCCAGCGAGCCGGTGTGCCCACACTGCTTCAGGAACAGAACTCCTATGCCGGTGTCACCAACAAGCTCCTCGCCGCCAAGGCAAGCTGTATCTGTGTGGCATATCCCGATATGCAGCGGTTCTTCCCGGCCGACAAGATTGTGATGACCGGAAACCCCGTCCGCAAAGCCATCCTCGAGCCTGGCATGACCCAGGAGGAAGCCAAGGAAAAACTCGGCTTCAAGGCCGATGAGCCGCTGGTGCTCGTCACCGGAGGCAGTCTCGGTGCCCGCACACTCAATAACGCCATGATTGAGGCTGTGACGGAAGGCGATGCACCGCGCGTCAAATTCCAGGTCCTCTGGCAGTGTGGTGGTGCCGATGCCAAGCGTTGCCGTCAGGCTGTCGAGGGCAAACTGCCCGATAATGTCAAGCTCACCGACTTTATCGCCGATATGGCAACTGCCTATTGTGCCGCCGACCTTGTGGTAGCTCGTGCCGGGGCCGGTACAATCAGTGAGCTTGAGCTCCTCGGCAAGCCTGCCATCCTCGTGCCGTCGCCCAACGTGGCCGAGGATCACCAGCGCCACAACGCCCAGGCCCTCGCTACACGTGGAGCTGCCGACATGGTGCTGGATGCCGACGCCTCCGACCGGCTATGGACAGATATTTCGACCATCATCGAGAACCCCCAGACTCTCCGTCTCCTCTCCGAGAACATTTCGAAACTCGCCCTCCGCGACAGCGACGCAAAGATTGTCGAGCAGGTCGAGAAGATAGTAGGATGCAGGAAATGACCTGCTGTACATGCAATGGAAATAAACGATATTAAAAGAGTATATTTTGTAGGCATCGGCGGCATCGGTATGGCCGCCCTCGCTCGTTATTTCATGTCGCTCGGCCTTCCCGTGGCCGGATACGACCGCACACCTTCACACCTCACCGATGAGCTCGCCGAGGAAGGCGCCATCTGCAGCTTCGACGACTATCTCGACGCCGTGCCGGCCGACTTCCGTTCTCCCGATGGCACTCTGGTGGTCTATACCCCTGCCGTGCCCGAGAGTAATATCCCCTTGTCGTTCTTCCGCCGCGAGGGCTTTGAGGTCCGCAAGCGTGCATATGTCCTCGGGCAGGTGACCCGCAACAGCAAGGGCCTCTGTTTCTCCGGTACCCATGGCAAGACCACCACGTCTTCTATGGCGGCGCACATCCTCCATTGCGGCCCTGTGGGTTGCAACGGTTTCCTTGGCGGTGTGCTCAAGGGCTACGACAGCAACCTCATCCTCAGCTCCACCTCGCCTTTCAGCGTAATCGAGGCCGACGAGTACGACCGTTCCTTCCACCAGCTCACCCCCTACATCGCTGTTGTCAACGCCACCGACCCCGACCATCTCGACATCTATGGCACCGAGGAAGCCTATCTCGAGAGCTTCGCCCATTTCACTGAGCTGATCCGCCCCGACGGTGCCTTGATTGTGCATACTGGCCTCAAGCTCGAGCCTCGTCCTCCCAAGGGTGTGCGAACCTACACCTTCAGCCGTAATGAAGGCGACTTCCACGCCGCCAACGTCCGCACCGGCGACGGCACAATATTCTTCGATTTCGTATATCCCGGTGGCACCATCACCGATATTGAGCTCGGCGTGCCTGTCGACATCAATGTCGATAATGCCGTGGCTGCCCTCGCCGCTGTGTGGCTTACTGGTACGCTTACGCCCGAGCTCGCCCGTGAGGCTATCCGCACATATCCCGGAGTGGAGCGCCGCTTTGAGTTCCATCTCAAGGAATCCGGCCCCGACGGTCGTGTCGTCATCGACGACTATGCCCATCACCCCGATGAGCTCCGCAGCAGCATAGCGTCTGTACGCGCCCTTTACCCCCATCGCCGTCTTACCGTCGCATTCCAGCCCCATCTCTACAGCCGCACACGCGATTTCGCGCCCGAGTTTGCTGAAGCGTTGTCGATGGCCGACGAGGTCGTTCTTGCCGATATTTATCCGGCAAGGGAGGAGCCTATACCCGGTGTCACCTCTAAAATCATCTTCGACCGCATAAAATGCGACCATAAAGTGATGATTTCAAAAGAAGATTTTGTCGATACGATGAAAAATCGTAAATTTGAAGTCCTGTTGACAGCCGGAGCGGGCAACCTCAGCCTCGAGGTGCCGCGTCTGGTTGACGAAATTAAAAAATAACCGCCGGGAAGCTGCCGCTTCTCCGGCCTTGTCTACATAGTTCTCTCCACACTTTTAAGCAGCAATGAGCAAGAAGTCTGTTTTTATGTGCGTCCTTACCATTATCATGGTGGCCTACTACGGTTTTGCCATGACGGTGACTTCACGCATGGCTGCCACTGATACTCTCACAGGCCTCGACGTCACTTTGTCTGACCCGGATTCTCGCTTCGTCAGCGTGCCTGATGTCGTTATCGAGACCGGAGTCGATCCCGATACCCTCACCGCATGCCTGAGGCGCAATTTCGACCTCAGGGCCCTTGAGGAGCGCCTGAATGCCTCCGATAAACTCCAGTCGGCCAATGTCACCCTCCATTCCAATGGCCGCGTACATGTCGACGTTACGCCTATGGTGCCCGTGGCCCGTGTGTTTGAGCCTGGCAAGCCGTCTTACTATATCAACGCAACCGGCAAGCGTATTTCGGCTGAGCTCCGTTACCATATCGACGTGCCTGTGCTCGTCGGTCGTTTCGACTCCGTCCATCCCGCCCGCCGGCTTCTTCCCTTGCTCGACTACATCGCCTCCCACCCCAAGGCAGGCGCCATGGTGGCCACCGTCACCCAGGAGGCCGATGGCAATATCATCATCGTGCCAAATATTGTGGGCCATGTAGTGAACTTTGGTGATACTTCGCGTGTTAGCGAGAAGTTCGCCCTTCTCCGCGAGTTCTACCGCAAGGTGGCTCCGGTGAAAGGCTGGAATACTTACGATACTATTGCCGTCAAGTGGCGCGGTCAGGTTGTGGCCACACGCCGTAACAAAGCGGTGGCGCCAATGCCCCTCCCAACTGTCGAGGAGCAGACCGGATCGCTTGATATTAATGATAATGAAACCGTGGCTAAGTCGTCGCCCGACGAGGCCGTTTAACCATAAATCCCTCCTCGAAGAACACCTCAATGGAACCCAGAACTATAGTCGCGATTGAAATCGCATCATCCAAAATAAAGGGTGGCGTTGCCGCTGTCGGGCCCGACGGCCGCCTATCCGTGCTTGCCGTGGAAGAAATACCCGGCACAAATAATGTCCGTTATGGCCGTATCCAGAATATCCGTGAGGTATCGGGCGCGGTCAACGAGATTATACGTAAGCTCGAAAATTCGCCCGCTGTCTCTCCTCGCTCGGTAAAATCCATGGTGGTTAGCCTCGGCGGACGATCGCTTACTGCCGTTTCGGCTAAGGCGGCCCTCAAGTTCCCCCACGAGTGTGAGATTACCGAGAATCAGGTACAGCGACTCATGTACGAGGCTACACGCGATTTTGTCGGCGACAAGAATATAGAGGCCATGGTGCCGCGCATGTTCTACGTCAACAACGCGGCTGTACGCAAGGCCGTCGGCACATTCGGCGAGACTCTCCGCGGCGAATTTATGATGCTCACTTGCGGCAAGGAGACTCGCCAGAACCTCGACCGCCTGAAGTTCGACACCGTAGAGGCTGAGAACGTGGAATACGTTATCCGCCCGCTCGCCGTGGCCGATCTGGTGCTCACTCCCGACGAGCGTGAGCTCGGTTGTGCCCTTGTTGACTTCGGCGCTGAGACAACCACCGTATCTGTCTACAAAGATGGCACGTTGGCCTTCCTCTGCACCATCCCCATGGGTTCGCGACTGATCACACTCGACCTCATGGCGGGCCTTGGCATTACAGAGGAAGCCGCCGAGAACTATAAGCTCACACTCGGTACGCTTGCCGATGGTGCCCCGGCCAACGATAATCCCAATGCGGAGGAAGTCAATGGCTACGTCCGTGCACGCGCCGGCGAGATTGCCGCAAATATCCTCAACCAGATCGAACTCTCGGGCTACAATGCCGAGTCGCTTGCCAAGATCGTTCTCGTAGGTGGCGGTTCGCGCCTCCCCGAGTTCGCTGCTCAGCTCGGCGCTCAGTGCAAGCTGCCTGTCCGCACAGCCGAGATGCCGGCCGAGGTCATATTCCGTGTGCCTGGCCGTAGCAATGCTGCCAATATCGACATCGTGGCTCTGCTCGCCGCAGGTGCCCGCATCGCCGATTTGACCTGCCTCTCAGCCCCCGCGCCGGCCAAACCCGCTTATGTCGAGGTCGACGAGGAAGAGGTTGAGGAAGACGACGATTACGCCGACGAAGAACCGGAAGACGACCGCAACGAGCGTCGCGAGCAATCTTATAAGCCTGAGCGCGACCGCCGTCAGGCTGCTAACGCAGGCCCCCGCAAACCGCCGTCGGAAGACGACGACAATCTCCTCGACGATGACGACGATGAGGAAGAGGATTACCGCGAGGAACCCCGCCGACGCGGTGGCTTCCTCGGCCTCGGACGCAAGCGCCGCGAGGAGACAGCTCCGGTCGAGGACGACGACGATGCTTACGAGGTGTTTGAAAGTGACGATGACAACGATCAGCGACACGAAGAGGATCCCGATCCCGACCACTTCAAACGCACAAAGCGTGGCATCGACAGCCTACGAGACAAGTTCATACGAATTTTCAAAAGCGAGGACTACGACGACGAGGAAGTGTGATACCTCTTCTCTCTCTCGCATCTGAGTAGTTATCTCTAATTATCTGATATGGAAGAACCCGAAGACCTCAATTTGATAGAGAAATACCACAACGGCAGCGAAGTCATGCCCGAGAACCCTACAATCATTGCAATGGGTGTCGGTGGTGGCGGTTGCAACGCCGTGGCCTATATGCACCGTCAGGGTGTAAAAGGCGTGGATTTTGTGGTGCTCAATACCGACAGACAGGCCCTCGAGCCCCTGCCTGTGGCAACCAAAGTGCTGCTCGGCCCGAAAACCACCGGTGGTTTTGGTGCGGGCGGTAAACCTGAAATCGGTGAGCAGGCCGCCGAGGAGAGTGTGCCTGAAATCGAAAAACTCCTCACTCCGAATGTAAAGATGGTGTTTGTCACCGCCGGTATGGGTGGTGGCACAGGCACCGGTGGCGCGCCCGTTGTGGCGGGGGTGGCCAAGAAGAAAGGCATTCTCACAGTCGGCATCGTCACCATTCCTTTCTTCTTCGAGGGAATGAATAAGATCTCGAGCGCCATCGACGGTGCTGCTCGTCTGCAGAGCAATGTCGATGCCATGCTGGTCATCAACAACGACCGACTCGGAACTATCTACCCCGACCTGGAGTGGAGCGAGGCATTTACTAAAGCCGATGACATTCTCACTACGGCGGCCCGCACAATCTCCGACATGGTCACCACACTCGCCAATATCAACATTGATATGCGTGACGTCGACACCTGTCTCCGCGACGGTCGTACGGCACTCATCTCAGTCGGTTACGGCGAGGGCGAGCAGGGTTCGCGTATGTCGCAGGCTATCAAGAATGCCCTCCATTCTCCGCTCCTGTGCGACACCGACATCATGTCGGCTAAGGAACTACTCTTCGCATTCTATATCTCCCACGACATCGACCCGCCATTCCGCGTCACTGAGGCCCAGGAGGCTAACCGTCTTGTCGAGGAGATCAACAAGCATGTCCACATCAAGTTCGGTTGGGGTTACGATGACTCGCTCGGCAACCAGATCAAGTTCACCATCCTCGCTTCCGGTTTCAATGTATCGGTCGAGACCGGCGGCACACGCATCGACGTGATCGAAGGTAAGGTCGCTGAGCAGGCCCAGGTCGTTTCCGACCGTCAGATCGACGAGCGAATCGCCGTCGCTTACGGTAAAGAGAAGGTCGACGACTTCACCCGCCGTCAGGAAACTCAGAATTATTTCGTCCTGTCGCCCGACCAGCTCGACGACGATGCCGCCATCGATATGGTCGAGAGCTCTCCGGCTTTCAAGCGCGACAAGCGCAAGGCTGCCGCTGGCTATCAGACTCCCGCTCAGCCCGAGCGTGCTCAGTCTCAGTCGGCCTCCAACAACAACTCCCGTCAGACTCCGGGCAACCAGATATTCTTCTCTACCGATGACAGATAAAAAACCGAAACTCGTCGTCTCCACCGGCGCTGGTATAAGCGCCGAGAGCGGCATTTCCACATTCCGCGACGCAGGCGGCCTCTGGGAGCAATATCCCGTCATGGATGTCGCCAGCGCCGATGGCTTCGAGCGTAATCCTGCACTCGTGCACAGGTTCTACAACGAGCGCCGCGTGGCGCTCGGCAACGCCCGTCCGAATCGTGCTCATGAGATTCTCCACGAGCTCGAGAAGTATTTCGATGTCTACGTCATAACGCAGAATGTCGACGATCTGCACGAGCGTGCCGGCTCTACACGCGTATTGCATCTTCATGGTGAGCTGATGAAGATGAGGGCTGTCGACGATCCCGGTTTCATACGCCCCCTCGAAGGCTACGATGCCACCACATCGCCCGACACCGTGGTCGAAGGCCATCATATGCGCCCGCATATAGTCTTCTTCCAGGAAGCCGTGCCTATGTTCGAGCCGGCTACTGAGCTCGCTGCACAGGCCGATATATTTGTCATCATCGGCACAAGCCTCGCGGTATACCCGGCCGCGGCGCTTGTCCGCTACGTCCGTCCGGGTGTGCCCGTATATTACATCGACCCCCATCCCGACAATGCGCCGGCTGGAGTCACTGTGATAAAGGCCACTGCCACCGAAGGAATGGCTGAGCTCGAGCGCATCCTTCTCAAACGCTGATCAGTAATACACAATAAATCATGAAAAAACTATTTCTTTGCATCGTGGCCATGCTCAGCTGCGCTGCCGGTTTTGCCGCCGACGCTCCGGAGAAACCGTGGCGGGAGGTAAACGCAACTGACCTCCGCATTATCAATAAAGGTTTCGACGACTCTGAGCGTACTTTCAGCCGACTCCCCATCTGGCTGAAAGACAGCGTGCGCCCCGACCTCTGGAGCCGCCAGCAGTGCTCTACAGGCATCGGCATACGCTTCGCCACCAACTCTTCACGCATCGGTGCCCGCTATTCTCTCCTCTGGGATACCCACATGCCCCATATGGCTGATACTGGCCTGAAGGGATCCGACCTCTATATCTTCGAGGGTGACTCGGTATGGCGCCATGTCAACACCAACCGCCCCCGTGTCAATAATAAGGAGGAGAAAGTGTGCGAGACCACATACGTATCCAATCTCGACACTACCCGCATGCACGAGTACATGATCTATCTCCCTCTCTATGACGGCGTGATGGATTTCAATGTCAAGATCGACGATGGTGCAACCATCACTTCGGGCGACCCTTCGAATATCGACCGTTCGAAGCGCATCGTGGCATATGGAACCAGCATCCTGCAGGGTGGCTGCGCTTCCCGCACCGGTATGGCTTCCACCAATATTCTGTCGCGTATGCTCAACTGCGAGATCATTAACCTCGGTTTCAGTGGAGAAGGCAAGATGGACAGCTGCATGGCACGTGCGATGGCAAAGATTCCTGATGTCGACGTATTCCTCATCGACCCGGTGCCCAACTGCACCGAGATGATGTGCGATACTCTTACATACGGATTTGTGAAAATTCTCCGTGACGCGCGCCCCGATGTGCCCATCGTCATGGTCGAAGGCCCCATTTATCCTTATGCGAGATATGATTCTTTCTTCGGCAAATATCTCCCGGCCAAGAATGCGGCTTACCGTCGCAATTACGACCGACTCAAAGCCGAAAACCCCGCCAACCTCTACTACGTCGACTCTGTAAATCTCGACGGTGTGGAAGACGACGGCACTGTCGACGGTATACATCTCACCGATCTCGGTTTCAAATATTATGCCGAGAAGCTGTATCCCGTCCTCGCTCCTCTTCTCGGAAGATAGCCTTCCGGGAAGTAATCCCTTTTGTTAAGGGTCTTACAATTAACAATCTCTAAACTAAGAAAGAAAATGGCAAACTGGTTTGAATGTAAAGTACGTTATGACAAGCTCCAGGAGAACGGAGCCGCAAAGAAAGTGAACGAACCATACCTCGTCGACGCGCTGTCGTTCACCGAGGCGGAAGCTCGTATCACCGAAGAGCAGCGCCCTTTTATCTCTGGCGAATTTCAGGTATCGGCAATCAAGCCTACTAAGATCGCCGAAATATTCTGGGATGAGACCGGCGACCGCTGGTACCTCGTCAAAGTGGCTTTTATTACTATCGACGAGAAAACTGCTGCCGAGAAACGTTCTAACTCCCTCATCCTCGTGCAGGCTGCCAATTTCAAGCATGCCCTTGAGCGCTTCGAGGAAGGCATGAAAGGCACTATGGCTGACTATGAGATCGTTCAGATCACGGAGACTCCGCTTATGGACGTTTATAAAATGAAAGTAGTAGAGTAATGCCTGCAATCGCCGAAGCTTTACGCGATATACGCTCCACACTCCCGCAGGGTGTGGAGCTTGTCGCTGTAAGCAAGTTCCATCCCGCTGAGGCTATAGCCGAGGCCTACCAGGCTGGCCAGAGGGCTTTCGGCGAGAGCCGCATCCAGGAGCTCCTCGTCAAGATTCCGGCTCTCCCTGAAGATATTCGCTGGCACTTCATCGGCCATCTCCAGACCAACAAGGTGCGCCAGCTTGTGGCCACTCGTCGCATTGCCCTTATCGAGAGTATCGACTCTGAGCGGCTCCTCCGTCTGGTCGATGCGGAGTCGGAGAGGGCTGGCATTGTGTCCAAGGTGCTTATGCAGGTCCATGTGGCCCGGGAAGAGACTAAATTCGGATTCCTCCCCGAGGAGCTGCTCGATTTCTTCCGCAACCGTGGTTTCGAGACTCTCAAGGCTACACATATCTGCGGCCTGATGGGTATGGCCTCAAATACCGACGACACGGCACGAATTGAAGCCGATTTCAAGGCTATTGCAGATTTGAGAAAAGAGATTCTCGACATCTGCCCTGATCTCCGCGGTTTCGACACTCTGTCGATGGGCATGAGCCACGATTATCCCATCGCAATTAAGGCCGGTGCGAATCTCGTCAGGGTAGGTACGGCCATATTTGGCGACCGTTTTTGACCCTTTTCGCATTTTTATTGCCCCTTTTTTGAAAAAAATCACCTCAACTATTGCACAGTTGCAAAATTCGTAGTAAATTTGCAGCGCAAAAGCCCGGAGGGGCGTTGATTTGCACCTTATCCGCTTCAATAGCTCAGTCGGTTAGAGCATCTGACTGTTAATCAGAGGGTCGTTGGTTCGAGTCCATCTTGAAGCGCAAGACATGCCGGGAAGACGCTGCACAGCGGCTTCCCGGTTATTTTTTTGCCGCTTAGTTGCCATAGTAATGCCGGTAGTCGGGTGGTAGTTTTGGCGGAAGTTCTCCGCTCCGGATCACGTGCAGAGCTATGGCCCGGGTCATAAGTATGTCGTCGTGATTGCCGGCGCGGGCCGCGAACGATCCTCCGGGAAGTTGTTCATACACCATCAGTTCGTTGCAGGCTTCGGGGTCGCGCTCTATATATGAGCATTCGCGCACTGCCTCTATGAGCCCGTCGATAAGCATTGTCTTGGTCGACCGGTTGGTGTGGAACCCCACTCGAGAGGTCTGACGGCCGGTCGCGCTGTCGAAGCATTGACGCCGGTAGACGTTAGGATATTCCTCGGCCAGACGCGACAGTATGAAGAGATTGGAGTCCGACGAGCTGCCGAAGTCAGCTGTCTCGTAGGTGTTACTCTCTATCACAAGCAGTGAGTTGTTGTAGTACCGCGCTAAGGCCATGCTCTTCCGTGCCAATATGTCGTGGTCTACATGCCCGCGCCACTGGGCCACCACACGCGGCTGAGGACTGTCGCCCTCGAGTACCGCGATCACCGACCAGTCGCTGCCGCGGCTACGCCCGCCTACATCCACCGCTGTCACGTATCGTGTCCGCTCTGCCGGCTTCTCCCATATCTTCAGGCATCCGCCCTTATCGGGTATGAACGCCGAGCCACGGCTGTCGAGCTCTCCTGTCTCCGGCTCTATCACACACTGGCTGCGCAATGCCTCTATCTTCGATGCTGAGAACACGTTGTAGGCCGACGAGCTGAAGGCCTCCACGTCATCCGACGGAAACTCGGCGCAGAAAGCTTCCTCTGAGTCAAATTCGAGCCGCTTGTGCCTGTACCAGTTGATTTGGTCTGATGTGCACCCGGCTTTCCACAGCCGCTCCTCGGCTTCGTTCATCGTGCTTAATACCGCTGCGGGGTCTGACGCTTCCAATCGGTAGAAATCTATCTCGTACCATGGTACGAACACCGCATGCTTGTCGCCCTGTCCGCTCTTGCACCGCGTCCATTCGGCATGGAAATAATCGCCTGTGCCGCGGGCTGTCGATTCCACCACGATCAGTGAGTAGGGTAGTAGTCCTATCGCTCCGCTCACTGCCTGCACCACGCTCTTGGGGCTCCGTGTCGGTGTCGATGCCCAGAAGGCTGTCTCGCTCAGGTGAGCCATCGCATAGTCGGCGCCGCGTATGCTGTCTGGATTCTCGCTCGATCCCAAGGTTACCCGGCAACCTCTTCCGGCTATGGTGCGCACATTCATGCTTCGCTCGAAAGGCACGAATTTCGGCTCTTCGCTTCCTTCCCAGAGCTCGGGTGGGTAGTTGGCCAGCAGTTTGGTATACATGCCCCGTATCGTGGCCGAGGTGTCTTTCACGTGTGCGCAGATCAGCGAATGCCAGTTGGTGCGGTGGCACGACTGTATCCATGCCATATACATCTGCACCAGCGTCGAGCCGCCCCATTGGCGTGCCTTGAGCATGATTACTCTTATCGGCTTCCCGGCTATGCGGTCGCTCTCCAGTATTCCTAATACCCGGCGTTGGGGGCGGTTGAGAACGAAGGGCTTGTCGAGGCACGACTGCTTGTCCTTTATCACCGCGCAGGTCACTGCCCAGTATTCGAAGTCGTGGCGGCATCGCAGCCGCTTCCAGCTCACTGCATCGTTCTCTGCGCTGGCATAAGCCTCATCTGCGGTCATCTCCTTCGGCACGAGTGCTTCCGGAAGATCGGCTACCGGTGTCTTGACCTTCACGCGTTTCCCGAAGCTGCCTATGCCTGTCGTTGGGTCGTAGCGTTCTCTGCGCCTGGCCGCCCGTCGCTTGCGGTCTTCAGCTACCAAAAGGTCTATTTCGTTCTTATCCATGGAAGGTGAGTTTGATAGAGTTTAGGAAAAATGTGCTGTCGGTCATGGCATCAAGTTTAATCACGTAGTGCGAGGCCGGTCGGCTCACTGTTGTCATTCTTAGCGGGGAGCGGCATTCTCCCTCGAGGCTTGTGCTGGCCACTGGCCACTCGGACGCTCCGTGGATGCTGGCCGCATGTAGCGCCACCGTGCCGCGTATCTGCCCTGCGCCTGCCAGCCAGTCTGTTCGTTCGGCGTAGAGCTTCTGCCTATTGGGCGTGTTGAAATTATACTCTACGCTTACTTCTGTGGCCTGCCTGGCATTCTCTTTCCCTAAGGCCACAAGCCCTTCGGCTGTCATGGCATATGTCCGGTCACCTATGCTTGTTACCGACGTCGCCGCTACATCGTTGCGCATATAGCGCCCTCCATCGTAAGCCTGGCAGAATACATGCGCGCTGCCATCGGTGCGGAATGCCCACAGTTCGCCGTAAGTTTTGTCGTAGCCTAAGGCGTAGTAGTCGGCACCGGCTGCGTACACCTCGGTTTTTGCTGTGCCTCCGAGTCGCAGTATGCTCCCTTCCGGGCCGGCTATGGCGAATATCTCGCCGTCTTCGCCCTTGACCATCGCATCGTTTCTTGCCACGCCCGCAGCCGTAGTCTTGCGCACCGACATCGATGCCCTGTCTTTCCCTACTCCGATAGAGAAGATGCCGTCGGCCGACCCTGCCATAAAACGGCTCCGACCGAACTCCCACGATTGGTCGCTCCCCGTTTTGGCTACCAAGGCTTTTATCGCCGAACTGCCCGCGTGGCAGAAAATATCCGGCGACAGCGGATTGTCGCTCGGGGCGATTGCCACCATCTCAGCGTACTCTACCTCCGGAGCGCTTATCGCCCCTGCCGTCGGAGCTGCCCCGGTCGGGAGTGTCATGGCGCTTGCCTGCTCGGCGATAAAGACTGCCGCCTGGCCGCTCTCTTCGGGGCTGAGGGTGTAGGTCGCAGTCCGTGTCACTCCTCCAGCCGTCACGCTTATCGTCATCGACACGGCCTCGGGTGAGGGATAGCTCAGCACCGGTGAGAAGGCCGTCGGTGCGCCGCTTGCGCCCTCTTCTGTCCGTACCACCGCGCTTCCGTCGGCAAAGTGCACCATCGTCACCGCCCGCCAGCTCTTGCTTGCGTCGGCAGCCGTGCTGAGGCTGGCCGCACTATATCCCTCGAAGGGTAATATCCGCAGGTTTCCCCATGCCACAGCCGAGGCTTCGGCGGCGCAGCAGGCTGCTGTGAAGTTGTGTGGTTCTCTCAGCCACGATTCTGCCGGGGTGATATGTCGCACCGCTTTGGCTAAGGCTGTGCGTAGGCTGCGGCTTACCCCTGCTGCATCCGCCGATGGCGACAGCGCAACGCTTACAGTGCGGGCTGATGACCCGAATGGCCTGCTGACTACAGCCACACGCTCTTCTATGGCGTCCATTCGTGAGAATGCCTTCATCAAGGTGCGTCGGGCGCTCCCTCCGCCTCCGAGTGACTCGGATGCTCCGGGCAGACGAACCCGCAGAAACGGATCTGCCGAGCTACTCCCGCGCCCAACATTAACCTCGCCGGGCAGGTCGGGGTTGTAGGCATGGAAAAGTGGAGAGATATAGACCTCGGCGGTCGCCACCTTGCCATCGTGTCCGCTTGTGCTGGCGGGCAGATCGAGGGCCATAGTCCATGTGTCGGCGCTGAGGGTATAGGCCCTGAGGCTGCACCGGTCATCGGAGTAGACGTCGATCGACGAGCCGCATTGTCCGCCCGTAGCCGGGCCTAAGAGCACGGGTGCCGATGTGAAAAGTATATGCCCCTGGCTATCGCGCAGCTTGTAGCGGGCAAGAACCGGCTGCACTGCCATACCTGCTGCCGATGCATCGGCGCATATGCGCAGGTAGGCCTCGGCCAGATCGCCTGTCACGGCACCCGCATCCCGGGCCGATAGGCGGCTACCGGCTCCATATGTGCTGCTGAGAGTGCGCGCCGCCACTTCGGCGCTCACCGGGCTTCCGGCACGCGCCCTCAGGCCTATGGGTGGGTAGTCGTGCGATAGCTTCTCTGCGGTCACCTTGCCATTTGCCGCCCTGATGCTGGCGGCTCCGCCCTTAGTCATGGCAAGCAGGCACTGCTCGCCTTGCTGGAGGGCGCATAGCGCCTCTCCGGGCAGTACGTCGGGGTAGCTTGTGGCGGTGGCCGATGGCAGCGAGGCGTCGGCGGTCACGAGTGTGCGCCCGGCAGCTCCGGCAAATACATGTTTCTCTCCTGTGTTCAGGCGCCCTAAGGGCGTGCTTGCCTGCATCGCTGTATGGCAGTCGGGGCGTCCGGTCGGCACCAGCCCTTTCGCCGGGTCGGGTCTGAGGTTCAGCACGTGGCTTGCATAGCCCTGCCCGGGTTTTACAGTATTCGGTTTGCGTTCTACGGGAGTCGCTCCGATGGTGTAGGTTGTCTTTTTATTTGACATCATGGTATTGGTGTTTATGAGTTTTACTGATGCAAAGTTACGGGAGCCCCGAGCCCCTTTGTTCTCAATAATTACCAAACCGTCAAATCTCACCGATTTTGTGGCTTTTTTTTGAATAAATTCGACCGCCTAAACGTTATAATACTGTTTCAACCCTATAAATTACTCGCTATATGAAAACCATCATCCCCGCCGCTCTTGTAGCCGTGGCAATCGTTATCCTGGGCTTCGCCCTCCGCAGTGGCATCACACGCTTTGCCGACCGTGACCGTGCCGTCACTGTCCGTGGTCTTTGCGAGAAAGAAGTTCCCGCAAACAAAGTCACTTGGCCTATCGTCACCAAGGAAATGGGCAACGACCTCCCCACCATCTACACCAAGATTCAGGCTAATAATCAGGCCATCCTCTCATTCTTGAAGTCTAATGGCCTCACCGACAGCGAAATCTCTGTCAATCCGCCCAGCGTTTACGATCAGATGGCCGACCGCTATAACTCCAGCGACGTCCGTTTCCGTTATCAGGTCACAAACGTCGTGGTCGTCACTTCGGAGAAAGTCGACCAGGTACGCGAGCTTATCAAGAAACAGACCGAACTGCTCCGCCAGGGTATTGCCGTCGTTGCTGGCGATTATAACTACCAGACTACTTACGAGTATACCGACCTAAATACCATCAAGCCCGAGATGATTGCCGAGGCTACTGCAAATGCTCGTGAGGCTGCCGATAAATTCGCTTCCGACAGCCACAGCAAACTCGGTAAGATAAAGACTGCAAGCCAGGGCCAGTTCTCAATCTCTGACCGCGACCAGTATACCCCCAACATCAAGACCGTCCGCGTAGTCACCTCAATCACTTATTACCTCGAAGACTGATTTCGGCCAGTAACCCATTTGTAGATAGAGTATTCCCGGACATGCCTTAGCTTTGGCGAAGGTATGTCCGGATTTTTTATCCCCTTACTTTGATACGGCGCGGCGCCAGCGGTTGCGCAGGCGGGTGATTACAGGCGATGCTGTAGCGGCGATGTCGCTTGCAAGCGGGTCGGTGAATGAGGTGAGCGCCGTCGCCTCGCCGAACTGCTCGGGGTAGATCATCATCAGGTTGTTGTGGGCGAAATACCGCTGCAGGAAGGCCGGAAGCTCTGCCATCTCGGCATGATACGATACCGACTGGGCGCGTGCCCCGATCACGACAAAGAGGTCATCGTCGAGAACCCGGTTGCTCATCACTATGAAGTCATCCCAGCTTTCGGTGGTGCGGAATTCACACCGTATGCCATAGTTCTCGGCATAAATCACTCCTCTGATAAGTGGTTGGGCATCAGCAGGTGAGCAGAATATCACCCGGCATCCTATCTGACGGGTGAGGCGCGAGATGGCGCGTACCCACCGGCTGAATCCTGTTTCGTACTGTGCTCCGGCTGGCACCCATACCACTACCCGAGTGACGGTGTTCACCGGTATGAAGCAGCGTACGATCATGAGCATCTTGTTGGTCGACCGGAGCAGTTGCTCGACTTTGCTGCCGAAGAACGAATCTATCACCGTAGCCCTCCGGTGCATGCCGAAGATTATCTCCGTTATGTCGCGTTCCTCTATGGCGTTGAGCACGCCGGTCACGGTGTTGAGGTCGTAGCGGTCGAGGGTCTTGAGGGTGATGTCGGCGCTGGCGGCTGTCTTGCGTGCGGTGTCGAGTGAGTTGCGCGACAGGGTTTTAGATGCCGCGCTGTTGTCGTTGCGCACATGCAGGGCATAGAAGCTGTGGCGCCCGCGGGCATTCCGCATCAGCACAGCCATTTCCACAAGGGCGCCGGTGGTCACGGGGTTGGCCACCGCTATGAGGGTATTGTTGATGCGCGGGTGCTTCAGCGCGTCGTCATTGCCGTCTTCATCGAGCATCTTCACTTTGAGCCGTCCGGCGGCGGTGGCCGTGATGATAGGAGCTATGGCGCAGGTGACAAGTATTACGGCGATGGTGCTGTTGAGTATGCGCTCGTCGAACATATCCAATCGGTAACCTACTGATACAACGGCAAGTGCCACCGCAGTGTGGGCCGCTGTCAGGCCAAACATCACATTGCGGCTGTAGCCGTCGAAGCGGTAGATTTTCTGGGCGATGAAGGCGGGCAGCCACTTGCCTGCGATGGCTACGGCCAGCATCACGGCAGCCACGGCCAGTGTGCCCGTGTCGCCGAACACCCGCACATTGATCATCATACCCACACTGATCAGGAAGTAAGGGATGAAGAGGGCGTTGCCTACAAATTCTATCGAGGCCATAAGCGACGAGCCTACAGGCACATACCGGTTGAGGAGCAGCCCGGCGAAGAAGGCGCCGAGCACTGGCTCGAGGCCTATGAGCTGGGCGGTGCAGGCCGCCAGGAATACAAGGCTGAGCACAAAGACATATTGTGTCACCTTGTCGGAGTATTTTTTGAAGAAGGCGCGGGTGAGTCGCGGATAGAGGTAGAGCAGGGCGCCTACCCACACGGCCAGTCGGGCCATGAGCAGACCTATGGCGCCTACGTTGAAGTAGCCTTCCTGACGGATGCTGACTGTGGCCGCAAGCACGAGCAGGGCGCCGATTACGGCTATGATGGTGCCTACGATGGCAATCAGCACCGCTGGCGACCGCGTGATGCCGAAGCGTGCCGCGACAGGGTACGACAGCAGCGTGTGCGAGGCGTACATGGCCCCTAAGAGCATCGACGTAGTCCAGTCAAGCCCAAGCAGATACACGCTCGTGAAGATGCCCAGGGCAAGCGGTATGAGCAATGTCAGCACGCCGAAGATAAGGCCGCGCTTGAGGTTGAGGCGCAGATGGTACATGTCTATCTCAAGCCCCGCAAGGAACATGAGGTAGAGCAGACCTACTTGCCCGAAGATGGCAAACGACGAGTCGTTGTCGAGTACATTGAAACCATAGGGCCCTATCACCACCCCCGCCACAATCATGCCTATGATGTGCGGAATCTTGAGCTTGTTGAGCAACAATGGCGCAAAGAGGATGATGGCCAGCACGATAAAGAATATCTGTACGGGCTCAGTCACGAGGGCTTGCGCGCAGGGTAGCATGGCTTATAATGGTTTTAGCTGGTCAGGGCACGCTGCCCTGATCAGGGTTGGATTCAATGCTTGCGGGCTTTGATGATATACTCGGCAATCTGAACGGCATTCAGCGCGGCGCCCTTGCGGATCTGGTCGGCCACGGCCCAGAATGATATGCCGCATGGGTTGGCCAGGTCGGCGCGGATGCGTCCTACATATACCGGGTCGGCACCTGCCACATCGAGAGGCATGGGGTAGCCGAGAGCTTCTGCCTTGTCGACCAGCACTATACCTTCGGCGTGGGCAAATGC
Source organism: uncultured Muribaculaceae bacterium (assembly GCA_910586595.1). Taxonomy (GTDB): domain Bacteria; phylum Bacteroidota; class Bacteroidia; order Bacteroidales; family Muribaculaceae; genus CAG-873. The sequence goes on along the minus strand of CAJUJB010000002.1, from coordinate 25,755 downwards.
GTCGCGCACCTCATCTACAGTCAGCGGGCGCTCGGTCTCGACCCAGATGGCCTCGCTGTGGGCACGCATCACCGGCACGCGTACGCAGGTGGCGCTTACCTCCAGATTGGGGGCGTGCATGATTTTTTTTGTCTCGAAGTGCATCTTCATCTCCTCGCGGGTATAGCCGTTGTCGGTGAAGACGTCGATATGGGGTATAAGGTTGAAAGCCAGCTGACTTACAAATTTCTTTACCTCGGGTTCCTCGCCTGCCACAATCTGCGATGTCTGTTTGGCGAGTTCCTCCATGCCTGTGGCACCGGCGCCGCTGGCCGCCTGGTATGTAGCCACATGCACGCGGCGTATAGGTGAGAGCTCGTGGATAGGCTTCAGAGCCACAACCATCTGAATCGTAGTGCAATTAGGATTTGCTATAATTCCGCGGGGGGCATTCAGGGCGTCGTCGCCGTTGACTTCCGGCACAACTAAAGGCACGTCGGCATCCATGCGGAATGCGCTCGAATTATCAATCATCACCGCACCGCCCGATGTGATGGTCTCGGCGTACTCTTTCGATACGTCGCCACCAGCCGACACAAATGCGAAGTCGAGGCCGGCGAAATCGGCAGTGTTGTGCGTCAGTTCGCGCACCGGCTCAGTCTCTGCGCCGCGGAAGCTGTATGTGCGACCGGCGCTACGTTTTGAGCCGAAGAGTCGTAACTCGTCGATAGCGATCGGCGCGTTTTCGAGCACGCGCAAAAATTCCTGCCCTACAGCGCCCGAGGCGCCTACGATTGCTATTTTCATTTTCTTGCAGATAGGATAATCGTGATTTAACGGGCAAAGTTACAAAAAAAATGTGAAATATGCCGAATTTTTGTTTTGCTTCCGCAATTTGGAGAGTCAACCAGTGCAATCCCATACCCCTTTCGCCGATTGCCTGCCCTCCCGGCATCCCTGCAAAGCTGACATGATTACACTAAATATTGTTAAATATAACCCAATTAGTTTTTAATTTATGAAAATTCCATTACTTTTGCGTACAACCAATCACATTTCTTGTATGCGAGACAAAAGACTGATATAATTTATCCCGCTATTTTTTTCCGTTTCTGGAATTTTCACTCACTCTATACACGCCTTTGAGGCTCATCCATTATTCCATGCGACCAAGAACAATTAAAATAATACTGCTAGTTGTGGCTGTATGCGGGTTGGTGTATATCTCCCCGATATATCTGCCTAAACGACCGTTCAACGATGCTGATCGGGAATGGTTTAAATTCTCGCGCCTCGAGAAATATATTTATACAGATGGCGAGCGATATGACACAATACGTATCGACGCAGTAATGCATTCAGGAGCTACGAATTCTAATCCATTTGATCATGAATCACATAGCTGGAATGCTTCTCCTGTCGATGAAGCTTGGGCTGGAGTCGATTGGATGTGGAAGCGCTTTGATGGATCACGCTATCCATCATACTTTAGCTTTAAAAAGAAAGAGAAAGGTCGAGCTCCCGTGATGAGCGGCTATATTGGTGATATATCGTTATATTGTGATTCTCTGGATTACCTTCCAATAGAAAGTTTTGCAGGGATTAAGACGGCGGTATACACTTTTAGAGGTTCTGGGAGTAGAGCGAAAGATGATGGGCAAAGCAGTCCGATTGTAACTGAGTTTAAATATCAAAAGTCCATTGGACTAATTAGTTATACCATCAAAAATGAAGGAACGTTTCATCTAATAAAACGGATCGACCAGGATGGAAAAGAAACAGAATATAAAGACTAAAAGAATTAATAGAATTATACGGGTCATTGTCATCATACTGGTTTTTATATACTGGAATCCGTATAATATTTTTACGCCACCGTTCTCAAGGTCAGATAAAGCTTGGTTGTCGATTTATCAACCGGGCGACACGCTGATATTCAGAAGTGTAAATAAGGTCGATACTATTGTCTTCGAGCCACTTGGGGATTCGATTGGGCCCTTTGGATTAGGATCGGAACTTATTGACGAGGAGTTGGGTAAGGGCAAGGATCACATTTATATCTATAAAGGCCATATTCTTCACGCTGGCAGCCAACCGCGCGATTTTTATATGGTTTTTGAGAAAAAGAAATTATTTGTGGCCCCGACTTTGGATATTACTTTTGCTGGATTGGGTGACTCTAAATTGGAGTTGGTGAGCGATCAAAGTAAACCGGCTACTTTTAATGGAAAAAATGTCGATTCATGGCTTGTGTGCGAAGACCATGGTTTCCATTACGACGATCCACTTGGTTCGCCAGAGGAAAATCAGATGAGAGATGTAACTCTTTGCAAAGAATATGGAGTTATAGAATATTCCTATAAATCAGAGGATATCTACCGGCTCGTCAAGCATATTAAGCAAGATGGCGAGGTGATTGAATATTGAATCATCCCTACGGATAATCGACGTTCTACCGGATGTCTCGTGTTCCAATGAAAGCGAAATGGAGAAGTAAGTGTATGAGCATAGATAAGTTTTTAAATAACGAGTGGGTAGTGTATATCATGAAGATATGCCCCAAGATTATTAATGCGTCTATTTTTTTGGTTATAGTGCTTATAATGTTTTCCGCCAATCCTTTCTATCTTCGTAAGAAATTTTTCAGCAAAGAAGATCTCCGCTGGGTGACTGACTATCAATATAATGATACATTGATCTTTCAGTGTAGAGAATCGTTTGATACTTTGACGGTAATTAGAAAAGAGACGTATGAACCCGAGAATGATAATCCCTTTGATTTTGAAAAACATTCGTTTAACACGCCGGCTCTCCCATCTTCTACGGATTTGTATTTTCAGTTGGCGCATAACAATGTAAAATATGATGGAAGTGCATTTTTTACTGTCTCAGTATTTTTGAAGGAGATTTCTTGTAGTGTGAACATCGGAGGTTGGTTTAGTTCTTATCTTCCTCCTCAAGGCTTTATTTGTTTTGATAAGAGTGCGGTTCAGCACTTCCGCGTCAACCGCGATACCGCGACATCTATCCCAGATGGAGCTATACCTGAATTTAAAGAAATGGTATGGGCTCAGGATTATGGCATGATAGAATATTCGTTTGAAAACGGCGACGTTTACCGGCTCGTCAAGCATATTAAGCAGGATGGCGACGTGATTGAATATTGAAAGAAAAACCGCCCTCTCCGGGTGGGGAGGGCGGTGAAATTGTGTATCTTATGCGGATTAATAGTTGTTTGCTTTACGCTCGAACCAGCCTTGATCCATGCCGCACACGGGGCAGCGCTTGGGGGCTGATTTGGTGGTGATGGTAAAGCCACAGCGGCGGCAATACCACTCTACGGGTTCGGCCTGCTCGAATTCAGTGCCGGTTTCGAGACGCTCGAGGAGCTTGATATAGCGGGCCTCGTGCATCTTCTCGACTCCTGAGATGAGCTTATAGAGGTTGGCGATCTGGGGGAAGCCTTCTTCCTGAGCCACTTTGGCGAATGAATCGTAGAGGTCGCTCCACTCTTCGCGTTCGCCGGCAGCGGCTTCGGCGAGGTTGGTCTTGGTATCGCCTACGACGCCTGCGGGGTAGCCGGCCTTGATTTCGACTGTTCCGCCTTCGAGGAGGTTGAAGAACTGACGTGCATGGCTGAGTTCCTGCTCGGCTGTCTCGAGGAAAACGGCAGCGATCTGCTCGTAGCCTTCTTCTTTAGCTTTTTCTGCGAATAATGTATATCGTGCGCGAGCCTGGCTCTCGCCGGCGAATGAAGCCAGCAGGTTGTGCTCGGTGCGTGTTCCTTTGATACTTTTCTTTTCCATAGGGAGTGTTTAATGAATTATTTGTCTATTGTTGATAACACACGTGCGCGCGAAAAAGTTCACGCGCGTGAAAAAAATTTTTATAATTCGTATCTGTAATCTCCGAGTGTCTTCTGCAAGCGCTTGCGTGCAAGGAAGATACGGCTTTTTATCGTGCCGAGCGGAAGCCCCATCGAATCTGCGATTTCGGCATATTTATAGCCTGATAGAAACATTGAGAAGGGCACGCGCAGGTCTTCGGAGAACGACCCGAGCACGGCCATGATTTCCTTGGTCGAGAGGGAGCCCTCGGGAGTCTCTATGCCTGAGTCCTGCGAGAAATTGAGCACATAGAGGTCGTCGCTCTGGTCGATGTATACTGCTGAGCGTACCTGGCGCCTGTATTTGTTGATAAAGAGATTACGCATTATCGTGAAGACCCACCCCTTGAAGTTGACGTTTTCAACGTATTTGTCTTCGTTGTCGAGTGCCTTCAGTGTTGTGTCCTGAAGGAGGTCGTAGGCATCCTCACGGTTCGACGTAAGAGTATATGCAAAATTGAGTAGATTGCGCTGTACGGCAAGAAGTTTTGTTTGAAAAGTCTCGGATCCCATATTACAGATAGTTTTTAGCGTTGAGTCATAAGTTTGGATAGTGTAAGAACACTTTCGGCTGAGCTAAAGGTTTAGATTTTAGGGTTTTTTGAGGTTTTTTGATATATGCAAAAAAAGCTCCGGAAGGCACTCAGCGAGCCTTCCGGAGCTTGAATGATAAGGTATGGTATTGCTTATTTTGCGTCGACCTGACGGAGGAGTTCTTCGACGGCAGCGCGGAGCTGCAGGTCGTTGCCCGATACGATCTCGGCGGGGGTGTTGTAAACCTCGATGTCGGGCTGGAGCTGCTGGTTCTCAAGTACTTTGCCGTTTACGTCGAGCGATGTCACCTGAGGAATGCCGAATACGATCGACGGATCGATCTGCTGTTCCCACCACACGGCTGTCATGGTGCCGGGTACGGGGGCGCCGACAAGCTTGCCTATGCCGAGAGTCTTGTAGGTATAGGGGGTTCCGTGGGCGTCGGAGTAGTTGGCTTCGTTAACGAGCATCACCGACGGCTTGGTCCATTGTGAGAAGGGATCGGAGCCGATATAGCGGCCTCGTGGAGCATAGCGCACATATTCGTGGCCGCTCAGCAGCAGTGCCACGTCGTTGTGCAGCCAGCCGCCGCCGTTGAAGCGGGTGTCGACCACCACGGCCTCGCAGTTGCGGAATTTGCCTAAGAGACGATCGTAAACGGTGTTGAAGCTCTCGCCATCCATGCCCTGGATGTGAACGTAGCCTATGCGACCGCCCGAGAGGCTGTCGACAACGGCCTCGTTTCGGTCGACCCACATCTGGTATCGGATATTGCCTTCTTCCCAGCTTGCGAGGGGCTTGACGTATACCGATTTTTTCTCTCCCGAAGGTTTCTGCACCGCAAGCAGGGTCTTCTTGCCGGCTTTACCGTCGAGGAGGGGGAAGTAGTCTTTGCCGGGCTCGATGGCAACCCCGTCGATGGCCAGAATCACATCACCCTTGGCGATGCCTGCCTTGGCCGTGCCGAGCGGGCTGCGGGGCATGATGCTGTCGATGAGCAGGCCCTCGCCTGTGTATGAGGGGTTGAAGAACGCGCCGAGCGACGCTGTCTGCATCGATGCGCCCGACCCATAGGCCGAGGCTCCGGTATGCGAGGCGTTGAGCTCGCCCAGCAGTTCGCTGAGCATGATGGCGAAGTCGGTGTTGTTGTTGATGTGGGGCAGGAAGCGGCGGTAATGTTCGCCGTATTTCTCCCAGTCGACGCCGTGGAGGTTCTCGTCGTAGAACTTATCTTTCACCTGCTGCCACGCATGGCCGTAGATGTAGTCGCGCTCAAGCGATGGATGGCGGTCGTAGGGGGCCGAGAAGGTGATTGGCTCCGATTTTCCGGACGCAAGGTTGATCTTCACCATGCCGCCGTCGGCAAACATATATATGTTCTCGCCTTTCTTGTCGGGCACCATGCCGCCGGCTTTTCCGGAGGCGAGCACCGAAGTCTCGTCCTCGCGCAGGTCGCGCACATAGAGGTTGTAGTTTCCTTCGGTTGAGCGGGCTGTGTAGTAGAGTTTGTCGCCCTTGGGTGAGAGATAATAATGGTGCAGACGGGCCGAAGCACCGGTGAGGCGGCGCATGCGGTAACGGCGGTTGGCGAGGTCGAATTTCGAGGGCTCGGCTTCGTCTTTGTCGCCGTCTTTCTTTTTCTTCTTGTCTTTGTCCTTTTTCTTCTTATCCTTAGAGTCGCTGTCGGCATCGGCGTCTTCATCGTCGCTCTCGGCCTTCTCGGCGAGCTCAACCTCTTCTTCGGTCATGTTGAACTTATCCCAGGCTTCAGGGTCGAGCACCATGAGGATGACGTCGAATTCGTTGCCCCAGCTGCCCTGGCTCTTCATACCGTAGCGTCCTGAAGCATAGGTTATTGCTTTGCCATCGAGGGCCCACTGCGGGAGGGCGTCGGCATAGCCGCTCTCGGTGAGGTCGATCACCGTCTTTCCGTCGGCACTGATCAGGGCTATGTCGGAGTTGTTCCATCCGCCGGTGCCTATGTAGTCGGCCAGCAGCCAGCGGCTGTCGGGGCTCCATGAGAAGGAGATGTCGCCGTCGGTGTAGGAGTAGTTGTATTTGCCGTCGAGAGCCGTATGCACCTCTTTTGTCTTGGGGTCGATGATGCGTATCTCGCTGCGGTCTTCAAGGAAGGCAATCTTCTTGCCATCAGGGCTGTATTCGGGCTGCTGGGCGGGTTTGTCGCAGCTGTAGAGAGGCTCCTCGACCAGCTCAGTGGCGTAGGCAAACGATTTTTCCTTGTCGTCTTTGATGGTGGTGGTGAAGAGCTGCCAGTGGCCGTCGCGCTCGGAGTCATACACCAGCGTACGGCCATCCTCGGAGAAGCTCATCGAGCGTTCCTGCCCCGGAGTGTCGGTGATGCGCTTGGTTGTGGGATACTTGACAGAGGTGACGTAGATGTCGCCGCGGAGTGTGAAGGCAACTTCCTCGCCCGTAGGCGATACGACCATGTTGTTGGCGCCTGAGTTGACATAGCGGCGGATGTGGTCGGCATCGAAGTCATCGGCCACGATGGCAACCTCTACCTTGCGGGGCTCGCCGCCGGGAGTGAGGGTGTAGATCTCGCCGTCGTAGCTGAAGGCGAGAGTCTTGCCGTCGGCGCTTGCCGAGAGTGAGCGCACAGGGTTTTCGGTGAAGCTGGTGAGCTTCTGTTTGCCTGTGCCGTCGACGCCGGCGGAGTAGACGTTCAGCGTGCCGTCTTCCTCGCTCAGATAGGCGTAGCGGGTGCCGTCTTCGCCGAGCCATACGGGATTGCGGTCGTTGCCCTTGAATGTGGTGAGGCGCTTGAACTGGCCGTCGCGGTAAAGGTGGATGTCGCCCGTGCCCGACGACTGCTCATGCTTGCGGAAGGCGTTCTCGAAGCTCTTGCGGTCTTCGAAGAGGAAATCTCCGCGGCCATTGATGTCGGCGCTGCGGGTGTCGAGTGAGAGGTAGAGCTCGGGGCGTGAGCCTTCGGCTATGTTGACCTTATAGGTCTGGAGGAAGAAGGGGGCGGTGAGGTCGGCCACCGAGGGGGCTATGTCGGCTGAGAATACCACAGCGGTGTCTCCCGACCATGCGCGGGGAATCTCGTTGCCGCTGTGTGTTGTGATGCGGCGAGCTGTGCCACCGCGCGACGATACGACGTATATGTCGTTGGCTCCCATTCGGTTGCTGGCGAAGGCGAGCATGGTTCCGTCGGGGCTCCACATAGGATATGAGTCGTAGGCCGGGTCGGAGGTGATCTGGCGGGCAGTGCCGCCGGTGACGGGCACCGTGTAGATGTCGCCCTTGTAGGTGAATGCCACCGTCTTTCCATCGGGCGAGATGGCGGTGTTGCGTAGCCACAGAGGCGCGTCAGCGGCCGATGCGCTTATGGCTGCCGCACACGCGAGAAGCGGGAAGATTACTTTTTTCATCGGTTGTGGAATCGGTTTTATTATTAGACGCAGGCGATGGCCGATTGTTACGCGCGCCCCTTATTTTTTGTTTATCACCGGCACTGGCGACGACTCGGTCGGGTGTCCGTTGTTGACATACGGCCAGCCTTCGTCATCCCACTCCACTAGGTCGAGCATGGTCTGACGGCCTTTGTCGGGGCTGAGCGAGTCGTAGGCGTGGTAGAACATCCATGTGTTGCCTGCGTCGTCCTCGATTATATTTGAGTTATGGCCGGTGCCGGCGAAGCGCTTGTCTCCTGCTATTAGCTCGGTGAATGCGTTGTCGAGCATCGGGCGCCCTTCGCGGTCGGTATACGGGCCGAGCAGACTGTCGGAGCGGCCAACTACGGTGCGGTAGGTACTCTCCATGCCGCCCGTCCAGTCGCCGACTGAGGCGAAGAGGTAGTACTTGCCGTCGCGCTCGTAGACACACGAGCCCTCATAGCCGTTGCCGGCTACCTTTACCAGCGTCTCGGGCTTGATGGTGATGTCCATGTCGGGGCTGATGGCGAGCTCGGCGGCATATATACCGCGGAAGCTGCCCCAGAAGAGGTAGGGGCGTCCGCCATCTTCGATATAGAATTGGTCGATCGAGTGGCCGGTGCCGTAATATGGCGGATAGTCGGGGTCGCTGTTCACAATCTGTCCGCGGAACTCGAATGGGCCTGCCGGCGAGTCGGCCACGGCATAGGCTACGGAGTGGCCGTCGTATGTGCCGTCGTCGCCCCACCACATCGAGAAGAAGAGCACATACTTGCCGTCGATAAGGCGGATTTCGGGCGCCCACAGGGCCGCTTTGCCGTAGTTGTAGCGGCTTTCGTCGGGGCGTGTCTCTTCGGTAAATGCCGAGCCGGTCTTCTCCCATGTCACCAGGTCGGGCGAGTGCCATATCGAGAGGAGGTCGGCTGTATTATAGAGCCAGAAGCTGCCGTCGGTGTCGCGCAGCACCGTCGGGTCGGGGCCGTCCTGGCCGATGATGGGGTTTGCGAAAGTTGCCGTTTCGGGCGTGGAGGAGGCCTGTCGGGAGCACGATTGTGTGGCTGCCGTCAGAGATGCTGCAGAGGCGATGAGTAAGGCGTAAACAGTTGTTTTCATTAAGGTATATTGCGTTGGTGCCGGCATATGCGGCGATTCTGCCTGCAAGTTAGCGATTTTTCGGTCAATTGCCAAATATTGGAGGGGATTATGTGGCTTGTAGGACGTGAATAAAAAACACCGGGCACGCTCGTGTGAGCATGCCCGGTGGCTATGTGATGTCAGGATGGGAGGTATTATTTAGCAGCCTTTACGGTTTTCTTGCGGCTGTCGGTGAGGTAAGCAACGGGGCAGGCCACGTAGATGGTGGCGAGGGTACCGATGATTACGCCGAAGAGCATTGCGAAGGTGAAGCTGCGGATAGAGTCACCACCGAGGATGAAGATGCAGAGGAGCACCAGGAGGGTAGAGCAAGAGGTCATGATCGTACGGCTCAGGGTGGTGTTGATCGAGCGGTTGATTGTGGTAAAGAAGTCGTGCTTGGGATAGAGCGCGGTGTTTTCACGCACACGGTCGAATACCACCACGGTGTCGTTGATCTGGTAACCGATCACCGTAAGGATTGCGGCTATGAAGCTCTGGTCGATTTCCATCGCGAAGGGCAGAACGCCGTAGAAGAGCGAGTAGAAGCCGATGATTGAGAAGGCCGTGAAGGCAACCGCAGCGAGTGCGCCGAGCGAGAAGGCGATGTTGCGGAAGCGGAGCAGGATGTAGAGGAACATTGCCAGGAGCGAGATGGCTACGGCGATGTAAGCGTCGGTGCGCATGTCGTCGGCTACCGAAGGACCTACTTTCTGCGAGCTTACGATACCCTGCGATGCGTCGGTGGTCGAGAACTCTGCGGGGCTCATGCCGTCGCGGAGGTAGGGCTTGAGGCCTTCGAAGAGTTTATCGGTAATCTCACGCTCTGTGTTGGCGTCTTCGTCGTTGATTTTGTAGTTGGTCGATACGCGTACCTGGTTGGAGCTTTCGATGGTGATCACTGAGGTAGATGCACCGGGGAACTGCTCGCTGAGCACCTGCTGGAGCTCTGCGGTGTCGACGGGTTTCTCGAATTTCACGATGTAGTTGCGGCCACCCGAGAAATCGATGCCCTGGTTGAGGCCACGGGCGAAGAGCGAGATGATGACGATGGCCACGATGGCAAGCACTACGGTGAAGCTAACCTTGCGCTGGCCGAGGAAGTTGATGTTCGAGTTGATGAACATCTTGCGCGAGAGGCCGGTAGAGAAGGTGAGCTTGTTGAAGGCTGCCGACTTCGAGAACCAGAGGAAGAAGAGGCGGCTCAGGTATACTGCGGTGAAGAATGAGCAGATGAGGCCGATGATAAGAGTGGTTGCGAAGCCTTTGATGGGGCCGGTACCGAAGAGAAGGAGGATCACACCTGTGATGATAGATGTGAGGTTGGAGTCGAAGATGGCAGAGAAGGCGTTGCTGTAGCCGTCGGCGAGGGCGTTACGCACGTTCTTGCCTGCGCGAAGTTCTTCTTTGGTACGCTCGAAGATGAGCACGTTGGCGTCGACGGCCATACCGAGCGAGAGTACGATACCGGCGATACCGCTCATGGTGAGCACTGCCTGGAAGGAGGCGAGGATACCGATGGTGAAGAAGAGGTTGCAGATAAGGCAGATGTTGGCGATGAGGCCGGGGATGAAGCCGTAGAAGGCGATCATGAAGATCATCAGGAGCACGAGGGCCACAACGAAGGAGATGAAGCCGGCTTCGATGGCCTGCTTACCGAGCGAGGGGCCGACAACCATGTCGGAGATGATGTGTACTTTGGCATCCATCTTACCCGACTTGAGCACGTTGGCAAGGTCGCGGGCTTCTTCGATGGTGAAGTCGCCGGTGATCGACGATGAGCCGCCTTCGATCTTGTCGTTTACGTTGGGTGCAGAGTATACTTTGTCGTCAAGTACGATGGCAACCTGCTTGCCTACGTTCTGGCCGGTGATGCGGGCCCAGTTGCGGGCGCCTTCCGAGTTCATGCGCATCGAAACTTCGTTGCCGCGGAGGGGGTCATAGTTCGACGATGCGTCGCTCACAGCCTTGCCGTCGAGGGCAGCTTTGCCGCCGTTGGCGCGGAGTGCGTAGAGGGCATAGCCGAAGTTGTGTTCCTGACCGTTGGCATCGGTGCGTACGGTGGGTTTCACAGCCCAGCGGAGACGGAGGTCGGAGGGAAGGAGGGTTTTGGCCTGGGGTGATGCGAGGACGGCGTCGATGGCTGCCATAGCCTTGGCGTCGGCTGCATAGCCCATTGTGGCACCGTAGCTTGCGCCCTGCGAGAGGAGCATTGCCAGAGGTGCGGCGTTTACGGTGGTGTCGTTGGCGAGGTTGCTCAGGAGGGCGTTGAACGAGCTGCCGAGTTCTTCAGCGCGGTAGGTCTCGTAGAATTCGAGGTTAGCCGAGCGCTGGAGGAGGTCGCGTACGCGTTCATGATCTTTCACGCCGGGGAGCTCGAGGAGGATCTGGCCGTCCTTGCCCTGGAGTACCTGGATGTTGGGCGAAACAACGCCGAACTGGTCGATACGGTTGCGGAGCACGTTGGTAGCCGAGTTGTCGACGCGGTCTTTTACCTGGCTCTTGAGGGTGGCGCGTACGGCGTCGTCGCTCTGGCCTGCGGTGACAACATCCTGGAATACAACCGAGAAGTCGGCCTGAGGCTTAGCCTGGCGATAAAGTTGGATAAAGGAGCTTACGAAGTCGTCGCTCTGGTGAGTCTCGACCATCTTGTTTGCACCGGCGAGAGCTGCTTCGAAAACAGAGTCGGTCTGGCCTGCTTTCATCGAGCGGAGCATGTCGGGCATGTCGACCTGGAGGATGACGTTCATACCGCCCTTGAGGTCGAGACCGAGGCCTACGCCCCATTTGCGTACATCATTGAGAGTGTAGTAGCCCATGTACACCTTCTGCTCGCCGAGCGAGTCCATGTAGTGTTTGTAGGCCTGGTTGTAGGCGTCATCGTCGTTATCGCCTGATTCTACAATGGCATAGGCAGCGGCCTGGCTCTCATACTTATTGCTTATGTAAGTGAATGAGAGATAGAACAGGCATACCAATACCAAGAAAATAGCGATAACACCGGCAACGATGCTTCCTAATTTTCCTTTGCTTTGCATGTAATAAATATGGTTAATTAATTAATAAATATTCTCATGTATGGATTTGGCTCGCAAATATACGCAAAATTATCCATATGCGAGCCAAAACGGCCGCATTTTTTGATTTTAAGCCTTCTACAGAGGCAAATCGCGGAGTTGGTCGGCTCCCAGATCAAGGGTGCCGACCAGCGCGTCATCGTGACACAATCAAATGCTGGAAAGGGATGCTGTTGACAGCTGAGCCGACCAATGCTTCATGGACGACTCTCCGCCGGCGGTAGGAGCGACAGCTGCCTCATTCTCAAGAACCAGTAGCGTACACCGTCGTCTTCGGTGTAGATACCAGGCTGGAGCGGGTCGGGGAAGCAGCCTATAGCGCCATATTTGCCTTCGTATGCTACATACACGGCAACCGTATAAAAGTTCTCGGTGGGGAGAACCACACCATACTTTCCATTGTAACTCCAATTTTTGTCGAGAGTGAAAATGCCATTTTCGTCGGGATATATATTTGCCGTCGTATCATCGAAAGGTCTACCGGGCATGTGCAGAAAGGGTTTGAGTTTCTCTCCGTCGGGGCCATAGACGTTGAATTTGTCGAGCAGAATATAGCTTTTATCCCCTTCCTGTCGCATAAAGAGGTAGATGCAGTCGGGTGTGTTGGGTACGAGGATATACGAGTCTATATATCCGTCGTTTGGTTTCTCAAACGATTTGAAAGTTATTGTCTTAAGGTGTCGATCATCTCTGAGATCAATGCAGTAATTCGGATAAGTCGGTATAGGCTTTGGCGGACGAAAACCTTCTCCAATAGTGAGATTTTCTATGGTTGAACTTGATAATGCATCCATGATTGGGTAAACCTTGTAAGTGTGATTATTGTATGTCACCTCTGGTACGATGGTTATATCGCCTGTATATGTGAAAGAATTGTCAGGTCTAACTATGATTACAGTATCCATTTCCTGGTTCATGACTTCATAATAAATCCCGTCAGCCTCGAAGACTTCCTGTGCGGTGACGCCTTGCCCGAAGCCTAAGCCAGCCGCCAGTGAAAGTATGAGTAGAAGTTTTTTCATAAGTAATGATTAAAGGTTAGTCGTTTTAACAAAAATACGCAAAAAGCTGATTAAAAGCCATTTTTCTTATTGTTAAATATTATTAAATAATAAAAGATGGTCAAGACATGTCTTTCCCTGAATAAGGTCGATAGATAAAGACCGATTCTGTTGTCTGTACCCTGTAAAGGTTGTCAATGGTAGAGGAGCGAGGGGTTATATTCTTACTTCACTTTTGAACTAAGATTGAATGGTGATTTCCTAAGATTTTCGTTCGAGAAAAAGTATTATATTTGCATATAAATCTGAAAGAAAGATATGACAAAAGAAGAACTGCTCAGAAGACTCAATGATATAGAATGGGAGGACTTCGAGGTAAAAGAAGCTACTGGAGGTATACCCAAATCTATGTGGGAAACCGTCAGCGCATTTTCCAACACGGCTGGAGGATGGATAATCCTTGGGGTTAGGGAGAGAAAAGGTGAAGGTGGCAATTCATATCTGGTTAGCGGTATCTCCAATGTGGAGAAGATGGAACAAGATATTATTACTACATTGCGGTCACGATCCAAATTCAATACAGTTATATCAAGCAGGGTTTATCGTTATACGATTGAGGACAAAGCCGTACTTGCTTTAGAAGTACCTATGTCGCCTCATAGGCCGGTTGCAATCAAAAGTACAGGCGAGGTTTATATTCGCACGGGTAGCGGAGATGTGCTTGCATCAGATCTGGAAGTTGACGCGATAGTGCGTGATTGCGCATTTGGCTCTCGTTCAGAACAAGAAGTGGAAGGCACATGTTTTGAAGATGTTAATTTAGAGTCATTAGCATCGTATCGTAGTTACCTTAGAGATTATAACCGATCTCTTTCATATCCAAATCTCGACGATGAGAGTTTTTGCAAAAAGATAAATATAATCCTTGGGTCCGGTTTATTATCCTACGGCAGCCTGTTGATGTTCGGCAAGAGGGATTCTATTCTTCGAGTACTGCCTAATTTTTGGGTCGATTATATGGAGATACCCGGAGAGTCGTATAGCGGCGCAATGCAGCGTTATACTTATCGTATGCCAGAACAAGAGAATATATGGGATAGTTTTCAATTGATAATGCGTAGGTTACGTAATTTTGTTGAGGCGCCATATATTGAAGGCCCAGATATTTTCGGTACAGAGGATAATTCACAGTTATTCTGCTTACGTGAGGGAGTTGTTAATTTTTGCGCTCACTCTGACTATTTTGCGGCCGCCCATCCAACCATAAGGGTTTTTAATGACAAAATTGTCATGCAAAATCCTGGTCGATTTATACTGGATGCTTCCGAGTTTAGAAACAGAGTTTTGTCGATGCCCCGTAATCCGAGCATAATTAAATTCTTTCGACATCCGAAATTGTCAGAAAATGCTGGCTATGGCATTGACAAAATTATTAAGTGGAAAGAATTGACAGGTAGAAATGTTAAATTTGAGAGTGACTTGCTCATTTCAACACTTACTTATCCACTCAAAGTTAATTCACGCCAAGTTGAGAATGTCCATGAGGAGATAAATGAAGAGATAAATGAAGAGATAAATGAGGAGATAAAAAAGGTATTACGTCTCCTCGCAGGAACTCCCACTATTACACAGCCCAAAGTGGCAGCGCAACTCGGATACTCAGAGAGTAAGGTTAATCGAATAATATCTAAGTTAAGGAAATTAGGCCTTCTGACGCGCGAAGGTTCAAATAAAACCGGGCGATGGGTTGTGCAAAAAAAATAAGGTAAGTGTGTATACAACAATCACCCCTTCCGCAATTTGGTAATAATCAACGGCAGGGGTGATTTTATAGGGGAAGTGGGCTTACTTCACGAGCACCTTCGAGGCGCTGGCACCCTGACGGCGGATATAGATGCCAGGCGTAAGGGCCGATGCATTGACTTTAAGGCCCTGGAGGTTGTAGAACTCAACCGGGGCATCTTCGTCGACTGCTGTCATCGAGACGCCGGTCTGTGTAGCCTGCTCGGGAATCTGTATGCCGCCGAATGTGCTGCCCATTTCAAGATAGTCGCTTGCTTCAAAGTCGAAGCCTATCGTGACATTTCCGGTGTAGCGCTTGTAGTCGGGCTGCCATTCATATGGATAATAGTAGAAGTCGCTCTTGTTGAAGGTATAAACGTCGCCGTTTACTTCCGGCTCGATTCTTTGGTTGGTATATCCATATACTTCGTAGGGAATCGGATTGCCGTCCATATCAAGGACATTGAAGGTGTTTACCCGCACCGAACCCTGGGTTTCATCGTTGGATACGAGTTGAATATCAACGAGTCCGGGGCATTCAGAGAAGGCATCGCTGACCGAGCAACCGCGAGGTATGCGTATCTCCTCGAGCGCCGGGCACCTACGGAATGTTGAGGGCATATATGCAAGGCTGTCGGGCAAGAGTACTTCAGTGAGTTTAGGACAGTTGGCAAACGATACTCGCATTTCCCGTATGTTTGTTGCGGATAGATCGACATACTCCAGGTCAGGACAATTGGTAAATGGAGAATAGTCGATGAATCTGTTGATAGAGGCGGGGAGGGTGACTGCGGTTATTGCAGATTGGTTAAAGGCCATCTGGGTTACGACCGTCACAGGGAGCTCGCGGGAGTTATAAGTCACGGATTCGGGGATGTTGAGCTCTCCGGAATATGACTTGCCGGGGGCCGGAGGAGCGACGGCGACCTCATTCTCGAGCACCATGTAGCGTACGCCGTCGGCCTCGGTATAGACACCGGTCTGATAGGGTTCTGGCTGGCAACGTATAATGGCATATTTACCTTCGTATTCTACATGGAGGAATACGACAAAATATTGGGAGATAGGTAATACGCAGCAATATTCATCGTTGTATCGCCAGTTTGAGTCAAGCGTGAAGACGCCATTTTCATCAGGATAGATATTGGCGGCTGAGTCAGAGAAAGCTTTACCATCGATATGGAGGAAGGGTTTCAGCTTTTCTCCATCGGGGCCGTAGACGTTGAATTTGTCGAGCATAATGTAGCTTTTGTCGCCTTCCTGGCGCATGAAGAGATGTGCACAGTCGGGTGAGTTACCAACATTGATGATAGAATTAATCTGTGTCTCATAGACCGGAACCTGGAAGGATTTGATTGTGACGGTCTGGAGTGCGGTGTCATTTGTCAGAGGGATATTATAAGGTCGGTCGCCCTCTTCACCGCAAAATCCGTCTTCGACGGTGAAATTCTCAATTGCAGAGTACGTAAAGGCGTTACCCCATGAGCCGTTCCACACCATGTAGGTCTTGTCGTTGTGAGTAACATATGGCACCAAGGTGATGTCGCCGCTATATTGGACGCCATCTGGTAGAGTTACGTATACGATATCGTCATCCGGGTTGGCGATACGGTAGTACAGCCCGTCTTTCTCGAATATTTCTTGTGCGGTGATGCCTTGGCCGAAGCCTACGGCAGCCATCAATGAAAGTGAGAGTAGAAGTTTTTTCATATATAATGATTAGAGGTTAGTAGATTTGGCAAAAATACGCAAAAAGCTGATTAAAAGCCACTCGCAATAGTTAATAAACATTAAATATCGAACGGCGTTTTTATTGGGTAGCTTACCCCCACGCCTCCGCTGAAGCTTCGGCGTAGGGGGCTACGAGAAATCGACGTCCTTGACGAACGTCACGGTGCCGCACATCTGTCAGGTATACAATTCAATAAATATGCAAACTGACGGACGTCACCGTGACACGCTCCTGCAGTTACCGGACGTCAGTGCGTCATCCTTCAATGATTGCTTGCAGTCTCGATCACGAAGCCGGCTCCGGGCTGGAGGCTTACTTTCAGGCGGTTACCTTTCATGCGGGCTGTTTTGCTCTGTGGCTCGCGGGCCTTGTCGTCGGAAATGATTGTATATTCGTCGCCCTTGGCCAGCATCGGCAGTTCGAGGTCAAGGTCAAGTTTCTCTTTTAGGGCATTGACTCCGGCTATATACCATGTAGAGCCATGGCGACGCGCCAGCACTACGTAGCGGCCGGGGTAACCGTCGATAAATACCGTCTCATCCCAGGTGGTAGGCACGCGGCGCAGGAAGTCCATGCATACGGCCGGTGCGTCAGTGAGGTTGTTGGGCGTAAGGGCAAAGTTCTGTATCGGGTTCTGGAAAAGTATGGTGGTGGCGAGCTGGAAGGCGTCGGTAGTCTTTCGCCCATGGCGCGATTTATTGTCGCGGCTCATGTGTCGGTTCATGAAGCAGCCACCGAATTCCATACATCCCACCGTATTGCGGATAAATGGATGAAGGGCGGTGTTGAACGGCTCCTCCTTGCAGAAGTGGTCTTCAAAGTACATGTTCTCAGACGCTAAGACGGCTTCGCTGCCCACGTAGTTGGGATACATGCGCTCCCAGCCGCGGGGAAGTGTGCAGCCGTGGAAAATAACCATCAGGCCGTGGTCGTCGGCGTCGCTGAGTATGTCTTCGTAGAGGCGCATGGTCTCCTGCTTGTCTCCGCCGAAGAAGTCGACCTTTATGCCTTTGGCTCCGATCTCGTTGAGCCACTTCATTTCCTGCTTGCGTACGAGCGCACGGTCCATGTGGTTGACGGGGCCTTGCTCGATGTCGTTCCAGTAGCCCGATGAGCTGTACCACACGAAGAGATCTACACCCCGGCTCCGGGCGTAGCGTGCAAGCTCGGCCATGCCGTCGCGTCCTATTTTGGTATCCCACCAGTTGTCGACCAGCACGTATTTATAACCCATGTCATGAGCCAGATCGACATATTTCTTCTGGTCTTCGAGGTTGATGCTGTCGTCCTGCCAGAGAATCCAGCTCCAGGTGCCTTTACCATAGTCATATTTGAGTGAGGGTTGGTAGAGAGGACTAACCACATCCCAGGCAACTGTTGTCTCTACGATGGGTTTCAGATTGGAGCCTACGGTCAGTGTGCGCCATGGAGTGACGGCGGGGAGAGCCATGGCAGCGCCCGTAAGGCCGTTGCCGTTGTTTTCGCCTTCCATCGGGTAGGCTATGGTATAGAGGCCGTCGGTGTAGTCGGAGAGGTGCGACGCGCAGTATCGGCTGTCGACGCCCGTCTCGCTTATGAGCAACCACCCGTCGTTGCCAACCTTGAAGAGGCAGGGGAAGGTGTATCCGTGGCCGTATTTCGATACGTCGGTGAGAGGTGCGTCGGCCTTGTATTCCTCTTCATAGCTGGGCTTGGTGCGTTTCCATCCTATCATAGGGTCGCTCTGGGGGCAGAGGAAGGAGGTGGCCATATCGGGCAGGTCGAAGCCCGTAGCCTCCGACGATATGTATATCGAGCCCGTCTCCCCTTCTTTGGGAATTTCGTAGCGGAATGCCACATCGTTGTCGCTCACGCGGAATACGGCGTCGAAGCTGTGCTTGTCGGCGGTGGTGAATGTGCAGCGGAGCTCGTTGGCCTTGTAGTCGACCGACGAAGTCTTTATGGTCGGAACGGAGTAGGATTCCTCGATGGCCCGTATAGCGGAGGCCTTCATTGCGGTCGCGCTGGTGTAGTCGCCCGTATTGGCGGTGAATCCCAGCGGCGACGGCTCGAGTATGGTCTTGCCTGCGTATGTCACCGAGTATGTGGGGCGTCCAGATAGAATGTCTACGTCGACACACAGAGCTCCGTCGGGGCTGCATACTGTGGCCGGGAATGCCTGGAGGGCGGCAAGGGAGAGGAGGGCTGTGATGACTTGTGTTTTCATTGGTTATGCTTGGTTGGGTTTAAGGCTTGGCTGCGGAGTGTCAGAAACGGAAGGAGATGCCGGCAAGGCCATGAAGCGACTGGCTCTCGATTTTGGGGGCAACCACCATGTAACGGCGGCAGAGAAGATTCTCAAGCTGGAGGAATACAGAGAAGGCGGGCGAGAAGGCATAGTTGGCGCCGAGCGAGAGGTCGCTCCGGTTATGCAGGTTGAAGCCTTCGGCAGTGCGGCGGCATGCACGCAGTGAGTAATCAGCCGTGACATTGAGATTCTCTATCGGCTTGAGTGTCAGACCAGCGTCAATGGTGGCGCGGGCGCGGTCGGCGAAGGTGGCATCGCCATGGTGCCAGTAACGGGCCGAGGCATGGATGTCGGCTACGCGGCCGAAGTCGTAAGAGGCGTCAAAGCCGAAGTTCCATCCCGATATGTCCATAGGCGTGAAGGTAAAGTGCTCGGTCGACAGCACACGGGCCCTGCGCACCGAGCTGTAGCCGGCGAAGAGGCCTAAGGAGAGGTTTCCGATCGGGCGTACGTTGACGCCCACACGAGAGTCAACCGGCGAGAATGTGCGGCCTGAGGCGAGAAGGCCGGGAGCGAAGGGGCTCACCTGGTATTGCCATGCGAGGGTGGAGAAGTGCTCGCCCCCGCCAAAGGTGGCGTAGGCCGAGAATTTGCCTGAGGGGAGCCATGCTATGGTCACGTCGGGGGCCACATGGATGGCGTCGTCGGGCGAGTTGACGCCGATGTCGAGGCGTGCGCCGAGGCGTATGTCGAATTTACCGGGGTTGAAGGTGAAGGCCGGGTTGACCGTAAGTATGCCCGAGGTGCGGGAGTCTTCGTATACCCGGTAATTGTCGGCTTCGTTCCAACCATAGGCTTTCAGGAAATCGGCAGTGAAGCCGAGGCGGAAGCCCACGGTACGGGCCTGATTGAGTGCCATGCCTATGCGGCCATCGGCCGTGAAGCGGTTGTCGGTGGCCGGCGGTAAGGAGAATTGGGCTAAAAAAACATCTTTGGTCAGCCCGAAATGGCTGTACCGGACTGATGCATCGTAATCAACCTTTCCGCTCCGGGCTATGCCTACGCGCACGTCAGCACCATTGATGCCTTGAGGCTCGGAGTCGCTTGTCGAGACCGGATATGCCAGTGCCGAGTGGAAATAAGAGGCGTCGACACTGAGGCGCGCGCCTCCGGTGAAGCGGTGGGCGAAGTCGGCCTGCACGCCCACGGTATTGTCGCGCACCGTAGCCTTGTCCTGGAAAAAGCCCTTGGTTTTGTACGACGAGCCGTCGAAGCGGACGGCGGCCCCGAGGCTGGTGTTCTCCTTGTCGATTATGCGGTAGCCGGCTGCAGCACCGAGGTTGTAGGCAGGGAAGTATCCGGCCCAGAAATAGCCGCGGTAGCCGTCGGGGGCAGGCAGCCCGGTGAAAAGTGGTGTGTCGGTGTGCCCGGCGATGGGGGTGAAGTTGGAGGCCTGGCCGTACTGGGCGGGGCGTATGTTGACATCCGATGCCGGTACGGGAAGGAGGCTGGGGAACACCGACAGAAGGGGTGAGGCCGCAGGCAGCTCGGCCACGACGGTGCGGTCGACTGTGATTTCGGTGCTTAGATCTTCGGCCTGCGCCACAATGGAGCCGCAGAGACCGAGTATCGGGAGTATATGCTTGATATTCATTTTAAATTACTGCTTATCGGACAGACGGCTGTCAATCATCATGAAAATATCGGCTTCCTCGCCGGGATAGTTGTCGCGGAGAGCCTCGAGATATTCGCGGGCCTCGAAGGTCTTGCCCTGGGCGGTGTAGATGTCGCTGAGCAGAATGAATCCGCGGGCTACCCAATAGCGGTGGGGCGAACCTGATTGAACGAACTTCTGGGCAACTTCGAGGGCCTCTTTCTCGCGGCCGGCCTCGTGGAGGGCGTCGGCGGCTTCAAAGGCACTCTTGGCACCGAAAAGTTCGGCCGGAGATGATGCCATATCGAGCCAGATGGCTATGGCCTCGTCGGTCTTCTCTTCCGCATCGAGGGCCTTGGCTTTTGTGAAGCGTGCTTCAGAGAGGGCTGCAGGGCTGGCCGATGATGCGATGATGGCGTCGGCAGCCGAGCCTGCCAGGGCATAGTCGCCCATGTCGCGGGCGGTGCGCATCACACCTAAGCGGGCCGCGGTGGCCGTGCTTGCGTCGGAGGCTTTCTCAGCCAGGGTCTTATATTGCTCGAGGGCCTGGGGCAACTCGCCTGCCGAGTATGCGCTGGCGGCCTGGAAGAGAAGGGCACTCTCGGCCTCGCGCGAATCGGGATAACGATCGAGTATATGCTTGGCCAGAGAGGCGGCTGTGGCGCTGTCGTTGCTGGAGCGCGCGTGCTGGAGAAGTTTTCCGAGAGCCGGAGCAGCATATTGCGATGACGGATGCGACTCGACGAAGCTTTCGAGCTGACGCGTGTCGGAGCGGCTTTCGAGGGCTTTGCATGCCGATGTATAGGCGAGCTCCTCAGCTTCGCCCGGATCGATCTGCGGGGCATTCTTCACCGAGGATATGAATGCCAGATATTCGTCGGCGCGTCCGGCGCCGGCATAAAGGTTCTTGAGGAGGGCTGATGCCTGGGCTGCCTCTGCCGATGTGGGGTAGAGCTCGATGACCGACCGGTATGCCTGGGCAGCCTCGTCGGTGCGGCCCATGTCGAGCAGCGTCATGGCCATCTGGAGGTAGCCGCGACGGCCCTGGGTGGTCTGCGGGTAGTCGGCGATGAGTGTGCGGTAAGTTGCCACGGCGTCGGCGTTACGGCCCAGACTGATCTGTGCCTGGGTTGTCTCGAGTAAGGCGTCGGGCATTAGAGCCGAGGATGCGAAATCGCGTCGGAAGGCATCGAGGGCGCTTAGTTTGCCCTCGTAGTCGCGCATATATCCTTTCATGCGGGCTCCGGAGAGAGCTGCATAGTCGCCGGCCTCAGGATTGGTGCCGTAAGCGGTGGCATACCAGCGGGCTGCGTCCTCGAAGTCGGAGTGCGCGAAGCGGAGGTCGCCGAGGCGGTTGTAGCAGTCGGCCTTTGCCGCCGGATCGGTGAGGGCCTTGGCGGCCTGCTCGAAGTAGGATGCCGCGCCGGAGGCATCATTGCCGTTATAGAGCGCGTATGCCAGTCCGTAAAGTCCTACGGGGCGGTTGGCGGCATCGCGTGGTGCTGTGCGGAGATAGGTGCGGAATTTTTCAGCTGCCTGTGCGGGGTTGCCCTGTGCCTGAGCAAGCCGCCCCTGCGCGAGTGTCACTTCCGCAGCCACGGCGTCGTCGCAGCGTTTGAGCCCCTCGGCCTCGGCCAGATACGAATGGGCGGCGGGGTAGTCGGCTTCGCGGAGCGCCTTCATGCCGAGGGTATAGAGAACCCTCTGCATGGCGGCCTGCATGCGTGGCGAAGGCGAATTGATGGCTCTCAGCCGCGATAGGGCGCGCTCGTAGTCGTTGTCGGCCATGTAGCCCGACGCGAGGTATGAGGCCACGCGGTCGGAGTAGGGCCCGGAGGGATATAGTTTCAGGAATTCCTCGAAGGTCTCTGCTGCTGAGGCGAATGGCACTGATGCGCCGGCAGCTTTGGCCGCCGCGTAATTATAGAAGGCAGCCTCGCGTACGGCTGGATCGTCGTCGGTCTTGGCTGCCTTGTCGAAGGCGAGGATGGCGGCCGAGGTGTCGCCTTCTTCAAGCAGGCACTGGCCTGCAAAGAGATAGGCCGACTGACGCAGCACGCCTTCGCCGCGCTCGGTAACGGGGCGGAAATAGCTGAGGGCACTGCTGTAGTTGCCCTGCTCGAAATCGTTCAGACCGAGAATATAGAGGGCCGACGGCAGTGGCTCGTCGGTGGCTTCGACATATTTAGTGAGATATGAGCAAGCTTCCGAGCGCTGGCCGAGCCGGTAGAGCGACTCCCCTGCAATGCGGTTGAGCTCTGCTATGGCTGCGGCATCGAGCCCCTGGGCCTTCAGTGCCTGGCGGGCGCCTGACAGGGCTTTGCTGTAGTTACCTTCGGCAAAGTCGATGGAGGCGAGATAGAAATCTGCCATATTGCCGGGGGCTTCGGAGGTGTTGACGAGCCTGAAGCTCTCGCGGGCTGCCTGGTAGTCGGCGGCGTCGTAGGCCATCTTGCCGAGATAGAAATTGGCGGCTGAGCGGGTACTGCGGTAGGCTGCGGCCATCTTGAAGGCGGCTTTGGCCTGGGCGGTCTTCCCGAGCTCGAGGGCGCATATACCGGTGCGGTAATAAAGCTCGGCGGCATCCTCGTCGGGCATGCCGTCGCCTTCGGCTTCGTTATAAGCGCGTAGTGCGCCGTCGTAGTTGGCGGTGGCGAAGAGGCAGTCGCCTTTGCCTTTGAGGGCGAGGTCGCGCGAGGCGGAGAAAGGATATGTGTCGGCATATGCGGCGAATGCCTGGGCACCGTCGGCATACTCGCCGGCGCGGTAGAGCCACTGGGCGCGGCATAGGTCGAGGGCCATGCGTTCGTCGGAGCCGAGAGCCTCGCGGTCGACGAGGCGGATCTGGTCGAGGGCACCGACAAAATTGCCCTGGCTGGCCATTAGTTGCCCGCGTGCCATCAATCCGTCGTTGGCCGGAGCGTTTATCTGTGCTGTGGCCGCCATAGTTATGGCCGCCACAGCGCTTAGAAGACCGTGTCGTTTCATTCTCATATCAGGATTTTAGGTACAAAGATACGCAACCCCGCCGATATATCAAGCGGGGTTGCAGTAAAAAGACCTCTTATTTCTTCTTCGGCTGTATGCTGAACCGGTACTGGACCGAGACGAGCACATAGCGCGGTATGGTGTTGGTGTAGCTTACGGTGCGCCCGGTGGCGGTGACGGCGTAGTTGACATTCGACAGACGGTGGAGGAGGTCGAAGCCGTCGGCCATGAATACCCAATGGGAATTACGCGGAGGCGCGTAGGTGACACGCATGTTCCACACGGGGTCGGTGGTGTCGAGATATTCACTGCCATAGCCGTGGCGAGTGTAGCAGGTGAAGTCGGTGCTGATGCCGAAGCCGGCGGGGAGCTTGAAGACGCCCGAAATGCCGTAGTTGAGATGCCATGCGTCGATGTCGTTGAAGCCGGCCTGCGACGAGGTGGTGTGGCGGTTGGTGTAGTCGCCTCGCAGCTGGAGGCTCTGGCCTGCGAACTCCCAGCCGAGACGCAGCTTCTCGCTTATGGTGCGGTTGTCGACTTTCAGCAACTCGGGTGTGGAGAGATTGATGCCTATCATGTCGGCATAGCGCGCGAGGTTGAAATCGGTCTCCGAGCTGAGGGTGAACTGTTTCTTAGCCCCGAACTGCCAGTTGAGCTCGTTTGTGACGGCTGCCGTGCGGTTGCCTGCCACGTTGTACATGCGGTTGAGGCGCACGCCGGTCGATGTATCGTAGGTATATCCGCGTACGAGGTCGTTGGTTGTGCGGGCGTAGCTCAGGTAGAGAATATTCTGAAATGTATGCGAGAGAGGCGAGTAGCTCCAGCGCACGAGATGGCGGTGGGCTATGGCAGTCTTCAGGTCGGGATTACCGAGGTATATGTTGAGAGGGTCGGAGTCGTCGACGATGTCGAGCATGTCGGTCATTTCCGGCAAGGTGGGCGATATGCGGTAGCTGTAGCGCAGCGAATTGCGGAACTTGTATTGATCGGGGGCCTTGGCCATATGGTATTCCACCATGCAATCCCATATCGAGCCGATATTCACCGTGGTGTTGGTCTTGGAAAGACGGTACGAACGGTCGTTGCGCCAGTAGTCGAGTTTACGGTGCTGTATGTTTATCTCTGGCTGGAGTCGCAGCTGGAGCCGGTTCTCGCCTATGGGTTGGTTGAGGAAATATGCGGGCTCGATGGAGTGTTTGTTGGTGATGAGCCGCGAGGTGTAGCTGTTGGCAGGATCGAAGGCGTCGAGATAAGCTTCAGGCACGATTCCGTAGACACCCATGTCGTTGAGACGGTCGAGGGCGTACATGTATGAGTCTTTTATCTTGTCGCGGAACTCATAATCGTAGCTCACTGTAAAGTAGCTTGAGCCGAACGATGTGGTATAGCGGGCGCCTCCACCGAGGAGGAGGTTATGGTTGGGAGTGTTGTCGATATATTGGCGACGGCGGTATGCGGCCGTTGCATCGCTGCCGTAGTTTATGTCGTAGTCGCGCCAATCTTCGTCTTTAAGAGAAACGTAGTCGGCGGTGAAATAGAGGCTGAAAGAGTCGTTGTGCCTTGGTCGTACGAAGGCCATATAGGGAGA
The DNA here is from genome assembly GCA_910586595.1 of uncultured Muribaculaceae bacterium. Lineage (GTDB taxonomy): Bacteria > Bacteroidota > Bacteroidia > Bacteroidales > Muribaculaceae > CAG-873. Next base: position 772 of record CAJUJB010000002.1, on the reverse strand, counting down.
GATGGTGCCGGAGAGGGTGCGGGTGAAGCCGTCGGTGCGGGTTTTGGAGCGGTTTATCACAGACGCCAGCATCTCGGGCGAGCCTGCGGAGTAGAGAGCCTCCAGGTCTTCGCGGGTAATGCCTTGGTGTTCTTGCGAGAAGGCTCCGCCTATGGCAGAGGAGGCATTTTTAGTACGGCGGTATGAGCCGGCGATGCGCCCTCCGAGATTGAAGTTCTTGATACGGTGGTAGCCGGAATGCTGTGTGCGGAGTTCAGTCTCGCGGTTGCGGGAGTCGCTGAAATTATTTTCAAAGGTATTTCCGCCCGGAAGGAAATTGGTGGTTGAGGTGGTGCGCTGGGTGTTGGTCACGGTCTGGGAGAAGAGTAGATTTCCTTCGGCTGATGTAGTCTCTTCCGGGGTTTCGTAGCTGTATACGATGCCTCCCATGCGGTATTCTTTCGTGCCTGTAGGCATCTTTTCAGGTGTCCAGGTGTCGTTCTTGCCCGGCACGCGGTTGTCGTTGAGATTGTTCACATTTCCGATGACTGACACACGTGTGGTGGGGTTGAACCAATTGGCGAAGATTCTGCCGATATAGCGGTTGTCGGTGCCGTAGCCACCCTGGGCGTTGACCGTCCACCCTATGTTATATTCCTTTTTCAGTCTTACGTCCATGGTGAGGACCTTCGGGGCGGTGGTATCCATCATGCGCTTGGCCTGGGTTGTCTGGCCTTCGTAGACCTGGACATTGCTGACGGTGTAAGCCGCTATATTTTCGAGCATCACATTG
>CAJUJB010000001.1:2637-155729 GCA_910586595.1 uncultured Muribaculaceae bacterium | reverse complement strand
ATGACCGGGGCTCGTATTACAAGCGCATGCTTGACAGCATTGTGGAGGCTCGCCCGGTCAGGCAAGACACCATCATGCGGTAAACAGCGCCAGCGACCGTGCGCAGGAGGCTGATTGGGCCGCAACGGCTGTTCGTTTCTACCCAATCGGCGTCTTTCAGACGCCAATCGCCTACCCCCACGCTTACCCCCCCACGCCTCCGCAGGCGCTTCGGCGTAGGGGGCTACTAGAGATCGGCGTCCTCCGGACGCCACGTTGCGGCCCGATTGGACGGCGGCCGGGCGAGTGGACGCCCACTGCTGGGCGATTGGAGACGTTGGGGTTCAGGGGTTTAAAATTTGCCGTCGGCTACGCGGGAGGAGAGGAAGGTTATGCGGTCTTGTATCCACTGGCGGAATACGGGGATGTAGGTTTCGGCTTTGAATGAGGGTATGCGGTAGGCCCATGAGCCGATGGGCTCTGAGGCTGTCCATCTAAGTCCGTCGAGCTTAGCGGCGGGCTGGATGAGGGCTGCGTAACTGTCGATGAATTGGAGCATGTCGGGGTAGATGTTCTCGACGAAGTTCTCGAACTCGATGCGGTAGGCCTCGAGGAAGCCGGGAGTGGATGTGAGTTTGTTGATGAGGGCCATTCCCTTGAATGGGAGGGTGGGGGAATTCTGGGCATATTGGGGGCCTGCAGGATTGACCATGTTGTATGCGACGTCGAAATCCCATGCGGGGCCGAAGATGTATTTGTTGTCATCGCCGAGGGCGAGCTTGTGGATGTAGAGGCTCTTGGGATGTTGGAGCTCGAGGTTGGCGGTAATGTTATACAGCATGATGTATTTCACGAAAGCCTCGAGATCGAAGGCGTCGAAGCCTTTGCCAGAGGCAACCTTGCGCTCGGCATTATTGAAGTCGTCGTACCAAAGGGAGAGGCGCTGGCTTGGTGTGAGTCCGTCGGGGTCGTCTTCGTATAGTTCATCAAAATCGGGATCCTTGACCATGACCGGCATCTGGTAAAGGGATGAGCGGAACTGGTGTGGCTCGTCGAACTCGGTGCTGAGCTCGACGAGGATGCCTGTCTCTTCGTCGATGTCGACACTTCCGGCGTTGATGCCGATTTTCTCTGTGAGGAGGAACAGGCCCTGGGGAGTGTCGTTGATGATTACGTTGCAGGGCATGGTGTGGTTGGCGTACGGCACGCCGATGCGCTGTGCGAGCCACATTGAGAGGGCATTGCGGAGGTGGGTATGGTCGAGGTAGTTGGCAAGGAGGGCGTAGCTTTTAGCCTTCTTGAATCCGCAGAGGGCTGTCTTCTTGTCGAATTTTAGGCGGATGGGTTTCTTGGGCATAGACCAAGTGGAGTTGCCCCGGCCTTTGACAGAGAGTGTGAGGCCTGGTTGATCGTCGACGTATCCGTAGCCGGTGACATCAAGAGTAGCGTTGAGGTAGAGTTCCTTATCCCACAGGCCGGTTGCCTCGGGATAGTCGGTGAAGCGGAAGTGGAGTGTGGGGATATAGGTATGGCGAACGACACATGAGTCGATGGCGTCGAGAGGCACAGTGATTTCGTCGGCCTGAAGGGAGTGGCGTGAAATGTCGGAAGCCTCGAGGTCGTGGCTGATGGCTGTGCTGTCGGAGAGGGATAGCTGGTTGAAGCGGCTATCGTTGCGGTAGATGAATAACTGCGGGTCGGTGGCACTGGCAGATGCCGCAATAGAGAGGGCGACTATGATGGAGGGGAGTAATCTCATCGTACGAATGTTTTTATGGCAGGAAGACTATTGACTCTGATGATGTAGAGGCCCGCCTGGCGACCGGACAGGTCGACAAGGAGGTCGGAATCGAAGGGCTGGGCGGCAATTTCTTCGCCTGCGGTGGTGTAGATGCGGCATATATTACCGGTGGTTTCCGGCAAGGAAATATGCACACCATCGGGGGTGAAGGTGTAGACCGGAGTGTAGGTGGCCGGGGCGGCGATGCCTACGGAGACAGGGGTGGAATATGTGAAGCCGCGGACGGAATCGAGCTGATATGTCTCGGAGACGTTGTCGCCTGACAAGATAAGCTGCTGGTCGGCGATGCGCATCTCCATGCCATGCGAGAATACGATGCGGGCAGTTTCGCCGGAGGCGAATGCAACGGAGAGCTCGCGCTTAGCGGAGGCCTGCGCGGAGGCAGATAGGGCGAAGGCCAGCATGCCAGCTGCGAGCGCCACGCGAGGTGCCCGCAGCTGTAAAAGGGGAGAAGGTTTTTTCATGGTTTGATGGTTTAAAAGATGTTTCAGCGTCAATCAAATGCGCCGGAGATGGATTCCTCGATGGTCTCCTCTTCTTCCACGGGTGCGAAATCGCTTGCACAGAGATTGAGGCCTGCGGGGAACTCGAATACGGCATCCTGCGAATATGGCAGGGTGGGATCGGCGTATACTTTTGAGATGTATTTGCCGTAGATGGGGAGTGCCATTGAGGCACCTTGACCCTGGGCCATGTTGTTGAAGTGGATATATCGGTCGTCGCCACCGACCCATGTGCCAGAGACGAGGTCGGGGGTGAAGCCCATGAACCAACCGTCGGCGTTGTCGTTGGTCGTACCAGTCTTGCCACCCATCTGGGCGGTGATGTTGAAGGGCGGACGGCGAAGTCGGTTACCCGTACCGCTATCGACCACATTGAGGAGAATCGAGAGGATGCGCCAGTAGCCTTTCTGGGTTATGACTTCGGTTTGCGATGGCGCGAAATCGGTGATTACGTTTCCGTTGGCATCAGCGATTGCCGTGACGTAGATTGGGTCGGAACGCATGCCTTTGTTGGCAAAGGCACTGTAGGCCGTGACCATCTCCTTGACAGAGACCTCGCAGGGGCCGAGGCAGAGCGATTTTACCGCCGGGAGCTGATTGGTGATGCCATAGCTGTGCATGCGCTTGACGAGCTCAGCGGGGCTGAGGCGATCCATGATGCGGGCCGAAATCCAGTTGTTGGAGTTTGTGAGGGCCCAGCGGAGGTCGACCATCTCGCCTATGCGTGCTTTGCCGGCATTACGTGGCTGCCAGATGCGGCCATTCTCGTCGTAGAGGGTAGGTTGCTCATTGAGGAGAGTCGTGCACGGGGTGAAGTCGTCGGTCTCAAGAGCGTAGGTGTAGAGGAAGGGCTTGATGGTTGATCCGATCTGTCGGCGACCGGTCGACACCATGTCGTACTGGAAGAAACGGAAATCGGGGCCACCGACGTAAGCTTTGACGAAGCCTGTGGTGGGATCCATCGACATAAAGCCAGTGCGGAGGAACGACTTGGTGTAGAGGAGCGAGTCGCGGGGCGTGAGGACAGTGTCGACCGGGCCAGCATAGCTGAAGACGGTCATTTCTTCGGGCTCATCAAATTCACGGCGCAGTTCGTCGTCAGACAAGCCGCGGAGGCGTGCGATACGACCACGTTCGCTCTGCTTCATGGCTGTGAATATAAGCTTCTCGCGCATAGCGTCGGACAGTTCGCCACGGTTAGAGGTGTAGGGCGCTGCAGACGAACCTTTTTTCTCGCGGAAGAACTGCTGCTGGAGCGACTGCATATGTTCGCGGACGGCTTCCTCGGCATAGGTCTGCATGCGTGAGTCGATGGTGGTGTAGATCTTGAGGCCGTCGTTGTAGATGTCGTATTTCGTGCCGTCGGGTTTGCGCGTTTTTTCAATCCAGCCGAAGAGCGGGTTGGTTGCCCATGCGATAGAGTCGTCGACATAGCGCTGGGTATCCCAGGAAGGATAGTGGCTGCGGACAGGCTTCTTGGCCGTAAGGAGGCGGCGGAGCTCCTCACGGAAATAGGGGGCGAGGCCGTCTTTATGGTCGACACGCTGGAAGTCGAGGGTGAGGGGCTGGGCCTGCAGGCGCTCGAGCTCGTCGCGTGTGAGCATGTCGGCTTTGTACATCTGCTCCAGCACGACATTGCGGCGCTGGCGTGTGCGCTCGGGCTGACGGACAGGGTTGAAGTATGCCGGATTTTTCACCATGCCCACGAGTGTGGCTGCCTCCAGAGTGTCGAGCTCAGCGGCAGTCTTGTTAAAGTATACTTTTGCGGCACTCTTGATGCCGACAGCGTTGTAAAGGAAGTCGAACTGGTTGAGATACATCTTCAGAATCTCTTCCTTGGAGTAGAAACGCTCGAGCTTGATGGCGATCATCCACTCGATAGGTTTCTGGACAGCGCGTGCGAGGAGGCCGCTGGATGGCGGGGTGTAGAGCTGCTTGGCGAGCTGCTGGGTGATGGTTGAGCCACCGCCGGCATTTTTATTCTGGAGAAGTATGGTCTTGACCATCGCACGGGCAATGGCTTTGACATCGATACCGGAATGCTCGGTGAATCGAGCGTCTTCGGTTGCGATGAGGGCGTCGACCACTTCGGGAGAAATTTCGTCGAAGTCGGCGTATACACGGTTGCCGGTATTTCGGAAATAACGGCCCATTTCCTGGCCGTCGGCTGTATAGATTACAGAAGCGAATTTATCCTGCGGGTTTTTGAGTTCCTCGACAGGGGGCATGTAGCCGATGACACCGTTGTAAACCATGAGGAAAAATCCTCCGGCAAAAATTACAAAAACGATGAATGCAATCCACATGAGAGAGATGATGGTGCGGTTGCGTCGGCGCTTGCGAGCGTCTTTTTCAGGTGTATTTTGTGTTGTACGGGTTGCCATAAGTCAAAAAATCGTTCAAAGAGAGTCTACAAAGTTACTCATTTTTTGTGGTTCCGACAAAAATGATTAACTTTGCAGCCGAAAACGGCCGCCCGAATGGTGGAATGGTAGACACGAGGGACTTAAAATCCCTTGGCCATTAGGCTGTGTGGGTTCGAGTCCCACTTCGGGTACGTGGAATCTCCTGCAACGATTTGATTACAGGAGATTTCTTTTTTTTGACAAAGCACAGACAAAGCACTTAAACCGAATAAATAAGAAGCATGGCTAACATTTGGGGGCGTGCAGTTCCCGGGAGGTCGCTTCGGGTACCTGAAAAAAGCCGGAGAGTTACTTTTGCAGAAACTCTCCGGCTTATTTTGTTGAGATACAGGGATGTTATGACAAGGGTCGGCGCGGGAATGCGTCGATGAAACTGCCGGGTGTGGCGTTGTAGATTTTTACGCCACGTGAAGCGGCATAGTCGGCGATGTGATGGTAACTGCGGAAGGCGATGGCGAAACTCTCCACAATCTGATGCAGTCGGTAGCCGCGGTATTCGTGGCGCACGCGGGCCTGCTCATGGTCGCTGTCGGCATAAAAATGCGGCTGGATCGAGACAACCTCGTTTTCGTCGGTGACAGAGAGGGAAGTCATCCATGAGTGGTCGGCGCCGACGATAGAAATGTCGGTATATCCGGTGGCTATGGCGAGCATTATGGCCGGAATCAAGACGTTGCGGGGTCGGGGCATGCCCATGCCGAGGCGGTAGGCCATGCTGGTGAATGAGCGGTAACCTTCGAGGCCTACTGCGTTGAACGGAGTGATCTTCAGGCTGGGATAAAGCCTTGCTGCCTTGCGGCGGAATTTAGCAGGCACGAAGAGCTCCATCTCCCAATCGACTTTGCGGAGCGCCTCGCGCAGCAGATCGAGATTGCCACCATCGCCTCCCTGGGAAAAGAAATGCGGGTCGGCCATCACGTAATAACGAGGCTTGATGTCGAAGAATACGGGTGCGAGGGCGGCGAAGTTTACGGCCATGGTTGTGGCGGCCTTAAGCAGAGGGAGATGGGCGGCGATGGTGTCGTTGAGCGAAGGGCCGTTGCCCATGACGATGATTGAACCACCGTGGCACCTTCGGGAAGAAGGCACCGGTCGAGACAGCAGGGCTATTTTAAGTAGGCTCTTTGCGGTTGCGGCAAGTTGGTTCATAGGCTGTTTTCGTCGTAGGTGTGGGTGCGGAGATATTCGCACACGGGTGTCGGGCGGAATGCCATGTCGAGTGCAGCTGCGGCGCTGGAGTAGGTGCGTGTAGTGGTGTAGAGGCTATATCGGCGACGTCCGTAGATGATGCGGCCCATCCATTGCTGAGGGCCTGTGCTGAGGGTGGATATGCGCTTGTTTTTCATGCGGAAGGCCAGAGCCTCGGCAAGATCGTGGATTGTGGGGTTGGTGCCGTCGGTTATATTATAAATAAGAGAGTCGGCAGCCGGAAGACCTGAGGCGGCCACTGATTGGACGAGGTCTGCAATGTCGGCGGCGTGTATGACACTGCGGCGCGCCTCATTGGCCGGGAAGTGAAAAAATGTGCCTTTCCAGATGGCTTCGGCAAGATGTCGCGGAAAGCCAGTCATGCCTGTGGCAACGATGTCGGCGCAGCGCAGGATGAGAGGCTTGAGGCCATGGCGCCGGGTTGTCGCGGCAAACTCCTTTTCTCTGTCGGCCCAGTGGGAGGCCGGGGCGAGGGGAGTGTTTTCAGAGGCGTCTTCCGGAGTCGCCTGAGGGTCGTATATGTCGACGCTGGAAATCATTACGGCCAGTTGGGGCGTATTAGCCGTCTCGGGAGTGGAGATGGTCACGCCGGGGAGGGCCCGGCGTATATATGGTTCAACAAAATCGGCCTCAGGGGCGTAGAGAAGTAATTCGCTAATCATAGCTTGTCGCGACAATTATAAAATGAATAGACAAAGTTACGAAAAAGTTTGGGAGGAACGATTATCGCAGTGAAGTTGGGGGCGGAGATTGCTAATCTTTACTCATTTCATGGCAGTTTCGTCGAATTTGCGTACCTTTGCACTTCAAAAGCGAGATAATGGCCTCAGATAAGCCTATTAAAATCGATATTGCGCAGGTGCTCCGCGAGCGTCTGGGTGCCCGGAGCCGGTATGTGCCCCGTGCTCTGGTGCGCGCTGTGGAGAAATTGATCTGTCAGAAAGAGCTGAATGCCCTGCTTGAGAATAATTTTCCGAGCCGGGGGCCGGATTTCTGCCGTGGAGTGCTTGCCGACCTTGACGTTCGCCTCGATGTTCGGGGCGCCGAGCGCCTTCCCGAGTCTCCCCGGTGCATCATAGTGAGCAATCATCCGCTCGGTGGTCTTGACGGTATAAGCATGATTGCCTGGCTAAGCTCACATTACGGCAACCGGCCGGTGCACTTCGTGGTGAATGACCTGCTTATGGCCGTAGAGCCTCTGCGCGACTGCTTCGTGCCTATCAACAAGCACGGAGCCCAAAGCCGAGGAGCTGCCTCCACACTCGACAGTGTGCTCGCGGGCGATGATCCGGTTGTCATTTATCCGGCCGGACTTGTGTCGCGCTTAGGCAATGATGGAGTAATCGCCGATCTTGAATGGCGAAAGATGGTGGTGACCAAGGCTATTGAAAGTAAGCGCGATATTGTGCCGGTGCACTTCGAAGGCGAAAATTCGCGGTCGTTCTACCGCTGGGCTCGTCTCCGCAAGCGTCTCGGCATAAAATTCAACTATGAAATGATGCTCCTGCCCCGGGAGTTTGTACATTCCACGGGCAAGACCTTCACTCTCACCTGCGGAGAGCCCCTGCGCTGGGAGAGTTTCCGCGGAGGTGCCCATGCAGCCGAAGAGGCCGCGAAGCTCCGCGAGACCGTATATTCACTTCCTTCAAAATATCACGAAGAATGAATCAACCAATAATCGAACCAGTCGACACGGCCTTGATAGAAGCCGAACTTACCCCCGAGCGTTTTCTGCGGAAGACCAACAAAGGGGGGAATGATCTCTACGTGGTGACCGCCCACAACGCCCCCAATGTAATGCGGGAGATAGGGCGCCTGCGAGAAATCTCGTTCCGCAGCGCCGGTGGCGGCTCAGGCAAAGATTGTGACATAGACGAATTCGATACGATGGATGTTCCGTGCAGTCAGTTGATTGTATGGGATCCTGACAGCAAACTCATACTTGGCGGCTACCGCTTTATCTGCGGTCGCGACATACAGATCGACTCGCTGGGTCGCCCCCGTATAGCGACCGGGCACATGTTCAGCTTCTCGGAGCGTTTCATCCGTGATTATCTGCCGTATACGCTTGAGCTTGGCCGGTCGTTCGTACGGCCCGAGTATCAGTCGTCGCGCGCCGGTGCGAAGGCCATCTATGTGCTCGATAACCTGTGGGATGGGCTTGGATCGCTGACGGTTGTTTACCCCGATCTTAAATATCTCTTCGGCAAGGTGACGATGTATCCGAGCTATACCGCCCGCTGCCGCGACCTCATATTGTTCTTCCTCAACAAGTACTTCCCCGACCCCGATGAACTTGTGCGGCCTATCATACCGCTCAAGACCGACGCCGACCCAGAGGAAATGGCGAAGATCTTCACCGGCGGCGATTTCAAGAGCGATGCCAAGATCCTCAACTCCTTAGTGCGTGAATATGGTCATACCGTTCCTCCGCTGGTGCATGCCTATATGAGCCTGTCGCCAACGATGAAGATGTTCGGCACGGCTATCAACAGCGAGTTCGGCGATGTGGAGGAGAGTGGCATTTTCCTCACCATCTCCGAGATCTTCGAAGAAAAGAAACAACGTCATATAGATACATATCAACCCTGACAGATAATGGAACTTAACACTCTTACCGCCATTTCACCCGTCGATGGCCGCTACCGTGGCAAGTGTGCCCGTCTGGCCGACTATTTCTCCGAGTACGCCACCATCCGCTACCGTGTAAAAGTCGAGATTGAGTATTTCATAGCTCTTTCAGAACTTGGTCTCCCTCAGCTGCCCGCGCTTAGCACTGAGCAGAAAGACGCCCTCCGCGCCATCTATGCCCCGGAAGTTTTCACCGTTGCTGAAGCTGAGGAGATAAAGACTATCGAACGCACCACCAACCACGATGTGAAGGCGGTTGAATATTATCTCAAGGGTAAATTCGACGCGCTCGGCCTGTCGGACACCAAGGAGTTTATCCACTTCGGTCTTACCTCGCAGGACATCAACAACACCGCGTTCCCGATGATGCTGCGCGATTCGCTGACCGATGTCATCGTACCCGCTTACAACGGTCTGGTGGCCAAAATCAACGAGCTTGCAAGCGAATATGCCGCCATCCCCATGCTTGCCAAGACTCACGGCCAGCCTGCGTCGCCCACCACATTGGGCAAAGAACTAGCTGTGTTTGCCTATCGTCTGGAAGTACAACTTGATACACTTGCCAAGGCGACAGTGTCGGGTAAGTTCGGTGGTGCCACCGGCAACTTCAACGCACATCGCGTAGCCTTCCCCGACATCGACTGGCAGATTTTCGGCGCGCGGTTCCTCCGCGACTATCTGGGCATAGAGCGCGAGTGCCTCACCACCCAGATCTCCAACTACGATAACTTTGCCGCCATATTCGACGCATTGCGCCGTCTCAACACCATTATCGTCGACCTTGACCGCGATATATGGAGCTATATATCGATGAACTACTTCAAGCAGCGCATCAAAGCCGGTGAGGTTGGTTCGTCGGCAATGCCCCACAAGGTAAATCCTATCGACTTCGAAAACTCCGAGGGTAATCTTGGGGTTGCTGATGCCGTTCTTGGTCATCTGTCGGTAAAACTGCCTGTATCACGTCTGCAGCGTGACCTCACCGACTCGACCGTTCTCCGCAACATAGGTGTGCCCCTGGCTCATACCCTGATTGCCATCGAATCGACCATGAAGGGTCTCGGCAAGCTCATCCTCAACGAGGAGGCCATAGCCGCAGATCTTGACGGATGCTGGAGCGTGGTTGCCGAGGCTATCCAGACCATACTGCGCCGTGAAGGCTACCCCAAGCCCTACGAGGCTCTCAAGGCTCTGACCCGAACCAACTCGGTGGTAGACGGTGCGGCTATCGCCAACTTCATCGACGGACTGGAAGGCATCAGCGAGGATGTACGGGCCGAATTACACCGTATCACCCCCTCGACTTACATCGGCTATACGATCTGAACACATAATACTCTAAATACACTAAGCCATTAATACGCGCGGCAGGAAAATACCAGTCCTGCCGCGCTATTTGTATGTCTTTAATTTTGTATTTCAAAAAAATAATGAGATATTTGCATATCAAATCAATAACCTTTCTACTATGAAAAAAGTATTATTGTGGCTCGTTCTCTCCGCAGTCACAGTGCCAGCCCTCCAGGCATACGACATCAAGTACAACGGCTTGTGCTATGATGTGGTAGGCGAGGATGTGACCCAAAATGTTGTCTATGTTGAAGTTGTAGGGCCGGAAGAAGACCATGAAGAATTTCTGACATCACAGATATATTACAGTTGGACTGATGCGTCTGGGGTTAATTATAAGCTACGGTCGGTTGGAAAAGATGCCTTCCGCGGCGCAGGGCTATACAACCTGGCGTATGTGGGTATACCGACGGATACCGTGGTGTTCAAATCGGGTTGCTTTGCCGATAATGTCTTCAATTCATTTCAATTTCCTCTGGCAGTGGACTACTTTGGCCAGAAAACCTCTACATTTATCTTTGAGGAAGGGTGGATTGCCAATAGCAAGGGGATTGGCACGGTTTATTATCAGGACTGGAATGAAGACGGCACCGGGCTGGTTGAGAAAAGATATATAACTCTCCGCGCCTGTCATGAACTGAAGCCAGGATCGTTTTACGGTGCAGATCTGGACAGCATTAACCTTAACGGAGCTGTGCTATGGGGCGGAGCTTTTGAGAAGCGTATCGAGGGTGTACACTATAAATCGGAGTCTCAAATCATAGCGTTCAATGGCGAAAAAGTATTCCCTGGCTTGCGGAATCTTACGATAGACCGCACTGTAGATACTATAAGCGGTCTTGACGTCCTTGCCGACTTCGGCTCAGGCGTTGAAATTGCCACCGATGCCATATATCCAGCCGCAGCGCCTGAAGTGTCAAGCGGATGCCTATCCGGTGCGAAACTCAAAGTTCCGTTCTTCGCAGAAAAATATTTCCGAGCGTCCGCTCCATGGAATGAGGCTACCATCGAACCCGTATACGCAGATTACTACACCGATGAAGAAACAAAGGTTGTATACCGGAAAGATTCGAGAGAGGCCTACGGAATTGTTTATGGCGGAGATGCATCTGGCGATGTGGTTTTTCCAGCTATTTTACCAGGCTATGATATGGAGGTCGCGTCGTATATACGCTATAAAGCATTCTATGATAACCAGAATATAACCTCGTTAACGGTTGATGGAGCCCTTACGGCAGAAGATTTGGCTTTCGGCAACTGCAAGAATCTGAAAAGAATCAAGGCCAATCAGTTTTATTCGTCGTGGTCAACTTTTGAAGGCTGCGCCGTTGAGGAAGTGGAAGTTGCCATCGGAATGAACGCTTATTTCTACGGCAATACTGTGAAGAAAGTTATACTCGGTGAGAATTGCGAAATAGGAAACTGTTTCTTCCGGGATGCCTTGGCCGAGGATGCAGTCATCTACAGCCATGCAGTAAATCCCCCAGCTGTTTTACCTCCCGATGAGGAGCTCTATGCTACGGTGAAAGTGCTCGTGCCGACCGGATGTGCCGAGGCCTACCGCAGTCATGAAGTATGGGGCAAATTTAAAAATATTGAGGAAACTGATTATGCATCGGCTAATCTTAGCACGACTGGACGTGGGCTACGCCTGATAACCAGCGGCAATACGGTGATGGCTGAAGGTGTCGATGGCCGCCAGCTCACCATCTACGATTTATCAGGCCGCAAAGTGTGGGAAACTGCTGAGTATGCCGGCCAGGAGATTGTATTGAACTCCGGCACATATATAGCGCAGGGGGCTGCACAGACCGAGAAGTTTGTATTGAGATAAAACAATCATTTGACATATAAAACACTATAATATAGAATGGAAAAAAGGATAATAGAATGTGTGCCCAATTTCAGTGAGGGCCGCAATCCTGACACGATAAAGAGTATTACCGACGCAATCGAGAGTGTAGAGGGCATCAAACTCCTCGATGTAGATCCGGGCGCGGCGACCAACCGCACGGTTGTGACTTTCGTAGGAGAACCTGAGGCAGTGGTGGAAGCTGCTTTCCGCGGCGTCAAGCGGGCAGCCGAGCTGATCGACATGCGTCAGCATCATGGCGAGCATCCGCGTATGGGAGCTACCGATGTGTGCCCGCTTATCCCTGTTGCAGGTATCACTCTTGAGGAATGTGCCGAGCTCGCTCGAGCCCTTGCCAAGCGTATAGCAGAGGAACTTGCAGTTCCGACATATTGCTATGAGGCAGCGGCCTTCGTTCCCGAACGGAAGAATCTCGCCGTGTGCCGTGCGGGTGAATATGAGGCGCTGCCCGAGAAGATGCACCATGAAGGTAAGGCCCCTGACTTCGGCGACCGCCCCTACGATGAAGGCGTGGCGCGAACTGGTGCGACGACGGTCGGTGCACGTGATTTCCTCATCGCAGTGAATTTCAACCTCAACACGACTTCAAAGCGCCGTGCGAATGCAATCGCCTTCGACGTGCGCGAGAAAGGACGCCCGGCTCGTGAAGGCGGTAAGCTTACCGGCAAGCAACTCAAGGATGAGAACGGTAAACCTATCATGATTCCGGGCACACTCAAGGGAACCAAAGCTATCGGATGGTATATTGATGAATATGGCATCGCACAGGTGTCGATGAATATAACCGATACCCAGGCCACCCCTCTGCATGTGGCTTTCGATGAGGTGTGCCGTGCGGCTGCTGCCCGCGGCATACGTGTTACAGGCACCGAAATCGTCGGTCTGGTGCCTAAAAAGGCCATTGTCGAAGCGGGCCGTTATTTCCTTCGTAAACAACAACGCTCATTAGGTATACCCGAGCATGAGATTGTGCGCATGGCAGTGAAGTCGATGGGCCTTGATGAACTTCGCCCCTTCGAGCCGTCCGAAAAGGTGATAGAATATATGCTTGAGGCCGAGGAAAACGCGGGCAAGAAACTTGTAGACCTCACTTGCCGCGGCTTTGCTGAAGAGACAGCTTCAGAGTCTCCGGCTCCCGGCGGTGGTTCAATCTCAGCATATATGGGTGCGCTGGCAGCCGCCTTAGGCGCTATGGTTGCCAATCTTTCGTCGCATAAGCCCGGTTGGGATGAGCGCTGGGAAGAATTCTCCGACTTAGCCGTAGAAGGTCAGGATCTGATGGAGCGTCTGCTTCACCTTGTGGATGAAGACACCGAGGCGTTCAACCGCATAATGGATGTGTTCGGCATGCCCAAAGGCACCGAGGAAGAGAAACGCGCGCGCGAAGAAGCTATGGAGGCTGCCACCCGCTATGCCTGCGAGGTGCCCCTTCGCACGATGACCACGAGCTGCGAGGTCTTCGGGCTGCTGCGTCAGGTTGCCGAGAAAGGCAACCCGGCGTCGGTGAGCGATGCAGGCGTGGGTGTATTGGCTGCCCGTGCGGCTGTGCGCGGAGCCGGACTTAACGTACGCATCAACGCCGCTGGCCTCAAAGACCGTGCGCTTGCCGAGAAATTTATAGCTCAGGCAGTTGAGGTCGAGGAAAAAGCCGCAGCAGAAGAGACAGAAATTCTTACAATTGTAAATTCGAAAATAGCATGACCGTAGAAGATTTCCGCCATGCAGTGCGTGCCGGTATTCCAGACGAGCTGCCGGCTCCCAAACCATATGACCCGAATGTGAACCACGCTCCCCGGCGCAAGAAAATACTCAGTGCCGACGAAGAGCGTCTGGCCCTCCGGAATGCCCTGCGTTATTTCCCAGAGAAACATCATGCGACGCTTGCACCGGAGTTTGCCGAAGAGTTGCGTCGCTACGGGCGAATATATATGTACCGTTTCCGGCCTGACTATGAGATGCATGCCCGTCCGATTGACGAATATCCTGCCCGGTCGCGCCAGGCTGCCGCTATAATGATGATGATTCAGAACAATCTCGACAAGACGGTTGCCCAGCATCCTCATGAACTTATCACTTACGGTGGCAATGGAGCTGTGTTCCAGAATTGGGCACAGTATCTTCTCACCATGCAATACCTGAGCGAGATGACCGACGAGCAGACACTGGTGATGTACTCGGGCCATCCGCTTGGATTGTTCCCTTCGCATCCGGGCGCTCCGCGAGTGGTGGTGACCAACGGTATGGTCATACCCAATTACTCCAAGCCTGACGACTGGGAACGCTTCAATGCGATGGGTGTAAGCCAGTACGGACAGATGACCGCCGGATCGTATATGTACATAGGGCCGCAGGGTATAGTCCATGGCACTACAATCACAGTATTGAATGCCGGTCGACGTCATCTGAAGGAAGGTCGGAAAGACCTCGGTGGCATGCTCTTCGTAACTGCCGGTCTCGGAGGAATGTCGGGCGCGCAGCCCAAGGCAGGCAATATCGCCGGCGTTGTGACGATTGTTGCCGAGATTAACCCGAAGGCAGTGGAGACACGCCGCTCACAGGGTTGGGTTGACGAAGTCTATACCAACCTCGACGAGCTGCTTGCACGCGCCCGCAAAGCCAAAGAAGCCCGTGAGGCTGTCTCCTTAGCTTACCAAGGCAATGTGGTTGACCTCTGGGAACGTCTGGCAGATGAAGGCATGGAAGTGGAGCTCGGCTCCGACCAGACCTCGCTGCATAACCCCTGGGCAGGTGGATATTATCCGGTAGGACTGAGTTTCGAGGAGTCAAAGGCTATGATGGCCGATAATCCAGCGGAATTCAAAGAACGTGTGCAGGCTTCGTTGCGCCGTCAGGTTGCGGCCATCAACCGCTTGACAGCCTCCGGCATGTATTTCTTCGATTACGGTAACGCCTTCCTTCTTGAGGCATCGCGTGCCGGAGCGGATGTAGCCGGAGAAAATGGACGGTTCCGTTATCCGTCGTATGTTGAGGATATTATGGGCCCGCTCTTCTTCGATTATGGTTTCGGGCCTTTCCGCTGGGTGTGCACGTCGTGCAAGCCCGAGGATCTTGAGGCCACCGACCGTATCGCGGCGCGTGTGCTGGAGGAAATACGCCAGACAGCCCCGGCCGATATATGCGGTCAGCTTGACGACAATATACACTGGATCAAAGAGGCCGGACGCAACCGTCTGGTTGTTGGTTCGCAGGCACGGATACTCTATGCCGACTCGGAGGGGCGCACCAAAATCGCGCTTGCCTTCAACGAGGCCATTGCCCGCGGCGAAATATCGGCACCTGTGGTGCTGGGTCGTGACCATCACGATGTATCGGGCACCGATTCGCCCTATCGTGAGACATCGAATATCTACGACGGATCGCGCTTCACAGCCGATATGGCCGTGCAGAATGTGATCGGCGATTCTTTCCGCGGCGCCACATGGGTATCAATCCATAACGGCGGCGGTGTTGGCTGGGGAGAAGTTATCAACGGCGGTTTCGGTATGGTAATCGACGGCTCAGAGGCCGCAGCCGCCCGCATCCGGTCGATGCTGCTCTGGGATGTAAACAACGGCATCGCGCGCCGCTCGTGGGCACGCAACCAGGGTGCCAACGACGCCATACGGCGCGAGATGGAACGTACGCCCGGTCTGCGCGTGACCATGCCAAACTACGCATCAGACTCAATCATCGATAAAGCCTTAGAACAATGACCAAGATACACGAAATAAGCCCTGCCCGCATCAGCATTGAGGATGTATGCAATATAGTATCCGACGGAACGAAGCTCGTGCTCGGAGAAGAGGCCGTAAAACTGATCAGCGATTGCCGCAGTTACCTCGACCGCAAGATTGAAACCTGTCAGGAACCTCTGTACGGCATCACCACCGGCTTCGGATCGCTCTGCAACATATCGATCAACTCCGATGACCTGTCGACACTTCAAAGCAATCTTGTGATGTCGCATGCCTGCGGCGTAGGCGAGCGGGTAGCTCCGGAGATTGTGAAGATGATGTTGCTGCTCAAAGTGCAGTCGCTCAGCTACGGCAACTCCGGCGTACAACTCTCGACCGTGCAGCGTCTTATCGATTTCTTCAATGAAGATGTGCTGCCGGTGGTCTATTGCCAGGGCTCACTCGGTGCGTCGGGCGACCTTGCACCGCTTGCCAACATGTGCCTGCCCTTGCTCGGTCTTGGCGAAGTGCTCTATGAGGGCGAGATCCAGCCCGCTGCGCGTGTGCTCGCAATCAAAGGTTGGGAGCCCTTGCATCTGATGTCGAAGGAAGGTCTGGCCCTGCTTAACGGAACCCAGTTCATGTCGGCCCATGGCGTATGGGCGGCCTTCCGTGCGCGTCGCCTATTCCGTAACTCCAACACTATTGCAGCAATGTCGCTCGAGGCATTCGACGGCAGGATAGAGCCATTCGGGCCTCAGGTGAATGCCGTGCGCCATCATCCGGGTCAGATAGATGTTGCCGCGGATATGCGCGAGCTGCTTGCTGGCAGCCAGCTTATCGAGCGCCGCAAGGAACACGTACAGGATCCTTACTCATTCCGCTGCATTCCTCAGGTGCATGGTGCCGTGCTCGATACGATCAACTATGTGAGCGCCGTGCTTGAAGACGAGATAAACAGCCCGACCGACAACCCGACAATCTTCCCCGAGGATGACATCATAGTCTCAGCCGGCAACTTCCATGGCGAACCTATAGCGTTGCCTATGGATTTCCTTGCCGTGGCCATGACCGAGCTGTCGAACATCTCCGAGCGCCGTATCTACAAACTGATCGGAGGCACACGCGGACTGCCTTCATTCCTTGTGGCCAAGCCCGGCTTGAACAGTGGCTTCATGATTGCCCAGTATGCCGCGGCATCGATTGTCAACCAGTCGAAGGGCCTCTGCTGGCCTACCAGCTGCGACTCCATCCCGTCATCTCAAGGTCAGGAAGACCATGTGTCGATGGGTTCTAACTCGGCAACGAAACTGATACGCGTAGTCGACAATACGGCACGCGTGCTCGGCATAGAGCTGTTTACAGCCGCCCAGGCACTCGAATTCCGTCGCCCTGCCAAATCGTCGGCGCGCATCGAGGGTGTCTTCACGCACTTCAGAAAGGAAGTTCCCTTTATCGATGTCGACACCGTTATGTCGCCGCTTATCGACCGGTCGGTTAAATTTGTGGAGCAATGTACATTATAAATATACATACCATCCATATGGCACTTCCGGGAGGCGTAGACCGCCTCGCCGGAAAGGCCATGGACGTGTCGGATCAGACCCTCGCCGACGCCTGGATCTCTATCGGCGCCGATGGCTGTATTTCTTCTCTCGGGCAGATGGCCGACCTTACGGCTGATATGCTTGCCGGGCATGAGGTGGTGGATGCCGCAGGTGGCGACATTATCCCTGCGTTCTGCGACTCACATACCCATATAATTTACGCAGGTAGCCGCGAAGGGGAGTTCCTTGACAAGATCAACGGGTTGAGTTATGAAGAGATTGCCCGCCGAGGGGGAGGAATACTCAACTCTGCCGACCGTCTTCATTCCACGAGTGAGGACGAGCTTTATCAGCAGGCAATGGCACGCGCCCTCGACATGATTGCCAAGGGTACGGGAGCCATTGAGGTCAAAAGCGGATATGGGCTGACTGTAGAGGATGAGGTGAAAATGCTGCGGGTTGCGGCCCGCATGCGTGACACACTCCCGGCGACAGTGAAAATTACCTTTCTCGGCGCCCATGCCGTGGGGCGTGCCTATGTAGGCCGTCAGGGAGAATATGTGGATATGCTGATTGCCGATATGCTGCCGGCCGTGGCTGCCGAGGGCTTGGCTGACTATGTGGATGTGTTCTGCGACCGAGGCTTCTTTACTACGGAGGAGACAGCCAGAATTTTGGAGGCCTCTGCCAGCTATGGCTTGCGGCCCAAGATCCATGCCAACGAGCTCGATTGCTCCGGAGGCGTGCAGGTCGGTGTAGAGCATGGAGCTATTTCCGTAGACCATCTCGAGCGTATGGGCGCCGAAGAGATAGAGGCATTACGGACGGGCACAACAGTGGCCACGATGCTGCCCGGCGCCTCGTTCTTCTTAGGAATGCCTTATGCCCCTGCCCGGCAGGCTGTTGATGCTGGCCTTACTGTGGCGCTGGCTTCAGACTTCAATCCAGGCTCCTCGCCGTCGGGCGATATGCGCATGGTGTGGGCGCTTGGTTGTATAAAGATGCGTCTGACTCCGGCTGAGGCTTTGGCTGCCTGCACAATCAATGGCGCGGCGGCCATGGAATTAGGTCATGATATGGGCTCTATCGCCCCTGGCCGGATTGCGAGCTTCGTAATTACTCAACCTGTGCCGTCGTTAGCATTCATCCCGTATGCATACACCACACCGTGGATAAGACAGGTATTTATCAACGGTCGACCAATCGGATGAAGCAGGATGGAACGGAATTAACTCGGACAGCGAAAAATCATTTGGAAAAACGATATTTAATAACTATTTTTGCGGTCTCCGAGCTGATTCTATGACAAATGAGCCTGCACAATAGATTGATTTCAATACTCACTGCTGTCATACTGCTTGCTGTATGCGGCAGTGAGGCTTTTTGTGCGGCAACCGATTCGCTTTACTTCACGGCCCGAAGCAAATACAGACAAGGGGAGTTGGCCGAATCGATGGAGGATCTGTTCGTTATCGTTAGGAGTGCGGAAGACCGCACGGCTCATGTACCCGATGATGTTTACTCAGGCACCTGTCTGCTGTTGGGAAACATTTATCTCGGTTATGGCGATAATATCAATGCCTCCAAATTCTATGAAAGAGGCATCGAGCTGGCTCCCGACCAGGATATGGAGCTGAAATTCGCGTATAATCTCTCGCTTGCCAACTGCCTTCTGGGGCATGAGGACGGTGCACGGAAATATCGCGACCATCTGCTTAGTCTTGATGTGAGCGATACGGCTCTGTGGGCTTATGATGCGGCGGTTAGCGAGGCGGTATTCGAGAAGTCGTTCGGCGACCCTGCGCGAAGCATTACCATGTATAAACATGCCGCGTTGCTTGTCGACAGCCTCGGAATGGATTCGGCGCAGTATTCGCTTGTACCACTCAGTGAGCTTGGCGAATACTACCATAAGAACGACATGCTTGACTCGGCGGCATATTGGCTCTCGAAATATGAGGAAGTGGCCGTCAGAAGCCATAATCCGCATATCATGGCCGACTGTCAGCGTAATCTGATGGAGTTGTATATCAAACTGGGTGAGCGGGAAAAGGCCCTTGAATACTCAGGACGCTATATGGCCACGATGGATTCGATGGTAAATTTCAGCGGTTATCTGAAGGTCGCGTCCAAACGGGAAAGGGAACGGGAGGCCGCAGCCGCCCAACGGATCAATAACCTGGAGTTTACCATCTCCAAGCAGAAATTTCTATTGGTTGCCATACTTATTATAGCGCTCTGCGCATTGGCGGCGTGGCTCGTGGCCAAGCGTCTGCGCGGGAACATGCAGCAACTTTTTGTGCGTAACCGTGAGATAGCCATACTTGAGGGTGGCGCCCCGGAACCTGAGAAAGACAGCCGGGAGAACCAATGGCATGTTCTAATGGCGAACGTGCGCAGTATTCTTGCCGATCCGCTGCATTTCTGCGACCCGGATTTCTCTATCAACACACTCGCGCGGCTCTGCAACTCGAATACGCGCTATATTTCACAAGCCATCAACGAGACTACCGGGGATAATTTCCGGGCATTGATCAACGGTTACCGGATCCGTGAGGCCCGACGGCGTCTCACGTCAGATCCGGGCTTCGCCGACCTCACGATCCAGAGCATAGGGGAGAGTGTCGGCTTCAGATCAGCCTCAAATTTTATCAATGCCTTCAAGAAAGTTACAGGCATGACTCCTTCGCTGTATCAGCGTATGACAAAAGCCAATAAGGAGTGAAGTTCTTGTAAAACAGCTAATTTCGAGAAATAATAATTACCGATTTAAGAATCGGTAAGAAGTTTAGCCCAGATAGCTTGGCAGCCTCGGGTCTAAATACATATATTTGCACAACAATATATGAGTCTAATCCTATATCTTAATTCCAGACTTTCGCCGATATGAAAAATGCCATCACAGCCATCTCATTCATTCTGCTTGGAAGCGTGTTTGCCAGCGGTGCTGATCTTGAACGGATAGCCCAGGCCCGCTTGGGTTGCGAGCCTATTTCACGCGCATGGACGTCGAAAGACGCCCGGGTAGGTGTGTTCAACCGTGCAGGCGGAGGCTACGCCATAATTACCGATGCCGGTGTGATTGGCTACAGCGATTCCGACGCATTCAATCCATCGAAAGCCCCGGCGGCACTGCTTGAGATACTTGAGCACTCACGACCGGACGCGAAGAGAATTGAACGGAGGGGCACCTACACACCTGTGGAGCCTTTACTCGGCGCGATAGCCTGGGATCAGACTGACCCTTATAACTTGCTTTGTCCGTTCTATTTCGGCAAACAGCGTGCCGCCACCGGATGTGCCGCCACCGCCATGGCCCAGATCATGCGATATTACAAATATCCGATGCAAGGCCAGGGATCGAACTCATACGTGCCCGATAATGCCTCTATAGGTGAGCTGTCGGTGGATTTCAGCAGCAGCGTATACGACTGGAATCTGATGAGGCCGGTCTATAACGCTTATTCGACCGAGGAAGAGAAGATGGCAGTGGCTAAGCTGATGTATGATGCCGGAGTGGCCATTGGCATGAATTACGGGGCGGTGAGCGGCGCCATGAGCGATGACTGGCCCGCGGCACTTGTGAAATATTTCGGCTATGATGCCGGAGTGGCCTTACTTTACCGGTCGTATTTCGATATCGACGAGTGGGAACGTATAATCCGCACAGAAATTTCGGAAGGGCGCCCGGTGTATGTGACCGGATTTACCGATGCCGGAGGGCACGCATTTGTATTCGACGGGTTTGACACCGACGGCCTTGTGCATGTAAACTGGGGCTGGAGCGGAATGAGCAACGGATATTTCGATACGACCTGGCTTACCCCATCGACGCAAGGTACAGGCGGCAGCAATGGCGGCTTTAATTCCCGTCAGTTGATTGTGACGCGCATCGCCCCTCCCTATGAGGGGTCGGAGGCGGCTGTGTCGCTTGTGTCGGAAGAGTGCCTGACGGCCACGCCTTCGCGTGTCGCCTGCGACGGGGAAGTGACCGTAAGGCTTAACGGTAAGATAGACAACGTGGGCTGGCAGAGCTCGACGGTTGACTTCGGGCTGTTGCTGCTTGACTCCGCCGGCGACACTGTCAATGTATATGCCGGGCCGGAAGACGTGATGGTAGTTCCCGGTGAGTCATACCGTAATCTGAACTATGGAACTTTTGACTTAGGGTCGTTGGACGATGGAGAATATCGCCTGTATCCTGTGGCTAAGGCTACCGGTGGGCGGCGTTGGGAACGTGTGCGTGACCGCGATCTGACTTTCCCCAACTATTTAACGTTGGCTGTGAGTGATGGCATGGCTGTATTTGCCGAAGCCGAGATGCCGCAGCTTGAGGTGACAGACATCACTGTGCAGGGCACTCTTTTCAGCGGACTCAAAGGTCGTGTCATTGCCACGGTGAGGAATGCCGGAGGCACAGAATATATGGGTACTCTCGCAGCCGCCTTGCTTGATGCGACAACTGGAAAGAGAATAGAGACGGCAGAGACATTTGTATATGATATAATGCCTGGTGAGTCGGCCGACCTTGATGTGACGGCAACCTTCACCTCCGAGCCCGGAACTTATAAGCTTACAATAGTCGACAAAACCAACCTTTCGGTCGGCTCGCCTGTAGAGGTAGAACTCCAGGCTGCAGCTTCGGCTGCCATCGAAGCTCTTTCAGCTCCGGATTTCGGCAATAACAATGAGGTCAATCCGCTTGCTGTGCGGGCAACCGCCAAAGTAAGCACACCCGAAGGAAGCGTATTCTCAGGCCATCTCTTCCTCTATATTTATGATACAGACGGTGAAACCGTCAAGGGTTGTCTCGGCCCCGAATTCGTGCAGCTTACCGACGCGGGTAGCCCGGTCGAGGTGGCCTTCACGGGTCGTTTCGAGAATGGCGAGCCCGGCAAGGAATATGATGCCGTTCTCGTAAATGGAGAGGACTTCACCTATGTCAAACCTCGAGAGGCTGCCACTACGCGATTCCGTGTAGCCGGCAGCACGGGTGCCTGGCAAGTTGAGGTCGATAATGTGCCAGTTCAATACTATACCTTGCAGGGCCTTCCACTCGCAGAAGAGCCTGCGCATGGATATTATATTGAGGTTAAAGGCGGCAATGCCCAAATAAAGCGTAGATAAATCCTGGAAAAACTATAACCAAAAACAGATATAGCAATGAAAAAGCAACTATCACTTGTCGTTGCGGCCACGATGCTTGCCGGAGGTACGATGTCTCTCGCGGCGCAAGCTTTACCCGCACCCGACGCAAGGCACGAATCTCCGCGTGCGCTTCTTAATGTTGTGGGCTATCAATCGTTTGCTCCGGTGGGCAAACCGGCAGCCAAAGCTCCTGCGCTTGCAAAGAGCTCCGACTTCACCAACCGGACTTTCGGAGGTGCGCTTATCTCCGCCGACTCATGGATGGACATGTGGATCACCGAGGTTCCGTACGGTCTATATGACTTCACCGTCTCGGCTGATGGTATAAGCAGCAATCCTACCTATACCCATATGAGCGCCGACTGGATGAGTGGAGCCGTGAAGCGCGGCCGATTCTATGGCATACGCAATGTGAATATGATGGGAGCCTTGACCGGTGTTGTCAACTCGGAAATTGATATGACCGAGTGGGCTGAGCTACGGTCGGAGTTCGCCGATGAGCCATCGTTCGGAATGCTGCCGACTGTAATGGCTTACGACTATGCCTCGGGCGATATCTACGGTATATTCTACAATGACGATCTGACGGCCTACAATTGGTCGCGCTATAATACTCTTACGCTTGAGCAGGAAGTGATCTGTCAGTTCAACGGGCGCTTCAATCCTGTGGCCATGGCTTCGGCACCCGATGGCAAGATCTACGTAGTGACCTCGGAGGGTGACCTCTATACAGTAAACCGCAATAATTCTCGCGTAAGCCTTGTTGGGCATACGGGTGTGAACGTGGTTGCATACAGCCAGGCAATGACCTGGGATACGAAGACCAATACCTTCCTTTGGGCAGCCATGACCCCGACAGGTTCTGCGCTCTATTCTCTTGATCCCGAAGGGCCTTCGTCGACCCTCATCAAGCGGTTCGGCGATAACGAGCAGTGGTCGGCTCTCTATATGAAGGAGTGCGACCAGATGCTTGGAGCGCCGGCCGCCCCCTCGGAGCCGGTGTGGAATTTCAGCACACCGGGTGGCGCGTCAGGTACGATCAATTTTACATGCAGCGACGCCGGTGAACTGACCGTATACCTTGATGGCGAGGTTGTGAAGGACAGCGAGGCTGTTTCGGCCGGACAGGCTATATCTGTGCCGTTCGCAGCACTTGATAACCGTACACACCATGTGTCGGCCATGCAGCATAATTCCACTGGCTGGAGTCCGGTAGCCGAGAGCTTCTGCTTTGTTGGTCTGGATGTGCCTCTGGCTGTGACCGATGTAGTGTTTACGGAAAATGCGGGTGAGGCTAATGTGAGCTGGGCCGCGCCTGCCGGTGGTGTAGAAGGCGGCTATATCGATCCATCGCAATTGTATTATAAGGTGTATCGTCTGCCCGACGGAATTGAAGTGGCTTCGCACCATACGTCGACCGTCTTCACCGAGGCTTTGCCAACCGGTGTGAAACGATATGCTTACCGGGTTGTGCCCTTCAATGGTGCCGACAAGCAGGGTGAGGCGACTCTCTCTAACGCACTCGTTTATGGCAATAGCTATGAAGTGCCCTTCGCCGATGACTTCACCATGGAGAATGCCATCGATGTATATACGCTTATCGATGGAGACGGTGACGGTCAGAACTGGAATATAAATGCAAATTCGGCCACCCCATACCTCTCTTCGAGCGTTACCTATGACCAGAATGTTGATGTGACCGACAACTGGATCCTCTCGCCCAAAATCAAATTCGAGGGCGGCAATGTGTATCGCGTGACCATGCATATGCGCAATACCTGGGCAGGCAGCCCCGACTATATGGCGGTGGGCTTCTGCGACGGAGCGAACGACAGCAAAGATGGCCTTACTATAATAGATAAGGTGGAGGTCAACACTCCCTCTATGACTTTGCTTGACCATAATGTGGATTTCACTATCGAGAAGGACAGCGACTACAAGATTGGCCTCGGATTTATCACTCCACGCGGGCAAGGTGGTGGCGTATTCATGGATCTTTTCAAAGTGGATCTGGTAGGCAAGACTACCTCTCCGGCAGCCGTGACCGACCTGACTGTCACGCCGGATGCCGACCGTCTTCCCAAGGCTGGTGTCAGCTTCACAGCGCCCTCGACGGCTCTTGACGGCAGCGCGCTTAGTGGCGACCTGACTGCCGTAATCTATCGTGACGGAGAAAAAATAGGCGAACTGACAGGCGTGAAGCCCGGAGCTGCCGCTGAATGGAGCGATGAAACCTCACCTGCTGCCGGTACGCATACCTACACTGTGAGGATGGCAAATGATTCAGGTGAAGGTATGGATGCTTCGGCAAGTGCGTTCGTGGGCATCTACTCCGTGCCTTTCGTTGACCCGATTGCCACTAAAGACGCGATGTCGTACTATACTTTCCGCACCAAGGGATTCGAAGATAATCCGCTTAACAGCGAGATGCATTTCCCATCGTACGGTGACCCCTGTCTGGAAGTCGACCATATGAACTATACCCAATCGGATCATGAAATGTGGGTAATTCTCCCTCTGCTTGACATGGAAGGCGAATCGGCTTACCGGATTTCATATGAAGTGAAGGCCATGAAATGGTGCGATGAGCTGTCGATGGAGCTTGTCTATGGCGACAGCCCCGAGCCCGAAGCCCTGACCTCAAAGGCATTTGATGTCGAGTTGCCCGAAGGATATGATTTTGAGGCATTCGAGCATCTGATGGTGCTTACCAACGATGGCGGCCACAAGTATCTGGCCTTCCATATCACCGGGCCAAAGAACGGCTACCTGTATTGGTACCTCCGTAATATAAATATTGAACGTGTAGGTTCGGCTCTGGCACCTGATGTAGTGACCGACGTGGTGGCCACCAGTGACCTTACGTCGAAACTCACAATGAAGGCTCCGTCTGTCGACTACGCAGGGCGCGACCTGACGGGTCTTGATAAAGTCGAGGTATACCGCAATGGATCTGTACTGCCCGTATACACTTTCGAGCAGCCCAAGCCAGGCGAAGAACTCGAGTGGGTAGACGAGAACGCCATACTCGGATATAACTCCTACTTCATCGTGCCGTCGAACAGCTATGGCCGCGGCAATGCAGTGACTGTGAAGTCGTTTATCGGATATGACAATCCTGTGGCTCCTGACGGCCTCTCAATAGTGCCGTCGGCCGACAACCAGAGCGCCGTCATCACCTGGGAACGTCCGCGCCGCGGCGAAAACGGTGGAGTGCTTAACGAGGATGAGATGAGCTTCGTACTCGTCCAATTGTTCCCCGACGAAACCGATGAGAACAAGCAGATCAAGGTGCTGAAGACCGGCATCACCTCGACAACGGTTACACCCGAGCGTGCGGCCACCGATAATCAGGAATTGATCTACTACGGAATCGCTACAGCCACACCTCAGGGCATAAGCGCTCCGGCCTTGTACTACACCATTCTCGGCAAGCCATATGCTTATCCTTTCAGCGAGAACTTCGCCGGAGGTGAGGCAGAATCTTCGATGTGGCTTAATGCCGGTTCTGCAAGCTATGGCCTGCAGGCTATGCCGACGAGCGACGCCATTCTGGCTTACAACGGCTACAGCGGTCAGAGCCAGGATGGTGACGAAGGTTTCTTCATGTTCCTCAACGGTGCCATGAGCGAGAATCCCATCCCATTCGCAGTACTTTCGCCTAAGGTGTCGCTCGAAGGAGCTGTAAAACCCGAGTTGAGTTTCTGGCTGTACAAGGGTAACCATTGCGGAGATTATTACACTGTGCCGTCGCTCCATATCTCGGCTTCTACCGACGAGAGCGAATTTATAGAGCTTGGAAATGAGGACTGGGGAACGGCCGGTTCGCCCGCATGGGTTGAATGCCGCTATTCGCTCGACAGCTTCGTAGGCAAACCCGGTGCGCTTATATTCCAGTTTTTGGCCACGGCCGGAGGTATGAACGACATCATGCTTATGGATAATTTCCGCGTAGGCGAGTACAGTTCTGTAGAAGGTGTCGGAGCCGAAGGCAACGATGTAAATGTCATCGGGCTGCACGGCGGAATCCTCACCCGCGGCGGTAACGGCAGCACAGCCGAGGTATACAATGCTGCCGGCGTTGCCGTAGGGTCGTTTACAGCCGATGACACCATCCACACTTATCCGGCCGGTCTTTATCTCGTAAGACTTGCAGGCCGAGTATTCAAAGTTGTGGTGAAATAAGCATAGTGACAGGTTTCTGATAGTTAAAGCAGGTGTGCGGCGCATGCACACCTGCTTTTTAAGCATAAAAATGGGGTAAATAGACTACATACATCAGGTGGCAGAGTCTTAAATTAAAAAAAAAAGTGTATCTTTGCAGGCAGAATATATTCTATCCTAATCAAACAATTCGATCATGAATCGCAAATTATGCTATGTGCTTGGCCTCGGTGTCGCTCTGTCGCTCTCGTCATGCGGCAAGAAACTTGGCCAATTCAGCTCTGACTATTTCAGTGTCACTCCCGATCCTCTGGAAGTTGTAGGTGTCAATGTACCTGCGCGTGTCAGCGCCAAGATCCCCGCTAAATTCTTTGTGAAGAATGCGGAGGTTACCGTAACCCCCACACTCGTGTTCAACGGCCAGGAAGTTACTTCGCAGCCTTATTCATTCCAGGGCGAGAAGGTTCGTGGCAACAACCCTGTAATCTCTTATGAGCAGGGCGGAACACAGACTATCCCTGTGAACTTCGTATATCAGCCCGACATGGTGAAGAGCGAGCTTATGCTTGACTTCGTAGTAACTCAGGGCAACAAACAATATGTGCTTCCCCGCGTGAAGGTAGCCGACGGTGTTGTGGCCACAGCAGCTCTTGCCGATGCAGCCACCGTAGCTCCCGCAATCGCACCCGATGCCTTCCAGCGCATCATCAACGAGAAATATGCTGCCGACATCATGTTCCTCATCAACCAGGCAAATATCCGCGCCGGCCAGCTCAACACCGACGCAATGGTTGAGCTCCAGAAGGAAATCATCGCAGCTAACGCTGATACTTCGCGCGTACTCGAGGAAATCAACATTTCTTCTTACGCTTCGCCTGACGGTGGTGTGAAACTCAACACTCGCCTTGCCGAGAACCGCGAGAAGAACACCAAAGACTACATGACCAAGCAGCTCAAGAAAGACAAGATCACCGAGTTCGGCGAACTTACCGCACAGTTCACCGCACAGGACTGGGAAGGCTTCCAGAAACTTGTCGCACAGAGCAACATCCAGGACAAGGACCTTATCCTGAGCGTTCTCTCGATGTACAAAGACCCCGAGCAGCGTGAACGTGAAATCCGTAACCTCTCGTCGGTATTCGAGCAGCTCGCTGACCAGATCCTTCCCCAGCTCCGCTACTCACGCATCACAGCTTCTGTGAACGTGATCGGCAAGAGCGATGCAGAGATTGAAGCTCTCTACGCAACCGATCCCTCTAAGCTTTCGGTTGAGGAAATCCTCTACTGCGCAACTCTCACCGATGACAATGGCCGTCGTCTCCGCATCTATGACACAGCTGCCCGCCTCTATCCGAACGACTACCGCACCTGGAATGACCTCGGTATGGCTCAGTATATCGATGGTGACTACAACGCTGCCAAGGCATCTTTCGCCAAAGCTGCTTCGCTCGGCAACAACCCCGAGCCTAACATGAACCTCGGTCTTATCGAGCTTCTCAACGGCAACTACAACAAGGCTAACCAGCTCTTCGGTTCGGCTGCCGGCGTGAACGAACTCGGTGGTGCCCTCGGCGTATACTACCTCAAGCAGGGTGACGCTGCTGCCGCTGTACGCGCATTCGGCGACACCAAGAGCAACAACGCAGCTCTTGCCCAGATCCTCACCAAAGATTACAGCAAAGCTAAATCGACTCTCGCAGCCATCGACAATCCCAATGCCACCACTTACTACCTGATGGCCGTTCTCGGTGCCCGCACCAACAACGAGTCGATGCTCAACACCAACCTCCGTCAGGCCGTACGTCTCGACAGCTCGCTCGCACAGCGCGCAGTCAACGACCTCGAGTTTGCCAACTACAACCTCAGCAAAGCCCTCAACTAATCTGAGGTCTCTCTGAGAACCAAATATCGCATAAGCGGCGCCTTCTCAACCGGAAGGCGCCGCTTTGCGTAATATGGAAGAATCGTGCAAGGATTCTCTGTTAAATTTTCGCGGCGTGCTTGATTTTTCGCTGGAATATGGTTAACTTTGCAGTTACTATGGCTTTTGGCAAAATATATCTTTTCCCGTCCTTACTCGCACCGGGCCATCCTGCCTCAGTGCTTCCGGCTGCAAATATCGCCTTGATTTCAGAGGTCAAGTATTTTGTGGTTGAGGAGCTGCGCACGGCACGCCGGTTCCTTAAAAGTTGCAACCGGGCCATAGATATTGACTCTCTGCACTTCGAGGTGCTCAACGAGCACACGCGTCCTGAAGAAGTGGACGCCATGCTTGCCCCTGCACTTGCGGGGCACGATATAGGTATTATCAGCGAGGCCGGTTGTCCGGCGGTTGCTGATCCGGGCTCCGATCTTGTGGCTGCCGCTCAGCGCCGAGGCGTTGATGTGGTTCCACTCGTGGGCCCTTCGAGCATACTTATGTCGCTTATGGGATCTGGATTCAATGGGCAAAGTTTCGCCTTTCTGGGCTACCTCCCGATAGACGGAGGTAAGCGCTCAGCCGCCTTTAAGCAGATGGAGCGCGATATAAGGCACCGTCGGCAGACACAGATTTTCATCGAGACTCCTTACCGCAACAATAAACTCATCGCAGAGCTGGCGGCCACGATGCCGGCAGAGATGCTGCTGTGTGTGGCTTGCGACATCACCGGCCCGACACAGACAATTATCACGCGCCCGTTGAAGTCGTGGCGTACGGCAAGCTACGACTATGCCAAGCGGCCTGCAATTTTCCTTCTTTACAGCTGATTGACATGAGCCGCCGCAGACAGAAACGTAATCAAGAGGCCTTCTGGAGCTCACATCCGGGCTTATTCGATCTCGCCACAGATGATGGCGGTGATGGCGGCGAACTTACGCCGCTGCCAGATGAAGCCGTCAAGGTGCCTGAGAGAGTACGGTTCATGTCGTTTGGCAGCGGAAGCAGCGGCAACTGCGCATATCTTGGAACCCCTTCATGCGGAGTGCTCATAGATGCCGGCGTAGATAATAACTTCGTTACAGCGGAGCTGGAGGCCAACAGCATCGATCTATCCACTATACATGGCATATTGCTTACGCACGATCATAGCGATCATGTGAGATTTGCCTATGCGCTGCTGCGACGTAACCGCCACATGCATCTCTACGCCACGGCCAAAGCATTCAACGGCCTTCTCCGGCGCCATAGCATGTCGCGTCGCATCAAAGACTATCATATGCCCATTTTCAAGGAGTTCCCTTTTAAAGTGGGCGACTTTACCGTGACAGCCTTTGAGACGAGTCACGACGGAACGGATAATGCCGGTTTCTCGATAGAGGGCTTCGGTACCCGATTTGTGGTGGCTACTGATACAGGTACGCTTACAGCCCGCGCAGATGCCTACATAAGGCAGGCGAGCAATCTTATGATTGAGAGTAACTACGATGCATCAATGCTGCGCAACGGACGTTATCCACAGCATCTCAAGGCACGCATCGCTTCGACTATAGGGCACCTTGATAATGCCGATACTGCAAGGTATCTGGCTTCAATTGCTCAGACAGCCGGCTTGAAGAAGGTTTTTCTGTGCCACTTGAGCCAGGATAACAATACCCCGCAGATCGCACTCTCTACAGTGCGCACGGCACTTGAGGGGGCAGGAGTGGCTGTTACAACTGATTATATGCCCAGCGACAGGGTACTGCTCACTGTGTTGCCCCGTCTTGAATCATCCCCCTTGGTCGTTCTTGATTAGTGAACTCCGGCGCTTCTGAAGGCGTTAATAGGTCACAAACGTTTAGACTATTGCGACCTATGAGAATTCTTTGTATTTCCAGTTTTATTATTTTCGCGACACTGATGGTGCTGCTCGGGCTCGCACTATTCGATGTGGTGAACTTTGACCCCACATTGCACGGGATTTTCGGAGTAGGGGCCGTTGTTACACTATGTATTGCGGTGAAAGCCTTCATCCGTGTTTATAAGTCTACCCGCCGTTTCTGACCGGCACAAAAAAACCACTTCTCACGAAGTGGCGTTCCTGTGGTCTTCTAACACTAAATACCTAAAACCATTAAAAATCCTTTTTACAAATCGTTTATTCTCGCTTTGTTAGCGTATACTTTATAATCCTTAAATTACCTTGAATCTTAGACCTGTTAATTATTTACATTGCAAAATTACGGCACAACGGGCGGCTGGCCCAACCGATTCAATCGAAATATAAATAAATCTGCAAATTGCATTAATCTAATATCCAGGTTTCCAATATAATAAATTTTATTAATGCTTTGAAAATATAAAGATTAATTTAGGCCGCTTATACGATTTTCATGACCTGTTTCTCAAAATTTTCCCTATCTAACGCGCGACTCCGAAGTCGGTTACGGTAAGTATATATTGTATTCAGTGAAAGGCCGAGTGCCTGGGAGAGCATACTGCTGTCGGTAACTCCGAGCCGCATGAATGCTGCTATGCGTAATTCAGGAGTGAAGCGGTCGCCAGAGAGGAGGGTCAGCTGACGGTCGGGTAAGAGAAGGGCATTTATCTTTTCAACGAAGTTTGGAAAGTTGGAAAGGAATGTAGTGTCGAAGACTTCGAAGTATTTCTCACTCTGGCGCTGGATATAGCGGCCTTCCTCTACATCGTCGCACAGATCTTTTATCTGGCCGGCTTTAAGTTTGCGGAGCACATGCACGTTATAGTCTTTCAGTTGCTCGAGGGCAAGAAAGGCGAGAGATATAACATTTTTATTGGTGCGCAGGGCTTCGGCTTCGACGTGCATGAGTTTGTCGTGAGCTTGCTCTGACTGACGTTTGGCATTGCGGAGAGTGCGGCGTATCTTGATGATGAGGTAACCGAGGAGTATAGCCGCCAGCACTATGATTACTACAAGCACAATGCCTGATTTGCGCATGGTCTTTGCCTCGGATGTGAGATAATGCGAGTAATATGAACGGTCGAATACACTGTAAGGGCTTGTGTATGAGAAGTCGGGCGTTTCAAGCGCGAGGGTTATACACTGGCGCCCTATGCGGTCGTAACCTTCGTTTATCAATTCCTCTCCCAGCTGAGCCATTACCTGCGGGCGGATTACACCACGGTTAAGGTTGTTGAGGCATCGTTGCAGGAGGTAATTCAGATAAGATTGCCGGTATTCGGGGCGGTTTTTATAATGCTGCACGATAATGTGCATGGCAATGTCGCGCAATTCAGGATGGCTGACAAGTCTGGGCAATACGTCGACAAAATTGGCTGTAGCGAGATTCATCTCACCTTTAAGTAGATATTGCTGTGCGGTGAGGTAATGAGCTATGGGAGAGTCGGTAGGGTAGTATTGGTGGAGTGAGTCTATGGCCATAAGCGTCAGCGCGTTATACTTATCTTTATATGGCCCTGGAGGGTAAGAACGCTGTACGGCGTTATATAATTCGGCAGCTGCGAGCCAATATTCACGGCGGAGGGATGGATTGATAGAATTATAGTCGATTGATTCAAATCCGTCGACGGCTTCTTTAGATATGCCAATTACAGGCAGCAGTGCGTATAGCGACATCTGCACTCGCTGCATGTCGTAGTCGCTGTTGGCAATTGTGGCATCATTGTATGCCAGTCGGAGGTAACTCAGGGCCGAGTCGAGGTTTTGTATGATGTATGAGCGACCTATCTGTTCGCCAAGAGCCACGCGCTGATGCCCTGGAGGAGTATTAAGGCGTTCCTTTTTTAGTTCTCTCAGTGTTGCTTGTTTCTCTTGCTGAATATGGTCAAGGTTTATCAGGTCTTTGCGTAGACTGTCGATAAGCAAGGCATTTGTTTTATCGACTTCGGCAAAAACAGTCATGGAGAGGGTCAAAAAGTATAAGATAATTGTGATTATCGTTCTCATGAGCGATTTGTTAGTGTATGAATTTCTCCACAAAAGTAATCAAAATTCGCAATATGAACAAATATCATCTATATTAGTGTATATATGGAATTTTTATTTATCGCTTGATAATTAGTGATATACGTGTAAATGTAGTTTATTGGACGCATATATTTATTATATTATATTTTGCTCATTGACATAATTGATGTAACTTTGCAGCAAGTTATAATGGTTAGTAAATAAAAGAAAAGTTTCACAATTTCTAATAGATTGTTTTAGGTTGCTGCCAAAGCTTCGGCTTTGACACCACAAAGGGCCCCATCGTGAGATGCGGCCCTTTGTAGTTTATGGCTATTTTTTTATTCTTCTGAAGTGACTGGTGCGTCTTCATCTCCAGTCTCGGAGTTGTGCTCGAGGAGATGGAGTAGGTCAGCGCGGTTGATGATGGTGAGTTCTTTATTGGTATACTTTATAAGACCTCGTTCTTCCATCGAAACCAGACCGGCCTCGAAGGTTGCGCGCTGCACGCCGAAGAGCGAGCATAGGTCGCGTTTGCGGCAAGTGAGCCGTATGTCGGTACTGCCGGGCTGGGTGAGGGCTATGATCCAGAATGCTATGCGCTCGTCGATTTCTCCTGTGGTTAACGACAATATGCCTTCCAGCGCTTTCTGCGCGTTGACCGACAATGTATTCAGGTAGTTGAACATGAATACCTGATCGCTGTATAGAATGTTGATATAGTCGGCCTTGGAGATTTTGAGTATGCTGGTAGGCTCGATGGCTTCCACGGTACCGGGGTAATTGGTTACTCGGCCAAAGAGAAAATCGGGGGCGATTACGGCAGGCGCCGTCAAGGTCTGCCCGACAGCGAAACGCCCGTTGGTATTCACAATGGTTGAGCGCACCGAACCGGATATAATAAATGTGATGTGCGTACAGCGGTCGCCTGCACGCACAATAGTTTCACCTTTCGGGTACTTCAGAAAATGAAATTTAGCTTCACCAACCACCTGGGCCAGGCGTGCGTGAGAAACTCCGCGGAATAGCGGCAGTTCCATAAGAAGTTCGAACATACTTGCCATATTAGTATTTTTCTCTGAAGTGGATTAACTTTTGCTGATTTTAGTTTCAACGCCGGCCGGTGGTGAAAAGTTCATGCTTTGGAGTGAGACTCGCGTTTCATCTTCAGATAAAGCTGACCTGAATTTATGGAATTCTGCCATACTATGTAAGCTGCCGGGCCGATAGAGGCAATCGGCTGGAAGTATGTGAGCGCCATCCATATCGCAAGTACGGTGTTTTTCTGACCAAGCCCCTGGGCTGCCGAGATGCGGTCGCCATATTTTGCTCCGATTTTACGGCCTATGTAGAATTGAAGTATGCATACCAGCGCCGACAATACACTTATGGTTATCATCAAGGGGATGGCTGAGGCAGGCTCGGTGAGCATAAAGCTTACGGCCTTGCCTACGACGAGCAGAAGAGAGACAGCCCAGAGGTAGAAAGATACGCCCTGGAAGCGGTCGATGGCGTCGTGGAGCGGGCGCGCCACATAATATAGTGTGAAGGCAGCTATGAGCGGGAGAACAATCAATGGCGCAACCTTGAGGGCGATGAGGGTGAACTCCTCCATAAAGCTCATGCCCGATCCGGCACCTCCGACCCATACGAAAAGGAATGGCGACACTATGGCAACCGTGAGGTTGCTAACTATAGAGTAGGTGGCAACTTTGGCAATGCTGCCTCCAAGCATGCCTGTAACGACCGGGGCCGCGGTGGCTGTGGGGCAGAGCACACAGATGAATACAGCCTGCGCGAGAGCCAGTCCTAATGGGCGCAGAGCGGCGAACAGTGCGACCGACCCTATGAGCTGAACACCAAGCAGCATCCATATCATGGGAGTGATGCGCAGCTCCGATGGACGCACACGGCAGAATGTTATAAAAAGCATTGTGAAGATGAGATAGGGCACAAGCCACTGCACAGAGTCGATTGCTGAGTGAAATAGCATACCCGCAAGCATAGCGATGGGCAACATCCAGGGCTTTAGCTTCTGCTGAAAGGCACTAACTGTCATTGCATATAAATTTTTAGCCCACAAAATTACAAAAACAAAAGTTATTAAACAAACAGGACACCTTCTCGCGAGGGCGTCCTGCAGCGTTTTAATTGACTTAAAACAATTACATAACTAACATAAAACACATTTTTCTTTTGATTGCGACTCAAGACGACGCTGCGAGCCGATTGAATACACAATCGGCTCAGCATGCTGTCTTAATCTTGAATAAGGTCCATTAAGTACTAACAATCTATACTAACCCTAAAACTGAATATAATCGTGTATTATCTTTTTGCGATACAAAATTACATCACGCAGCAGGGCGTTGCAACCGTATATATGGCAAATATAAATGAATAGGACCATGTTCCTATGGTAATATATTGGTATATAATACTATATATGCTATTTAAAATTTGTAAATATAAATATATATACTAACTTACCGATGGTATATTCATGACATTTTTTTCGAAGTTTTCCTTATCGAGCGCGCGAGCCTTAAGCCGGTTGCGGTATGAGTAGATGGTATTCAGCGAGTAATTGAGTACCTGGGCTATGCGGGTACTCTCTTCAATGCCAAGCCTCATGAAGGCCAGTATCCGAAGGTCGGTGTTAAGCATCTCGCCGGGCTTCAGCTCAATGCGAGCGTCGGGGCGGAGGAGGGCATTCACATGGGTGAGGAAGTCGGGGTAGATATGAAGGAAGGCATTGTCGAAAACCTCATAAAACTCGTGGCTTTGCTCTTCGATGAATTTACCCGATTTGGTCATGCGGTATAGCTCGTCGCTTTGTCCTGCCGCCAATTTGCGAGTGGCGATTTTGCAGAACTGATTAAGTTTATCCATGTATATCGAGCACAACTGGAGGAATTGGCTGATGTAAACTTCCTTCGCATTGTTGGCGGCTCGGAGGTTTGCCTGAAGCACCTTCATCTTCTGCATCTCCCTGCGTAGGAGGAATAGCGTGAGAACGAGTCCGAGTAGAAGGACGCCCATGGCTGCCATAATCCAGTAGATCGTCCGTCGCCACGACGCGATGTGGGCCGAGTGTGCGTGTTCGATGATAGGGAGAAGGCGGGCTGTGTCGACCATTCGTAAAGGCGCACCACATTCCACAGCATTCTCGAGTGCGTGCGAGAGATAACGGTATGCGCGCGATATATCGCCGTTCTGGTATAAGAGAGAACCGAGTTCCTGCAGTGCCACCACTTCCCTTGTGGCAGATTTAACGTCGGCAAGTGCTGACAAAGATAGATAATACAGATACGAGTCGGCGTCGTTGTCCTCTTTAGCGATTGTAGAGAGGTGATGGGCGGCCTTTGCGCGCAGATTACTCTCCGGGGGCTCTTCGTTGACCACCTCTTCGAGGAGAACCTTGGCCATTTCGCGGCGGTCGGTCAGGAGGTAGTACTCCCCGAGGTTATGCTTATATTCATTACTTGACTTAGGAAGTACGTCGAGAAGTTTTTCCTGAAATTCAAGAGCCTTCTTGCGGTGAGGCGCGGCCGCATCAGGATACTCCGTAAAAAATGCTGCTATATAGCTGTGCATCTGTCGACCGGCATCATAGTATGACGCGAGCCATTCGCGGGGTACAGAATCGGCATTTATAGAGTTGAACTCATCGACGGCTTTTTCGAGGAATCCAGCCAGCGGCAATTGCTTGGCAAGCTTCCAGCGGAAAGGCATTGCAGCCTCTCCAGTGCAGCTCTCGATGCCTTTGGATAGATATACCAATGCAGAGTCGTTGTTGAAGCTGGTGTAGGCATCCGCAATTTCCATCAGCAGCGGTGCGCTATGGCCTTTGCGCTCGCCTAAGGCATGCTCAAGGCTGTCGATACGGTGCTGCCGGGCGCCTATATAGTCAGATCGTCTCTCAAGACCCTGGTCGAGCATATTCACAGCCTGCTGCACGCGCTGCGGCTCGATGGCTGCGCATGGCAAGCTATGGAATATTAAGATTATAAAGAGAGGTAAAATGTAGTTTTTCATGATTGAGGTTAAGCGCTTAGCAGGAACTGAATCTCCTGGAGAGCTCGTCGTTGTCGATTATGGTCATTACCGGTAGTCCGTCGGGAGTGAACGAAGGCTCTGCGCACCTGAACAAGTCGGCCACCAGGCCTTCAATCTCCGCCTGAGATAGTTGCTGCCCCGATTTAATGGCCGCGCTCCGTGCCAACGCAAGCGCCATGGGGCCTCTCAGGTTTTCGGCTGGCTCCCCTCCGGTATCCGACAGTTCTTCTGCCATGGTAAGGAGAGTTTCGGTAGGGCTGACTCCCTCCAGCGGTGCCGGAACCGCGGTGATGCTCCATCTCAGGTCTCCATTGTGCGACAAGTGAAAGCCTACCTTGGAGAAGACATCAAGATTCGACTCCAGTATTGCCGATTGCGCCGGCGAGGCCTCGAAGTCTTCGGTGAAAATCAAAGCCTGAGATGGCATATTGCCGTCGGTAAGCAAGGCGTGGAAGCGCTCATATAGAATACGCAGATGGGCACGACGCTGGGCGATGACCATTATTCCGCGGTGCGAACTGCTTACAATATAAGTGTTGCGCAGTTGGAAACACGATGCTTCGGGAGCTTGCGTAGGGGCCGACTCGGGTAGTTCGCCAAAAAGATCGTCGGATGGCCGGGTGGAAACAGGTTCTTCTACCGGAGTTGAAAAGGCATTTTCACGTTCACGGCTGAAATTATCGTATAGTTTCTGCCAGTCATGCACAGGTCGCTGCGGTTTGGCTGCCCTATAGGTAGTGGTGCCCGTGCTCTGGGGCGCTGGATTGCTTACTGCGAACGGATTATAGTTTTCATCGAAACCATCGTCAGGAGTCGCCGCCTCGGCTTTCGGGTCAAACAAAGGAATGTCGGGCGCTTCGTCGCGGTCGAAGTCGAGTGCCCCGGCAGCCTGTGTCTTGCCGAGGGTCTCGCGCACGGCAGCCTCAAGTATCTGCCAGATTGCCTGCTCGTGCTCAAATTTTATCTCGTGTTTCTGAGGATGGATATTTACGTCGATTGTCGACGGATCTACTTCAAAGTTGATAAAGTATGATGGCTGGGCATCCGGAGAGATGAGTTGCTCATAGCATTTAAGTATGGCCTTGTGAAAAAACGGGTGACGCATATTTCGGCCGTTTACGAAGAGAAACTGCTGCGCACCGCGTTTTTTTGCAAAACGGGGCATGCCGATGAAGCCGTCAATTTTTACGAGAGATGTCTCTGTGGATACCGACGCAATCTGGCTCTCGACATTTTTTCCGAAGAGGGCGCCTATTCGCTGTTTCAGCGTACCATGCCTGAACTGGTGCAGAGTTACCTCATTATGAATCAATGTGAAGTCAATATTGGTGTTGACCAGGGCGAGCCGCTCGAATTCGCGCATGATGTGCCCGAGTTCCACGCTGTCTTTTTTCAGGAACTTGCGTCGCGCCGGCATGTGGAAAAAGAGATTCTTCACCATAAGATTGGTGCCTGGCACGCAGGTCGCAGGCTCCTGACCTTCAAATTTCGACTCGGCGATCATAAGTCGTGTGCCGACCGTATCATCGTGGCGCATGGTACGCAGATCAATCTGCGCCACAGCGGCAATCGACGGCAAAGCCTCCCCACGGAAGCCCATCGTATGCAGGCTGTAGAGGTCGGCGGCCGCGGATATTTTGCTGGTGGCGTGTCGCTCGAAGGCCATACGCGCATCAGCCGGCGACATGCCGCAACCGTTGTCGACCACCTGAATGAGTGTGCGGCCGGCATCTTTGAGGATTATTGAAATTGAAGTGGCTCCAGCATCGACGGCATTTTCCACAAGTTCCTTGATGACAGACGCCGGGCGCTGGATTACTTCTCCGGCGGCAATCTGGTTGGCCACCGAGTCGGGCAACAATCTTATTACATCACAGTTCATATCGCAAAATTAGCAAAAAAAGCGCAGTCCGAAGTAACTGCGCTTTAAATTTAGCTGTCTCAGCGGCGTATGACGCGCCTTGTGAGTTTCTGCTGCCGATCTTCCCCGTAGGTCACTTCAATTATGTATACTCCCGAGGGGTAAGGGGCGAGATTGATCTGGGATGAGCTTCCGTCGGTGGAAATAATTTCCGATCCGGCGGTATTGAACACCCTTATCAGGCTTACGTCTTCTCCCGATACCGATACGGGGCCTGAGGTAAGAGTCGGATAGATGTCAGGGATGCCGATAGTCTCTGGAGCGATGTCTGAAGTGTTTGCCTTGATGGTGAAAAAGGCATAGTCAGATACAACATCTTCACCATAATATACCAGAGCGAAGTAATTTGCGCCAGGCATGCCTTCAGAGAAGGTTCCTGTGGCTTTGAATTCTGCCGATTGACCTGCGCTGATAAAGACCGGATCCGACATTACATAAGCCAAACCGGAAATCTGGCCGGAGGTGTAAGGGAAAATCCACACGGGGAGCTGGCCGCCGAAATATCCTTGCGAGCATGAGATGGTGCCTTCGAAGGTTATTTCCTCTCGATCAGTGTTGTCGGAGTCGCCCGCAACCTTAAAATCAGATACGGAGACAGATATTTTTGACGGAGCGGCATGCACGTATACCTCAATCATATTTGAGAGGACGTTGAGCTCTTCGTCAATCAAGGCCAAGCGATATGTGCCTTCTTTGGGAGAGCTTGTGAAGAATTGGCCGAACGCCCCGATATAATCGATCTGCTGTGATTCGCCCGGCAGCACGTCGGCAGGATATGTGTCACCGAGGGCGTAGATGGTCACGGCATCGGTGAAAAGGGCCGGTTGCACAGTGCCATAGAACTCTTCCTCGCTCGTGTTGACCAAGGTGGCTGACAAGAGGAACTGTTCGCCCATGTAGATGTCAGACCCGAGGCTGAGATTCTCCGCCTTGATGCTTGCAGTCGGGCCAGAAGTGAAGGTCGCCTTGCCATCGGCAGAGACAGATACCTCGATTTGGCGTACTTCCGACAGTCGAACGGGCACGTCGAACCACTCCTCGCTATAAGATGGCATGAACACAGGTGTAAGCGTATAGTTGCCTGCGGAGAGGGATGGCATGATTGCGTAATATCCTCCGATGCCTGCAAGAGGCTCAAGTGTATCTATTTCAGAGCCGTTGGCGTAAGTAACCGATCCGTCAGCAGCTGTGAATTTCACACCCATTTTGCCAGAGAGATTGCCTGTGGAGAAATTATATGTACTGCCGGTTACTGTAATCTGGTTGTCAGCAGATGCCGAACTTTCAGATACGCCGATAGAACTATACATAAGCATATTAGGATACATGATAGATCCTTCCTGCGGCTTGCATACGTCGGCCACTACACTCTGGGCATAATTATAGCCTGAAGTCGAGCCTCCGATGCCTTGCTGAGCCGGGTCGAGGGCTGTAAGCAGGAAGTAGCCGTCGCTCATTCCTCCCCAGCCCCAGTTGATGTGGAAGAATCCGTCGGAGCTGTAGCCGTCGCATACAAACGAGTGTCCGCCATCGCTGCCTTGGCCAGAGTATTGCACCGGGCCATATTCAGTAAGCTGATTGTAGATATAATCTTCCCACTCTATGAGCCCGAAGAAGTCGCGCATCACATAATGGGCGCCCGCGTCATATCCGAAATAGCTTGTTAAGGCCTGCGGCACATCGAAGTCGCTTGCCCAGCTGGCGTTCGGGCTGTACTGCATGTTGATCGACACTCCGCAGGCATACATCAGTTCGGCTACCGCAGTGCGCGAGGCTGAGGACGACGAGGCGGTGTAGTAGTCCTGCATGGAGGCCCAGTCGAACGTAATCTTTGAGAAATCGAGTGTCAGCAGAGTGCCGTTGGAGTAATAGGAATAAGACCCCTGGCCTTTTTCGGGCCATTGATGCCAGCGCATAACCTGAGCCATGGCTGTGGCCGCACATCCGGTGACCGACCGGGAGCCGCTTATCACAGGGCAAAGGTCATTGTATGGGCTGTTCTGATCCCATAGAGAGGATAATAGGGGCGCGATGGGCTTGCGCTCGGGGCGGGTGATTCTTGCAGGGGTGAGGCCGGCAGCTTCGGCCGCTTCAATCTGGCGGGAATATTCGCTTAGCCACCATTGCATTGCAGGGGGAATGGAGTCGGCTGAGAATATGCCCGAATCGGCGTATCCGAGTATGGCCGGGGCTATATCGTCGCCTGGTACGGCGAGGAATCCACCGGTGCTTGCATCGGTGAATACATATATGTCATTTCCTTGGGAGAATGTGAGGCGGTAATCGGGAGAGACTGCGCCGGGAGCCTTACGCGGTGAGGCTGCCAATGCACGCGCCAAGGCCTGGTCGGGAGTGACGGTGGCTGCGTGTAGTGGGGTTACCATGGCGGCTCCGGCCAAGGCAAGCAATAACAGGAATGAAGGTCTTTTCATTGAAGTCGTGAAGGATTAGGGTTCCCTAAAATAACGGAACATGCTGTGATTTAGTCTGTATAGCGTGGTGGTAAACATTATTTAACAAAAGATGTGTAAGTATTTTCTTATCTTTGCGTCTAAATTCCAGAGAATAAAAATTATCAACCATATATCAGAGTATGAAAAAACTGATTTTACGCGGCTTCGCAGCCATTGTAATGGCAGTGACCGCAGTAGGAAGCCTCTGGGCCCAATCTCCCGACCAGCTTCCTCCAGTGCCCGCCGATCCGGCCCTGGTGACAGGTGTGCTTGACAACGGCCTTACCTATTATATACGTCACAATGAGATGCCCAAGGGGCAGGCTGACTTCTACATCGCACAGAAAGTCGGTTCTATCCTTGAGGAAGACCACCAGCGCGGTCTGGCACACTTCCTTGAGCACATGTGCTTCAACGGCACGAAAAATTTCCCCGAGAAAGGCATCATCAACTGGCTTGAATCAATCGGTGTTAAATTCGGCGAAAACCTCAATGCCTACACCGCAGTTGATGAGACTGTTTATAACATCTCCAATGTGCCTGTAGCCCGCACAAGTGTGCAGGACTCCTGCCTTCTCATCCTTCACGACTGGTCGTGCGACCTTACTCTCGACCCCAAGGAAA
Source organism: uncultured Muribaculaceae bacterium (assembly GCA_910586595.1). Taxonomy (GTDB): domain Bacteria; phylum Bacteroidota; class Bacteroidia; order Bacteroidales; family Muribaculaceae; genus CAG-873. The sequence continues at coordinate 114,521 of CAJUJB010000001.1, read as the reverse complement.
TTGATGCTGAGCGTGGTGTGATCCACGAAGAATGGCGCTCGCGCAACGTTGGCAGCTACCGTGTGCTCGAGTCTCTCCTTCCCACAATTTATCCTGACAACCGTTACGGCGAACGTATGCCTATCGGAACCATGGAAGTTGTCGACAATTTCCCCCCGCAGGCTCTTATCGATTATTATCACAAATGGTATCGCCCCGATCAGCAGGCAATCATTGTTGTAGGTGACATCGATCCCGCTTACATCGAGGCTAAGATCAAGGAGATTTTCTCGCCCATCCCCATGCCCGACAATGCTGCCGAGCGTGTTTACTTCCCCGTGGAGGAAACACCCGGAACCATCTACGCCATCGGCAAGGATAAGGAAGTAAGCGCACCTGACGTCGACCTCATGTTCAAGAGCGACGCACTTTACCTCCCCCGCGAGTACCGCAACACTCAGATGTACTACCCTGTATCATATATGACCTATATGATCCAGAGCATGCTCAACGCCCGTCTGGCTGAGCTCGCCAACAACCCTGAGACCGAATACTCACGCGCTTATGTACGCATCGGCGACTTCTTCATCGCATCGACCATGGGTATGCTCGACCTGAGCGTATCAGCCAAAGACACCGACGTCGTACCTGCCCTCTCGCAGGCTTACCGCGAGCTTCTCCGCGCTTCACGCGGCGGATTCACCGTAGGTGAGTACGAGCGCGCCAAGGCCGAATTCCTCTCGCAGCTCGACAAGCAGTATGAGGAACGCAACCACCGCCAGAACGAAAGCTTCTCGCGCGAGTATGCAGCCCTCTTCACTGAGAATATCCCTGCCCCCGGCATCGAGACTGAAAAAGCTCTCTACGAGCAGATGGCAGAAGGTCTTCCTCTCGAAGCCATCAACAGCATTCTTCCCCAGATGATCACCGACGACAACCGCGTGCTCCTCGCCATTCTCCCTGATGCCCCCAATTTCCCCATTCCTACCGAGGAAGACTTTGCTACAGCCATTGAAAGTGTTGAGGAGGAAACCATCGAGCCTTACAAAGATGAGATGCGTACCGATCCCCTCATTCCCGCGCTGCCCGCAGCCGGTAAGGTTGTGGCTACATCGCACGACGACACTTGGGATGCCACAGTATATACCCTCAGCAACGGTGTGAAGGTTCTCGTAAAACCGACTACCTACAAACCCAACCAGATCATCTTCGGCGCCATCGCCAAGGGTAACGGCCTTGCTGAGCTTGATCCTGCAAAGGCTGCCTCTTACAAGTTCCTCCCCGTGGCTATGACTGTTGAGTCGTATTACGATTACTCCAATTCCGACATTCTCAAGTATCTCCAGGGCAAACAGCTCGGTCTCGAGTTCTCTGCCGACGCCTATACACGTAACATCGAAGGTACATCTACAGTGAAAGACCTCCCCACGGCAATGGAATTCATCTATGCCTTCTTCACTGGTTTCAACATCAAGGAGAATGAATTTGCCGCCAAGCGCGATGCCATCGCTGGTATTTTCGCTAATCAGGAGACCAATCCCCAGTATATCTTCCAGAAAGACTTCATGAGCGTGCTCTTCAGCAGCCCCATCCGTCAGGCTCTTACTCTTGACGACATCAAGAACGCTGATCTTGCCACGATCAACGCCACTGTGAAGAATATGACTGCCAATGCTGCCGACTACACCTTCGTATTTGTCGGCGACATCAACCCCGAGACTTTCGTGCCCCTGATGGAGCAGTATATCGCTACACTCCCCGCCGACACCAAGACTGCCACAACCAAGTTTACCAACAACAAGGCATTCGAGATGGCTGCCGGAAGCGAGGTTTCGAACTTTACTGCCAAGATGGAGATTCCCCAGAGCTGGATTTTGATCGCCATCACCGGCCAGATGCCTTATAATTCCGAAAACAAGGTGCTCACCGAAGTTGCCGCCCAGGTAATGAGCAAGCGTCTTCTTGACAAGATCCGTGAGGAAATGGGTGCCACCTATTCTATCGGTGCATACGGTATGATGAGCCGTACCAATACCAACAACACCACCTTCCAGATCGGCTTCCCCATGAAGCCTGAGATGAAGGAAGAGGCTCTTGCCGAAATCAAGAACATCGTCAATTCAGTGGCTGCCGAAGTCACCGAAGCCGAAGTTAAGCCGGCTCTCGAGTTCCTCCAGAAACAGGCTGCGGAGAATCTTGAGAAGAACGAAGAATGGTCTGGCTCAATGACTGCAACCATGATCAACGGCGTGAAGACCTTCCCCACCGAATCTGAAGTTATCTCAGGTGTTACTCCCGATAAGGTTGAAGCCTTCATGAAAGCTATACTTGACCAGAACAACTACCGTGTGGTTGTTCTCGATCCCGAAGCTGCCGAATAACAGCGGCAAGCTAAGATAATAAAACAGATGCCCGGCACTCGCGAATCTGAGTGCCGGGCATCTGTTTTTATTTTTTTTGATTGTCCTATTCAAGCGGAAGTTTATTCATCTCCTCTATATAGTTGAGTAGAGCTTCGCGGCCGAGGCCCTTCTCGCTCGATGTACGGAATACAGGGGGCAGTTCCTCCCAGGTCTCAAGCAGGGTGGTGAGGTATTCTGCCGTCTGTTTCTCTCCGGCCGTGGCCGACTGCTTGTCCATCTTGGTGAAGACGATGCTGAAAGGTACACCGTTCTCTCCGAGCCATTCCATAAACTCAAGGTCGATTTTCTGCGGCTTGTGGCGGCTGTCGATGAGTACGAAAAGATTGGTCATCTGGGGGCGCCCCAGGATATAGCTCTTGATAATGCCTTCAAGGCGGTCGCGGTCGGCCTTGCTGCGGCGCGCGTAGCCATATCCGGGAAGGTCGACTATATACCAGCTGTCATTTACCAGAAAGTGATTGATGAGCATGGTCTTTCCGGGAGTGGAAGAGGTCATGGCGAGGCTTTTCTGGCCGGTGAGCATATTTATGAGCGATGACTTGCCAACGTTGGAGCGCCCGATGAAGGCGTATTCATGCCTGGCGTCGGTCGGACATTTGCGGTAGTCGGAATTGCTTATTACAAAGCGGGCGGTGTTGATTAACATGTCTTATGTAGTTTGTATTTTTGCAAAGTTACGAATAAGTAAGGCGCGCAACCAAATAATTGCGCATACATTAAAAACAATTTTTTGAGCAGGAAAATCAACTGAAGCCTTAAAAGTCGCGATATTTTATGTAAATTTGTCGGGCCAATGCAACGGCAATATTATGGCGATAAACAGAACACATATCATGCGCACCGCGCGCGACTATTTTTTCATAACCTTCGGCATGGCCCTCTATGCCCTTGGTTTCTGCGGTTTTATCCTCCCTGAGAAGGTGGTCATAGGCGGTCTGGCCGGTATAGGCACAATCATCTATCTTACAACAGGTATTCCCGTAGCCATCTCGCAGTATGCACTTAATCTTATTCTGCTTGCTATAGCATATAAGGTTGTGGGTAAGAGGTTTGTGATCGGCACAATCTACGGGGCCACCATGATCTCGGTTTTTATAGGCATTTTTCAACCCCTGTTTGCCGACGGGTTTACCCATGAGCCATTCATGAATGTGGTTATCGGTGGTGCGTGCGCCGGTATGGGCGTGGGCATAGCCTTCACCCACAATGGCTCAAGCGGCGGCACGGATATTGTGGCGGCCATGGTCTCGAAATACACCAACGTGAGCATAGGCCGCATGATGTTGTATACCGACTATATTATCATCTCCTCATCGTATTTCCTCTTCCACCAGATAGATAAGGTCATCTACGGTTTTGTGGTGCTCATCCTCGCTTCGTATGTGGCCGATATGGTGATCAACACCAACCGCCAGGCGGTGCAGTTCACAATCTTCTCAACCAAGTGGCAGGAAATAGCCACCGCCATCAACAACGAGGCCAAGCGCGGTTGTACTGTGCTCACCGGTATGGGATGGTACTCGAAGCGTGAGGTGAAGGTATTGCTTGTGATGTGCCGCAAGATAGAGTCGGTGAACATATCGCGTATAATCAAATCTATAGACCCAGAGGCCTTCACCACCCAATGTAATGTCAACGGAGTCTATGGAAAAGGCTTCGACGAGCTAAAGGTCAAGATGAAGGCGCCAGATCATTCGCTCATCCATAAGACCCGGGAGGAACCTCCTCAACATATAACTCCAAATATCCCTCCCAAAATTTAGTTGATCGCCTATGGCTGTACCGCAAAATTTCTGGAGCCGGGCGCTGGCTATGTATGTCGACGGATTCCGCAATATGACCGTCGGACGCAGTCTGTGGGCCTTGATCATAGTAAAACTCGTGATTTTCTTCGCGATATTGAAAATCTTCTTTTTTCCGGATATTCTTGCTTCTGAGTATGACTCCGATGCAGAGCGGGCCGACGCCGTGCGCAGCGCGCTTGTAGAAAAGTAATAAATACCTAAAACTCATAAAATCTAAGTACTATGAATGATTTGTTAGGAGTAGTCGATTGGTCGAGGGCGCAGTTCGCCCTTACGGCCATGTACCACTGGCTCTTCGTGCCGCTCACCATCGGTCTGTCGGTAATTGTGGCCATTATGGAGACTCTCTATGTCCGCACCGGACAGGAGCGTTGGAAAGGAATCACCAAGTTCTGGATGACTCTTTTCGGTATAAACTTCGCCTGTGGCGTAGCTACAGGCCTTATCCTCGAATTTGAGTTCGGCACAAACTGGTCGAACTACAGTTGGTTCGTAGGTGATATTTTCGGTGCTCCGCTTGCCATCGAGGGCATTCTGGCCTTCTTTATGGAGGCGACTTTTGTGGCCGTGATGTTCTTCGGATGGAATAAGGTAAGCCGTGGCTTCCACCTTGCCTCTACCTGGCTCACAGCTCTCGGTGTCTCTCTATCGGCGCTCTGGATTCTGGTTGCCAATGCGTGGATGCAGTCGCCTGTGGGAATGGAATTCGATCCTGCGCAGATGCGTAACGTGATGAGCGACTTCTTCGCGGTGGCACTTAGCCCCGTGGCTATCAATAAATTTTTCCATGCCGTCTTCAGCGGATGGTGTCTCGCAGGTGTGTTTGTTGTCGGTGTCAGCAGCTGGCTGCTTTGGCGCAAACGCAATATCGAGGCTGCCAAGAGCTCGATGACGGTAGGTACATGGGTCGGGCTTGCCGGCATACTCCTCACACTTTGGACAGGCCATGGCTCGGCTGTGCAGGTCGCACGCGTTCAGCCCATGAAGCTTGCCGCTATGGAAGGCCTCTATAATGGCTCTGTAGGTCAGGATCTGGTAGGTGTAGGCATTCTCAAACCCGAGAGTGAACGTACTCCCGACGACCCTATGCTGTTCAATGTCGATATACCCTATGGTCTTTCGCTGCTTATCTACGGCCATACACATGGATTTGTACCCGGCATCAACGACCTCATCAACGGCATAAGCCTTACTGAGGATGGCGATACAGTCCGTGGTCTGAGTTATGCCGACAAGATGGCCATCGGTCTTGCCGCCAGAGAGGCACTCCGTGATTATGATGAAGCCCGTAAGGTGGGCGACACCGAGGCTATGGCGATTGCCGCGGCCAAGGTAAAAGAAAACTTCCCTTATTTCGGCTACGGATACCTGCCTTCTCCGGAGGCGGCTGTGCCCAATGTAAGCATGACCTTCTATTCATTCCGTATAATGGTTATCGCAGGTGGATATCTGCTTGCATTGTTCGTCGTTCTTCTGTTCCTCTGTTATCGCCGTGCCGAAATCCTTGAGCAACCTTGGCTCTGCTGGCTTGGCATGATTTCCATTGCAGTGGTATGGATATGCAGCCAGTCGGGCTGGATTGTAGCTGAAGTCGGCCGTCAGCCCTGGGTTATTCAGGATCTCATGCCTACCACCGCTGCCATCTCCGGTATTCCGGTCGGATCTGTGAAGCTGACATTCTGGATTTTCGCAGCAATTTTCACCGGTCTTCTCATCGCCGAGGTAAGCATCATGCTCCGCTATATATCTTCGGCTTCAAAAACAAATATCGAACAACCTAAACACTAATCGCACGGATATGGAAACAATCGCATTACTGCAGGCCTATTGGTGGCTGCTTATCGCCGTTCTCGGAGCGGCTCTCGTCTTCCTGCTGTTCGTGCAGGGTGGTCAGTCGATGCTCTACTGCAAGGCCACAGAGGCTGAGCGTCAGCTTATGGTGAATTCTCTTGGCCGCAAATGGGAATTTACATTCACCACTCTTGTGGTGTTCGGTGGTGCATTCTTCGCATCATTCCCCCTCTTCTACAGCACCAGTTTCGGCGGAGCCTACTGGCTCTGGATGCTGATTCTGCTCAGTTTCGTGCTCCAGGCTGTGAGCTACGAGTTCCGCCGCAAGCGTGGCAATATCTACGGCACCCGTGTCTACGACACCTTCCTTATGTTCAACGGGCTCGTAGGTTGTGTCCTGCTTGGCGTTGCTGTTGCCATGCTCTTCTTCGGTGGGGCATTCAGCGTTACCAAAACCAATATACTCGATGTGGCTGCTCCGGTCATCTCACAGTGGGCACCCTCGCATGGTCTTGAGGCAATCGCCTGCTGGAAGAATCTCCTTCTTGGCTTCGCCGTATTCTTCCTCGCCCGCACCATGGCATCTCTGTATTTTATCAACAATATCGGTGGCGATGAAGCATTCACAAGCCGTATGCGCCGCAAAGCCCTGATCAATGGCCTCGTTTTTGCCGTCCTTTTTGTAGCCTTCCTTGTCGTGCTGCTCACGGCCACAGGTCTTCGCCAGATGCCTGACGGCACGTTTGTCGCAGAGCCCTATCTCTACCTTCACAACCTTCTCGGCATGTGGTGGCTCGCTGTAGTGCTCTTAATCGGTGTGGTTGCGGCCCTCTATGGTATTTTCCGCGCGGCCTTCGACGCTCGTTGGCGCGCTGGCATCTGGTATGCCGGCTTTGGTGTGGCTGCTGTTGTGGTTGTGCTCTTCTGTCTGGCCGGATATGCCAATACCGCCTATCTGCCGTCAACGCTCGATCCGCAGTCGTCGCTCACACTCGCAAACAGTTCTTCGTCTGAGTTTACCCTCAAGACCATGAGCTGGGTGTCTGTCCTTGTGCCCTTCGTACTCGCATACATATGGTATGTATGGAGCAAGATGAATGCCAAACCTCTTACCGACGAAGAACTCAAATCTGAGTCGCATCAGTATTGATATACCAAGCATGGATACCTACCATACTATAGCTGCCCCCGCCGAAGCCATATTCAAGGAGAAGATGAGTAAATTTCTTGCATTTGCTCATCCGGTAAAGTCGTCGGCAGAGGCTAAGGCTGTAGTGGCAGGTTACCAGAAGCAATATTACGACGCGCGCCATGTATGCTGGGCATATATGCTCGGATCGGCGCGCGTCGATTTCCTGAGCAGTGACAACGGCGAGCCGTCGGGCACTGCAGGCAAGCCCATACTCGGGCAGATAAATTCTTTCGGGCTCACCGACATAGTGATTGTGGTGGTGCGCTATTTCGGAGGCATCAAACTCGGCACTTCGGGCCTTATCGCGGCTTACCGTGAGGCGGCCAGGCTGGCTATTGAAGCTTCTGTTATTGAAGAGCGGCACGATATGGCCGACATTTCATTCACCTTTCCTTATCTGGCCATGAACGACGTGATGAAGCTTACCAAGAGCGGCGAAGCCGCGGTGGTCGAGCAACATTTCGATAATTCCTGTTCTATGACCCTGCGTATACGTCTCGACCATGCCGATGCACTGCGATCGCGGTTGGCAGACATCGATGGTGTATCGCTAACTTCTGATTGACAATGAAAACCTCTACCGCAGCACTCTTTGATCTTGACGGTGTACTTGTTGACACCGAAACAATCTACACACAGATCTGGTCGGATATCGAGAGTACCCATCCTACCGGAATCGAAAATTTCGCGCTTAAAATAAAGGGAACCACCCTGCCGGGTATACTCAATACATATTTTCCCGACCCCGATGTGCAGGCCGACGTATGCCGGCAGCTTTACGCGTATGAAGACGCGATGCAGTATATTATTTTTGACGGAGTACTCGAATTCCTCGAAGATCTGCGCGCGCATTCCATTCCGGCGGCTATAGTCACCAGCAGCGGCACTAAGAAAATGGAGAAGCTGTTTGCCGCTCATCCCGGCTTCCGTTCTTATTTCGCAGAGGTGCTTACTGATGCCGATGTGACTCACTCCAAGCCCCACCCCGAAGGTTATATGAAGGCCGCAGCCCGTCTGGGTGTGCCGTCTGAGAATGCCATTGTCTTCGAAGACTCATACGCAGGCCTTCAGGCAGGTCGGGCCGCTGGCGGAAAGGTTGTGGCTCTGGCTACCACCAATCCACGCCATACGCTTACCGACAAGGCGGATGTTGTGTTAGACTCTTTCGTGGGCCTCAGTGTCGACGGCCTGCTGAACCTGCTTTTGCAGGAATAAGCACCGACACGCCTACGGCCACAGCCAACGCCCACGGATAATAGAGATATGTGAACGGAGCAGCTGGCGATACTCCTGCCAAGGAGGTTGCCAGCAATGTCTGTGCTCCATAAGGAATGAGGCACTGCACTATACATGAGCACGTGTCGAGGAGCGATGCGCTTTTCCGTGGGGCAATGCCGAAGCGGCTCGCAATCTCGCGTGTGAGCGAGCCTACTGTGATGATGGCAACCGTATTGTTGGCTGTGCAGAGATTGACCAGTCCGACAAGCGTGGCGATGCAGGCCTGGGCTCCACGCTTGCCGCGCAGACGGGCTGTGAGTGTCTGAAGCAACCACTCTATGCCTCCGCACGCTTTGACGAGTCCAAGCATCCCTGCCGACATAAGGGTAATCACTATGAGGTCGCCCATCGAGGCTATGCCCGCCCCCATGAAGCCGCATAGCTCAAGAGCGGTGTGCCCTTGCCAAAGCCCTATGCACATGGCTGAAATGATGCCGAGTGTCAGCACCACGGTGACATTCAGTCGGGCAATGGCCGTGCCGATGACAATAAGATATGGCAATACGAGCCACCATGCGGCCGACTCCGTGCTCAATCCGGTTGCAACCACTGAGCGGGCCTGGACAAGATAGATAAGCAGCGTGACGGCTGCCGCCGGCAGGGCAATCTTCACATTTGCCTTGAATTTATCCGACATGTCGCAACCCTGCGAGCGGGTGGCGGCTATAGTTGTATCGGATATGAACGACAGATTGTCGCCGAAGAACGCGCCTCCGAGGACTACGGCAATCATGAAGGCCGTGCTCAATCCGGTGGAATCAGCTATTTCGGAGGCCAGAGGCGCGAGTGCCACCACTGTGCCTACTGAGGTGCCGACGGCAAGCGAGATGAAGCAGGCCGCCACAAACATGCCAGGTACGACAAGACTTGCGGGTAAAAGCCGTAGTGCGAGGTCTACAGTTGCGTTGACCGCACCGATCTCCTTGGCCAACGATGCGAAGGCGCCGGCAAGTATGAAAATCCAGATCATATAGATGATGTTGGAGTGGCCGGCGGCACGCGAGAATGTGTCGAGCCTGGCAGCCAAAGGCCCTTTGCTTACAGCAACGGCCCATGCGGAGGCAACCAGCAAGGCTACCGAGAATGGCATGGCGTAGAAATCTCCGACGGCTAAGGAGACGGCTACGTAGAGAAGAAGAAAAACTATGACCGGCGATAGGCCGAGCAAACCGCGGCCCAGACTAACTTTTGACATATGTGCTATAGCGTGATTCTGGCTGCAAAATTACGCATAAAAAATGAAATCGTGGGCCGGAATGCCGGATTTAAGTGAACATACGGGGCTCTGCGCTTGTTTCTATATCAGAACAAAAAATACTACTTCAACTATGAAAGAAATTGCATTACTCGGCACAACCAACCATGTTTTCGGCGACGTTTTAGGATCTTTGCTTGCGCAGGGTCTGGCGGTAAACGCTATGGTTGATTTCCCCGAAAAGGTGATGATTGAAGATACCCGTCTTACGGTTACTCACCTTCCCGTGGAGCAGCACCAGCGCGTAGTCGAAGCTCTTGAAGGCTATCATGACGCTGTGCTTACCTATAACGACGATCTTCATGACGCATATACCAACGAACTTACCCTCAAGTACTTTGTCGACACCGTGCATGCAGCACGCGAGGCCGGTGTGGCACGTGTGATCGTGGTGGGCTCGCCCGACTCCGAAGCTTTCTTCGTGAGCGATCTGCGTCGTCTCGACGATATTGACTGGGTATTCATCTCTACAGAGGGCGATTACGCCTCTCGTGCGGCAGCCGAAGTTGTCGAGCCTAAATTTCATCGCGAGGTATTCAGCGAAGATTGAATCTCTTTCTCCCTCTCCTCGATGAGTCGCCCCCTCCAGGCTTCGGCCAGGAGGGGGCGAGTTTCGTTATGTCAGCGATTGGGGCTGGATGGTCAGCGCACGACTATTTTCTTTCCACCCTGCACATAGATGCCGGGGGCAAGAACTGAGGCGTCGGTGCCTGCATGTATGCCGGATAAGGTATAAATATCAGCGGGAGTCTCTGCTCCAGACATAGTGGGGAGTACCGCTCCGGCATCGCCTTTGCGGAGTATGCGCACATTGTCGATATACAGCAATGTCTGATTGGCTGCGCCGGCTTCTGCCGATGAGCCGTAGCCAAGGCTGATGGTGAGAGGTGTGGCGCCGTCGAGTGTAAGGTCGAATACGAGTGTTTCCCAGGCTGAGGCTGCTGAAGGATAACGGAAATCTTCGGTCGAGCCATAGCTTACACCGGTGAGCGAGGTGTTGATGTTGGCCGAAGTGTTTACTACATCTCCCTCGTTGGAGGTCTGGTTGGGGCATTCATATTTTACGTCGATGAGGACGCGGTAGTCTCCAGCGCCGGGTGTGCTTGTCTGTGTGATGCGGTTATTTCCCTTTGCCCATGAGTTGAGCACGGTGAGACAACGTTTGCCTACCGACAGATCGCCGATCTGCGGTGAGCAGGAGGCTGCATAATTACCGGCTTCGCTTACGCACTGCATGAGTGTGCTGTAGGGCATGGAATACATGCGGCGGTAGGGGCGGTTGCCGTCCGACGACTGCATGGAGGTGCCGTTTGTCCAACCTATGACGGGGAGAATGTTAGGCACATTGGCATCGATAGGTGCCACTTCATTGATATAGCAGGGATCATAAGTGGTGCTGCCGAGTTTTGCCGATCCTTCTTTGCCGTAGGTCGAGTCTTCTTCAAAGCCGGCGTTGGTGAGAAGAAGAGAGGTTACGTCGGTATAGCCGGCGGTGAGGGTATTCTCTTCGTCTACGGGCATTTCTGCATCTTCCGAGCTGATCTTGCCGTCGGCGACACTTATTTTCATTGTAGCGCCCGCCGCGATTTTTACCTGGCTGCTCACACGTCCACCTGCGGTAAGGAAGGTGACTTCAGGAGTCGCTTCGGCCGACGCATTGTTGCGGAGGTAGATGGTGTTGGCATCATCTTTCTCCTGTACGGCTGTAAGCTCTGTACCTTTTACAAATACGCGCAGCTCGTCGGCGTGGGAGTTGTTGAGCTGCTCGATGAAGGTCGCTGTAGATTTGTTGTCGGCGATGGTCGTCGTTACAGAGAATACCGGAGCGCCTTCGTCAAGAGTCAGCCCCTCAGTCATTGCAAATGGCTCCATGCTTGAGAAGTTGGAGAAAAGGGCATAATATACTCCGTCGGGGTCGGGAGCTATGACTCCGTTCCAGCCCTCGGGCATAGCGGAGGATAGGATGAGGGTCTTGTCGCGGAGGCTTTTTGTAGTTGCCGCATCTACCGAAGTATAGTAGATGGTTGCGCGTGCATCGACAAGCTCACCGGATTTCACCGTGCGCGATGTTCCGCTGTAGTGCGGAATGAACTTGGCTGTCATGATGGAGTTGTTGTTCGCGCGCTCGCCGAATGCCATTCCCTTGTTTCCGAGGGCTACAAATCCCAGTTCATTGTCTATGTTGGCCCAGTCGGAGGCAAAAGTTTCAAGAGTTGATCCGTCAAGTTGTTTTCCTCCTTCATTGTCGGCACTGTAGATTGTGCGGGCGGTTTTGGTAAATTCGTCGACACTGATGGCCATCATGCCTCCGGCTTCGCGGCTGATGGTGGCATCGGCGGCTCCGCGTACGAGGTCAATGTAGATTACGGCATTGCCTGAGGTGGAGTAGATCGCAAACCGGTTGTTAAGCGTGGCGCCGTTGACATTCAGCTCACCGTTCATCACATACGAGTTGTCGGTGGTCTTGTAGATGCCGCTGACCACTGGGCTGGCGTCAGTGCTCTTGCCCGTTACGGTATACCATCCGAGGAAGTTGCCGGTGTTGTTGGCGCGGTAGGGTACGACGATCTTGTTGTTGTCAGGATTCTGCGAGGCGATATAGCCTGTGTAGCTCTTCAAACCGGTGCTCCAGGAGAATGTTGTGAATCTGGATGGCGACGATGAGCGGATCACGTTCTGGCAGGGGAAGATTTTGGTGGCGCCATAGTTGCTCATGAAGTCCGCCCATGTGGAAGGTGTCAGATCTGCGGTCGACAAAACCTCGTGCATGAGGCAGCTCATCATCACGCGATGACCTTCCACGCCCATGCGGCGGCCGCCTACGTCGGCTCTGAGGAGCCATGAGCCGTCGCCGGTGGTTGTCTGGCGCGCTTTGATATATTTGTAGGCCATATTCTCAAGGAAGAGGGCGTTGGGGTCGCTCAGGAAGCATGCCATGGTTGAGTAAGAGGTTATCTGGTCGAAAAGGAAGAGGCTCCAGTCGTTTCCGTTTGGCATGGCCAGCTCGCCGTCGGCAAGTGCAAGGTGGTTGAGCACTTCGTCCATCACAGCCTGATTATTATGCATCAGGGCATTGGTGTGCCATTTTTCTTCGCCATGGATACCGAGCTGAAATAACTTCAAGGCCAGGGCTGCCTCGCCAAGCTCCTGCATCACCACATTCTGATAGCTGGTATGGAAGAGGTTGTGGTTTTGCAGCGTGTAGTCGTCATAGAGGTTAGGCCCGATATAGAGGTCTGCTACGGTGGTGTTGTCATATTCCGGATCGATCACGGTCTTATTGTCGGCATCGTCGGGGTGTGAGTAGCTGTTGATGGCAAATTCGCGAAGGCGATCATACCATTTCGGCGCTAACTCGTGGTCGGGGAACAGGCCGAGTGTGGCAGCAAGAATGTCGGCTTCCCAACCGTTTTCCTCTGCTTTGGTGTCGCCGGCAAAACCGGTGGGTATCGAGCGCTCGAGCTCGTACTGGCATTCGGCCACGAGCATGGCGCGGATATGGTCTTTCTGAGTCTGGCTCAGTTTATCCCACTGGAAGAATGCTGAGTAGGCTACCGACATTGCCCATAGCGACGACTCCCACTGATTGTCGTTTTTCGAGGTCGATCCCCAGTAAGTATTATTCTTGCAGGGGTAAAGCTTGTTGGCCTTATGAGTGGAGTAGGAGTATACAAGCGATTTGCGGGCGAGGTCTTCAACTTTATCCCAGGTAATGCCTGCCGGAAGAGTCACCGACCCTTTGGCGTACTTTACTAAAAATGCGCATATCATCGACATGTCGGCATTATGACGGACGCCCTGCTCGTTGTTGCCGAGAGTATTCTCGCCCTTGAAGGAGATCATGGCGTCGCCTTCTGAGTTGACGTCGCTGATGGTCTGCACATTGTCGGTCATATATTGGGCGAAGTCGGCGAGCATCTGCATCAGATCTTTTTTCATCTCAGTTTCAGGCACGAAGTCGTGGGTGATTACGCCTTCTGTGGGGCTTTTTAGTGCTGAGGCTTTGGCCGGAACTTGTAATTGTGCCGGATGTTGTACGCCGACTGCGTATGCCGGCCCCATCAGGGCCACTGCAGCGCATATCGAAGAGCAAAGTAATTTTTTCATGCTTAAGGTTAATGTAGATAAGGTTATGAGCTTTAGGTGATTTAACCACGCAAAATTAATAAAAAAATCGCTGGCTTGCAAAACAGAATCTTGCAAGCCAGCAATGCGGTATTTGTGGAGGGCTTATTTTTTATCGTCGTCTTTGAATAGCTCGTCGCGCTCGTCGAGGGCATAGTAATGCGAGAGCATGGCTATGAACTTGGAGATCTGCTCGAAGGCTTTGGCTGTATCGGGGCTTATCTCTTTCTTTGCCAGACGGAGCATAAGCTGGCCGTAGAGGGCGTTGAAGCAGGTCTCTATTTCTCCAGCTTTGTCTTCCCCGGCTTTTGACCGCAGTTCTACAATATACGGCAGTGTGGCATAGAATTCCTTACGGTAGTCATCGAATCGTGGCGCCGGGTCGGCCATGATGCGCCGGTTGAGGTCGGCCAAAGAGCCGATAATGTTGCGGTTCATCTGGAGATGCCCCTTTTCAGTCACCTCCTCGCGCCGCATCATGTCGATGAGTGATTCATACCACTCATAGATTTCTTTGCGACGGTCGGCCGGGAAGCGGCTTATCACCGATTGGTCGATTTTGTCGATGTCAAGCTTGTTGGCGCGTATTATGTCCTCGATCTGCCACATGTAGAGCAGATACTGGGCTATATTTTCTTTTCTGAGTTCAGATGCTATGATCATGGGTCTATATACAGTTATGTAATCTTACTATATAAACAAATTATACCGGCGTCTGGTGCTTCTCAGCCCTGACGCCGGCAATTATATCAATCAATTCTCAGGAAAAAGTAGTTATTTTTCAGTACCTATGTGAGTCAATCTGTATGTTAGACGCACACAGGTGAGATTTGTTACACCCTTGGGTGAGTTTTAACTATTCTTTACCAAAAATTGCGTCGTGGCGGTGAAGCATGTTAAGAAATTTCAGGTCGTCGCGCAGCGGGCCTACATTCACACGGCCATCGATTGCCTCTGTCCAGTTGTGATAGTTGGCATAGCCGAGGTTGAGTGCCTCTTCGGCGCATTTCATTGCGCGTGTCATGTCGCCGGCCTGTGCATAGAAACAAGCTCCGTAGTAATGGATGAGCCCGTCATAATCAGTGACGGTGCGCAGTATATTTTCCATCCAGCGGGTCGCGGCTTCGGTCTGACCGAGGAAGAGTAAGGCGAAACCCTTGAGTGAGCGTGGGTTGTCGATATAATAATGATCCATCTCCGTCACCTTCTCGTAGAGCTGGGCGGCTGCCGTGGGCTTGTTGAGGTATTTTTCCATCACCCACGCGCGGAGCATGGGGTAACGTGAGCTTTCAGCATCGTTCAGCATGGCCTCGCCAATGAGGTTGGAGGCCTCGTCGTAGTTGCCGGTGCAGACATAGCCCATAGCCATTTCGACGAGGGCATCATTCGACTGGCGGTCGACCGCGAGGGCTTCGGCTCCGGCTTTGATTGCCTCGTCATAGCGGCCGAGGGCTCGGAGTGTCTGCGAGCGGGTGACATAGTAAGATGCGTTGTCGCGGATCATCGAGAGGGCGCGGTCTATGTTGTCGAGCGCTTCGGCGTAGTTGCCAAGGGCGAAGTTACATTCTGCAATTGAGGCATAGATGCCGTGATAATTGTAGAGTTTCTCGTCGAGGATAGCCTGGTAGTCCTGTATGGCGGCGAGGTAATGGAAGTGAGCCTGGGCGATGACGGCGCGTATGTATCTGAACATACCAACCTGGGGGGCCTGGGCAATAGCGTTCGAGAGCCCGGCCATTGCGGCGGGGTAGTTGGTGTTGCCGTAGTCGAGGAGCTCGGTCATTGCGCGGTTGTGCTTATTGTCGGCGCTGAGGGCGAGAATAAGGTCATCGACAGCTCCGTTATGGTCTCCCATAAGTTTGCGCACAGATGCGCGGCGCACATAAGTCTCGGCATTGTTGGGGTCAAGATTCACGGCTTTGGCAAGCATCTCGTTTGCCGTGCCGAGATTGTTCTCCTTCACGGCCACACGGGCTTGACCGATATAGGCTTCGGGAGCGCGCGAGTTGAGACGCTCGAGCTTCATATAGCTGAATTTCGCATCTGTATATTTGCCGAGCGTGTATTCGGTATTGGCTTTCTGGTAAACTACCGAGTAAGAATCTGGAGCGATCTTGAGGGCTTCCTCGAGGTCTCTGAGAGCCTGCTGCGGACGATGTGTCTCGTTATAGATGCCGGCGCGGAGCACGTATGCCCGCAGGCGCACGTCTTCTTCTGTCTCGGGTGCGTATTCAAGAACTTTGTCCACGTCTTCGAGCGAGCGGATATACTCACTGTGGCGGTAGTATTCGTCTGCCCTGGCCATGAGTATATTGTAGTCGCGTGGATTCTCGCGGAGTTCGTCGGCATATACGGCCAGTACGGCCTGCGTCATAGGATTCTGTATGCCCGATTGAGCTTTTGCTGCGGGCGCGAGCCACGCGGCGGCTGCGATGAGGGTGCCGGCGGCTATAGTGCGTATTTTCATTTGGCTTCTTATGCGTTGAATGAGTCGATGGTTCTGCGTATCGCAGCCAATCGTGTGAGTAGGGGTTCGAGGAGGTCGAGGCGTAGCATGTTGGCTCCGTCGCTTTTGGCTGAGGCCGGATCGGGGTGAGTTTCCATGAACAGGCCGTCGGCTCCGGTTGCCACTGCGGCACGCGCTATTGTCTCTATCAGTTCGGGGCAGCCACCGGTAACTCCACCGGCAGTGTTGGGTTGCTGCAGCGAGTGGGTGCAATCAACTATGACGGGGCATCCGCAGGCTTCCTGCATGCGGGGTACACCGCGGAAATCAACCACGAGATCGCCGTAGCCGAAAGTTGTGCCACGCTCGGTGACGGCTACGTTGTTGTTGCCGCATGCACGCACTTTGTCAACGGCGAAGCGCATTGATTCGGGTGCGAGAAACTGACCTTTCTTTATGTTTACGGCTTTGCCTGTGCGTGCGGCTGCCGTGAGCAGGTCGGTCTGGCGGCAGAGAAATGCCGGAATCTGAAGGATGTCGACGAAGTCGGCTGCCATGGCTGCCTCTTCGGGCTGATGGATGTCGGTCACAACAGGCACGCCGAGTTCGCGGCCTACCGCGGCCAGAATAGTGAGGGCTTTAAGGTCGCCTATGCCGCTGAATGAGTCAAGACGGCTGCGGTTGGCCTTGCGGTAGCTCCCCTTGAAGGCAAAAGGAATGCCCAGAGGGTCGCATACAGCCTTGATGTGGCGACCGATCTCGAACGCCATCTCCTCGCCTTCGATGACGCAAGGGCCGGCTATGAGGAAAAAGCCTGGTTTGTCTGTGAGGTATCCGAGTGGATTTTCTATCATTGGTTTGTCTGTGAGAATGCTTGGTTGAGAATATGGATTGTGTCAGTACCCACAAGGGCTGCCGTCTCTGTCCGCAGGCGGTTATCGCCCATGGTGACTGCTGTAAAACCGGCGTCGAAGCATGCCTGGATCTCGGCTGGTGAGAAGTCGCCCTCGGGCCCGATGAGGATGGTCACGTCTCTGCCCGGTTGATAAGCTTTAGCGAGAAGTTGACGAGGTGTGTCGGCGTCGCAGTAGCCGACAAAACGGTCGCAGTCGCATTGTGTGGCTTCTTTGAGGAACTGGAAGAGTGGGGTGGTGTCGTCGATGCGGGGCAGCACGGCCTTGAGAGATTGCTTCATGGCCGATACGGCTATTTTCTCGATGCGTTCACGCTTAAGTTCTTTTCTCTCCGATCGCTCGCAGCGCAGTGGCACAAAGCGGTCTATGCCGATTTCGACGAGTTTCTCTATGAGCCACTCCATGCGGTCGGCATGTTTGGTGGGAGCCACCGCAACAGTGATATACGGGGCCCATACTTTGGGCAGAGGTTCACTCCCGACTATTTCCACTGAGGCGCCTTTATGATGGGCGTCGATAAGGCGGCACTGATAGAGTGTGCCTTTGCCATCGACCACCTCAATGAGGTCGCCTGGCTGTTTGCGGAGTACGCGCACGCAGTGGCCACTCTCCCCTTCGGGAAGTAGGCCGGTCTGGGCTATGTCGGGAGCGAAAAAACGTATCATTTAATTTTAGATTGATTCTTCGGGAAGATCTTCGGCGGTTTTAACCTTATGGGATGTGATGGCGCCTTTCTTCTCTTTGAATATCAGCATGAAGAGTACGGCTACCACCAGCGCGTATGCGGCGAATATAAACCATGAGGTACGCCAGCCGTCGAGTTGCTGCACGGCGTCGAGACCCGGAACATTGACAAGTTTATTGACCACACAGGTGCCGGCTATGAAGGTGCCGACAGAAGCGCCGATGCCGTTGGTCATGAGCATGAAGAGACCTTGGGCTGACGAACGCTGGGCCTGGTCGGTCTGCATATCAACATAGAGGCCACCTGAGACATTAAAGAAGTCGAAGGCCACGCCATAGACGATGCAGGAAAGAATGAGGAACACTACGCCCGACGAACTTGTATCGCCGATGCCGAAGAAGCCGAAGCGGAGAACCCAGGCGAACATTGCCATGAGCATAACGCCCTTGATTCCGAACCGCTTAAGGCAGAAGGGAATGGCAAGGATACAAAGGGCCTCGGCACACTGCGAGATGGAGATAAGGAAGGTGGCATTGCGGGCCCACCAGTCGTTGCTGAAGCCGGGAACCTCGGTGAAGTGGTAGATGAACGATGATCCGTAGCTGTTGGTGATCTGGAGCGATACGCCCAGCAGCATGCTGAATATGAAGAAGATCGCCATGTCTTTACGGCGGAAGAGGGCAAAGGCTTTCAAGCCAAGGGCCTCCGAAAGGCTGCGCGACGCACCCTTGTTGACCGGGCAGGCGGGGAGGGTGAGGCAGTATGCGGCGAGCACGAGGCTGAGGATGCCGGAAGTATAGAACTGGGTATAGCTGTTCTGGATGGCCACGCCGTCGATGAATACGAAATTGACGAAGAGCTCCGCGCAGATGAAACCTACCGTACCCAAGGTGCGTATGGCAGGGAAATCGTCGACGGTGCTGAGCCCGTTTTTCTCAAGGCCGTTGAAAGCTACGGAGTTGCTCAAGCCTATAGTCGGCATGAAGAACGACACCGAGAGGGTGTAGAGTGTGAAAATCTGACCAAATTCAAGCGGGCCTCCTGCAGCGAGCTGCGATGAGGCTGCCAAGCCTGTGGCGATCATGAATCCGCCTGCGAGCAGGTGACAGAGGCTGAGGGTTATCTGTGCCGGAATCCAGCGGTCGGCAATAATGCCAATAAGTGCAGGCATGAAGATGGATACAAGGCCCTGTACGGTATAGAACCAGAATACATATTCTCCAAGGCCATTAGAACCCAGGAACATGCCCATCGAGATAAGGTATGCACCCCAGACGGCGAACTCAAGGAAGTTCATCGTGGCAAGCCTGGCTTTGAGATTAAAGTTTTTCATTATTATGATGTAGTATTAAATATCGGTGTTGGTGTCTGTATTCCCCGAGAGCTTGTCTTTCTTGCGCTGAAGTATGTCGCTTATGCGGGCGGCCTCTTCATATTCTTCTTTTTCGATAAGTTCTGCGAGGGTCTTTTCGAGTTGTTCTATAGTAAAGTTTTCGGGGCGGGGCTCGGCATGATAGTCGCTGCGGTCGGCATACGAGTCAAAATCATCCTCTACCACCGCCTCTGTGTCATCGGCATCCGGCTCAAGGTCGTTCTCGTCGAGCGCTCCGGGTCGTGTGAATTCGTCATCGTTTATCACAAAACCTGTCTCCTTAAGTATCTCACGGGTGGTGTACATCGGTGAATTGGTGCGGAGCGCGATGGCTATAGCGTCGGAAGTGCGTGCATCGATGGCTACCGTGCGGTCGCCGTCGGAGAAGGTTATCTCTGATGAGAAAATGCCATCTTCGAAGCGGTAGATGAAGACTTCCTTCACCTTCACTCCGAAGGTATGGGCGAAACTTACGAAGAGGTCGTGGGTAAGGGGGCGAGGGGTGCGGATGCCTTCCAGCACTATCGCTATAGACTGGGCTTCGGCTGCGCCAATCACCACCGGTATGCGCCTCGGCCCCTTGTTCTCTGCCAAGATCAAGGCATAGGCACCCGACTGCAGCTGGCTGTAGGAGAGTCCGAGAACGCGGATACTTACTTTTTCATCCATGGCACCTTTTTTATAGTGATAATGACCGGCCCGTGATAATTCCTGAGCCGTAGCATATGCGGCTTTCAGGGTCATACAGGGCCGTGAATTGTCCGGGAGCTATGCCTTGCACCTTCACATCGGAATCGAGAACGTATTCGCCCTCGGCGTCGGCAAGCTTGCGCAGACGACCGCTGAAAAACTCGGGGGTATGGCGGTTTTTAAATGTTACGGGCACTCCGTCGGGCGCGAGAGCTGCCTCACCCCATGGGTCGGCGGTAATAAAATGCATCTCGCCCAAGTGGAGCGTACGGCCATATTGTTTCTCCGTGTCGTAACCGCGCGAAACGTAGAGCACGTTGTCGGCGACATTCTTGCGTACCACAAACCAAGGCCCTCCGCTGAGACCGAGCCCCTTGCGCTGGCCTATGGTATGGAACCAATAGCCGCGGTGCTCGCCGAGCTTGCGGCCTGTCTCAATCTCGATGATTGCTCCGGGTCGTTCGCCGAGATGACGGCGTATGAAGTCGTTATAGTTGATTTTGCCGAGGAAACATATTCCCTGCGAATCACGGCGGTAGGCGTTGGGCAGTTTGGCTTCGATGGCTATGCGGCGTACGTCGGCCTTGGGAATGTCGCCAAGAGGGAAGATGAGATGGCTGAGCTGTTTCCCTGAGATACGGGCGAGAAAATCGGTCTGGTCTTTGACCGGATCGACTGCCGTAGCGAGCCATTTGCGGCCTTCTTCGTCGAAGAGGGTCGAAGCATAGTGCCCGGTGGCTGTCTGCTTGAACTCGTGGCCCCAACGCTCTTCGAAATAACCGAATTTTATTATCGAATTGCACATTATGTCGGGGTTAGGTGTCAAGCCGGCTTTTACCGTGCGGAGGGCATAGTCCATCACATTATCCCAATACTCCTGATGGAGCGATACGACGTCGAACGGTAGGCCGTACTGCCGCGCTATGAGCGAGCACATCTCGATGTCTTCTTCTGCCGAGCAGTCGCCTTCGCCATTGTCAAGCCCGATGCGGATATAGAAGAGGTGCATGGGCTCGCCCTTCTCTGCAAGACGGTGTACGGTGACAGCGCTGTCGACGCCACCGGATATAAGTACTGCCGTTGTCTCTGAGTTTGTGCTCATTGCGCTTTGCTGCTATTCTGGTTGGCAACCCGGAAGGCTCCGAGAAGGTAGTCGGTGTCGAGGTTGTTGGCGAGCACTTTGTGTGCCGAGTTGAGGAAGAGGAATACCGGGGTTGTGCGTAGATCGAAGTATTCGTCTGCGGCGGGCATTGCGACGGTCACCCAATTTGCCGGGGCTGCGCTTACGGCTTTGGCCCAGTTGTCGTCGTCGGTGTCGCCGGGATAGATGCTCACTATGGTAAGTTCTCCCCGCTTGATAAGCTCGTTGGTGTTGTAGTCGGCGCTCAGTCGCACACGGGCCAGGCTGCAGTCCATGCAGTCAGGGTCGTTGATAAAAATAAGTATTGAGCCGCCGTTGATGTCAGCGAGGGTGCCCTTGCTGCCGTCGGGATAGATTACCGGAATTGCCGGCACATTTGAGCCGAGGGAACTACTCTCGAGGATTTTCACATGGGCTTCGAAGCGTGCGCGCTCGGCTTTTGACAATTTTTTATTTGTTGCGGCTGCGCGTGCGAACGGGAGGTAAATCTCATCGGAGCGCATGGATGCTGTGTCGCAATAGAGCCAGTTCTCGGCCATGCTGGCCAGTTCGAGCACAACCGGAGCCTTCTTCACAAAACGTGCCAGAAGCCGGTCGATCGACGCGTGGACGGTGTCAGCTGATGCATGTGGCATTATGCTGATCCAATCGCCGAAGGCGCGGTTGAATTTTTCAGGCTCGCGGAGGGCATGGTCGAAGTTGCAGCGATCCCAGAAGCGGCTGATTATATA
This sequence comes from uncultured Muribaculaceae bacterium, assembly GCA_910586595.1. GTDB lineage: Bacteria > Bacteroidota > Bacteroidia > Bacteroidales > Muribaculaceae > CAG-873. The sequence goes on along the minus strand of CAJUJB010000001.1, from coordinate 92,694 downwards.
GTCGCAGCGGGTCTGCAGGTGTGTCATGGAGTCGGGCGCCACCGGATAGACGAAGAGCTCACCGGACGCGCCATATGCAGTGCCTTGACCGCAGGTGATTGCGGCCAGAAAAGTCAGTATGGCAAAAACTATCTTTTTCATAGTGCTGAAGAGTCGGGGTATAGAACCCTTTATCGCACAAAATTAGAAAAAATCTGCCATGTTTCAAAAAATATACATTTTAAAAACTATAACACACCCGTAACAATGTATAATAGAATTGATTTAAAGCTGTTGTAGTATGAAAAATCCCGAATTTTAGAGTTGGGGCTCGGGAGAGTAAAGGTGATATGGTTAAATGATGTTAAATACAGACTAATTATTGCATGTTGCTTGGTTTGTATTTTAAATGTGTATATATTTGCGAGGTAAACCTAATCCTAATTATCAATATGCACAAATGTCTGCTTAGTTTCTTTCTTGTTGCCATGCTGTCAGCCAGTCCATGTGCTTCACGAAGTGTGGCTGTACATACTTCCGGGCCCGATTCCGGCCCAAGAGTGTTTGAATTGACCGATGATCTGCGTCTGTCTTTTGACTCCGGGAACTTGTGCGTGAGCGAATCTCCCACAGCCTCCTCAGAGCTCATCCCCCTTTCAAAGATTGACCGGATTACATTCGGAGATTTCAGTGGTCTTGAAAATGTCTCCCAGAGATTGAATGATCTTGAAATCTGTTACAGCAGGCCCATGTCGAATCTCAGTTTTGAAGGCTGGTTGGACGGTGAGCTTGCTCCGGTGGTCATCTATTCTGTTAGTGGAGCCGTAGTTCTCTCCATGCCCTCACACAATGGCGAATCTATTGATGTCGCTTCTCTTGAGCCGGGCCTCTATATAGTGAATGCAAAAGGAGTAAATTATAAATTCGTAAAATAATGTCTATGAAAAAACTGTACATCTCATTGTTTGCGGCTGCCCTGTCGTTCGCAGCCTTCGGCCAGACCGATCCAAACAGAATGATTCTCCATAATGCCGACGGAAGTACTACAGCCATGATGACCGACCGAGTGGAGTCAATCAGCTTTGCCACGGTCGCAGGGCCGGTGAAGGCTGAGACGAAGGTGCTGGAATATGACGAAGAGGCGGGTCTTGTGGTAATCTCCGTGGATGGCACAGCTGATTGCAAAGGCTGGAAATACGCCATTCTTCCAGAGACTGGTATGGCTTTGTACGATACAGATGCTAAATTAGCCTCCTATATAGATGCCAATTGTAAACATGTCTACTCAGTGTTCCCCGATGGTGGGGCTGTGGATGCTCCAGGGCTTGAACCTGGCTCCAACTATGTGTTCTGCACAGTAGGTGTCGATGAATACGGAACAATGTGTGAAGTGAGCACCGACGCATTCCAGACACCCAGAAGCACCGAGGGTGTTCCGTCGGTCGACGTTACTTTCAGCAATGTCACAGAAAATTCCTTTGATGTGACATTGACCCCGAACGACGATTGCGCCGCGTATGTATATGTGGTGTATCAGCAAGGCTATATCGAGGATAGCTATATGCAGTACGGGTCGTTGTTCGGTTGTGCAAGTATAGAAGAGTACATAAAGAATTATATCACATGGAATACCTTCTATGAATCTACAACTGATACTTACGACGGTCTGCAGCCTGCCAGAACATACCAGGTGAGTGTTGTGCCTATCGACATTGATGGCAATCTCGCTAAAATGCAAGCTTATACCGTGCAGACGGCTGGTGGAGTTGCCGGAGACGCGTGGGTGAATATAGAACAGACAGAATTTATGCTGATGCAGACTCCAAACCCTGAGAATATCATGGAGACAATTTTTGTGCCTCACCAGACCTTCTGGCTGACTCCGAATGAGGCAACTGCGAAATTCAGGGCGGAAGTTTTCACAGAAGCCGAATTCGATGAAATCGGTTTGGAAGCCGCTGAAGCGAAGGTAAAGACAGAGGCGGCCTCTGGGGTGCCCGATGATATGTGGTTCCGCTACAAAGCCTGCCGACAGTCCTATAAATTCGATCCGTCGTCATCAGGCTATATACTTGTTGCCGGAAAGAATTTCGAAGGCGAATGGGGAGCCGTGAATGTCCTTAAATTCACCACTCCTGACGAGGTGGAAGATTCACCGCTGTGGATCAGAAACAGACCTGAAAAACCGCTTATGCCGAAGAAAAAATAACTTCATGAGAAATTAGATAAAGGAAAGAGAGGCCTCGTGATGAAGCCTCTCTTTAAATGTGTTATTCTGTATGATTGTTATGCAAACATCTTGATGGCTACGTCGGTGAGCCAGATCCACATAGGGCAAGCTCCCATGAATAGCAGGGTGCTCACAGCCAGAGAAGATGTGCCGGTGGCTACGTATACATTGTAGCGGCTGGCGATGATGATGCCCGACATGGCTGGCGGAAGGGCTGATGCCATCACGAGCATCTTGAGGTTGAAGGGCTCCATGTGGAAGATGAGGCCAACGGCGAGCACTGCCAGAGGCATGACTATCAGTTTGAGGAAGGATCCCATCCAAACCTGGCCGTTGAATACGACCTTGACAGACGATAGAGTGATACCGGCGGCGAAACAAGCCAGCGATGCGTTGGCTCCTGAAATGAGGGTGAACGACGGGTCGAGATACGACGGCCATTTAACGCCGAAGAGAACCAGAACTACGGCCAGGATCGGAGCCCAGGCCACAGGCTGCTTTAGCGCGTTGATTACCGGAATCCAAGGATTAGGTTTCTTGCCGCCGTTCTCGGCTGCAGCTTTAGCCGCGTCGGCCGAGTTGAGTAGGCAGAGGCCAAGAGGAATACCGATGGCGTTGACCTCGATGGCCACTATAGCTATGACAAGGCCTACCGAAGCCGATGTGCCGAAGATAGGCTCCAGCACCGCGAAACCAAGGAAGCCGATTGTAGGCGAACCGCTGATCAATGCCGACACTGCGGCGTCGGAGGCGGTGTTGCCTTTGTACATCTTGAATACGAAATAAACAAGGAAGAAGCACGCCAACAGAACTGTAAATGCTATGATGGTGAGTTTGCCGTCGACGGCGAGCATCGAGCGGTTGGCTTTCACAATTGATACGAAGAGTGCCGCAGGCAGCGCATAGTTAAGCACTACTTTATTGAGCACGCGCGCATCACTGCCCGAGAAGGCTCCCGCCTTACCCGAGAAAAATCCCAGCGCCATTACGACGAATATAGGAACAATCGCGTAGAGTATGATGTGAAGCATAAATAAATAGTATTTGAAAAGGGAGAACCTGCAAGTCCTCCCTTTTCATTAGTTAGACGATCAGACGGTGATTTTCTCGAGGGCGGCCGGGTTGAGGTAGCCGATATGGCCCGATTCCTTGCCGGAGTCGGCGCCGAGCTGCACGTCAATCAGAGCCGGGGCTTTCGATGCTATAGCCTCAGTCAAGGCCTGGGAGAGTTCTGCGGGGGTGGTGACATAGTAAGTCTTGGCTCCGAACGCCTCGCCGAGTTTATCATAGCGGGCATGGATGTCGAGGGTAGTTGGGGCAGGATCGCCGTTGCCGGCCATGTTGACGCCTATACCGTTGTAGATACCTCCGTTGTTGAAAATCACTACAGTCACAGGCAACTTGAAGCGGCAGATGGTAGAGAAATCCATGCCGGAGAAGCCAAAAGCACTGTCGCCTTCGATGGCTACGACACTCTTGCCGGTGGCCACTGCGGCTCCTACGCATGAGCCCATGCCCATACCCATGATGGCCCAGGTGGCGCAGTCGATGCGGTGGCGGGGCAATGTCATATCGAGGGTGTCGCGCGTATCATCGAGCGTGTTGGCGCCTTCGTTGACGAGAATCACGTCGGGGTTGGCGGCCATCACGGGTTTAATGGCGCCGAGGGCTGTCCAGTGATTCATCGGCATGGCATCGGCGTTTGCCGCCAGGCGTTGTGCGAATTTGGTATTTTTCTCCTTGGTCTGTGCCTGTAAGGTCGGTACCCAGGTAGGATCCATATTCATCTTGGCTGGCAGAGCGGCCATGAGGGCGTCGAGCGAGGATGCCAGATCGCCTACTACAGGAGCTGCGATAGGCCGGTTGATGTCAATTTCTTCAGGATCGATGTCGAGCTGTATGAATTTGACTGTGTCGCTCCACTTGCCGTGGCCGCGGGAGAGTAACCAGTTCAGTCGGGCGCCTACGAGCACTACAACATCGGCTTCTTCCATGATGGTCGAGCGGCACGAGAGGGCGCTCAGCGGGCCATTGTCGGGCAGTATGCCCTTGGCCATCGACATGGGATAGTACGGGATGCCTGTACGCTCTACAAGAGCCTTGAGCTTGTCCTCAACTTGCGCATATGCCGCGCCTTTGCCGAAGAGGAAGGCCGGTTTCTTAGCTCCGGCGAGGAGCTCGGCCGCACGTTTTACGGCTTCGGGGGCGGGAGGCATGGCGGGGCAGAGGTCAACAGGCTGGTAGAACAGTTTGTCGGCGTCGGCGCCCTGCATTATGGCTCCGAGGCATGGGGTGGTCACGTCGAGGTAAACGCCGCCGGGGCGTCCTGAGATGGCCGCGCGATATGCCCTTACCACAGCTGTGGGAATATCTTCAGGCTTGTTGACACGATAGGCTGCCTTTACAAGCGGCTTGGCCATGGCAAGCTGGTCGAGGCCTTCATAAGTACCTTGCTGAAGGTCGATAGGTTCGCGTACGCTCGATCCGCTGATCTGTATCATAGGATAACAGTTTACGGTGGCGTTTGCGGTCGCCGTCAGGCCATTGAGGAAGCCGAGCGACGAAACAGTGAGGAGTACGCCGGGAGTCTTGGTCAGATAACCGTGAGTGGCGGCTGCCATACCGGCCTGCTGCTCGTGGCGGAATCCTACAAATCGGATGCCTCTGTCCTGAGCAAGGTAGGCAAGCTCAGTGACAGGTATTCCGACGAGGCCGTACATGGTGTCGATACCTACCATGCGGAGAGCCCGCACGAGTATGTCCATGCCGGTCACCTGCTCGGGATACTCAGGTGCCTTAGGGGTTGTGTTTGTATCTGAGGTTGCCATTATGCTTGTTTTTTAGGTTGAACGGGTGCCGTGGTGCCGTTGGCTTTGAACTGTGCCTGCTCTTCAGCGGAGAAGCCGAGCGATGTAAGCACCTCGTCGGTGTTGCCGCCAAGGGTAGGGCAGGGGCCGTATGAAGGTTGGAAATTGGAGAGGGTGAAAGGTACGCCTACAGTTACGAATGTACCGATCTTGCCACCCTGATCGATCTTGACGAGGGTATTGCCATCGTAGAGCGACTGGTCGTTCATAATTTCTTTGGTAGAGAGAACCGGGCCGACAGGCACACCGGCTTTCGAGAGGAGTTCGGTAACCTCGAATTTGGTCTTATCGATGCAGAACTGCTGAGTACGGGCAATTACCTGGTCTTTATGACGGTCGCGGGCATCGGCAGTGTTGAAGTCGGGGTTGGTGAGCCAGTCTTCAAATCCGAGGGCCTTGCAAGCGAGTTCGAAGTCTTTTGCACCGCGCTGGAAGATTACGTATACATACGCATTGGGGTCGGTTTCCCATCCCTTACATTTATATGTCCATCCGAGCACGCCACTGCCTTCGGTGTTGCCCGAGCGAGGTACGAAGTCGCCGAATTTACCATTAGGATATTGGGGGAACTGGGTAAGGTATCCGATACGGTCGAGTGTGAGCTGGTCGCGGGTCTTGATACGGCAGAGGTTGAGACATGCGTTGTGCATCGACTGATATACATACACGCCTTCACCGGTGTGCTCACGCTGCATAAGGGCTGCGAGAAGGCCGATAGTAAGGTGCATACCGGTGTTTGAGTCGCCGAGGGCGGCGCCACTCTGGGTAGGCACGTCATTGTCGCCGGTCCACCAGCCAGTGGTTGAAGCGGCTGCGGCGGTTACCTGAGCGATAGGCTCATAAGCTTTAAGGTCGACATACTGCGAGCTGACAGGGAAGCCCTTGATTGTGCCGTAGATACATCTTGGATTAAGTTTGTGTACCACTTCCCAGCTGAAGCCGAGCTTATCCATAGCACCGGGGTGGAGGTTTTCTACGAAAATATCAGCTTCTTTAATAAGGCGGGTAAGGATTTCTTTGCCGTCGGGGGTGGCGGCGTCGAGTGCGAGGGATTTTTTATCAGAGTTGAGCTGGAGGAAGTAGTAGCTTGGTTCGTCGGGATCGAACTGGAGTTCTTTTCGGGTTGCGTCGCCTACACCGGGGCGTTCAATTTTGATTACGTCGGCACCGAGCCAGGCTAAAAGTTGAGTACAAGAAGGGCCTGACTGAACTGAGGTGAAGTCGACCACTTTTATTCCTTGAAGAGGAGCGTAGTTCATATTATTGAATTTTGGTTGGTAAGTATACTGTGAGTGATATTGGAGGTTATTGATGGCTCTCGGATGTAAAACGTCGTGACTGGGCGTTATGTTCATCGGAACAGTGAGATAAGATTTTTTAACTCGAAGGCTGAGTTAATCAATGTTAAAATATACTTAAATCTGCGTTTATGGCCTTTTTGGTTGCCATTTTGGCCTTGAATGTTTTGGATATTCGAGCGCAGTGATTAACTTTGCGGGGTCATGATGTCATCACGTAGCACACGACACGCAAATTAACCACCTTTACACGTTTCTCAATGAAGAAATTTTTACTCTCAACATTCTTAGGAGCTGCGGCATTGGCTGCCAGTGCCGGCTCGATGACCTTCACCACGGCTCTGGAGCCTGGTACGCAGGTGCGAATCCTCCTCAATGCCGCCTCGGCTACATCGCCAGTCAGCATTGACTGGGGAAATGGAGTGGAACTAAAGTACACGGTCGATCCGTCCATGATGGCTTATAACCGCTGGATCGACGGTGTGATTGAAGGAGAGACACTCAAGATTTCAGGAAATGTCACTGAGGCCGACCTCAATGAACTGCGGCTCACGTCGGCAGAAATTACCGATATGACCCGCTTGCGCGAGCTCGACCTGAGTAAGAATGAGCTGGTTACCTTCCAGCTGTCGGGTGTGACTCCCCTTGAAACACTTAACCTGAACGATAACAGACTTGAAAATAATGTCTATGAGCATACGACCCTCTCGCTGGAGAATGCAGGTACGACGCTCACGAGTCTGAATGTGGGCCGCAACACGGGCCTTATCTGTCTTGATATCCGCGACCTTGAGGTGCTGGAGTATTTCTATGCCAACGATTGCCCCGAGCTCGGGTCGGTGTTTATCTGTCTGCCCGAAGATTCGCGTAAGGCTCTCCGCACCATAGACCTGAGCAATTGCTCGCTCGCTCACTTCTATCCGGTCAACCTCCCCAATCTCCACAACCTCAATCTGGCCAACAACATGCTGATGACCGACGCAGATGATGAACCCTTTGTGCTCGGCAGCTATCCTGAACTGACCTCCATTGATGTTTCCAACAACTCGCAGATCAAGGCTCTCGACCTTACGGGCTGCAAGAAACTGACCAGCATCAATATATCTGATAATAAATTCGAGCGTATCGATGTTTCGAATGCCCCCGACCTTGAGGTGCTTTACGCTTCCGGGAACAACATCTCTTCGCTGGATCTAGGTAACAACAAGAAGCTACGCACGCTCAATATATCCGGCAACCCGGTTCGCGAGCTTGATGTGACCCTTTTCCCTTCGATGCGTAACCTTAATATCTCCAACACCAAGATTTCGCGTGTAATGCTGATGCAGGCTTCCTATCTTGAGGAATTCCGTGCGTCGGGCACCGATCTTGAGTTTGTTGACTTCAACGGCCAGCAGGCCGGCCGCATGCGTATTATCGATCTCCGCGATAACAAATGCATGACCGGGGCAACCGTCGACTACACTATACATACTCTTCCTGAGGCCAAGAGTGCCTATAATACTGATCCGACTCTGTTGCTGAGCGGCTCGAATGCCGAGACTGCCAACACCGCCTATGCAACCAGCATCGACATGAAGTGGGTGTGCGACATTACCGGCAACGGCACCGCGAAGCAAGACTTTGTGAGCGTGACGCTCGACGGAGCTACCGATACTGGTGAAAACCGCACCGGAACTGTTGACCGTCTCTATCCTATCTTCGGCATTGGCATGGATTATGACTTCGACATCTACTCTACCGATGGTGGCAAGTTCCTCATCTCACAATGGGAGCCAAGCTATTTCCAGAGCATGATGAGCGTCACCGATAAAGCCCGTGTGGGTGTGCCCGTACACATATATCCTTATCCTGAAGACGGACGCAAGTTCAAGAGCGTCACTGTGAACGGCAAGGAAATTTTCAGCCAGTGGTTTGTAATCGACGGCCCATCTACGATTAAGGTCAACTTCACTTCAGAAGAAAGTTCCATATCCTTTACCACCGAGCCGGGCCATGCGCTGTCGTTCCTCGTAAATACGGTGAACTACAATGGTTCTGTATGGGTTGACTGGGGCTCTGGTGTCGGCACCGAATATCCTGGCCAGTATTCCTACACTTCCGGCAGTGCTGAAATCAAGGGTACACGTATCGACGGCTCGTCGTCGACCGGAACGGTAACCATCTATGGTGAGATTGCCGGCCTTGATATATCGGGCTTCGGCGACATGGCTGAGTGGTTAGGTCTTCACGACAATGCTGCAACCTCAATTGACCTCTCGAATGCCCCCGACCTTAAATTCCTTAATCTTTACTGGAATCCAATCTCCGAGCTCGATTTCTCGGGCTGTCCGCGTCTGGAAGTGCTGGACGCAAGTTTCACCCTTGTCAAGAACCTCGACCTCTCAGGTGTGCCTTCGCTCATGTGGCTCGACGCTTACAGCGACGGATACGGCGATGAAGAGGAGGGTATCGCACAGCTCACGTCAATTGACGTAACCGGTCTGCCGATATTGCAGTATCTCAACGTGAAGGGCAATGCCTTGACCTCGCTCGATTTGAGCCAGAACACATATCTTCGTTGGCTCAATGCCAATAATAACAAGCTGACTTCGCTTGACCTCACCGAGAACAATATTATTGAAGAACTCAACCTTGACGGCAATCTTATTTCATCGCTTGAGATCTCGCATCTTTCCGATCTGTGGACCCTCTCCATCTCCAACAATGAGCTTACCGAGCTTGATCTTTCCGGCAGCCAGGCCCTTGAGAAACTCTATGTGGCCAACAACCGCCTTACATCTCTCGACTGCTCGCCGTGTGCTCTGCTGAACACAATCTATCTCAACGGCAATGGATTTACTGCTGATCAGCTGAATGATATTTATTACCTGCTGCCGCAGCGTAAGGCCATACCTGATGATGACAATACTCAGAATAAGATCGGCTATAACCTCGCTGTGATCCAGGGTGGCGATAAAGCTGCCAACGACGGCAACCGCGCCGATTCAAGCATAGCCCTCGACCGTGGATGGACGCCTTCGCACGTTGGCTCCAACGGCGGCTCAGACTTCGCTTATCTCGACATACTTCCCTCAAACCATGGCACTGTCAAGGTTCTTGGTGAAGACGGCACGGAGTATGGCCACGGTTCAAAAGTGCCCAAGTACAGCACTCTGTCGATTGTTCCCTCTCCTGAGGCCGGGTATGGACTGTCTTCCTTCACTCTGAATGAAGAGGAGACTATGAGCAGCACATCCTTCGAGATGCCGGGCATCTATACAAAGCTCCGTGTGACCTTTGCCAAGAATTCCGGTGCGGAAGCTGACGCTGCCGACAATGTGACTGTTGCCGGAGTCAAGGGTGGCGTTTATGTAAATGGATCGGCAACTGTGGATATTTACGCCGCTGACGGCCGTCATGTTGTAGCTGCCGCAAGTGTCGACGGCTCTGAGATCTTCAACCTTCCTGCTGGCATCTATATCGTGCGCGCAGCCTCGGCTAATGGCGCTTCGGTACAGAAGGTTGCCGTAAACTGATTTTATCTGTTCCAGAAATAGACGGTGTACTCTGCCGGGCGAAATGCCCGGCAGGGCACTCCGTAAAACCAAAAACTATCACACTATGAAGAAGCAATTACTCAGCTCTGTGCTGCTTGGCTCGGCATTATGTGCCTTTGCCGGCGTAGCGGTGCCGTACACTTCCGATTTTTATCCTTACTCCAGCCTTGATCCGCAATGGACAGCCGCCAACAATATGAGAGGCAGCATAGGCTGGGCGAACGACAATGAGTCAAGCACTGCCCAGTTTGCTGTTGCAGGTGCCACCGCCGGCGCGATGAAGGCCTACGACTCCAGCAAGGCTGCCGATGCATGGCTGTTCTCTCCGGCTGTCGATGTGAAGGCCGGTACAGAATATACGGTGTCAATATGGGCTCGCACGCGTGGGTCTTTCGAGAAAGAGAGTTTCAAAGTGACTATGGCTGATGAGGCTACCGTAAATGCCCAGAAAGCCGGTACGGTGCTTATCAATCAGTCGTCATACCTTAATACCGGAGACTTCGAGGAGTTTACGGCTACGTTTACTCCCGATTCAGACGGCGAGGTTATATTCGGTGTCAACTGCTACAGCGCGGCCGATCAGTATACCTTATATCTTACACACTTCTCGGTTACCGGTGGTGGAGGCGAAACTCCCGATACCCCTCCGGGCCCATCGCAGGAAGGCGAGACTCTCCCTTACGCGCTCGATTTCTTCCAGGATGACCCCTTCGCATCGGGCTGGACTACCTTCGCAGGAGAAGGCGATCCTTCTGGCTCGGTATGGACATATTATAAATATGAATCGTCGTGGTTCAGCCAGGGTTATGCGAAATTTGAATACCGCGAGGGCCTTCAGGAAGACAACTGGCTCGTATCTCCGGCTCTCGCAGTAGAGAAGGCTGGCGCATATGCCCTCGACGTGCTTGTAGGGGCTGACGGCAAACTGGATCTTTTGCTTGGTACAGATCCAGCCGATCTATCGACCTTCAAGATTATCGATACTATTACAGATGCCTCTTTTTCAAGCGAGGATAAAGACCGCTATGTAGTCGACATCAACGAGCCCGGCACATATTATGTAGCCTTCCATGCCTGCGCAGACCAAGGTTCCTATATGGGCTATCGTGTGCACTATGCAGGCTTTAAGGAAGTAGTTCCGATGCCCGCTGTGGTGGCTGATCTTACAGCCGTGCCCGACCGCACCGACGAACTGATGGTAAATCTCAGCTGGACCAATCCGGCTCTTACCAACTCCGGTGCTGACCTCGACCTTATTGTCCGTACAGAACTTTACCGCGATGATGAGCTTGTGGAAACCTTCAATTATCCCCGCCCGGGTTCCTTCACGGCTTATGCCGACGAGGTTTCTTCGGCAGGCGTCTATACCTACAAGGTTCTTGTTTATGGTGAGAATGGTGTGAATACCGACGACGCGCCTGCACAGGTTACTACCGGATATGTGGGCCGTCCGGAGGTGAGCGTTCCATTTACACTTTACTTCAATCCTGGCAATGCAGATCAGATGGCATTGTTCACTATTGAGGATGCCAATGATGACGGCGAGACTTGGGTGATTGAAGAGAACTACGGCAGCTCGAGCTTCGTGTCGAAAAACAGCGACAATGAGACCCCGGCCGATGATTATGTGGCTACGCCGTATATGCATCTCGTTCCTGGCTATTACCGCGTGGACTTTAACATGACCGCAAACTCCAACTCTTATGAACTGGGATATTGTACCAACCGTCATGCCATAGCCGAGACTTTCGTGAAGGTCGTTGGTGTGGAAGATGCATCGTCGGATTCGCCTGCATCGATGGTTGTTGTCATCGAAGAGGAAGGAGACTATTGCTTCGTGCTGCATCACTATGGCAACTTCACCAGCAGTTACTATAATTATGTGAAGTTCTCCGGTATAGAAGTAGCGTTCCAGGCAGTGCTTCCGCAGGTTGCCGCCGACCTGAAGGTATCTTCTGTCGACGATGAAAACCTTACTCTGATTCTTGAATGGACCAACCCCGCATTGGATATTGTCGGTCTTCCGCTGGCCTCACTCTCGCATGCCGATATTTACCGTAACGGTGAATTGATTGACACGGTAGAAGGTATCATCCCCGGGGAGACTTCATCGTATGTCGACAGCACACTTCCCTCGTCGGGTGACTATGTGTATAGCGTAGAGATATTCAACGAGAATGGTAAATCTGAGGCAGACGCCCCTGAGACAAGCGTATTTGTCGGTCAGGGTCTCGATTTGCCCTACGAGTCTACCGACTTCTCCGATTGGAAGACCCTCAACCTCAACAATGACTGGTATGCCTGGGAATCTGACTACAGCGGTGTATTCGGCTTCTATCAGTACTATGATTTCAACGGAGCTCCCGATGATTATGCCCTCACTCCTTACCTTAAGCTTGAGGCTGGCTCTATATACGAAGTTGAAGTCACCACCGGTGGTGGCGATGACTACGAGGTAGATCTCGTGACCGGCACCTCTTACAATGTAGGTGATCTTCGCAGCGTGGCAAAGGTATATGTTTCGGCCGATGAGTCGGTGCAGAAATTCAATTTTGCAGCAAGCGAGGCAGCTCCTTCAAGTGACGCCGGTGATGCAAGCGAGGCTATTTATGTGCCGGCCGGTAAGAATGTGTTCGGTCTGTATGCAAGTAAGCTCGGCAAGATTGAACTGAAGTCGTTCAATATCCGCAAGACCGGTACAGTGACCGGTGTGAACGACGTCATTGCCAGCGGCGCGCTCACCTACAGCGCCGGAACAGTGTTTACAGCATCCCCGGCCGATGTATATGTTTACTCAGCCGACGGTCGTCTCCTGCTCCAGTCGAATGGCGCAAGTGAAGTTGATCTATCTGTGCTTGCAGCCGGTCAGATGGTGATCGTGCGAGCCGTTTACGACGCCAGTGTAGCTACGCTCAAGATAGCCCTCTGAATTTAACAATAAGACACCAAAAAGTCGAGTCCGACCCAGAAATAAGGGCCGGACTCGCTTTTTTTAGGGTGAAAAACCCAAGTTTTCTACACTTATGGGCAAAAAATCTCGAAAAAATGTGGTTGTGTGAGAAAATATGTATATATTTGCCGCGCAAAAACAATCTCGCCACAGCGGCGAACCCTTAAACCTTTTAGCATAAACCACAATTATTACACATTATTATTTATGAGAAAGTCTCTTGTATTGGCTTTGCTCTTGATGTCGGGCCTACCGGTCGGCAGCAGTTTTGCTGCGTATGCCGCTCCCGCTCCACAGCAGCAGAGTCAGACGGCACAGGTAATCACCGGTACCGTTCTTGACGAGAACGATGAGCCAGTTATTGGCGCAAGTGTCGTTCAGAAGGGTGTAAAAACAAATGCTGTTGCAACCGACTACGCAGGTAATTTTAAAATCAAGGTAGTTCCGGGTGCAATGCTCGAAATCTCTTATGTAGGTTACAAGGCAGAGACCATGGCCGCAAGCAATGGCATGACCGTATACCTCCAGCCTACTACCGAGCAGCTCAATGAACTCGTAGCCATCGGTTACGGCTCACAGAAGAAGGCCAACCTTACCGGTGCTGTAGCAACCGTTGACGTTGCCCGCACAATGGAAAGCCGCCCCGTACAGGACGTGACCAAGGCACTCCAGGGTGCTGTTCCCGGTCTTACCATCACCAACACCAACGGTGGCATCTCATCTAACGCCGGTATCCGTATCCGTGGCGTCGGAACTCTTTCTAACAGCCAGAACTCAAGCCCTCTTCTGGTTGTAGACGGTGTTCCTGTCGATAATCTCAACTTCATCAATCCTGAAGATATTCAGGACATCTCGGTTCTTAAGGATGCTTCATCGTCGGCCATCTATGGTGCTCGTGCGGCATTCGGTGTTGTGCTTATCACCACCAAGGGTGCCTCTAAGAAAGATAAAGTATCTGTATCATATACCAACAACTTCGCATGGAGCTCGGCTACGGTTCTGCCTAACTTCGCTCCCACTGTTCCTAACATTGAGGCTTCTCTGCAGGCTTACTACCGCAATCCTACCGCGTCTAACTCCAAGACCGAGGTTGGCGGTATGCTCTACACCGACGTACTTCCCCTGGCAAAACTCTGGGCTGAGCAGCACGACGGCCGCTATACCGACTACCGCGAGCTTCACGAGTATGTTGACGACAGCAATGTAGGTGACTACAAGATTGTAGGCAACCAGTGGATCCGCTATGCCGACTGGGATTTCAAGAAACTCTACTTCAATAATGCAGCTCCTTCACAGAAGCACAATGTGACTCTCGAAGGTACATCGGGCAAGACCCAGTATCGTCTGGCTTTCGGCTACGACGGCAAGCAGGGTCTTGAAAACTTCAACCCCGACAAGATGAGCCGCTACATGGCCAGCGCAAATATCTCTACCGAGATTACCTCTTGGTTGAAGGCCGGTACCCGCATCAACTATACTCAGCGTGAGTATACCGAGCCTAACACACCTCGTAGCTCTTACCAGTATGCATGGCGCTGGGCTCCTTACATGGAGACTTACGGCTGGATCACCAACCCCGCAACCAACGAGCCCCTCACCTTCCGCAACGACATCATGAACCGCATGCAGGCTCACACCGATAAGGCTGTAAGCCGTTCGACCCGTATCCAGGCATGGTTGAATGCCGAGATCATCAAGGGTCTCAACCTGCAGGCTGACTTCACCTACGATGTATACAACTTCAGCCAGAAGATGGCATGGCTTCCTCAGCAGGGCTGGAACGGCTGGGGCGACGCCTTCTCTATCTACGAATGGCCTACCGCAGGGCAGCCCCGTACACGTGCTTCAAAGGTGAAGAACGAGAGCGACCGCTGGACTGTGAACGTATTTGCAACCTACGCCAAGAGCTTCGCTGATTCGCACAACCTCAAAGTAATGGTCGGTGGAACCGCAGAGCAGTACCGCTACAACAACCTTACCGCACACAAATACGGCCTTGTTGACTACTCGCTCCCCGAAATCAACCTTACCGATGGTGCTGACGCAAGCTCATTCTCTATCACTTCAGGCGACGGCCACCGTGCAACCGCCGGTTTCTTCGGCCGTATCAACTACGACTACAAGGGCATCTACCTCTTTGAGGCTAACGGCCGCTATGACGGTTCGACCCGTTTCCCCGCTAACGGCCAGTGGGCATTCTTCCCCTCGTTCTCGGCAGGCTACCGTTTCTCTGAAGAAGGTTACTTCGAACCCGTCAAAGACTGGTGGAGCAATGGTAAACTCCGTGTATCTTACGGTCACCTCGGTAACGAGAACGTAGGTACAAACATGTTCCTCCCCACCATCACTCTCGGCAGCCAGAACGTAAACTGGCTCGGTGCAAACGGCAGCAAGATCAACTCTGCCAGCACTCCCAAGCTCGTATCTTCGACCCTGACATGGGAACGTATCATCACCACCGACGTAGGTGTTGACTTCGGTTTCTTCCAGAACTCACTCAATGTATCGTTCGACTGGTATTCCCGCGAAACCAAAGACATGCTCGCTCCCGGTATGCCTCTGCCTTCAGTGCTCGGTGCTTCGGCTCCTCTGCACAACGCCGGTGACATGCGCACCAACGGCTGGGAATTCTCAGTAGGCTTCAACCACTCTTTCGGCGACTGGAATGTATGGGCAAACGCATCTCTTGCCGACGCCCGCAGCAAAGTGACCAAGTGGAACAACGACGAAGGTATACTTTACTCTTGGGTATCAGGTCTCGAAGGCAGCTACCGCTTCTACGAAGGCCAGTACTACGGCGACATCTGGGGCTTCTCATATGACCGCTATTTCGAGGAATCTGACTTCTCCGGCAAGGATGCCAACGGCAAGTGGATCTATGCTGAAGGTGTAGCCAACCAGGACTACCTCGCTTACAATCCCTTCACCTTCGGCCCTGGTGACGTCAAATTCAAAGACCTCAATGGCGACGGTGTGATCAACAACGGTAATCCCGACATGAAGCAGGATGCCGCTGGCAACACCTATCTCCCCGGCGACGCAGGCTATGACAACCCCGAAAATACTTACGTACCTGTCGGCACCGAGAAGAACCACGGTGACCTCAAGGTTGTAGGTAACGCAATGCCCCGCTACGAATACTCTTTCCGTCTCGGTGCATCTTGGAAGGGCTTCGACCTCGACCTCTTCTTCCAGGGCATCGGCCAGCGCAAGATGTGGCAGGTATCAAGCTTCACCATTCCCTTCGCAGCCAAGAACGACGGTCTCTTCGAGCATCAGCTCAGCTACAACAAGTACATCACCGACGCCAACGGCGTGATCACCGGCTATGAGATTGACCAGAACAACGACTACCCCGCAATGTACTCGGGTGCCTTCGGCTACAACAGCCGTATGCGTGCAACCTGTAACCAGGGTACCAACAACTTCACTCTCAGCGACCGTTACCTGGTGAACATGGCTTACCTCCGCATGAAGAACATCACCTTCGGCTACACCATCCCTGCTAACCTCACCACCAAGGCTTACATCCAGAAGGCCCGCGTTTACTTCAGCGCCGAGAACCCCTTCTTCATCTACAACGGTGCAGGTAAGTTTAAACTCGATCCTGAAATCGCCGACCGCGCTGCCGGCGAAGGTGTGGCTGCATTCGGCCGTACCAGCCCTATCATGAGATCGTTCTCTTTCGGTATTCAGGTAACCTTCTAATGCAATTTAAATCATGAAATTCAATAAAGTAATCATAATGGGTGCTCTGGCAGCCGCAGGTATGTCGCTCACAAGCTGCAACGACTTCCTCGACCGCAACCGCTACCCGCTCGACACTCAGGTCGACCAGCCTCTCTACTGGGATAACACCGTAAACGTAGAGAACCAGATCAACGGCCTCTACAGCAACTTCACCGGCTACGGCAACGGTACTTCGTGGGTCAATAACTTCTATTACCGCTCGCTGAGCGACAACCAGTGCGCCGAAATCGCATCGGGCTCCGGTGTGGTATTCTGCCAGTGGAAATACCAGTACGCCCCCGAAAACAACACTGTATGGGATGCAACCTACAAGGTAATCCGCAAAATCAACACCATCATCACAGGTGTTGAAGGCAGCTCAATCAACGAGATCGATAAGGCTAACTTCATCGGTATCGCCCGCCTCAACCGCGCTTATCATTACTGGGATCTGGTACGTTGCTTCGGCGATGTGCCCCTGATCGAAGGTGTGCTCGACGTAAACTCTCCCGAGCTCTACGGCAAGCGTACCAACCGCAACACTGTGATGGACTTCGTTCTCGAAGACCTCAACTATGCTGTGGCCAACATCACCCAGCAGAGCAATAAGATTGAATTCAGTGTCGACATGGCTCAGGCCATGAAGTCGGAAATCTGTCTTTTCGAAGCTTCGTACGCCAAGTATCATCAGAAAGACAATGCCCGCGCAGAGAAGTACTTTGATGAAGTAATCAAAGCCTGCAACGCCGTTATGGGCAGCTATACTCTCTGCGATGACTACCGCTCGCTCTACAACTCCGTATGGACCGCTGACGCTGCCCGCGGATTTGTAAGCCTCCAGGACAACCCTGAGGTAATCTTCATGAAGGGTTACTCGCTTGGTATTCTCGGTCACTCGATGATCAAATATCTGAGCTCGAACACTCCTATCGCCGGTATGACCAAAGACGCTTTCGACGCTTACCTCTTCAAAGATGGCAAGCCCAAAGCCCTTACCTCTGAAAACACCGACGACGCAGCTGTGCTCGACGCTGACGGCAACCTCTCGATCGCTAATGCACTCGCAGTACGCGACGGTCGTCTTGCCCAGACCATCGACCCCTATCTGGCTTTCGCCGGCTGCATGCATGCCCGTGAGAACTCCGACCCCCTCGCGTCGAACACCGGTTACACCATCTGCAAGTTCATCAACCCCGGCATGACTTACAATGAGAATACCCTCGACGGCTCGAACTTCACCTGCGCGCCCCTCTACTGGCTGGCTGAAATCTACCTCAACTATGCTGAGGCTCGTGCAGAACGGAACCTTCTCGACAATAACGACATGAAGATGACCCTCAACAAACTCTACAAGCGTGCCGGTCTTCCCGAGCAGACTGTAGAGAGCCTCAGCGGCATGACCGACCCTGCCAACAACATGGGCGTGTCTAACCTCCTGTGGGAGATCCGTCGCTGCCGTCGTTGCGAGCTTATGTTCGACAACTATATCCGCTACTGGGACCTCATCCGCTGGCATCAGCTCGAGCTCCTCGACACCACCAAGTATCCTGCCATCGCAATGGGTGCCAATGTGTCGAACGCTCCTGCCGACCTCACTGCAAGCGTAATTGTAACCGACGGCTATATCGACGCAGCCCGCAACACTGCCAGTACATCTGTCCGCACATTTACAGAGCGTGAATATCTTGATCCGATCGGTACATCTCAGCTCAAACTGAACAAAGAGCTTACCCAGAACCCCGGCTGGGGCAATGAATAAGCATTTGCTTACCGACTAAATAAAAAAATGCGCAGAGCCAAGCCCTGCGCATTTTTTTTGTGGCTGTTTTTCAGTCAAATGCTTGCATGAGACGAAAAAAAAGTGTACCTTTGCACCGCTTTTTAGCATCCCGTGTGATGGGAAATTAAGGAGCGAAATCTTAATTTTGAGTAACACAACACATTACCAATTGCAATGAAAACATTCAAGCTCAGCGCCGAGCCCCGTACCGTTCTCGGCAAAAAGGCCGCTAAAGCACTCCGCGGCGAAAGCAAAATTCCCGTAGTTCTCAACGGCGGCAAACTCATCGAACTTCCCTTCGCAGGCACCCTCCGCGACGGTGAGAAAATCGTTGAAATCGGCAACGGCAAGGGCCTCATCACCACCGACCTCGTAGTGTCGCAGGATGCAGTGCGCAAGCTCGTCTATACTCCCGACATCTTCGCTATTGAGCTCGACGTTCACGGCGAAACCCGCATGGCTGTCCTCAAAGACATCCAGTTCCACCCCGTTAAAGACACCATCCTCCACATGGACCTTCTCGAAGTATTCCCCGAGAAACCCGTAACCCTCGAAGTTCCTGTTAAACTCGAAGGCCACGCAGAAGGTGTTAAAGCCGGTGGTAAGCTCACCCTCTCTATGAAGAAGCTCAAAGTGCGCGCACCCTACACCGCCATCCCCGAGCGTCTTATCATCAACGTTGACAACCTCGGCCTTGGCAAGACCCTCCAGGTAGGCGAACTCAACTTCGAAGGTCTCGAGCTCGTCAACGCCAAGAACGCCGTTGTTTGCGCCGTTCAGCTCACCCGTGCTGCCCGTGGTGCCGCTGCCGCCGCTGCTGCTGGCAAGTAAGCATAGGCGTCATCATTCTGATGAAGTACCTTATCGTTGGGCTGGGTAATATAGGCGACGAATACCGAAATACCCGCCACAACATCGGATTTATGATATTGGACGCCTTCGCTGAGGCGTCCAATATTTCTTTTGCCACCGCACGCTACGGCGATGTGGGGCGCGGACGGATCAAGAACAAACAGGTTGTTCTGCTCAAGCCATCCACCTTCATGAATCTCAGCGGCAATGCCGTGAGATACTGGAAAGATCAGGAGGGTATAGAACTGGAGAATATACTTGTTGTAGTCGATGATCTGGCCTTGCCCCTTGGAGCCATCCGTCTTAAGGCGCGCGGCAGCGATGCCGGTCATAATGGACTTAAAAACATAGCGCAGATGCTTGGCACAGATGCTTATCCACGTCTTCGCTTCGGCATCGGCAATGATTTTCCCCGTGGTTGCCAGGTTGACTTTGTACTCGGTAATTTCGATGCGGCCGACCGGCCTTTCCTTACCGAGCGCATAGATGTGGCATGCGAGGCGATACGCGAATATGTACTCGCCGGGCTGGGGAATGCCATGTGTAAGTACAATAATAAGTAACGCTGAAGATATGGCAGTTAGAATCGACAAATGGCTGTGGGCAGTGCGCGTGTTCAAAACGCGTACGATAGCTACGGATGCCTGCAAGAAGGGGCGCGTCACGATGGGCGATCCAGCCGTGGCCGTCAAGCCTTCCCGTATGGTCGAGGTCGGGGATGTGATCAATGTGCGTAAACCGCCGGTGACCTTCACCTTCCGCGTACGTGCCATCACCCAGAACCGGCTCGGGGCACGCCTTGTGCCGGATTATATGGAAAATATCACTCCTCAAGATCAGTATGATCTGCTTGAAGTGGTGAAAATATCCGGCTTTGTCGACCGTCAGAAAGGCCTCGGCCGTCCGACCAAGCGCGAGGGCCGCGAGCTCTCGAAGTTTACCGACTCCATGGCCGACGACGGCTGGGATTTCGACTTTGACTTTGACGACGACGAGGAGGCATAGCCCATACGCATATTTCCAATCCATCAACCTACAATATCTGAATAAATGCGATTTGACGAGCTTAATATAAGCGACGAACTTCTGGATGCCCTCGATGCGATGCGCTTCGAGGAGTGTACCCCTATCCAGGAACAGTCGATAGGAGTAATTCTCGAAGGTCACGACCTTATAGCGTGTGCCCAGACTGGCACGGGCAAGACGGCGGCATATCTTCTTCCGGTCATCGACCTGCTGGCCGAGACCGAGCGCCCCGATCATGCCGTGCGATGTGTGGTTATGGTGCCTACCCATGAGCTCGCCCAGCAGATCGACAGGCAGATGGAGGGATTCTCGTATTATCTCCCCGTGAGCAGTCTGGCTATCCATGGAGGTAACGACGGCAAAGCCTTCGCGCGGCAGCAGCATGCTCTGCGTAGTGGTGCCGACCTGGTGATTGCCACCCCTGGCCGTCTGCTTGCACATATGAAAATGGGATATGTAGACCTCTCTCGAGTTGAGTTTTTTATACTTGACGAGGCCGACCGTATGCTCGATATGGGCTTTTCCGACGATATAATGCGTATTGTGGCTGAGCTGCCACGCGAACGCCAGACGCTTATGTTCTCGGCCACTATGCCACGTAAGATACAGCAGCTGGCAAAGTCGATACTTACCGATCCGGTGGAAGTGAAGATTGCCGTCTCTAAGCCAGCAGAGAAGGTTGACCAATCGGTGTTTATCTGCCACGAGTACCAGAAAGAAAATCTGCTCAAGCATCTTTTCGAGCAGGGGTTCTCAAAGCGGGTAATTGTTTTCTCTTCGTCAAAACTGAAGGTGCGCCAGTTGTCGCAGGCCATGCGCCGCAGCAAATGGAAGACGGCCGAGATGCATTCCGATCTCGATCAGGCAGCCCGCGAGCAGGTAATCCACGATTTCCGTGCAGGGCGTATCGACATACTCATCGCTACGGATATTCTTGCCCGCGGCATCGATATCGACGACATTGCCATGGTGGTCAACTATGACGTGCCTCACGAAGCCGAAGACTACGTGCACCGTATCGGACGAACTGCGCGCGCAGATGCCGACGGCAAGGCTGTGACATTTGTCAGTGAGCGTGACCGTCGCCGCTTTGATCAGATTGAACATTTCCTCGATATTAAGGTCCGCCGCGAGACGATTCCGGCGGAGTTTGGCGAAGCTCCTGCGGAGAATGCCAGCCAGACACGTGCCAATGGAGGCGAACGACGTGGCCGGAATAAAAAAGGCCCGGGGCAGAAGAGAAGGGCTTCCGCCCGGAAGGAGAAGCCTCAACAGCCTGCGACAAAACCCGAGATCGACGCGAAGCCATCGGCGGAGGTTGCTCAGCCGGAAGGGCCTTCCGAGCCAAAGAAACGCAAGAAACGCCGCTGGTACGGGCCCAAAAAGCAGTAATCAGGCAAAAAATTGGGCATATATACCTCTTTGATTAAGTGGAACATAGGAGAAAACAAACAAAAATGCCGCAGAATTGTTAGACTTTTATAGTAGGATATTTGGCAAATTATGTTAATTTTGCAACATATAACTACCAGAATTTCCCGTATATCGATATTGAATGTCTAACAATAAATAGCATACTCCAATGAACACAGAAACTATCGGCACTTATGCCGGCACCGTTTGGGTAGCCCTCAATGCCACCGACGCACTCGGTGTGAAACAACTAAAAAAGATTACCAAGCTGAAAGATAAGGAAGTCTTTGCCGCTATAGGCTGGCTCGCCCGCGAAGGTAAGATTACCATCGCCCCCGATCCTGAAGACGAAAAAGAATATATCATCTCACTGGTACAGGCTTAAAATTTGTACCAGCAGTCCGAAATAACGGGCGTCTCGGTTTTCTGCCGTGACGCCCGCATTTTTTTGTCAGGGAAATTGCTTAACTTTGCAGTGTAAAAATGGGAGCGTTAGACTACATAATACTCGGAATTTTGCTCTTGGCTGCAGTGCTGGGGGCAATGAAAGGATTTGTGCGGCAGATAGGCACTATAGCTGGTCTGGTGCTCGGAGTGATTGTATGCCGCATCTGGGGTGGCAGCATAGCTGATGCGCTTGTGTCGTCGGGGTCGGAACACGAGGCTGTGTTCAGGGTTCTGATCTATACACTTGTGTTTGCCGCGGTGTTTCTGGGCGCGAGTCTTATAGCCTCTCTGTTTGGCAAGGTGCTGTCGGCCTTGCATGTCAGGGTAATTGACCGGGTGGCCGGATCGGTGTTCAGTGTGGCGGCTACTTTGTTGGTAATGAGTGTGGTGTTGAATGTCTATCTCACTATCAGTCCAGAGACAAAGGCTCGCTTCGACACCCCTTCAAAACCGTGGCGTACTGCCGTGGCAAAATTCGCTCCGACACTGATGGGGGAGACTTTACGATGAGTAAATGTACTCTCGAAAAAAATGTGTAAATTTGCACTTCAAAAGCATCGACTTCCGATAGGCTCTGTTTGTTCCTATTTTTTTCAACCGGAGCTATCGTTTGATTGTTATCACTCCAACGATGAAACAAAACGAAAACATAAGTAACCCGGCCGAAGACGAGAACGATGAAGTGCTCGCCCGCGCGACTTCGGGAGAATATAAATACGGGTTCAGCTCGGATATTGATACAGATATTATCCCCGCTGGCCTCAGTGAAGAAGTCGTCCGTCTTATATCCAAGAAGAAGCATGAGCCCGAATGGCTGCTTGACTTCCGCCTCAAGGCATTCAGATATTGGCTGACGCTCACCCCTCCAGACTGGGCGCACCTGCGCATTCCGCCTATCGATTTCCAGGCCATAAGCTATTATGCGGCCCCTAAAGCCAAGACTTCTCCAAAAAGTCTTGACGAAGTTGATCCCGCACTGATTGATACCTTCAACCGACTGGGCATACCTATCGAAGAGCAGAAGGCTCTGTCGGGCATGGCCGTTGATGCCGTGATGGACTCCGTCTCGGTGAAGACCACGCATCGCGAGCGCTTGGCCGAGTTAGGTATTATATTCTGCTCGTTCAGCGAGGCCGTGCGCGAGTATCCTGACCTCGTCCGGAAATATCTGGGCAAGGTAGTAAGTTACCGTGATAATTTCTACGCAGCGCTTAATTCGGCGGTGTTCTCCGACGGATCGTTTGTCTATATACCTAAAGGCGTACGGTGCCCGATGGAGCTCTCGACTTATTTCCGCATCAATGCAGCCGGTACAGGTCAGTTCGAGCGCACACTTATAGTTGCCGATGACGAGAGCTACGTGAGCTACCTCGAAGGATGTACGGCTCCTATGCGCGATGAAAACCAGCTTCACGCCGCAATCGTGGAGATTATAGTAGAAGAACGTGCCGAGGTGAAATACTCGACTGTGCAGAACTGGTATGCAGGCGATGCCGAGGGCCGTGGCGGAGTATATAACTTCGTTACGAAGCGAGGCCTCTGCCGTGGCGACTATTCCAAGCTCTCGTGGACCCAGGTTGAGACTGGCTCTGCAATCACATGGAAATATCCGTCGTGCATATTGGCCGGAGAAGGTTCGGTAGGGGAGTTCTACTCCGTTGCAGTGACCAATAACCGCCAGCAGGCCGACACCGGTACGAAGATGATCCATACCGGCTCCAATACGCGCTCGACAATTGTGTCGAAGGGTATTTCGGCAGGACACAGCGAGAACAGCTACCGCGGTCTGGTGAAAGTCGCTCCAAATGCCCAGGGTGTACGCAACTATACCCAGTGCGATTCGCTGCTCCTCAGCGACACTTGCGGCGCCCATACTTTCCCTGTGATTGATGTGGCCAATGCCTCGGCTGTAGTTGAGCATGAGGCAACCACCTCCAAAATCTCAGAACAGCAGATTTTTTACTGCAACCAGCGAGGCATTCCTACAGAGGAGGCTGTGGCGCTGATTGTGAACGGCTATGCCAAGGAGGTGATGAACAAGCTCCCGATGGAGTTTGCCGTCGAAGCACAGAAATTACTATCAATAACACTTGAAGGCAGCGTGGGCTGATCGTCAGCTACGGGCCAATGAAATATATATCCGACTTATGAGCGAAGAATTATTGAAAGTCACCGATCTCCGCGCCGGTATTGAGGGCAAGGAGATTCTGCGTGGCATCAACCTTACCATACGCCCCGGCGAAGTGCATGCCATAATGGGGCCTAACGGCTCGGGCAAGAGCACGCTTTCGGGTGTACTTGCGGGCGACCCGCGATTTACTGTAACCGGCGGTTCTGCATCGTTTCACGGAGTTGACCTGCTGGCTCTCTCTCCTGAAGACCGCAGCCACGAAGGTCTCTTCCTATCGTTCCAGTATCCGGTGGAGATTCCCGGTGTGACGATGGTCAACTTCATGAGGGCGGCCATAAATGCCAAGCGCAAATACTTCAATGAAGCCCCTCTCTCTGCTGGTGACTTCCTGAAGATGATGCGCCAGAAGAGGGCCGTTGTCGAGCTTGACAATAAACTTGCCTCCCGCTCGGTAAACGAAGGCTTCTCTGGAGGAGAGAAGAAACGTAATGAGATTTTCCAGATGGCAGTACTCGAGCCGCGCCTTTCGATTCTCGATGAAACTGATTCAGGCCTCGACATCGATGCCCTGCGCATTGTGGCGGGTGGTGTGAACAAACTTCGCACCGAGCACAACGCGACCATCGTGATCACCCACTATCAGCGCCTGCTCGATTATATTAAACCCGACTTTGTGCATATTCTGTACAAAGGACGTATCGTTTACTCCGGAGGCCCCGAACTTGCACTTGAACTGGAGGAGAAGGGCTACGACTGGATTAAAGAACAAGTTGATAACCAATGACAGCGGCTGAGAAAAATTTCGGACAATACAGCGCCTTGATGGCTGACTTCAATGGGCAACGTCGTGTAGCGCCTTTGCTGGAGAAGTTGAGCCAAGAAGCTGCTGCGGTGTTGCCAGCCGCCATGGCTTCGTACAGGCCTGATCCCATGGGCGTGGATGCTGCGCGCCCCGACAAATTGTTCGCGCCAGATTACGGCGTGAATCTGATGCGTTTGGGTATGCCTGTGGATGCGGCGTCGGCTTTTAAATGCGGGGTACCTAATCTCAACAGCTTGCTGTGCGTTGTGGCTAATGATACATTCCACTCCACTACACAGCTTGAACGCAACCGCATGGAGGGCCTCACCATATGCTCGTTGAACAATGTGCCGGCAGCTCTTCAGAGTAAAGTATACGAAGTCCTCACCCGATCGCTGAAGAACTCCGATCCGGTGTCGGCACTGAATTCCCTCTTACTTAATGATGGTGTGCTGATTCATGTGGCTGCCGGAGTTAAGGTTGAGAAAGCTATACAGATTGTGAATCTCTCCAATCCTACCGTACCTTTGCTGTCGGCCCGCAGGATAGTGGTCATGGCGGAAGAAGGCTCAGATGTGAAGATTCTTCTGTGCGACCATTCGCAGACTGATACGGTCGAGCATCTGAATGTGCAGCTTGTCGATGTAGATGTTGCCGCGCACGCGCATGTGGAGCTCTACGATATTGAAGAAGCCACTTCAACCACCCGGCGTTGCTGGCAGCTCCATGCCCGTCAGGCATCCAATTCTCATCTGTCGGTAAATACCACATATCTCCATGGAGGTATTACCCGGAATGAATATCATGTTGATGTGCCGGGAGACTATGCACATACAGAGTTGAGCGGTCTTGCCATCTGCGGTGGTGAGCAAGTAGTGGACAATCAGGTGACACTCACTCATACCGGCAAGCATTGCACGAGCCATCAATTGTTCAAAAATGCATTGTTCGATTGTTCCCGCGGAGGTTTCGGAGGCAAGATTGTGGTAGGTGAAGGTGCAGTGTTTACAGATGCATCCCAGACAAACCGCAACCTGCTCGCCGGTGATGATGCCCGTATGACGGCAGCTCCGCAGCTTGAAATCTACTGCGATGAGGTGAAGTGTAGCCACGGCGCTACGACCGGTCAGCTCGACGAACGTGCGCTCTTCTATATGCAGACCCGCGGTATTCCTTCCGAAGAGGCCCGGCGCATGCTTACACAGGCCTTTATGGTAGATGTAATTGATAATATTTCATTTGAAGTTCTCCGTCAGCGCATACACATGCTTGTCGAGAAACGCCTTGCCGGTGCAGGCGCTTCGTGCGGCTCATGTGCGGCTGGCTGTCACACCGACGAATCAGCTCAGTGATGAAATTTTACGATGTAGAAAAGCTCCGGCGAGATTTTCCGATACTCTCGCGCGAGGTTAATGGAAAACCTCTTATTTATCTCGACAATGCGGCTTCAACGCAGACACCACGTGCGGTGGTTGAGGATATAGAGCATATCTATTATACGACCAAGGCAAATGTGCACCGTGGCGTGCATTGTCTTTCGCAGGAGGCGACGGCTGCCATGGAGGCGTCGCGCGAGCGTGTACGGGCTTTTCTCGGGGCAGACTCCATCGATGAGATAATATTTACTCGCGGAACGACCGAGGGTATCAATCTGGTTGCCTCGTCGTATGGCGAACTTCTATCAGAAGGAGATGAGATTATACTCACGGTGATGGAGCATCACTCCAATATAGTGCCGTGGCAGTTGCTCCAGAAGCGGAAAGGCATAGTGATAAAAGTTGTGCCGATCAATCAACTCGGAGAGCTCGACCTTGAGGTATATGAATCATTATTCACCGACCGCACACGTTTGGTGTCGGTTACTCAGGTGTCGAATGTGCTCGGCACCGTCAATCCGGTGAAGGAGATGGCCGACATCGCGCATAAGCACGGAGCTGTGATATGCGTTGACGGGGCTCAGGGTGTAGCTCACATGAAGGTCGATGTCAAGGCTATCGGAGCGGATTTCTATGCCTTTTCGTCACATAAGATGTATGGCCCTACCGGTGTAGGAGTGCTGTATGGCCGGAGGGAGTTGCTCAATGCAATGCCTCCTTACCAAGGCGGAGGCGAGATGATAGGGCATGTCAGCTTTCAGGGAACAACCTGGGCTGAACTTCCGTTCAAGTTCGAAGCCGGTACTCCCGACTATGTAGGCGCGGCCACACTTGCCAAGGCAATCGACTATATGGAGAGTGTAGGTATAGAAAATATCGCCGCTCACGAACATGAGTTGCTCGAATATGCAACATCACAAATGGCCTCGATTCCTGGCTTGCGTATATTCGGCACAGCCCCAGGCAAGGCTGCCGTAATCTCGTTCCTCATAGGAGATGCCCATCACTACGATACAGGAATACTACTTGATCAGCTTGGTATAGCCGTGCGCACTGGCCACCATTGTGCACAGCCTCTCATGGAATTCCTCGGCATTGAGGGTACGGTGCGAGCTGCCTTTGCCATGTATAACACAACAGAGGAAATCGATAAGTTTGTGGCTGCACTAAAGAGGGTAGCCGCCATGCTTACCTGACGATATATCCAACCTTTTAATCTTGAATAATACCATCGACATGACCAAAATATTTCTTGCGCTTTTACTTGCCTCCTCTTCGATTTATGTAGCGGAAGCCCGCACGGTGCCTCGTGACTCTGTGCGCCTGAGTGATCCGGCCATACTTGCAGATTCGGCCACCGGCACGTATTATATGACCGGTACTGGCGGAAAACTATGGACGAGCAAGGACCTGAAAATGTGGACTGGCCCAGAAAACATAGCGCTGTCCGACTCTACTTCCTGGACAGGGGCGCATCCGGCAATATGGGCAGCTGAGTTTCACCGGTATAACGGAGGAAACTATTATTTCGCCACGTTTACCAACGAAGCTATACGCGATAGTTCCGATCTGCCACGAAGGAGTTCGGCGATATATAAAGCCGCCAGCCCTGAAGGTCCCTATACTCCTATTGCCAAGGAAAGCCAGACGCCTGCAGAGAAACTTACTCTTGACGGTACATTCTGGGTTGAGAATGGCAAGCCTTATATGGTATATTGCCACGAATGGCTACAGAATAATGACGGCACAATAGAGTATGTCGAGCTTTCCCCCGACCTTACGGCAGCCGTGGGTGAGCCAACCCTGATGTTCAGAGCCTCAGAAAGCCCATGGAGCCGTGAACGATTGGATGGCAAAATATGTCCTAACAGGGTAACCGATGGCCCGTGGTTGTTCAAGACCGGCACAGGACGGTTAGGTATGATATGGACAAGCTGGATTTACGATGTGTATACCCAAGGCGTGGCCTACTCGGAGAGTGGCACATTGGCTGGCCCCTGGATACAGGAAGCTGAACCGATCACGCCTCCTAACTTCGGTCATGGAATGATATTCACCGACTTTGACGGGCGTACACTCCTTTCGTGCCATTCCCATCGGGCCGACAGCAATGGACACTATATCCGTGTTCCACATCTCTTTGAAGTAGATCTCAGCGGAGACAAGCTCGTTGTCAAAGGGCTTGTGACCGACTGAGAACCGACAAATATGATTTTACCGGGGCGTTCCACTACATGGGGCGCCCTTGTGGTATGGTCGACGGATTGGGAAGGCCTCCATTGCCAGGACGCTGGATGCCACCTACTGTATTAGGTACATTGTTGTTTCCGGGATTGACATTGACCTGCGGAGGCCGCGATGGTGCTTGCGGACGTGGGGGCTGCTGCGGAGGCCTCTGTGGAGGAGGTGTACCTATAGAGCCGGGCCCGTTTCCAATCAGAGGCGGACGTGGAGGCAGGGGATTATAGACCGGGCCGTAGTTCCAGACCGGGGTATTCCAGTATGTATCGCCTAAATAGCCATTGCCATACCAGTAGGGGTTGACTCCGGCAGAGTCGACATCGACGCCAAAACCGAGGTCAGCACACGAAACTGCAGTCAGGCCGATAGCTGCGATGGCAGCCAATAATATCTTACTTTTCATAGCAGTAGCTGTTATTATTTAATAATATCAACAAATAGAGAGGCAAAAAGGCCGTGGCTTCGGTGTTTTTTGCGTAATTTTGAGGCATGAAAATGAAAGGAACGATCATACGTAATACAGGCTCACACTACGTGGCCCGCACTTGCGATGGCGAGGAGGTGAAGTGCCTTGCCAAGGGTAACTTCCGCATCAAAGGCATACGTACTACCAATCCTGTGGCAGTGGGAGATATTGTAGAACTATCTGACCGCGGCCCCGATGGAGTGGCTTTTATCACAGCCGTTACCCCACGGCGCAATTATATTATCAGGCGTGCGAGCAATCTATCGAAGGCTGCTCATATAATCGCTGCCAATGTCGATTGTGCCGTATTGGTCGCCACTCTTGCCCACCCCACCACGTCCTTCACTTTCATCGACCGTTTCCTCGCTACGTCAGAGGCATATAATGTGCCTGCGGCTCTGGTAATAAATAAGTGTGACCTTCTCGATACAGAGGAGGATAGAGAATTGCTGGACGCAGTGCTATATCTCTATCGCTCCATAGGCTATGATGCCATGGCTGTCAGTGCGGCCACCGGAGAGGGGCTGGAGGAGCTGGCGTCATTCCTTCGTGATAAGGTCACGCTCCTCTCCGGCAACTCTGGAGTAGGAAAATCGACTCTGATCAATGCGCTGGTGCCCGGTGCCGATCTGAGAACTGCAGAAATATCGTCGGCACATGACACGGGAATGCATACCACTACATTCTCGGAAATGTATCCCCTGCCAGGCGGTGGACAGATTATAGACACTCCTGGAGTGCGCGGATTCGGAGTTGTTGAATTTGCCCGCGAGGAGGTCGGTCATTATTTCCCGGAAATTTTCAAAATATCAGATAAGTGTCGCTTTGGAAACTGCACGCATACTCATGAACCTGGGTGTGCTGTTCTTGAGGCTCTGGAGGAAAACCGCATCTCCCAATCGCGCTACAACTCCTACCTGAGCATACTTGAAGAGACGCAGGATGCCGAAGACAAGTACCGTAAAGGATATTGAATCTTATGAAAGAAACATTGCATAAAGATATTGAATTGGTTGAGGACTCTCTTGGACGGGTTCTCAACGGTGAAATACTGGATGAAGATACTTTATACGCCCTCTCAGAGATAAGTTCTGCTGAAGGCATAGACGCCCTGCTGGCAGGCGCGGAACAGCTTACCAATAAGTTCTGCGATAAGAAATTTGATTCGTGCTCGATTGTGAATGCCCGTTCTGGCCGTTGCTCGGAAAACTGCAAGTGGTGTGCCCAGTCGGCCCACTTCAAGACAGGATGTAATACTTACGACCTTGTTGATGCCCATGAGGCCCGGCGAGTGGCCCGATATAATGCGGAGCGTGGCGTGGGCCGCTTCTCGCTTGTGGCAAGCGGTAGGGCAATGCGAGGAAAGGCTCTTGAGAGTGTTTGCAAACTCCTTAAGGAAGTCAAAGAGGAGGACGGAATAAGCACATGTGCTTCTCTCGGATTACTGAATGAAGAAGAACTTCAGCAGCTATGGAATGCCGGTGTGCACCGGTATCACTGCAATCTGGAGACGGCTCCCTCGTATTTTCCGGAGCTTTGCACCACACACTCGCATGCAGATAAACTGAAAACTATCAAGGCTGCCAAGCGGATAGGGTTCGAGGTTTGTTCGGGTGGAATTATCGGCATGGGTGAGACGGCCCGTCAGCGTGTTGAGCTTGCAATCGCGCTGCGTGAAGTCGAGCCACATTCGATACCTATAAATATTCTTGTGCCGATTCCAGGCACACCATTAGGAGAGACTGCGTATATATCTGACGAGGATATTCTGAAAACAATTGCTATTTTCCGATTCGCTCATCCGGCCGTAACTCTGCGTTTTGCCGGCGGTCGTGCCCGTCTTAGCCGCGACGTTCAGATGAAGGCCTTGCGCGCAGGAATCAACGGTGGAGTCGTAGGTGATTTGCTTACGACTGTCGGCTCTACTATTGCAGAGGACAAAACCCTTACCGAAGAAGCTGGTTATGAGTTTTGAGTTGACCAACCGGCTAAGAAAAGAACTGGCTTCGCTTGATGATGTGAAAGGGCGCCGGAAAACCGGCCTCTTTGTTGCCGAAGGGTCGAAATGTGTGCTCGAACTGGCTGCCTCTTTCAAGCCGAGATATGTTTTTGCCAATGCAGAATGGATCGAGGCACATGGCCATGATATAAGTGGAGTTGATGTTGCGGAACTTAAGCAAGGGCAATTGCGTGAGTTGACCCGGTTGTCGACTACTCCGCCTGTAATTGCTTGCTTTGAGTTGCCAGAGGCGGCGGAAGTGCCTTCAAAGGAATATTTCGAGACGCATCTTGTGGTGGCGTTAGACCGGATTCAGGATCCTGGCAATCTTGGCACGATACTCCGTACGTGCGACTGGATGGGTGTCGACATTGTGTTGGCTTCCCGCGAGACGGTTGATGCCTTCAATCCTAAGGTAGTTCAGTCTACCATGGGTGGCCTTGCGCGTACGAAGATTGTATATACTGATCTGCCACAACTACTGTCTGGCCTGGGTGAGGATGTTGCGGTATACGGCACATTTCTCGATGGAGAGAATATCTATACTGCCGATCTGTCGCTGAACGGTATACTTGTAATGGGTAATGAAGGACAGGGAATTTCGGCTGACGTCGAGCGCTATGTGTCGAAGCGGCTGCTTATCCCATCATATCCCGGTACGGCGACCGTCGAAAGCCTTAATGTGGCTACTGCGACGGCTATCGCATTGTCGCAGTTTCGGGCACGCACATTTAACTGATTTTTTTCTGGTTATAAATTAACACGCGGCGCGTAACCCGAAAAGGTTACGCGCCGCGTGTTAATAGGCTGGCGTAGTCAACTTACTCCGCAGCGTAGAGAATGTAGGTGGTCAACGGCGATAATTTGCCAGAAAGCTGGCCTTTGGATACTTTGAATATCGAGCCGCTTACGGCATCGGTGTATTCGCCGTCGGGGAGGGTGGTGGAGAGCTTGATTTTCTGGTCTTTCTGAGAGAAGTTGACGAGGGCTGCGCCACGTGAACCTCGCGATACCTCAGCAACCGCACCGTTGTCGCTGAAGGTGAGTGTCTCTGGTTGACCACTCATTGCATGGCGGAATTTGTTGACAGCGACAACTTCCGGATGGAAGAATTCATCGTTACCGCGTTTGCCGATGAGGTTGTCACCCCAGTAGTTTTCGCGGGTGCTTCCGGCAGGGCGGCTGTAGAAGAGAGGGCGACCTGTGGCGCGCGAGGTGAGGAATACCCAGCCTGTGCGGATCTGGTCGTCGGTCAATCCGGCTGATTCATGGGCATTGCAATAAGTGTCGTGGCTTTCAACCCAGGTCACAAGTGATTCGGGAGAAGCTGAATGATGCCAGTCGGTAAGATCTGCAGTGCGGGTGTCGCCCGATTCAAGCACTTCACGGAGGGTATGGCCATAGGCACTTGCTGTAAGATCCATGTACTCGGCGTATTCCTGTTCTTTCACGTTGCGGTCCTGAAGGACTTCGCCATAGATATAGAGGCTGTCTGGCATGAGGAGCGACAAGCCCTTGACACCTTCACGGCCAGTTGCTATATCCCAGAAATTATTCTGGGTAGCCTTGGGGTCGAGAGGGTCGGAGGGTAGACCGATATGCTTGGCGGTGTCGTAGCGGAAGCCACGAGCTCCAAGGTTGATGAGGTCGTTGACATACTGGAGATAGTAGTACTGGAAATCAGGATTCTCGGTGTTGACGTCAGGGAGTCCACCCATCTCGCCTGTCGTGCATTCGAGACGGTCATTGTAGTCCTTTATCGGGGTGAAGCCGTTGGCGTGGTAGAGATTTTCGTGGCCTCCAACAGCATTGTCGAGACCCGGGAGCACCGCTGTGTGGTCGATTGCAGTATGGTTGGGGAGAACGTCTACAATAACCTTTACGCCATATTTGTATGCGCTGTCGCACAATGCCTTGAAGTCTTCGCGGGAACCGAGCATATAGTTGCCGATTGTCCAGTCGGTGGGTTGATAATAATAATACCATTTACCCTGCACGCTGTCGCCAGGCTCGCTGAAGAGGGCCATGCCGCCGCCATCGCCAACATAGCAGGCTTGTACGGGAGAGGTCTGCACATAGTCATAGCCCGACTCTGCTATGAGTTTCATATTATTTGCAATAGTATCGAGCGACCATGTCCAGGCATGGAGAATAAGTTCGTCCTGAGCATTCTTGCCAGACGAGGCCACAGCGGCAAAACCACCGGCACATATCACAGCACCGACCGCAAAAACTTTACGAAGGTTCGTCATGTAGTATAGTTTAAAGTGTTTTATTGAATCACAAATCAGCGCTATAGGCGCATATTATAATGTAAAGTTAATCAAAAAA
The DNA here is from genome assembly GCA_910586595.1 of uncultured Muribaculaceae bacterium. Classification (GTDB taxonomy): domain Bacteria; phylum Bacteroidota; class Bacteroidia; order Bacteroidales; family Muribaculaceae; genus CAG-873. The sequence goes on along the minus strand of CAJUJB010000001.1, from coordinate 59,238 downwards.
ATGAAGCCCGACAAATTTTTTGCAAACTTTCACTACATGGCACAATAAACTTGATGTCGATGGCGTTTTAAATGTGTTGGCTTTCGAGTCAGTTCCATCTAACCCCATATTCCGCAACTGCCTATGGATAAAACCTCTACCCCGTATTATTCCGCCACTGCAATCCAGAGCGTTCCTCGTGAGCGTCTTCAACCCCGTCATTCGACCATAGCACGTCTTCGCCAACTTGCCCGAGCAACTTTTCCAACTCCGTTGGGCTCGGTATTGGTGATAAACTGAGAAAAAAACTTCAAATTCTTGTTTAAACCAAAATAAAGTGCTACCTTTGCAGTCGCAAAGCCTCTAAGGCCCGGTCCTATAGCTCAGTTGGTCAGAGCACCTGACTCATAATCAGGGAGTCCTTGGTTCAAGCCCAAGTGGGACCACTCGAAATCAAGTAGTTAGCATATTGCTGACTACTTTTTTTATTGTCTGAACACATCAGTTTACACAATCTGTGTAAACCAGCGTGTAAACCGTGTCAACCACAGTAAACGTAGTTTGTTACAAGTCGAAAGTGCTGAGTAACAGCGAATCCCCTCTAATGTTGAGGGTGACAAAAGACAGAAAGCGTAAATATGTCAGTCTTGGCATATCAGTCAACCCTGAACATTGGGACTTTTCTAAAAATCAGCCGAAAGCCGATTGTCCCAACCGAGAATATATAGAACTTCTTATAGCAGAGAAGTTGAAAGTGTACACATCTACAATAATAGAGTTAAAAGCAACCAATCAAGATTTTACCTCAACATCACTTGTAGATAAAGTGGACGGTGGTAATATTCTTGTCAAAAAGACAGTCAACGACATCTTCATAGAATATATACAACGGCTTGAAAGCGAGAAAAGACGTGGCTATATGCAGTCTGTTCGATATGTGTACAATTCACTCATCAATTTCAACAAGCATTTGAACATCCCATTTGCTGAGATAGATGTTGCGTGGTTGAAACGCTATGAATCATGGCTTAGAAGTAGAGGCTGTTCGCAGAATACAATCGGCATTCATTTCAGGACATTGCGCGTACTCTATAATTTAGCGATAGAGGAAAAAGCTGTCAGAGAAGAACTTTATCCGTTCAAATCTTTCAAAGTTTCTAAACTCCATGAGGAAACTGCCCACAGAGCATTGTCGAAAGAACATGTAGAACAAATTCTAAGTTTCAAGGCAACTGACGAATATATGAGATTTGCAATAGACATCTTTGCATTTACTTATTATTCAGGAGGAATCAATCTGACGGATATAGCCAACCTTACAGCAGAGAATATAATTGCTGATAAGTTGATATATAAGCGTCAGAAAACGGGGAAACTGATAAAGATACCTCTGCAAAAGAAAGCAAAAGATAAAATACAGCAATCCTGAAAACCGCTATTTGTTTCCAATTTTCTCTGAACTACATCAGACGGAAGCGCAGAAGAAATTTCGCATCCACAAGGTGATGGGAAAGATAAACAAACGACTGAAAATTATCGGTAAAGAACTTGGCATACCAATCATTCTGACTACCTATGTAGCACGGCATAGTCAGGCTACGGTGATGAAACGTGCCGGAGTTTCAACAGCAGTAATCCGTGAGATTATGGGGCACAGTTCTGAACGTGTTACCCAAATCTATCTTGACAGCTTCGATGACGAACAAGTCAACAACGCCCTCAAATCCCTCTGAACGAAGAAAATCCCGTCAGTCATTGCGATTGGCGGGATAATTCTTTGTAAATTTGCAGTCTAAACACGGAATAGTCAATGGAAGATAACATTACAACTATAATAATTGGAAATGGCTTTGACATCAATCTTGGCCTACCAACTTCTTATACACATTTTATTCAAAGTCCTCAATTTGCTGATTTAATTGGTAGAGGAAATCGACTTGCTGAATATCTAAAGAAGAAGCACGAACTTCAAAATTGGGTAGATATAGAAAATGAGTTAAAGAGATATTCAATAGAGGAAGCCGATAATAACTATAAGGATGATTTTAGCTCACTATGCTTTCAACTTATCAACTATATTAACAATATAGATTACAATCTAATAAATACATCATCAATCGGATATGGTTTGATTGAATCGTTCTCAGAGAATCCCAATAAATTTGTTGTGTTGGATTTCAATTACACTCAGTCAATTAAACATATATTTCAGAGAAAGTTTATATTATCTGAAGAAGTCAACAAACAAATAATAAAAGTTCATGGAGAAGCCTCAAATAATAATATAATCTTTGGAGTAGAAGATGATGCGCCTATAAAACCTGAACATGTGTTCCTTAGAAAAGCCTTTCCACGATATTATAAGGCATGGAATTTCAATAGCATATTCTCAAAAAGCAACCAAATTATATTTTTTGGTCATTCTTTGGGTCAGACAGATCACACTTACTTCAAACGACTGATTCAAGATAGCTGTAGTGATGGTAATCACTATGGGATACACAATACATATCTAAAGAATCAAATCAATAAATCGTTTCACTTCTTTTTTTATGGAGATAAGGGATACCATGATTTATTGCAACAATTGGATGAACTGACAGGGCAACATTTAACTAATTTTAGACAGTTCAATGATGTGAAATTTATAAGTGTTGAAGAGCAAGAAGCTATAAGGATGAGATAATGGAACTTTCAGAATTTCTAAATACACGCAAACAATTCCCACCACTCCCTGAAAACTATGTAGAAAATGCACGGTGGGAAGAAGAATTTATGTTTAATGCGTGGGTAAAGAAATATCCGGAATCAGAACATCAGAATATCAAGGAGCAGTTAAAATACATTAGTGAATATTCTTTGAAATATCCTGATTTTGATGGTGAGGAATGGCATCCGTCACACTCTGCCCTCTCTCATTATCAATATAGGGATGACAAGTTGAAAAATTCCGGTTTGTCAGAAAAAGAGTTTTACGACTTTGATATTCTGCAAGAAGCCATAAAAGACTTAGGATTGTCAGCTAAACCGACATTTGAATTCATCGTTTATATCTGGCATGAACTACGAAGATGGCTCTATAATGGAAACATTGAGAGAATCGAAGATAAGGTCAATCGCCTTGTGTCAAGGATAGATGAACGACCTGACGATAGTATGGAACTTGACATAAAGGTAGGTGGCAAACATTTCAGATTCTCAAATAAGAAATTTATCAAGTCTGTTATCGCATTATTTTTGAACTCCAAATCGGACTCAGGCGATTATGTTGAGACAATTTATCCAACCAAACGTGAGATTGACTATATTTTAATCTGTACTCTTTTACGAAATCTACCTATAAAACACAAAAAACAGAAAAAAGGTACGTTCAGTCAGGCAGAGAGAAATTTCGGATTATCTGTGCTTTGGCTTACGGGTGAGCTTAACCATAGAAAAGGCGATGACCCAACAGATTTCTGTACAAAAGAGAACAACGTCACTTTTGACAAGTTGATGCGTGACTTCAAGGATATGCCACTTCCGGTAATAGACCCATTTATTTAGAGTAAGAAAATCTCAAAAATAATACTCTTACACAGCATTGAGGGTTGATATAATTTTGCCACCGAAATCAGGAAAGCAGACCACACGTTGTGGCTGATTTATCCCCTGATTTCCAACAAAATCATGGCAACAAAATCTTTCGCCAACGTAGAAATCATCGCAGTAGCTAACGCCGAAGTACGCAACGCCGCTTTCGCAAAAGGCATCAACCGTGACGTGAATCTCGCCAACGCCAAGAAAATCTATGCAGACATCAAGGCACACGGCTATCGTCAGGCAGAACTCGTACAAGTCCTTCCGGCAGAAAAAGCGGTCGTGAATGGGGATATAACCCTCGTTGACATCAACAACAACATTATTACAGCTGAAAATGCACGATACTATTATCTTGTGCTTGACGGTCAGCACAGAATCTTCGCTACATCACTCTATAATGGAGAGAAAGATGTAACCGCAATCCAAGTTCCGGCAATCATCGTAGAACTGGCAAACGATGAAACAGTTGCAGAATACATCTCTGCAATCAACGTCACAAAAGCGGAGTGGAAACCACTTGACTATGTGCGTGGTGCAGCAAATGTACAGCAGACTGCGTTACTAATTCGCTACAAAGAGTTAATCAAAAGCGAAGAGAATCCAAATGGATTTCCTCTAAGCACTCTCAATCTCATCTTCTTTGGGAATTCCAAAGAACTGAATAAATCAGACCTTTCACTGCTCTGTCAAGGTAAGACAGAAAAAGGAGTAAAGACAAAGAAGAAAATCGTTGAAGGAGAGAGCATCGAAAGAGGCAATCGTTTCATCAATCTGTGCATCCGACTTGGATTTCGCCACAAGGATATTGCCAAACGATACTTAATAGAACGGTTTGAGAAACTTCGCAACAGCAAAAACGAGGAGTACGCCTTTAGAGTGTTTGAATCTATCACTCCGAACGACCGTCAGGCGATGTACAATGATAAAGGGAACCTTGATGAGAATGGAGTGATTAAACAGATTGACATAATAAAAGGTCGCATAGCAGAATAACCACCACCTCAAAAGAATAAAGGGCAGACCGACACAAAATCGGCTTGCCCTTTGTTTTTCATATAAATTCATATCCACCTTTACGGAATCCATCAGGCATTGTAACCTTTATTGGTTTTAGCCTTATACCATACTCTCTTTCTAATTGAGTGGCTACGCCTTTCTTTTTAATGCCATAACTCGCATAAACATCTCCCATTGTCCGTTTAATATCATCAGTTGCCATTCGCATACCAACGGCAAAGACTTCTCTAAACCTACGCTTAATATCGTTTTCACGATAATGCCGTTCCAATTCATTTTTCAGACTTGATTCCTTGTAGCCTAACGCCTTGATCTTATCAAATCCAAGTCTATCATAATAAAATCTTAAATCCTCATATTGTCGTTCCATTAAATCGGATGCAAGATAAAACCTACACTTTTCTTTCATTTGTCGCAGTTCGCAATATCGCTTCATTCTGTTGGCAAATCCCTCTTTCGTCAGAATACATTTTAGTTGTTCCTTATAATCAGATATACCCTCATCCTTATTGACATTAAAACCGCTATCTTCCAACTGTTTCTTTACAACGACACTATTCAGATAATTCTCATGTTGAACATCATAGGCAAACCGCTCATTAAGGTACGCCAAACGATTTACTGTAAAGCACTCTGACTTTTCATCATATCGCACATAGTTCTCACTATATTTCTTAATATTCTACATTTCAAATGTTTCTTTAACCACATCGTCCTTAACCTCATCAGAGGCACTATTTTTCCATACAGCCAACTTCTCTGACCGTTCTAATTTACGTTCTATCGCTTCTTTATAAATGTCAGCATTGCTTTCCCCTATATCCACATTATAAATGAACATAACAGTCCTTCTAAACGGATTGCAAGCCAATCTTTGCCGTCCGGCTATTTGAGCTAATTCTGTCGCAATATCAATAGAAGTGTGGACTTTCTTATTGTCACTTATAACAAAAGTAGAAGCGCACGTTGAGTAAAAATCACATCCGGCAAAGGCAGTTGAAGTACAGAACGTAAACATTTTGTGTCGTTCTCCTGCCAATGGGATAGTGCCAATATCGAATCCCTTGCCGATTTCTCTAACAATAGTCTTGTTGTCCTCTGTTTTAGACACAATTATATTAACATCCTCCGGCTTTAGTCCCGTCTGATGAACGATGTTTGCAATGTTGGTAACGCTATTCAGGAATATCACACACTCCTTTGATACCGCATCGCCTATTGTTGGGAACTCGCCTTTTTTATAATTCCTGACTATCTCAATGGCATTGTTAATTGGCTTGGCTGAAACCATACGTTCAACATCTATCTTTTCTACTTTATCCCAAATCAATTCTGTGTAAGGCACATCATTAAATTGCTCCATTTGCTGAATATACTTGTCTGCTATCGGAGTTGCAGAGAGATAGGTAACATAGTCAAACTGATTTACGGAATCCAATAATGCTATCGCCTTATCTGAACGAAATCCACTATCTATAAGGAGATATTGGTACTCATCAACGACTACACGCCAATCGGTCTTATCTTCAATCAGCTTCGCTAATCGTGGCATGGAATCATACGTTACCATTATTTTAGGTCTATCTGACATCTTCAAATATGCCAATATCTCATCATTTTTTACATCGCCCCATACACCTAATAATCCGTTGTGCTGACTGACCTTATTCTTTATAAGATTGATACGTGGACTACAAATAATTGTCTTGTGTTCATCTTTAATGGCTACTGATGTCGCTCCACATCCCGTAACTCCCTTGTTCAAAATACCTTTCGGCAATTCAAATCCGTTCCATTCATTCAGGAACTCTACATTTTCAGGCACATATATAACTGCCATAATCCAATAAAATTTTTGAAATTCATTATATCCGCATCTAAATTCTCTGTCCGTTTTCTCAACGTAATTGCATCTAATTCTAACTGTGTCAGGACTAAAAATTAGACAGTCCAATAATCTAAAAATATCAACTTCTTCTAAAGGGCATCAGGAATGAAAATCAGACACCGACCGCGAAATAAAACCGAAATACAGTGATTTCGGCTCTATTCCATATTACATGAGCGGATATATTGATTTTCAAGCATTGGAGGTGTCAGACAGTAAATTCCTCGTTCCCAACCTTGATATAAGCAAATATAGACATTAAAATCGGAAGTTCAAAATGGTTGCGGGTCAAATCGTTAACCGAAATATTTTGGCTGATTCCATATAAAAATTTGGGCGCAGCTCTAATTTGCACATTTTTTTACCAAATCAAATCCGGCACAAAAACTAATTCTAATCAGGATAAATAGCAGTCTGCAATTTTACTGAGAATGAGGCAATATTCCATTTATAAAATCTGTCAAGACAAAACGTACCTTTTTAAGCTTATCCTTAAATATGAATACCATAAGCATAAAAGGTACGCATTTCAAAAACTCTGTGTGCCGATAGAAATACACCCCTCTAAAAAATTCGGACAGTCGCTTAAATGCGTGTTGACCTCTATTTAACCTCCCCCTCTTCATGCCGGAAAGAAAAGAGAAAGACAGACCTGAAAACGTGGTGGAAAAGAAATTAACCTATCCAATTATATATCCGGCGATAATGCTCTGATAGTAATAGTTGCTATCCTCGTAATCAATAACACTTATCACAATGACTACAAACGCAATCGCATTAGCTACCGCCACCACAACCGCATCTGAACTCAACAACATTGCAGAGGACGTTCGGTTTGAGGACATCAACCCAACCGTCCCCTCTGTAACGTTCCTTGAAGCCAATACATCGGCTATCTCAATCGAGGAACTGACCGTTAACTGTGTCGTTCCCACATGGGCGAATCAGGAGCTGACTATCTCTCATCAGGACTTCATCAACACAGTGCATGATGCCGCTTGCAACGTGTTCAGCGGTGAACTCATCAACCGTCCTGAAATTCGTGTGTCGCACATCGTCCGTGGGCGCATACCCTCCGCACTTGGCAAACGTGCATCAGAACTGCTTGAATCCGAAAAGACGCAGTTCTATCAGCGTCTTGCTTTCGCTTTCACCATTCCCTCTATCCACGAAACGATAGACGGTCAACGTCTTGAACTCTGCATAGGAGGCGTAAGAAACTACAACGACCTGAACCTCTATCGTGCCAATCGTGGCGCAGAGAAATTCTCTGTCTTTATCGGTTGGCGAATGAACGTCTGCTCCAATCAGGTGCTGACAGGTCAGGGTGCAAAGATTCAGCTTGAAGTGATGTCGCTCCACGACCTCTACAAGCAAGTGCTTGACTTGTTCTATACGTTCCGTCCGGCACAAGACATCCACCTCCTGCAAACGCTTTCGCAAACTCGCCTGACAGAAACGCAGTTTGCACAGATTGTCGGACGCATGAGGCTCTATCAGGCTCTGCCAAACCGCTATCAGCGCAACGTGCCTAAACTCCTGATAACCGACAGTCAGATAAACAATGTCTGCCGTGACTTCTACGCAGATCCGAACTTCGGTGTAAAGGACAACACAATCTCCATGTTCGACTTCCACAACCTCCTTACGGAAGCCAACAAGAGCAGTTACATAGACAGCTATCTGCAAAGAGCGGTCAACGCTACCGAAGTGTCGGTCGGCATCTGCAACGCTCTGCATGGAGATGATAAATACGCTTGGTTCTTGGGCTAAGTGCTTATTGATTCCCTGAATAATCGGACATTCCCCAATCAGAGTGGAGTGTCCGATTTTCTTTCCCAAGACCCTTAATAATCAATTATAAACAGACAAAATTTCGGACATGAATACAGATTGCATCGTTTCAGAAATCCAACTCAAATACAAACCGCAACCACTCACAGAAACCCTCTGTTCCTCAAAAGAGATTCATCAGCTCCTTATAAAGCGAATCTTCGATGAAGAAACCATCGGCTATAAGGAAACTTTCAAGGTTCTGTTGCTGAATCAGGCGAACAAACTCATTGGCTACACCACCATTTCAGAGGGCGGTCTGACTTCTACAATCGTAGATGTCAGGGTGGTAATGCAGACAGCATTAGTCAGCAACGCCACAGCAATAATCCTCGCCCACAATCATCCGTCAGGCAACACACGCCCAAGCGGACAAGACGATAGCCTGACACGCAAAATCAAATCGGCATGTGAACTTATGGATATTCGTCTGCTTGACCATATCATCGTTACGCCATACGACAGCTACTACTCATATAATGACGAGGGCAGACTATAAAAACGTGTTGTAGAGCATACACAGCACAATTTGTCAGACCATTATCATAGAAAATCCAACGCTTTTTAGTAATTTTGCACTTGATTCCCGAAAGGTGGTCAGACATATTTTATTCAAGAGCGTTTTTGAAACTCTTCCTTTACAATCAAATTCTCGCAAAATTTGACAACGGATTAAGGAGGGTGGCAACAACGCTCACGCTTCGGCTATATACTATCCGCAAAGTCGGATTCTATATATCCTCCAAGCGTGGGCGACTGTTGCTTATCCAATCCGTAGGCAATGCGAGAAGCCTGATTGTAGGATAAGCAAGAAACAGTCCTCACGCTTTTGTCGTTTAATAACATAGCCCGTTTCAATGGAGGATGAGAAGCACGTATCGTTCGCATGAAACAAGTCAATACCGTCTTATCATCTATTGTTGGAATAATTATAGCATTGTTTTTTGTAGGGAGCTGGATATATGGCTTTTTTACAAATACGTCTGAAGCTGTTGCAAGTGCCATATTTATGGTAGTCTGTGGAGCATTTATATATTTGGGCAATAGAGTTAACTCTAAACTGATTAGCAAACAGCGTGTTGAATGGAATGTTTATCCTGCATTAAAATCCATTCTTAACGGACTATGCATAAGTTCGTGGCTTCTGCTTGGGCTACTATGTGTCAGCATTTTAGATTACTTTGGAATCACCACAATATATGGTCTCTCATCAATTAGACAGGTTGCAGTATTCCTGATATTATCTTCGTTCTCATGGTGGACTTATCTTTCTGTCGCTTATGCAAGACGGAGTGCAACTCTCCTTCTAAGAGGACTTTTGATAATAGCTATTTTATATTTGGGCTTACCGCTAACTCAAAATATTCTAAATTCGGCTTATCATATTTCTTCAATTCAATGGGAAAGCATCGTCTATATGGTTGGCGTTTCGACAATCGTTTCAGTTTGCGCAAAAGGGCTTTCTATCACTTTTGGCAACGTTTGGAGAGAACAATTAAAAAATCAGACGTTGCAATTTGTTCTTATATGGATTGTTGTCACAATTTTCTTTTTAATCTTATTTCTCTTAAAGTCTAAATAATAGAACATTGCTAATGAAAAATATATTATTATCACTGATATTGGTGCTATGTTTTAGTTCGTGTGCCTTTCAACAAGAATCAAAAGATAAGGCATACACGATATATTGGCAAGACAATAATCTTTGTGTCGTAATGCAACATCCGACAATAGGGTTGATTGAATTGGGGCGTGAAGATTGGAATAGCGTGCAACTAAGCGAAGTCGCAGACGATATTTATAAAGAATGCTCCACGACAGAGAAATCAAGAAATGTCGCTGTTTGGGTGCGTTTTGAAAATCCGCAGACAGATAAATATGGCAATGTCACTATGGCATACGATGATTTTGAAATTGCCACCATACCATTGTCAGAAGCCCGTAAATACAAATCCGGCAAATTCCTTGATGCTGAATATAAACTAACAGAAGGAATCCGTAAAGCTGCTTTCGGTTCAACGGACAATGAAGATGATTATGATGAATGGCTGAAAAGTCAATATAATACAGTGAAAGCAGTCCGTTCAAACAATACGATTGATTTGGACTACATTGCGCCAAATCAATATATTGCACCCACTGATACTTTAGATTTTTAATATGGATAATTTAATACGACCATACATATACGAAATCGGCAAAGCTCTTGGCAATCTTGGCTATGAACTGTGCCAACAAGCAAATGCACCTGAACCGTTGAATATCCACGGTCAGGTTAAACAAATCGTAGATAAGCTATACTACAATCTGCATAATTTATCGGCTGACCTTGATACTTACAGATTTGACCTTATAAAAAATGGCGAGAGGGAGGACATAAGCCAAAAGGATATTGAAACTCTTACAGTCGCAATGCGACATCTTCTGCACAGTTCGCCTGATACACATAATGGAGAACGAACCACACTTGCCGGAGAATTGCATAAACTTGACTACATCGTTTCATCCATATATCGGCTTATGGCTCATGGGGCAATCGGCAGACAAGAATATCTCTTTGATAAAATAACCGAACATGAATAAATCCGCTATAATAATATCAGGGTTGACAATGCTTCTATCAGCTTGCTCAACTCAACGCATAAACACTGCTCAGTCCAATCTTCTTATTGGAGAGTGGCAACAGCCCAACGTGTCACTGAAAATCGAAGCCAACGGCAAATATCATTACAAATACAGCGCAGACGGCTACACCAACAAGCAATCCAGCAGATACTATGCCGATAAAGATTCAGTAGTGCTTTACGGCTTCTATCCTGATGCATACACACCTGAATCTAAAAACGAGCATTGGACTATCCGCAAACTCACACCTGATTCATTGGTAGTCTATGTTCACAAGAATACAGTAGTCCTTAACGGAGATACACTCAACACATCAGGCAACGAGATAGAAACATTTGTCAGACGCAAATAAAAGACAGCGTGCCTTTTTGCGATATATCTTCTTTTATAGGGATAAGTCAAGAAAGGTACGCCATTATATTCGTTCTGAATCAACCGATTTCACTAAGTTCCGTGATTGCCATGTCGCTAAAAAGAGCTAACTTTGCATACAGGCAACACATCTGCCGCATAATATGCAATGACAACCTCATCCTTAAATCAAACTGAAAAACGGAATCCAAGTCAAGATGATTTGGAAAAACTCAATAACATCCTTTCAGAACTGTCAGAATTAGACCCATCTTCAATGAACGATGAAGAATTGGTAAAACACATTGCACAAAAACAGCATTTCTCTCATATACCTTTTCATTGCATAATTGTTAGATTTGGGAACCTTAAAGAATCAATCAACCCATACTCGCATAAGCCCAATCTTAAAATTGAAGTCACCACAACCCATTTAAGTGGACTTAAGAATGTTTCGGAATTGATATATAGTGCGACAGATAACAATGGTAACGAGTTGGTTTCAAAAGTGATTTATCCATGGTACTTTGTTACAATTACTTTTGGAGGTGAATATTGGGATTATATTAATAAATCTAATATTGAATCATTATTAGTTGGAAAGGAATTTCTTTTATTATGCTCATTAAAAGGGAAAAACAAATATGGTAAATCTGTGCAGACATGGCAAATGGTAATGTTAAAAGATGATATTAGAACAAGTGCTTCTATCATGCGAGAATATATGTTAAAAGCATATAGATGGAGTGTGGTGTCGTTATTAGATAATTCCAAAGAATATTTTGACATTGAGTTGACCAAAGAGATTCAAGATACAACAATAAGACCACTTCTAAAAGCAGTTGATGCAATTATAGACAAAGAAAAATCACAATTTATAAAAAAGGAAGATAATCCGCATTATAAATGGCAAAAGGAACTTAAAAGAAAACGGTCTCAAACTGAATATGAACAATATCTATATGGTGACTTTGTGACTGAATAAATAGAAACATTGAGTAACACACATTTTCTCTGATTTTTCAGTTTTATAAGATGCTTCTGAAAAAAGTACGCCAACTCCGAAAACTTGGCTTCTCTGTTCGTTTTCAAACGATTTCCAGGGTCAGAGCGTTACTATATTAGGAATATTCACTATATTTGCACTTATAAACAGAGGCTTATGAAACTCATTGAACTCAACCTCCAACGCATCATAGACCTTTGCCGTAGGCACAAGGTCAAGTCGCTTGCTGTCTTTGGCTCTATCCTTACCGATAGATTCAACGACCAAAGCGATGTAGATTTGCTTGTGGACTTTGAGCCAACCGACCCTGATAAGTTTGATTACGTTACCAACTTCTTTGACTTACAGGATTCTTTGGAATCTCTGTTGAAAAGAAAAGTAGATTTGGTAGTAGGTAGCGGTTTAAGAAACAAATACTTCATCAACAACGTTAACCGCACAAAACAAGTGATATATGGATGAGAATATTCTGAAATATCTTGAAGATGTGCGCATGGCGTGTGAAGACGTTGAACAATTCTTTACCAACTACCCCAACCGCTTTGACGTGTTTTCCAATGACCGCCTGATGATTCGTGCCGTTGAACGTTCAGTAGAGATAATGGGTGAAGCCATAAACCGAATACTGAAAATAGAGCCGGATTTCAGTTTGCCTAACGCAAGAGCAATAGTGCAAACTCGCAATAGAGTAATCCACTCTTATGAGAAAGTAGAGAACGAGTTTCTGTGGGGATTGGTTAAACGTCACATTCCTGAACTTAAAAAAGACGTTGAACGCATCCTTGCTGAATACGAGGAACAGTACAATCGAGAAAACAATACAGATTCTGATTGCAAGTAACCTATCCCATACAGTCTGCGATAATGGACTGAGAAAATTAAATATTTATTAACAATTACAGTTTGTGTAAACTGACGTGTAAACCATGATAATAAAATCTGTTTTGCGAGAGCATGACTTGATTTCAAAAGGTCTTATAGCTCAGTTGGTTGCATCAGAAAGATGAGCGAAGCGAATCTTTTAGATGCCGTAGAGAGCACCTGACTCATAATCAGGGAGTCCTTGGTTCAAGCCCAAGTGGGACCACAACAAATCAAGTAGTTAGCTAATCGCTGACTACTTTTATTTTTTTATTATGCCGGCAAGACCCGAAACCCCACGATATTTATACCCTTTATGTCATAAATAAGATTAGATTTACTATCCAATACACCACATCAATCGGTTTTAGAATCTGTCTTTCTCTGCATTCGCTGCTCCACGGCCTTTGTAGCGTGATCGTGCGGCATTGAAGTTGTATCTGATAGTCAAACACAGATCTCGCGTGTCATAAATCTTATTTACGTTCGTTGTGGAAAGTGCATCGTAAGTGGTAAACTGCTGACGATATGTTTTAAATACATCGTTGAGCTGCAGCTTTATGCTCCATGTATCGGTGGCAAAAGATTTATAGAATCCGAGGTCACAGCTCCAGCGGCTATTCATATATACATTGTCTCCATTGCCTGAAGTTTGAGCGGAGAAATCAATATTGGCCCATATATCCCAGGGTAGATTTATCGCGTTATTGAAACGGAAAATACCCAATGGTTTGTTTAGTTTCATTGCTTCGCCATTGTGCATCAGCTTGAAATCCTGGACCATTACTCCAGCCATAAAAGTCGGCCTCCAGATGGTGAAAAAACAAGGTGAATAATTAGCAAAGACTTCATACGTGTTATATTTCGGCATATTCTCCATTCTCAGAAGAGTTGCATCAGGATAGGCCGGATATGGCATTGTTTGCCACATGAAATAGTTTGTTGTCGAGCACCAACCTAACTCTATGACTAAATCTCGCCAGGAGCCTGCGAGTGTGAGATAGTTCCTGTAGATTGGTTTTAGATTTGGATTACCGGATTCATAACTATATCTGTCAAGATACCGTACAGAGCTTCTAAGTTGTTCGAAAGCTGGCTTGGTCGTTTTGCGGACATATGAGATATTGGTGGATACTTTTCCGATAGCGAGGGATAATGATGCACTTGGAGCGAGATTGTGATATTGCCGGCTCTGATCATCCTTTTTCTCATTATGGAGAAAATATCTGGAGGCAGTGTATTCCCATCTCAGCCCGGCATTGACTGTGGCTATGCCGAATGTCTGGGTAATATCCGCAAAAAGCGATGAAGTAGTTTCCAGAATTGTAGTATTGTTTTCTTCGACGAAATCCGCATCAGCCAAATATAGATCATTACGATGAACGTCGCTAATCTCGTAGCCGAGCTGTAATGAGCCATTACACACCTGAAGAGAAGCTGAAATGTTTCCTGCAAGCAATCTATTGGTGACGTCATTATCGGTTGTAAATATCCGCTCGGGATTGAAGGCTGAGATTTCTCTTTCAATTGTTGAATGATTGTTTATTTGCCATAAGGCATCCAAGTTTGCCGTTACCATCCACTTGCCAAAAGAGCTGGTATAGTATCCGCTTAAAAGGTGTTGTCGGTTGTGCCTACGACTTTTTCCGCAATAAGTCAACTCATCTTCAAGAACGGAATTGAGGAGGCGCGATGTAAATGATGAACTGTTTCCTGTAGCTGGACGATATGCATAGTTATAATATAAACCTGCACATTGATTTCCTGAGGAATAGTTGAAGCCTATTTTCCCTTCATAAACCGGATATTTGGTGGAATTTCTGCTATAACTATTTTGTGATATGGTTCCTGATTTTAGATATAGTGTGGAGTTGTTTTCAATCTGAGGGCGCTCACTATAATTCTCGTAATTCAGCATCGTAAAAAGGTCAAAGCCATTTTTGCGGTAATTGAGGTTGATCTGTTCAAATAGATAGACATAATGCTTGTAGCCTATTCTGGTCCGGTCGTTACAGGAGAAACCCTCTCCAACCGTGCTGACTGTTGTGATGCGAATAACAGCATTGACCGAAGAGTCATAGCGAGCACCTGGAGAGGTCACAACTTCGATATTTTTAATATTTTCAGATGACAGTTGATTAAGTTCTGACTGGTCACGGACCTGGCGCCCGTTTATAAATATGATTGGGGTACCCTTTCCAAGCACCTCGAGAGTAGAGCCATTTTTTGTAACAAAGGGCATTTTACCAAGTACATCCAGAGCAGTTCCGGAGTTAGCAAGATAAGTTCCCGAAATTTCTACCTGTATGCCGTTATTCTTCAACGTAGCAACCGGGCGACTACCTTTTACTATAATTTCTCCAAGTTCAAATGAGGCAGGCTTGAGGATGATAGTTCCAAGGTCGCCATGCGGATCTTGGATGTTCTTTTCCTCATATCCCAGGGCTGAAATACGTAAAAATGAGGAGATTGTAGCTGCCTTTATAGTGAAATTTCCTTCCATGTCGGTAACCATGCCATCAATAAGAATGGAATCAGCCGAGGTCAGCATGCTTACATTGGCAAACTCAATTGGTTTACCAGTCTCATCTTCTATGACACCGGTGATAAACTCCGACGTAGCTAAAAGCGTATGAGTGGTTAGGCAGACCATGAGGCCGGCCAATAAATGGTTTAAGGACATTAAGTTATTGAATTAAGTTGTTATTTTGTTTATAAACCACCAACAACAATCCATCCCCCTTTATTCGTTCTTTGGAGTGCGAGATTGTGGCTTTTGCGTGTTCCATCTGGGAGCCTTAAGATATACGGAACAAAAGAGGTCTCTTCATTGCCAGAAATAAAAGATTCTCCGACGTACTCCAACACGGCGCCTTTTAAATCAGCCCTTATGGTGAACTTCATATTTTCATCAATGGAGATATTTAAAATTGAATCATTCCAGGATTCCAAGGCATTTAGAAATGCTGATGCCGCTTCAGTTGCAGAATGAACCGTAAGGCCTGGCAATGCTGAATAAGACATTGAAATAAATCTCACATTCTTCGGCAAAGCCATAAGATTGTTGAGAGGTTTGCCATAGTCGATTTTAGTAATTCTCAATACCTCCGTCTCACGTGTGCCATTTACAACGCTTACTGAAGCCGATTTAAGATGCTTGGTGTCGGCATCTATGACATAACGGCGGTAATTTTCAGACTCCGCTATGGATGAGTTGAGCTTATAGGGGTTACTGAACTCGCCAGTGGGTTGAGAATGGACTATAAGAATGAGGTCACCATCTTTTTGTGTGACAGAATAGTTGGCTTCTTTGCTATTTACACAATAGTTCAATTCTTCTTCAATGATTTTTTCAGGAGTGAGGAGTATTGCCATTTCTCCAAGCATATCCTCTCGGTGGTCGCCTTCACTGCTCCAGCCTATATTGTATTGCTCAATCCAATTATAGCTTATAGAGTTGTTGCCTGACGCCGTTCTATCACCTTTATCTACTCTCCATGTTAGTGTTGAGTCAGATTTAGTCGCAGCCATATGATGCTCGACAAAATCTTCGTTTAGATTGATATACCTGAAATTTTCCATCGGGCGCGTCCTTACATTAACAACCATCTCCACGCCCTCAGATGTTAAGAACGTATTAAGAGTCTGGGTAAGTATCTGCTTGGCCGACACGCCCGATGGTAAAAGAATCAGAATTAAACTTGCCGCCACGACACAAGACGCGCTTATACCCCATATTAACTTGAACGATATCTTGTTAGTGGTATATGAATCGAGAGTTGAGTTTATCTTTTTGCGTAACTCGTCGGATGCAGTAAAGTCACGGCGAGGTTTCAGCAGATACTTTATGTCGTTGTAATCTTCCATGACTATTTATTTTTGATGTATTGTTTTCTTAGTTTATCCATTCCAGATTTAAAGCGGGATTTCACGGTTGATGCTGGTGTTGAGAGAATCTGACTGATTTCTACGAAGGATAGTTCGTCCATTACATTCATCCTCACTACCTCTGCCTCTCTTTCTGGCAGAGTGCCGAGTAAGGTATTTAGCCGTTCAATTTCCTCAATATCCAGTTCTTCCTCCCTGGAAGAATCTGGGATTTCATCATCTGTTTCGGTGAGCGGTCGTAGACTTCGTTCACCGATATAAAAATCCTTGCAAAGATTATAGACTACCCGAAATAAATACATTCTGATGCTGTCTTGCTTTATTTTAGAAATGTCTGTCTCCAAAATTCTTCTGACAGCTTCGTGCACCACATCCTCAGCATCGGCCTTGCAACCGATACGAAGTGTAGCGAAACGGACAAGATAGTTGAGATTAGCCTCAATTACCTCGTCAAGGAGTTGCCGCGTATGTATGTTGAGTTTTTTCGTCACTTCAGTATCATTGGTCTCTGATATAAAGACTTAAGATAGCCAAAATCGACGAATTTTAAGTGTTAAAAAATCTTACAGATAATTCACCTCCTGGTCTCGAACCATTGTGTAGAATAAATCCACCTTTTAAGAAGTTTAACTTAAAATGCGTATAGTCAGCCAGAGTGAAGAAATATCATTAGGATCTCTAAGGTCGCGTCTGTTTTTAATTGTGCTTGTTTATGGTCGCTTCTACCAACCTCACTCGTGCTTGAAGCTCCTCTGTAGAAGGTAATAGATTCGTTTCATCAATGGTATTGACATTATCATAAGAAGCCACCCCCATAGGCGTATGCACACCTCGGAATGCCCAACGCACCTCAGTTTCATCTTTATCGCTGCATATCAGTAAACCGATGGTAGGATTATCATCAGGCCCTTTCAACAATTCATCGACAGCACTTACATAATAGTTTAGTTTTCCTGCAAATTCTGGTTCAAACGGCCTTACTTTAAGCTCTACAACTACATATGCTTTCAGTTTGATATGGTAAAACAGCATATCAATACGTCTGCTTCGGCCATTAACGATAAATTCTTTTTGTCTACCTACAAAAGCAAAGCCGGTTCCAAGTTCAAGAAGGAAACGTGTAATGTTCTGCTCAAGCGCTGTTTCCAATTGTTCTTCCTGATAATTCTCAGGAACTGTCACAAAGCTGAAATCGTAGTTGTCTTTCGTAATTTCCTGCGCAAGTCGACTTTGAGCTTCCGGCAGGTATTTTGGAAAGTTTGAGATAGCCTTGCCTTGCTTCTCATATAATTTGGACTTCATTGAATTTGCCAATGCTTGACGACTCCATCCTCTTGTTACACACTCTTTAAGGTAGAAAATGGCTTCGTCGAACGATTCGCATCCGGTTACAATGTCTGTCTGATGACGCCATGGCACAAGGCCAAGAATTATTGGCAAACTATCTTCGTTCAATTCTACCTCAACCTGTGGCAGTTTTATTAATGGTTGTATCCCAGCATTTTGCAATTCTGCCCCAAGTTGGGGCAGTTTCTCGGTTGCTTCAGATGTGGAGAAAAACAAATACCATTGTTTCATCCTCCACATATTACGGCTACTGAATCCTTTTTCATTCGGAAAGGTATCTCGCAAGTCAAAGCTAAGTTGTTCCACAACACCAGAACCCCAACGTTTCTCAGCTTTTCGTATTACAAGGTCGCGCCCAAGGCTCCAGTTGAATTGTAATTTTTCATAGTTGACTTTTAGAGTCGCTTTTATTTGAGCGGATCGATAACGCCGTATTATTTCGGAAAGCCATGACATGTACTCCGAGTCAATTCTAAAATCTTCGACTCTTACCATATGTGTAGCTCCTGTTTTTTTATCCATATGCAAAATTAGTAAAATACTCTGGTATTCAGAAATTAATGTTTTTGCAAAATTGATCGCTATACTTTTAGCCCAAGCCGTGATATCGGTTGGAAACGAAGAGATGATTGAAAATGTATGTTATGCCATGAAGTACCTTGGCTTGGAATTTATGTGCCGTTGTCCATCACTCCGGCCCGCAGCATACTTAAAAAAACAAGCCGGCTGATCTGCATTTGATGCAGGCCAGCCGGCTTGTTTGGGGTTTAATCAGTTGCCTGTCTTATTTAGCAACCTCTTCTTTGAAGCAGTTTGCGGGCTTGAAGAAAGGTATGTTATGGGCAGGGATTATTACGGTTGTGTTTTTGGTGATGTTGCGGGCAGTTTTTTCTGCACGTTCTTTGATGATGAAGCTGCCGAATCCGCGGAGGTAGACGTTTTCGCCGTGAGCGAGGCTATCTTTAACCACGGTCATGAAATTTTCAACGATTGCGAGAACGTTGGCTTTGTCGATGCCGGTTGTCTTTGCAATCTCGGCTGCGATATCTGCTTTTGTCATAATTCAGTCTGTTCGGAATATTGTTAATGTGATATGTTCTGTTTTGCGACCGCAAAGGTAAATAAAAATCGTCAGATATTCATGTCTATAATCCAAAAAAGCCATTTCCACGCGTATGTAAGCTGGATTTAGGGTGATTCGAAGCCTAGAGATAGGTCTTAGTGCCAGTTGGGGCTTGCGCTTTAAGTCGTAGACTTATGATGCCAGGAGGAGAGGTTGATGAAGAAGCGTCTATTAATATTGGTGAAATTATGCCAAAAAAGGTAGGCTGGGGTAGGGGTAGAGGCAGATTTTTGCTAACTTTGCAAACATGACTTCCACCGCATTTATAGTTATCACATTCATATTGGCAGCCCTCGGTATCGTGTGCATGTTTGTGCCTCGTCTTCCGGCAGTGGTTGCTTCATTCGCAGCTCTCGTATGTGCCCATTTGGCAGGAGCTGTCTACGTAGATGCCAAAATTTTGATATTCTGGGGTGTGGCTGCGGCTTTGGTGCTCGGCCTTCGTGTGCTCCAGCCCAAGGCGCTGATCGAGACCCGTAGTGGCCACGCTTATGTGGCTCTTGGTGCTTTGGCCGGTGTGGCTTTGGGCTATGCTGTGTCTTCCACGGCAGCCTCAATTATTATCGGAGGTGCTGTTGCGGCCTTTCTCGGTGCCGTGGCATATATGCGTACTCCGGCGGCTCCAGGTTTCCCTGTCAATTCAGGCAGATTTGTAGAATATCTCTGTGCAAAGGGTTTGCCCGCTGTGGTATGTGCCTCTATGAGTGCAATATCAATAGCTTCGGTACTATGAAAGGTTTTGCTTCAATTGTAATTGCATTAGCCGCGCTGATGCCACTTGCGTCGTCGGCTAAGACTACCGCCCGGTCTGAACTCGGGCGCCCCGATCTCGAGGCAATCGCAAAAGCTTCTGTCGACGAGACGTCTAAATTTTATTATCCTCGTCTCCATAAGGCATTTATGGAGAATGATACAACCATGACTCCTGAAGAGTTTCAGTATTTCTATTACGGAACCCTTTTCCAGGAGGATTACGATCCTTATCGCGAAGCCCCCAACCAGGCTTTGCTCAATGAGCTCCTCCCGGTATATGCTAAGGAAAAACGGACACGAGCCGACCGCGACAAGATGCTCGACTATGCCCTTCAGGTTCTCGACGATAATCCTGTAGATCTAAGGCAACTCACCAACCGCATATATGTGTATGAGCAGAACCGCAAGTATGACCTTGCCAAGATATGGCAGTTCAAGCTCAACCACCTCCTGCTCGTGATTGCAGCCTCCGGAACCGGAGCCGATCCAGATAACGCATTCGTGGTCGTATATCCTCAGCACGAGTATGATTTTCTCAATCTATCCGGTCAGATCGCCAGTAGCCAGCGCTTCGAGCCTCCCTACTTCGACTATATCACCGTCGACTCTTCTTCTGGAAAAACATCCGGGGGATATTACTTCAATATCAGTGAGCTCTTAAACCAGTATTTTGTAAAGCATCCCTCCGAGCTTGCAGGCGCTACGGCTGCCGAGTAAATTCAGAAGAATCCGTTGGCTTACACATACAATTCTTACAATGGTATTTTTAATAGCCGGGATGCTTGCAAATCAATAAAAATAAGTTACCTTTGCGAGCTATCCCTGCGGTGATGGCCTAAAACCATTTTTTGTACATTACAATGAAAAAACTCAGCATTCTGCTCTTTGGAGCGCTGGCTTCGGCATTCGTGGCGAATGCCGTGCCGGCAAAGAGAGGCTCGTTTACCTTTACTCAGCCCGACGGCACAACCTTCACTGCGAGTATAACTGGAGATGAGTTCACTCATTATTATCTTACCGACGATAATGTGCCAGTCCTTCAAGGTGAAGATGGATACTATCGTTATGCCGATTTTGATGCAGTCGGAGAGCTTGTTCTTTCGAAGGCAAAAGCCCAGAATCCTGGAGTACGTTCGGCCGAAGGCACGGCTTTCGTAAAGAATATCAATCTCGATCGTTTCCAGCAGAAAATGAATCTTCGCTACACTGATCAGCTCAAACAGAAGGCTCGTGTGGCTCCTCAGCAGGGAATGGGTCTCTTTTCGTCGAATTATCCCCGTACCGGAAAGGTGCGTTGTCTGGTGTTCCTTGTCGAATATACCGACGTGAAGTTCTCTACTCCTGAGCCCCTTGAGTATTTCTCGAGACTCTTTAATGAGGAAGGCTTCTCCGATTATGGCGGCACCGGATCTGTTCGAGATTACTTCCTTGATCAGTCGAACGGTCTCTTCGATGTTCAATACGATGTCTATGGCCCGGTGCAACTTGCTCAGAAAAGATCGTATTACGGCCAGGACTATGGTGGCACCGGAAATGACCGCAACCCCGAGGAGATGGCCATCGAAGCCGCGGAAGCTCTGAAAGATCAGATTGATTACTCGCAGTACGACTTTGACGAAGACGGCATGGTCGACAATATTTTTATTGTATATGCCGGTATGGGTCAGGCTTCCGGTGGCCCCGCTGAAAGTGTTTGGCCTCACGCCTGGAATATACCCGATGGCGCAGAGTATAATGGAAAGACTCTCGATGCATATTGCTGTGTCAATGAGTTGGAAATCAATAGCGATCCGGCTCCCGTCGGAACTTTTGTCCACGAGTTCTCGCATGTGATGGGTCTCCCCGACCTATATGCCACCCGTGGCAACCTTAATTGCACGCCTGGATCGTGGAGTGTGCTTGATTATGGCCCTTACAACAACGATGGCCGTACACCTCCGGCATACGGTGCATTTGAGCGTAATGCTATGGGATGGCTCGATCCTATTGTCCTCGAAGAGCCAACATCAGTTGAGTTGGAAGCCATTCACAAGAGTAATGAGTGTTACCTCATTCCTACCGAGCGATCTAATGAATTCTTCCTCCTCGAGAACCGCCAGCAGGACGGTTGGGATACCTACATCCCCTATCATGGCATGCTGATATGGCATATCGATTTCTCTCAGACGGTGTGGGATAATAATGTTGTGAATAACACTGCTTCGCACCAGTATGTCGATATAGAGGAAGCCAACAACAATCCTAATACAGATAGCCCTGTTGCCGAGAGAGGTTATTCTTTCCCCGGTACTTCCCGCAACACCTCCTTTACATCCTCTACAGTTCCTGCATTGGTTTCTTGGAGCAAACGACCGATTGATATGCCCATCACCAACATTGAGGAGACCGACGATGGCATTATTAAATTCGATGCTGCCGGTGGCTTCATTGTCTTCGATACTCCGGCAGCCCCGCGCATGTCTGCATCGGAAGATGGAAAGATTACATTGGAGTGGGATGCCGTCGAAAAGGCTACCGACTACCTTATAAATTTGTATCGTAACATCGACGGTAAATCCGTGTCCGTTGGTGACTATGTCGATTACCATGCCGGTAATGTTACTTCCTTGATTATTGAAGGGGCCGAAGGTGAGACTGAGTATTCAGCTACGGTTACTGCAGCAGCCGGACGATTCGTTTCCGAGCCTTCTCCTGAAAGTTCGGTTACCACTCCTGTCGTTTCGCTCGAGTATGTAAGCCCGCTCGCCTTGTCGGCAGTTATCGATGGGTCATCAGCTTATGCCAGCTGGCATCCTGTAAAAGGTGCCTCCAAGTATCTTCTCACTATTCAGGATGAACAATCAGGCCTTGTAGAGACTGTCACGGTCGATTTCGGCGCAGAAAAGACATCCATAACTCTTCCCGAGGGTTGGACTTGGTCTGGCTCACAAACCGATTGCTATAAGTCAACCTCTACCGGATATTTTGGAGAATCAGCGCCGTCGCTCAAATTTTCTTTGAACAATGCCACGCTTACGTCTCCGGTTTTACTTTCCGATATTTCTAATGTATCATTCTGGCTGCGTGGCGCAAGTGCCGGCTCAGGCAGTGCATTTGCTCTGCAGGCCCGTACAGCTGATGGTGAGACTTGGCAATCTGCCTTTAATATTCCGTCTGTAAATGAGTATAACCTCGAAGGCGCTTCTTTGTCTTGCGAATTACCTGCTGGTATGCGTCAGATCCGTTTTGTCTATACCAAGGTAAGTGGTAATGTCGCGCTCGACGATGTTACACTCACCATTCCGCAGGCAGTCTTCAATGAGGTCGATGGCCTTACTCGTGCCGATGTTGGCAATGTCACTGAATATACTCTCACTCTTCCGGAGGCCTTTACTTCACTTCGTTTCTTTGTAGAGGTAGTGGCTGAGGATGGCACCATCTCTCGCCCGTCGAATGCTGTCACATTCACCGTTTCAGACATCAATACGGGTATCCTTCTTCCATCTGCTGATTCAGAAGAGGTAGAATATTTCACTCTTCAGGGTATCAAGGTCGCTCATCCCGGCACTGGGCTTTACATACGTCGTCAGGGCGCATCTGTAAGCAAAGTATATATAAAGTAATTATCTAACTGATATCGTTTTCGTGCGGAAGGTAGTCCATGTGGCTGCCTTCCGTTTTTTTTGGACATACGCTTTGTTGTAATATTTAAAAAGTGTTAAATATGGCAGTTTTAAAGGTACTATGTATTGCATAGTACTATAAAACCGCTTAACTTTGCGGTGTGAAATGACAGAATCCCTCTGATATAATCTACAATCTACAACAATCTAATGGCAACAAACATTGACAATCTGAAATCGCAAATGCGCAAGGGGATGCTGGAGTTTTGCGTGCTGCTTCTGTTGCAGCGGGGCGACGCCTATGCCTCCGAGATTATCACGCGGATGAAAGAGGCGCATCTTATAGTGATGGAGGGTACTTTATATCCGTTGCTTACCCGCTTGAAGAACGACGGATTACTTTCCTACCGCTGGGAAGAATCGCCTTCAGGGCCACCGCGCAAATACTATAGCATAACCTCACTCGGAGAAGATTTCCTTGAGCAGCTCAAAGCTTCGTGGAATGAAATTTCCCTTACCGTCAATCATCTTCTTTCAACATCTACAATCCCACCAGAAATACAATGAAACGTACTTATCCAACAAATGTCGACGGTCAGATATTCTACATTGACGAGGATGCCTTCTCGCTCCTGCAGAATTATCTTCACCAGCTTAAGGTCACCTTCAAGGGTACTGAAGGAGAAGAAATTGTAGGCGACATCGAGAGCCGCATCCGTGAACTCTTCAATGAAAAATTAGAGGCCGGGGCTGGCGTCATTGTCCTGGCGGATGTTGAGAGGGTGATCGAGACCATGGGGCGCCCTGAAGATCTCTCTGAAGATGAACCAGTGCAGGAGTGTGAGGAGGCTGAGACTAAATCAGAGTCTTCCGACACCAAGCAGACCTCATCATCTTCTTCTGAAAATGCCAAGGAAAAGAACTACACCGCTATGTTCTCCTTTAGTCTCCCGAGAAATAAACGCCTCTACCGTAATATGAAAAATAAGGTGTTCGGAGGTGTTATCGGCGGTTTGGCTGTATATCTCGGATGGAACGCAAATATAATGCGTGTACTGTTTCTCATTCTCGCCCTCTCCACAAAACTCCTTCCTCTAACGATCATATATCTTATTGCCTGGATGGTTATTCCCCCGGCACTTACTCCCCGCCAGATACTCCAGATGAAAGGCGAGCCTATAAATGTTGATACGGTCGGGCACACAGTCATGACTGAATCTCCGGTTACCCCTCCTCCGATTAATGAGAATGCCAATTTCATTACCACATGTTTTTCTGTGGCTGCCAAGGTAGTGCTCGGTTTCATCGGCTTGTTGTCTGGAGTGATTGCCATGGGCTCACTGATTTCGTTCCTGTTCCTCCTGTGCAGTGGTCTGGCCTTTTGGTCATTCGGTTATACAGATCTTCTCGATGTGCTGAATGTATTTGAATTAGGCGCTATTTTCTATGCCTTGTTTGTCGTTGCATCCTTATTGGGCGTAGTCCTGTTCGGATCCATCGCCTGGGGGTGCGCCGCCTCCATCTTCTCTCTTCCCCGGATGTCTAAAGCCGCTTCAATAACCCTCACAATCATTTCTATTATGCTTATAGCTCTTGTGGCTGTCATCGCTATAGTTGCCGCAGCCATGTAATAAAAATATACCGTTTGTTTACGGCAAAAAAATACCCGGAGCCTTAATTGGTTCTGGGTATTTTTATCAATAGATGGAGTGTCTTATCGAATTGCGACTTTCGCGCTTGTGTTGCCGATGGCTACGATGTAGACACCCGGAGCAAGCGAGGGGATGAGGGTCTCGCCTGCCACAGTGCTGGCAGTGCGAACAAGTGAGCCGGCTACAGAGAAGACGCGTGCGGCACCCAAGCTGCCATCGCTTGTGATGACGATGTCGTTTCCGCGTACAGCAACTGAAGCTTCTGCGCTTACCGATACATTTTCAACACCGGTCACGTCAACTGTTTCAGTGAAGAGGTCGAGTGAGGGGAAGGCGGTATTGTTAAGAAGGCCGACAAGGTGGCGGAAATCCTGCGAGAATTTAACCACACCGTCGGTAACGGTAAATTCTTCTCCTTCGATGAGGTCTTCACCTACCCATACGCCTTCTTCATCCTGATAAGGTTCGTCGAGGAACCACTGGAAGGTGGTGGTAGCTCCGCCGGCGACTGCCTGAGAACTGAGGTCTATGGTCAGACCATCGGGAACCACTTTCAGACGTTCCTGATTGGCATATACATACAGAACGTATGAAGCCTTGATTTCAGGGAGGGTGGCAAATGTGAAGCGGTTGGCGTCAATCAGCAGCATCTTCAGGAATTTGTGATTGTCCACATCGAGAGTTGACAGACGGTTGCCTCCGAGGTTGAGCTGTTCGAGTTTAGGAGCTCCGCTGAGGTCGACGGTCTCGAAGTCATTTCGGGCCAGGTCGAGGAACCACAGACTCGGGTTATCAAGTTTTACGCTGGTCAGCTGGTTGGCTGCGAGGCTGGCGAGCTGGAGGTTCTTGAATGTGGAGAGGTCGTAAGTTCCGCTGAGGTTATTGCTTGCCAGTGAGAGGCTGGTAAGGTTAGGATAAGCAGAGAGGTCAATGGCTGAGAGGTTGTTGCCTTCCAGCACAAGTTCTGTCAGGTTCGGATTCTCGGGCAGTACGATTTTGTCAAGTGCGGCGCCTGAGATGGTGATTGCGTTGGCTTCTGTAAGATTCTTGATGTCGATTGACCCCATTGTTACACCGGAGATACTGAATACGCTCAGAGCAGCTCCGTCGTCATAAGAGTAAACTTTGACGGTTGCACCGGGGTATGTAGTGGCGTCGAAGAGGGTATAGGAGGTATTGAGGTCGTAGCTGAGCAGCTCTATGCCATCGCCTTTCCAGTCGATGAATATCGATGTATTGGGGGCGGTCGATGCCAAAGATACAGATGCCGTTTCTCCTCCAACGGGGGTTGTGAACGATGCTATGACGTTGGTAGGCATAGCGGCCACTTCAATATTGGTAGAGAGAAGGGCTGTGCCGCCTTCGATAGAAAATTCGGGGAAGGCAGGATGAGTCATCGCGCAATATACATAGCCGAGGTCATCTTTCAGGAATCGGGTCTTGCCGTCGGTGATGGCATAGTCGACGCCTTCTGTAAGAAGAGTGCCGTCAGCCTTCATCCAATTGTATACGGTTGCCTGACCGTCGATAATACGGTTCTGGGATGCGAGGTCTGCACCAGGGCCCTTTACAGGAATATTGACGCGGGCCTGCGGAGCATAGCTGTATGACGCAAACAGCGATGGATCGGGAAGATTTTCCAGAGTCATGTTGTTGTCGCCGATCTTAAGTTCTTCGAGAAGAGACTCTTCAGGCAGGGTAAGGGTAGAAATATTGTTGCCAGTAAGATCGATGGAGAGAAGTTCTGCGCACGAGCTGAGGTCAGCTTCAGTAAGGCGGTTGTTCGATACGTTGATCGTCTGAGCCTGCTTGGCTGATCCAAACTGGAATTCCTCAAGATTGTTATTGCTTGCGTCGATATGTTTGATAGCCTCAAAGCCTTCTGTAGTAAGGTTGCTTATGTTGTTTGCGGGGATAACGAGGTTGTCAAGCACATTCTTCACGAAGTAATAGTTCTTTCCTTCGAGTGAGAAGTTATAGAAATTATTGCCGGTGAGATAGAGCGATTTGAGGCAACGCAGACGTGCCAGATCGATGTCATAGAGGCCAGTGCCTGCAAGTGTAAGCTCGCGGAGCATTGAAGCTGCCTCCAGTGTGATGCCGTACAGAGTCTGGTTTTCGATAGAGAGGGCAGTCATGTCATTGTTCTCAGGCATGTACACGCGGACATAGGCACCTTGGTATGCACCGCTAACTACGCAACCGTCGGCAATACCTGATCCGGTTGCTGTGAACTCCTGGAGTTGGTCATTTCCGAAGTCAACATAGAAAGTTTTGGGCGACGTGGTGCTTGCTCCGGCGACTCCCACTGTGAAGGTCACAGGCTGCCCTGTGCTGACGCCGGGCATGAAGTTCACCATTTCTGCGGGCTTGCCGAAGTCTGACTCGGTCTTTACCATGAAGTTGGAGGTAGAGATGGGGTAGAGCGAGTAGAGAGAATTGTCGAAGGTCACAAATACACTGTCGGTAAATGCTTCCAGCAGAGTCAGACGGCCATTTTCAAATTTGTAGGTTGAAGGATCGGCCGGGATAGGCATGCTGAAGTCGTCTTCATTCACATGGTACAGTGTAGCCAGAGTCTCTGTGCCTTCGCGCATCATGCTGGAGGTAAAGTCGATCTCTGTTCCAACTTTGTACGAGCGTTCAACCGGATAAGCTTTCTGCTGGTAAAAGAATACATTCCATGTGCCGGGATCGTTAGGCAGCGTAGCGAAGCCCATGTAGTTGTTTCGGATGTCGACGTTATAGAGGTTGGTGTTGTTGGTCAGGTCGAGGCCTCCGAGACGGTTGTTGTTGACCGAGAGGTCGAACAGCTTCGTATTCTTGCTCAGGTCAAGCTCTGTGAGGGCATTGTAACCAAGATAAAGATAGAAGAGCTCCGGGTTGTGGGTCAGGTCAATATTTTCCAGGAGGTAGCCATCGTATTTTGACGACCCGCGTGTAGCATAGAACTGGGTAAGCTTAGGATTGTTGCTTAGGTCAATCTCCTTGATGTAGGTCTCGGAGATATTGAGAATCTCAAGTGCTGGGTTCTTGCTTACGTCAAGTGAGCTAACCTCGGTAACGTCGATCGAGAGCTGGCGCAGTCCGGGGCAGTTGGTCGGGTCAACCGTTTTGAGGTTGCGTGCAGCATATGCGCTGAAAGACACCAGCGAGGGATATTGGGTGAGGTCGAAATTAGGATCGATATAGTCGAACGAACCGATTTCGAGAATGGTGAGGTCGGGCTTGTTGGGGCCAAGGATGAAGGGCGTGGCTTCTGCGAAGGGGCAGTCGGTCACATAGAGGGCCTGCAGTTTAGTATAGGGTGTGAGATCCAGCCCGGTCAGGAGATTGTGGGAGAGGTTAAGTATCTCGAGATTTGTGAGTGAGGAAAACTCAAGTTCCTGCACATAGCAGCCTTCAAGATCGAGATAGTCGATTGCCGATGCATCGCCGTATATCTTCACGATACCGGCTTCGCTTACCGAGCCGGCCACTAAGGTGGCACTGATGCTCATGGTCGACGAGTCATAGGTCGCAGGAAGAAGCTCATATTCCTCGGTGCCGAAACCGAAGTCAATGTCAAGATAGCCTCCGCCATTGCCGCCTATCACAAATGAGAGGGCGTTGGTCGGGCCCAGCTCTTCGTAGCTGTTGGTCTTGAAGGTGATGATAGGCTCATCACTCTCTGCAGCTTCAACTCCGAATGCTCCGGTGAGCATAAGCAGCGAAGCGGCCGCCATTTTCAAAAAAGTGTTCATAGCGTATTATAATGATTGTTATGTTGTCGGTTATTTAACTATTACGCGGACGGTGTTGCCGTTGACGGTCACTGCGTATACTCCGGCAGCCACGCCTGAGAGGTCGATGATGGTTTGGTCGCCGTCAGCATCTGTAGCGGCTATTGTTCGGCCGGCCATGTCATGCACATGCACGTCGAGATTCTTTGCTCCGGAAAGGAATACCTCAAAACGGCGGTCACCGTCTGAAGTGAGGATGGGAGTACCGTTGTCGGCGCGCACAGAACTTATTCCGGTGAGGCCAAGCACCTCTTTGAGGCCTGCATAGGCGTTGAATTTTCCTGCGCCCCACTGCACGGGGTCACCTGTGGTAAGCACATCCTCGTCGACGGTGGCAGTTTTCTGTATGATGGCAAGCACCTCTTCGGTGGTCAGGGTCGGGTCTGCCTCAAGCCAGAGGGCGATTGCTCCGGCCACCACTGGGGTTGCCATCGAAGTTCCGGCCATCTGTTCCCAGTAATCGGTGCGGCTGTCGGTCTTCACACTTGCCTGGAGATATGCGGCAGAGATACCGTTGCCTGCGTTCTGCACAAAGTGTGTGCTGGTTGATGAAATTACTGTCGCGCCGGGTGCGCAGATGTGAGGGAGGTTGCGGCCGTCGGCAAGAGTGCCATACGAAGAAAATTCGCTGATCGTGCCATCTTCAAAGAGCCCGTCATATCCATAAGCATTGCGGTCGAGCGATGTCCAGCTGTCGCGGGTATCATATGAGCCTACGATTATAGCCAGCGGGGTGGTGGCAAGGTCGCTGATTGAGCCGTTGCAGCTGCCGTCGCTCCAACCCTCGACACCATAGCCGTTAAGATCGGTGTAGAGGCCGTCGCAGAAAATATCGACGCGCTTACCAGGCTTATGGCTTACGATCAGGCCAAGTATATAATTACCGTCGGCATTCGTTGTCTGGTTGTCTTCGGTAAAGTAGTCAACGATGGCATAGAATCGACCGGTCTCTTCATCAATCATCGAGCCTACGCCGATGTAGCCGTCGAAGGCCTTGGCAAGATTGCCCGATACGGTGCCTTCGCCGTAATCAGAGCTGCTGACGTAGTAAAGTGCTTGTCCTTCGGTATTGCCTTGCATGGGGATTCGCAGTATCTCACGGCCACGTGACTGATTGAAAATAACTGCCTGCAGTTCAAATTCACTGTCGTCTTCCGAGTATACATTGATTGTTCCATAGCGGAGGTTGGCATTTTCGGGGCCGTATACGTAAGGACGGACGAAGGTTTTTAGCACCGTGTCGCCTTCGGCAAAAGTCTTGTTGAGGGCGATGGGGAGATCGCCTTCGTTGCCCGAAGAGATACAGAAAATTCCGTAGCCGGAGTTGGCCTCGGCTGCGAGGTACTGGGAGAGCATTCCTCGTCCGTCGTGGGGGCCGAGATTGCTGCCGAGCGACAGATTGACTACCGCCGGTTGACGGTGTTCATAGCTGTAGTCAAGTATGCCCGATACACCGTAGGCGATAAAGGCATCCTGAAGTGTACCGCATGAGGCGGCGATGTCGGCATCGTATGCAACACCATAGTATGGGTTTGCATCGGTGGTGAGCACGATGTTGCCATCCTCTCCGGTGGCGCGTGTAAGTTTTACATCACCGCGGTAACCGCCGGCCATGATACCCATTGTATGTGTACCGTGGTAGGCGGTGGCATCGTCGGTTGTGAAGTTCGGAAGTTGCTCTGGAGTGTAGGTCGACGACAGCATTTGGGTGCCAGCGTCGTTGTAGCGTCGGTAAGCAAACGATTTCACACGGGTATTTCCGTCCGCATCTTTGAAGTTGATGTGGTTGGGGTCCATACCTCCGTCGACAATGCCGCATACCACACCTTTGCCGGTGTAGGCCTGCGGAAGATCAATACCGGCATGTATTTTGTCTACACCGGCGCTTGCGCGGGCTTTGTCGAGTTTGGGCTGAAGTTCTTGTGAGAGTTGGAGACGGATTACTCCGTCGGCTGCTGCGATTGCCTCGATATTCTCTGTCGGGAAAGAGACAACGGCGATGCCCCCGCGCTCCGACATTACCTCCAGTCCAAGTGAGGCAAGCGAGTCAAGATCGGCGTCTGGTGCAAGTTTGGCGAAGCCATACGATGTTGAGTTGGTTTGTGGAGCAGCTGCGCGGCGTACGCGGGCTTTTCCATCACTGAGTTGAATACCTTGCCCGAATCCGCTCTGTTGATTACGGAGGCGCATGCGGCTGCCAAGGTCAAGTGCGTTGCCTGCCGCCATTGCTCCGGCGGTGGCTAATGCAAGAATCAATAATGTAGAACGCATAGATGATTGATAAGAAGAGTGTTTACTTTGGATTATGGTGCGAGTGGAGATGTGCGGATGGCCTATGTCAGCCATGTGTGGCCCGCTGTTTATCTCTTCTGCTTAAAAAGGGAAAAGTCTCACGACGGGGAGCTCCATATCCTAATAGAATTGTGTTAGGTTTCCTTTATTCTTTAACAATTTTAGTTCCGTTTACGATGTAGATGCCGGCGGGCAGTGCGTCGAAGTCTGCTTTGTCTGCAACACGGATACCCTGGAGGTTGTATACATCGGTGTTTTCAAATTCGCTTACAGCAACATTCTCTACAGCGGTTGTGCTGATGTCGGAGATCTTGACTGTGACGTCGGCCTCTACAACGAATTCCAGTTCTTCAACGTCCTCTGCAGGTGCGTTGCCAACGGTTACTGCAACTTTCTTGCCGGGTTCTGCTGAAATTTTGACAAGTGTGCTCGGTAAGACATTCATTGTGCTGTTGAGGTCGGCTACCGGAGTGAGAATATCTGTGGTGGCGGTTACGGCAGTTTCGGCGTCGCACTCGAAGGTAAGTGCCAGAGGCTCGGGGTCGCAGGTGAAGAATACTTTGTATACATCGCCATCAGTCGGATCGAGCTGGTAGTTGGTGTCGCTGCCGTACATGCCTTCCTGTTTCTCGCCGTTGAGGTAGAGGTTATTGAAGGGGGCTCCGTACCATGCCATAGCAAAAGGCACATAGCCGTCGTAGTACTCAATGATGTTGTAGCCGCTGTTTACTGCGAATTGCTCGCGGTTATAGTTGTAGAACGAGAAGTAGGTGTTTGCCTTCGAGAGGTCGTCGATATAAACAACTACCTTCTTGTCAAGAGTGAGTTTCTCGGCAACGATGGTGAGTTCGCCTTCATCTTCAAGTGAGAAGCTGGTGTTATAGGTGTTGTAGTCCTCGAGCAGATCTTTGTCACCATCGGTAAGTGTGGCGATGTAGGCGCCTGTTTTGGCAACTACGGCGATTACAGGGCTACCGGTGCTGTAGGGGTATTCGTTGACACCTTCATGGACAAACAGTGTGTCGTTATTGTACGACTGGCCGCGGTAAAGGGTCACGAGGTCGGCGTTGGTGATGTTGATGATTTTAGTTGACTGGGTATAAGCCTTTGCGTCAAGCACAAAATTCGTTTCGCCGGTCACAACGGTGTTGTAGGTGTAATAGAAGTATTCGGTTTGGCCATTTACAGTAAAGCTGTTGAGCTTGTAGTCGTTGGAGTTGGCTGTGAGTACAATTTTAGAGCCAAGCTGTACTTCAAAGTCATCGGCCAGATATACTTCAGGAGAAATTGTTTCGCCGTCAAGGGTCATCTTTGAAATATAGCCCTCGGTGCCGGGGTTGACAATGGTGAAGTGTACAGGTACTTTTATTTCGGGGAAGTTTGCGAAAACTTCGATTTTAAGATCCTGTGAGAGGGTGATTGAAGCGGTGCCATAGCTGAAGGGCACTGATTCGCCATCTTTCAGCACTTGGTAGAGGGCATCGCCGTAATAAGCAGCCGTAACATCAACCGCGATTTCATCCATAGATGAGTATTTTACGGTATTCCAGCCGGTCTCAACGTTGCTTACAAGGCGGTAAGTGCCGGAGAAGCGTACGGCGATTCTGTCGGGATTGTCGAGATAAAGCTCGAAAGTCGAGTCGTAATACTCCTCTTCAAGGTATGTAAAGAGTTTGAGGGTGCCACCATTGTAGCTCTCGGAAAGATAAGTGGAGTAAGATCCGGTTACTCGGGTTTCCCAACCGCCGAATTCAATTACCTTTGTCAGAAGATAGCCTTCGGTAGGTTCGATGAGAAGCTGGTCGTAGGCTTTGGCGGCATATTCATTGATGCCGGTAACAACTGGAACAGGCTGGTTGGCAAGAGTGATGGTCACAGCGTCAGCATTCGGAACATCGACTTTAATAGTGATTTCCTGAGCTGAACTTGCAAATGGGAACAGGAGAGTTACCAATGCAAACACAAGGGAGTAGAAATGTTTCATGTGATAATGAAAAGGGATTGATATTGTCAAGTAAAACAGGCTGTCCATTTGACGCCTGCTGGAAATAATACAGCGCAAAGTTACATATTTCTTCACATTTTGATTGGTTTTGTGTAATATAAACCAAATAATTTAATATTAATTAACTATAATAATGCGTATAAACCTTCCACAGGCCTCTCTAAGCGCTGTTTAATTCCTCTTTTATGCTTATCTTTGCACCGGATACATACCTTACTTATATATCATAAACACTTACTTAACCAAACCACTGTTTTTTAATGAAACGATTCTTCTCAATCGTGCTGGCTCTGTTGGCGCTTACAGGCGTAGCGGCAGCCCAGTTGGTGACAACGACACCTTCTCCCTTGCAGGAAAGTAGTCAGGGTGTGGTTCTCACCTATAATGCCAATTCTTCACTCGGTAACCGCGGATTGGCTAATCTCTCTTCTTCTGTTGACGTATACGCCCATATCGGGGTCATTACCAACAAGAGCGCCAACTCCAGTGACTGGAAATACACAGTTACGCCATGGCCTAATACTGGCGACGAGCAGGCGGCCAATACCGACAAGAACCGCCTTACCTACGTTGCTGCGAATACTTATTCGTTGGAGATCGGCGACCTCCGTACTTATTTCGGCATGTCCGATCCGACCGAGTACATCAAGCAGATTGCCATTGTATTCCGTAATGCCGACGGCTCTAAAGAAGGTAAGACCAGCAGAGGTGGCGACATTTTTGTCGATGTACTTTTCGATGGATTTGCAATAGAGCTTTCGGCCGATTACCCCGACCGCGTGATTAGCGGCCCTACCGATATTACATTCACCCTCCAGTCGACTCAGGCTGCCGATCTTGCCTTGAGTGTCAACGGTAAGCAGTTCGCCTCCAAAACCGGAACCACATCCCTCTCGGCAAAATACAGCTTTACTGAAGCTGGTAATTACATCGTTGAAGGTTCGACTACCTACAATGGTGTGAAGTATTCTGAGTCGATCGAGATCAGCTACCCCGACGCTTCAATGCGACAGGACTATCCTGGCGGCGTACCTAAGATGGGTGCCGTCAAGAATGCCGATGGTACGGTGACATTCTGTCTCGCTGCCCCCGGCAAGTTCAGCGTGGTGCTTGTGCCCTCCTGGGATAACTATGAGATTCTCGACAAAAACCTCATGAAGTATCAGGATTATGAAGGCAACCGGTATTTCTGGACAACTGTATCCGGGCTGGCTGATGACCAGTGGTATTCATATTACTATGTGGTAGATGACACCTACAAAGTTGCGGACCCCTATGCACATCTGGTTCTCGACTGCTATAACGACCGGTATATCAACCGCACAATCTGGCCCGATAGCCCCAAGCATCCCGGAAGCCCCTACGAGAATATAATGATGGCTGCCTATCGTGGCGACATCGACAACTACGAGTTCTCCGACTTCACCATCCCCGCCCACGATAATCTCGTGATCTATGAGATGCTCTTCCGCGACTTCACCGGAATCAACGGTGCAGCCAACGGTGCCGGTACGGTGAAGAAGGCCATCGAGAAAATTCCGTATATCAAGAATCTTGGCTTCAACGCTGTGGAGCTCATGCCTATAATGGAGTTCAACGGCAACAACTCATGGGGTTATAATACCAATTTCTACATGGCTCCCGACAAGGCCTACGGTTCGCCTAAAGACTATAAGGACTTTATCGAGGAATGCCACCGCAACGGCATCGCTGTCATACTTGACATTGTATTCAACCAGAGCGACGGCCTCCACCCCTGGTACCAGATGTATCCCATTGACACCAATCCGTTCTATAACAAGACCGCGCCCCACGCTTGGAGCGTGCTCAACGACTGGAACCAAGGTCATCCTCTTGTTCAGCAGCAATGGACCGACGCCCTCAAGTACTGGCTTGAAAAATATAATGTCGACGGTTTCCGCTTCGACCTCGTGAAGGGTCTTGGTGACAACGACAGCTATTCGGCCGGTACGGATGCCTATAATCAGAACCGAATCGACCGCATGATCCGGCTCCACAACGTGATCAAGTCTGTTAAGCCCGATGGCATACATATCAACGAGCTCCTTGCAGGTGCTCAGGAAGAAAAAGTCCTCGGTGAGGACGGACAGCTCCAGTGGGCCAATATAAATGATGCATCTTGCCAGTACACTATGGGTTGGGATGACGGAAACAATAATCTCAACCGGTTCCTGTCGTCGAGCGATAGTGGTCGCCCCTGGGGTTCGACCGTATCTTATGCCGAGAGCCACGACGAGCAGCGTATGGGCTTCAAGTGCATATCTTTCGGAAGTGAACCTGTTATCGACGACGAGACCGTGATGTACAATCGTCTGGCTGCACTTGCCGTGCAGATGCTGCTTACACCTGGCCCGAAGATGGTGTGGATGTTCGGCGAACTTGGTAATACACAGAATGCCAAATCGAAACCCGACGGCAGTGGCGACAATGACACATCTCCAAAAATTGTAGACTGGCGCTGGCTCGACGATCCTCATAAGAAATATCTGATGGATACCTATGCAGCAATGATCAATCTCCGCATGATTAATCCGGAGCTTATGGATCGCAACGCTACATTCTCGCCGTCAGGTCTGGGCATACGCTTCAACCGTGGCCGCACTATGCGCCTCACCGCCGGCGATAAGGAAATTATCGCGTTTATCAATCCGGCTATTTCAGGCGATGCGCTGGCCGTTGAGGCTACTCCGGTGAATCTGTCGCCTGAAAACTCTCAGCTCATATGGGCTTCCGATGGCTTCACACCCGAGCTCAAGGCCTCCGGCTCTAATGTATCTGTCACTGTTCCTGCCAATGGTTTTGCAGTCTATGCGTCGAAGGCAGTTACCGGTGTCGAGGCCCCCGAGGCTGTGTCTCCTTCAGTTCCCAAGGCTTTTGCCGTAGGTGGTGCGGGAGAGATTGTAATCGTCGGCGAATACAGCTCTGTTGATGTCTTCGATCTATCTGGTCGTCAGATGTCATCACTCCATGTACCCGCCGGTGTATACATCGTCCGTATCGATGGCCACGCCTCTAAGGTCGCTGTGCGTTAAGAAGCCTTAAGGGCTTTTGTCAATTCGCGGATTTTTCGTAATTTTGTGCAATTATGGCAAGAAAAATCCGAATAAACATAGCAATAACTTTAATCGCCGTCTGCGCGGCACTCATTGTGTCGTGCGACGGCCCGGACGAGCCCACTCCACTCCCTGCGAGCGAAGTGGGCCGTACTGTGCTTGTATATCAGGTTGCCGACAATAACCTCGGCACCTCCCGATATAACGAGATGGACATTGAGGAGATGCGTACCGGCGCCGATGCTGGTGCTATAGGCAATGATGGGCGTCTGCTCGTATACAACGCCGGCCCGTATTCCGATCCTCTTCTGCTCGAGATCCGCAAGGGTGGAGTAGATACACTCAAAGTCTACGATACGTCGTCTCTTTCGGTTTCGAGCACACGCATGCTCGAGGTCTTCGACGATATGAAAGACTTGGCGCCAGCCCGCGAGTATGGCCTCGTGCTGTGGAGTCATGGCGACGGATGGCTCCAGACCGGCATTGAAGACGAGTACGACTCTTCACGCAAGCGTTCTTTCGGCTATGAAGGCAATGCCAAGAAAATGAACGTCACCACCCTCGCACGGGTGCTTGAAACGCAGGATTTCAGTTTCGTATACTTCGATTGCTGCTACATGGCTTCGGTCGAGGTAATGTATGAGCTTCGTCATGCGACACCCAAAATTGTGGCCAGCGCTACAGAGCTTCATGTCTACGGTATGCGGTACGATCTCAATCTTGAACCATTCTTTGCTACCGGACAAGCCGATCTGATTACTGCCGCAAGAAATACCTTCGAGTATTACAACTCTTTTTCAGGCACCGACCGCACCTGTACTATGTCGGTCATCGAAACCTCCGGTCTCGATCGTCTGGCCGAAACAGCATCCGCCATATATGCCCGAGCCGCTTCATCCTTCCCGGCTAACTATATTCCTCAGCGTTTCATGACCACTTCAATATCGTCGTGCACTTACTTCGACTTCCGGCACTACGTGGCGGGCTTGTGCATCGATGATGAGGGCAATCCCCGTTTTGACGGGGCTGAGGGAATGCTGGCAGAGTTTGACTCGGCTCTCGGCAAGTGTGTGCTTTATGCCGCCGCCACTCCATATCTGTGGAATACCATACCTCTTCTCGACCACTGCGGCCTCTCTACATATATCTTACGCACCTCAACCTCCGCATCAACCAAGAATTATGATACGCTCGGATGGTATGCCGACGTCGCTTCATCTTTGAAATTTAATAATTGACATGATTCATCTACAGATTCCCGACATCCCTGCCGCACTCCCCGATTCGGTGCCCACCGTCGGTCAGGAAATGTCGATGCTCCGCTCACTCCCCTTCGATGAGCTGATGAGCAAACTTGTCACATCTATGGTGACTTTCGCCATCAATCTGGCGATTGCGATTGTAATTTTCTATGTAGGTCGCCTGATTATCAACCGTCTCTACAACTTCGTAAGCGGAATATTCGTCAAGCGCCGTCTCGACCGCTCGCTCGCAACATTTGTGTTGAGCATGGTGAGAATTGTGTTGTACTTTATTCTCATAGTTATAGTGATAGGCACCTTGGGTGTCGAGACATCCTCCTTTATCGCGATCTTTGCCTCTGCCGGCGTTGCCATCGGTATGGCTCTGAGCGGAACCCTTCAGAATTTCGCGGGTGGTGTGCTCATCCTCCTTCTGAAGCCCTATAAGATCGGTGACTTCATCGAGGCCCAGGGCTTTGCCGGTACAGTGCAGGAAATACAGATTTTCCATACCATCATCACCACCGGAGACAACAAAGCCATCATTATTCCTAATGGCGGTCTGTCGACTGGCTCGATTAACAATGCATCCCGCGAAGACTACCGTCGTGTGGAGTGGACGGTCGGAATCAGCTATGGCGATAGTGTGCAGGTTGCCCGCGAGAAAATTCTTGAGATTCTCCGCTCCGACAGCCGCATCGTAAAACAGTTTATTGCAGATGATCGCGCAGAGCGGGCCAAAGCCGCCGAGTCAACCGTGGAGGAAGCTCCGGTTGCAGAGGAGAAACGCCCCGGTTTCTTTGGCCGTATGTTCGGAGCTGCCCACCACATCAAGCCTGAGATTGCACCCATCCCCTCGGCTGCCTCACTTGTGAGCAAGCCTGCCGATTGCTCGCCTACGGTGAATGTCCTCTCTCTCGGTGCCAGCAGTGTCGATCTTCAGATACGCGCATGGACACGTTCGTCTGATTTCTGGGGAGTATTCTTCTCCATAAACGAGCGTATCTACAATGAGCTCCCCGAGGCCGGTATATCCTTCCCCTTCCCTCAGCTCGACGTGCACAATTACTCAGAAAAATAATCCCAACTCATATCACATCATGCGATACTTACCTTTATTGTCAATGGCACTTCTTTTGGGCTCCTGCGGCAAGCAGCAGGCTAAAATCGAATATCCACAGGCTCCGGCCGACAGTACTGTATACGAAGTATTCGGTATTCAGGTTGCCGACCCTTACCGTCCGCTTGAAAACGACACTGCGGCTGCCACTCTCGAGTGGGTGAAGGCCGAGAATGAAGTTACGCAGAAATATCTGTCGCAGATTCCATTCCGCAAGGCTATCCACGACCGCCTCGACGTACTTAACCGTTACAGCCGTCAGGGTACACCCTGGAAGGGCGACGACGGCAAATATTATTGGTCGGCAAACGACGGTAGCCATAATCAGGCCATAATCTACCGCGCCGATACCCCCGAAGGCGAGGCTGAGGTATTCCTTGACCCCAACAAACTCTCCGACGACGGCACAGTGGCTCTCACAGGCCTTTTCCAGAGCAAAGACGGCAAGTACACCGCATATACCATATCCCGCTCGGGTTCTGACTGGACTGAGATCTATGTGATGGACACGGCAACTGGCGAGCTTCTCCCCGACCACATCGAGTGGGCCAAGTTTACCGGTGCCGAGTGGTGTGGCGATGGTTTCTACTACAGCGCGTACG
Source organism: uncultured Muribaculaceae bacterium (assembly GCA_910586595.1). Taxonomy (GTDB): domain Bacteria; phylum Bacteroidota; class Bacteroidia; order Bacteroidales; family Muribaculaceae; genus CAG-873. Next base: position 19,615 of record CAJUJB010000001.1, on the reverse strand, counting down.
CACGCCCCGAGGCCGGCAAGGAATTCAGCAATGCCAATGAGTATCATAAGGTCTACTTCCACAAGCTCGGCACGCCGCAGACCGACGATGTCGTGGCTTATGAAAATAAACAGCAGCCTCTCTACTTCCATCAGGCCGTGGTCGGCGACGACGGCAACACTCTCGCTATACTTGGCGGTGGCCAGGGTATCGGTGAGTCTGTGATGGTGAAGAATCTCCGCAATCCCTCGTCTGCCTGGGTCACCATCGAGCCTTCGCAGGATTATTCGAATGAGATTGTCGGCATGGCCGACGGCAAGGTCTATATGTTTACCTCTGCCGATGCGCCCCGCAATCGTTTTGTAGCTGTCGATCCTCGTCGTCCGGCCCGCAAAGATTGGGTTGAGATTATTCCCGAAGATGCCGATGGCGCCGTCCTGAAGTCTGTTCAGTTTGCCGGCAAGAATCATTTCATAGCCGTGTTCGACCGCGACGCCTCCAATCACGCCTATCTGTATAGCCTCGACGGCAAGCGCTTGAGTGAGATTGAATTCCCCACTTACGGCACTGCATCATTCTCTTCCAGCCGTTCTGCCGACGATGTATTCTACTCGTTCTCTTCGTTTGTCTATCCTGCTGCCATCTACAGTTATGACCTCGCCAGCGGGGAGAGTAAACTCTTCAAGTCTACCGAGATAGAAGGCTTCAACCCCGACGACTATATTACCGAGCAGGTATTCTATACTTCGGCCGACGGCACTCGCGTGCCTATGTTCACCGTCCGTCATAAAGACACTGTTAAAGACGGCTCAAATCCTGTCTATCTTTACGGTTACGGCGGCTTTAATATCGCCCTCAATCCTTCTTTCAACCCCAACCGTCTGCTCTGGCTTGAGAATGGAGGCATTTATGCCCAGGCAAATCTCCGCGGCGGCTCGGAATACGGCGACGAATGGCATATGGCCGGAACTAAACAGCAGAAGTTGAATGTGTTCAACGACTTCATCTCTGCCGCTGAATACATGGTCAACGAAGGTTGGACAAAACCTGAGCTTCTCACTATCGAAGGCGGTAGTAATGGAGGCCTGCTCGTGGGCGCAACCGTAAATCTCCGCCCCGACCTCTTCAAAGTCGCCATTCCCCGCGTCGGTGTGATGGATATGATGCGTTATCACCTCTTCACCATCGGTTGGAACTGGGCTTCCGACTACGGCACCGCCGACGACAGCCGCGAGATGGCAGAGTATCTCCTCAGCTATTCGCCGGTACATACAATCAAGAACGACGGCACACCTTACCCCGCCATCATGGTCACCACCGCCGACCATGACGACCGCGTGGTGCCCGCCCACTCATTCAAGTACGCAGCTGCCCTTCAGGCAGCCAACACCGGCGACGCACCCAAGCTTATCCGCATCGACAGCAAAGCCGGTCATGGTGCAGGCAAGCCCGTGGCTAAAGTTGTCGACGAGTATGCCGATATATACTCGTTTATCTTCTATAACCTGGGTCTGAAGCCCTCGGAAGTTAAATGACACGATTCGGCAATATATTTCTTTACATTCTCCCGGCGCTTGCTTTAGGCGCCGGGGGATGTTTTACTGGCGTTGAGAGTACTCCACGCATAAAGGAGGCTGACGTCAAGCGTCAGCAGGCTGCCGGTGTCACCTCTGAGCAGCTGTTTCTCTCCGACCTCACCCCCTTGCCCCCGGCGCAGTGGCTCCCCGGACGCGGTCTGCTCGTGGCCAACGACCGAATATCGCTCATCTTTAATTCGGCATCCGACCATCCCGAGGGCCTTTCCGGTCATACCATATATTTCGACTCTTTCACGCCCGCCCGCAGTCTGACAGGCGATGATGCTGGTGAGCTAATCTTCAGGGCTGATGATGGGCGCCGCCTTCATTACCGTGTGCCCGGCCTTACCCGCGAGAAACTCGATACCATCAGTGTGCTCGCCGTGCCATTTACTGTTGACCTCGATCTCGTCCGACGTATTGATGAGGTTATGCGTGGGCGCCGACTTTTTGTCCGCACCCCAGCCTGGTATTCCTCTTCCACCCGTCAGCCCATCAACGGCCTTCGCCACATCGAAGTGCAGATCGACAGTGTGGGCGCTGGCGACGATAATTTCCTCGCCGCTGTATATTTCTCTATAGTGGATGCCGATATAAATTCGCAGCTCCACTCCGTGAAAGGCAATTACATGCTGTTCATGAGCATCGGAACCAACAGGGCTGCCACCCGTAATTTCGATACTTTATTCTCCTTCGATAATCCGCGCAAGTCATATCCTGAGATTAAAGACGATGTCTGGGAGCTCATCATCCGTTCGCGTGTGCGCGCCGGCATGACCCGCGACGAGTGCCGACTTGCCCTCGGGGCGCCTCCCTCGCTTGAACGTGTGCCGACTTATGGAGGTATGCGTGAGCGATGGACATACTCCGACGGGGTATTTCTTATATTTGACGATGGGTACCTTACCCGTTTCAGATTGTGAAAGCTGATTGTAATCTATGAAACTCATATTTTTAGGCACCGGCACCTCAACAGGGGTGCCGCAAATGCGCTGTAATTGCGAGGTCTGCCGGTCGTCAGATCCGCGAGATAAGCGTCTGCGGGCTTCGGCGCTGTTCCAGAGTGAACCTGATGCGCCGTACGTACTGATCGACTGCGGCCCCGATTTCCGTGAGCAATTGTTGCGTATAGGCTGCCCCGATATAGCCTGCGCATTGCTTACCCATAGCCATTACGACCATGTGGGCGGTGTTGACGACCTGCGCCCTTACGCACACTCGTGCCCCGGTGCGCATTTCCCCTTGTATTGCCGGGCTGATGTGGCCGAAGATCTCCGCAACCGTGTGCCTTATTGTTTCAGTGCGCATCCATATCCTGGCGTTCCCCAATTTTCTTTGCTTGAGCACGGCCCCTATGAGGAGTTTACAATTGATCTTGGCGATGGATTTACACCACTCACGGTCAAGACTCTTGAGGTCATGCACGGGAAATTGCCCATACTTGGCTTCCGTATCGGCAACTTCGCATACATTACTGATGCGAGCTATTTGCCAGACCGTACGCTCGCTGAACTACAGGGGCTTGATACCTTGGTGATTAATGCCCTCCGCCACACAAAACATCCCTCTCACCAGAACTTAAACGAAGCTATTGACGTTATAAAATTGACCTCACCGAGGCAGGCCTTCCTCACTCATATGAGTCATGAGATGGGCCGACACGCTGAGGTTGACCAGCAGCTCCCCGATGGAGTCAGGTTCGCATACGACGGGCTTGTGGTCGATTCAGTTTTATAACAGAACATGACAATGGCTACTAAAATTACTTTCCTCGACAACTCAGGTTTTCTGGTTGAATTTCCTAAAATTTTCCTCGTTTTTGATTATTACCGCGATCCGGCGCACGATGTGGTGAAGGCTCTCGAGCATCATCCCGACAAGCCTGTGATTTTCTTTGTCACACACAATCACGCCGATCACTTCAATACCGATATTTTCAATCTTGGGCAGAGCCACCGCAGATTGTTTGTCCTTTCTAATGATATTCCCACCCGTGAGATCCATGACGATATGCCTATCGACTGGATGAGCGCCGGAGATGTCATCGAAGGGCTACCTGAGGGTATCAAGGTACAGGCTTTCGGATCTACCGATGCTGGTGTAAGTTACCTCGTGACGATGGCTGATGGTTTCAAGATTTTCCATGCAGGCGACCTCAACTGCTGGCATTGGGATGAGGAGAGTACTTCCCGCGAGATTGCCAAGGCAAAAGAGAGTTTCTCTGTGATTGTTAACCGTATCGCGTCGGAAGTTCCTGATGTCGACGTGGCATTTTTCCCTGTCGACGTACGTCAGGGTGCCAACTGCGCTGCGGGCGCCGAGGAATTCCTGTCGGCAATCAATGTGAAATATTTCTTCCCCATGCATTTCAAAGGCTCGTATGAGAAGGCTTGCGACTTCAGTGCATGGAAACTTTCGCCCGCTGTAGAGGCACGTACAACGATGTATTGTCTTCACAAACCGGGCGAGAGTGTTGAGGTGTAAGTGCAGGTCCCTTCTGCGCACCTCCCTTCACAATCGTTTCAGACCATAATTCAAGTTTCAACTATTTATAATATTTATTATGCAGACACTTAGAAACAGTGCAAGCCGGCCCGTGGCCGTTGCCGTAAGGCCACGATGTCTGCGCTTCACCCCGGTTGCATCAGACGATATAGCGACCTTGACACCTATGCTCGCCCGATCGGCTTCGCGCTCGTGCGACTTCACCGCCGGCGGTATTTTCATGTGGGTCGGATATTTCGGCTATGAAAAGGCCGTATATGCCAATACCCTGTTTATCCGTGGATTGTCGGAGGACTCCGGCCGTCGCCCCTCATTTTCTTTGCCTGTAGGCGCGCTTCCGCTTGCCGAGTGTGTGGAGCTGGTGCGTGATTATTGTCGTGCCACCGGAGCAGAACCTCTCTTCTCAGCCGTGCCTGAAGACCGGCTCGAAGAGCTTACGGCCTTAGGTGCCGCGAGTGTCGAGGAGCTCACCGACTGGGCCGACTATGTCTACCGTGCTGAAGATCTCGCTAATCTTACCGGTAAGGCATACAACAAAAAAAGGAACCATGTCAACCGCTTTGTAGCTGATAATCCCGGTTGGAGTCTGGTGCCGCTGAATGCCGAGACTCTCCCCGATGTAATCGAGTTCTTCGAAAATCTCGACATTGAGTCGGAAAAAGCTGATCCGGCTATGGCTGAATTTGAGCGTGAACAGTGTCTTGATGTGCTTCGTAACTATGAATCATATCCCTTTGAGGGGGCGGCCTTGCGCGACGGAAACGGACGCATTGTGGCGTTTACTGCCGGTGAAATAGTTGGCGATACCCTCGTGCTGCATATTGAGAAGATGGATCACCATGTAGCCGGAGCTGGCGAGGCAATCAACAAATTCTTCGCGGCGAGAATGCTTGCCGAACATCCGGAGCTGGTATATATCAACCGCGAGGATGATTCGGGAGATCCCGGACTCAGGTATGCGAAGGAGTCATACCATCCGGCATTCAAGTTGAAGAAGTATAATGTGCTGATGAAAATGTAGCAAACGCCTCAGTCGCGGTCGATGGCCATGTAGAGCTCGCGGAGCTCGTCTATGACCGTGTCGGGCAAATATCGCACGATGTTCTCGGCGCCAGCTTTGCCGTGGGCGTCGATTAGCTCTGGAGAATCGAGATAGTTCTTTATAGCGGCCGCTATAGCCTCCGGCTTACCCGGGGGGATAAGTTGGCCGTTTACTCCGTCGGATATTATTTCAGGTATTCCTCCCACAGTAGTTGCAATCGATGGCATGCGGTAGACTCCTGCCTCAAGCAGTGTGATGGGAATACCTTCGATATATGAAGGGAGGATGACTACATCGGCTCTGCGCAGAATCCTGTCTTTGGCTTCGCCGCGCACCCAGCCGGCATATTCGATTATACGGTCGAGCCCGCGTGCCTTCATATCGGCGTTGAACGTATCGGCATCGGCGTCGCCTCCTATGATTATCCGCATACGATCTCCGTAGTCCGATTTAAGCAACTCGAGTGCCTCAACCAGATCAAAGAAGCCCTTTTCTTTGGTCATTCGGCCGAAGAAAACCAGCGTGACCGTATCACCGCTGGCGTGAGGCTTGCGTACGGCAGGAATTTGCGGAGGCTCGATTATATTGTCGACCACAAAGACGCGCTTGCATCCGAGGGTGCCGGAGAAATATTTTTTCCAGCCTTTAGAAAGAACTGCCACGGCATCGCAGGAATTGAGGAAGGCAACAATACGGTCGCGCCCGGCTGCCTCAGCATAGGCCGGGAAGCTGCCGCCATGGCAGTGGAAGATGGTGCGGAATCCGAGGGCTTGCCCCCATTTAAGGATAAAACGCTTGCGGATGTACGATTTTCCGGTTGCGGAGTGTACATGCAGCGTCTTGAAGCCTCTCAATCGGTAGATTGGCATCTTGGCTAAGGTCAATGCTAAAGGGAAGAGACCCGCCAGTGTGCCGTACCTGCTGTTGGATGACGTGTAGGTGAAGTAGGGTAGTGTGCGGCTGTATGACTGCAATACAGCAGAGATGCCGCCGAACCCTTTTATATCGGGCCCGACGGTAAGTACTCTTTTAAATATGTCTGACTGCGGCATCGCTACAGCCTGCGGTCTTATTTCTTGGCGTTGCCGGCCTCGAAGCGCGCGTTGAGGCCTTCGATGATTTCAGCGGTGATGTCGAGTGCAGGGTTGAAATAGATTCCAGCCTCGCGGAGAAGGATTGCATCATAGCCGCGGGTTGCGTTGTAATCCTTCACAAAGCTTGTGATAGAGTCGGAGAGACGGGCGCGGATCTGAAGCTCGCTGTTGGCCAGACGCTGCTGCTGAGTGTTGAGGTAACGGTCGGCGTCCTCACCTTTCTTCTGGAAGTTCTGCATGTCGGCTTCCATAGATGCCTGGGTGAGGTAAACATTATTCTTCTGTTTCTGATTGATATTGTTCGCCATAGACTGCAGCTCACGCTGTTTTGATTCATGCCATTGCTGGAGACGGTTGACTTCACGCTGCTGCTCGGCAAAGAGTTGCTGGGCGAGAGTGTAGGCGCTGATTACAGAGTCGGCGTCAATATATCGGAAATTGCTTGTGGCGGCCGCTGCCTGAGCGTCGGCGCTCGCGGGAGCTGCGGCGGGGGTTTCGGTAGTTTTTTCAGCCGTTTGCGAGCAAGCTGCCATTGAGGCTGCCACTGCGCAAGCGATGAGAGATTTTACTGTGAAAGACAGTCTTTTCATTATTGATTGATATAAAATATTATTAACGTCCGGTGCCCTTCTCGCCATGGTCGCCAGATGCACATCCTATCCCTCGGCGGCGGAGCGCCTCAGAGTGGCCCACGTGTCCTGAGGGGAAACGTGCCCCCTTGATAAAGAGGACTTTTACACCCAAAAGAACTACGCAGACGAGCACAACGGCTATGGAAAGAATGATAGTTTTCATTGGCGGTATGCGTGATTGGCGGTGCAAATATAAGCAAAATTACGCCGTTATTTTTGGCGGACGGATTTTATTTCGTAATTTAGAGGGCGAATAATAATGTTTTTAACATTCTTTTTCACCGCTAAATCTTTATTAGACATTTAACACTCAAAAAATAACCCAATAAGAAAGATGACAATCAAAGACCTCAAGCCTGCGCTGGTGTTCTCGATTTTCGACCAGATCAACCAGGTTCCCCGCCCCTCGAAGAAAGAGGAGAAAATTCGTCAGTTCTTGCTCGATTTCGCCGCTGAACACGGCATCGAGGTAAAGACGGACGCAATCGGTAATGTTGTGATGCGCAAACCCGCCACTCCCGGTCATGAGAATGCGCCTACGGTAGTTCTCCAGTCTCATATGGACATGGTATGCGAGTCGAACGATAAGAACTTCGACTTCGCCACTCAGCCTATCAAGACTATCGTCGATGGTGAATGGCTCCGCGCTGACGGTACCACACTTGGTGCCGACAACGGCATCGGTATGGCTGCATCGCTCGCTGTGATGGTCGATAAGTCGCTTGAGCACGGCCCTGTAGAGGCTCTTTTCACTGTTGACGAAGAAACCGGTCTTACCGGCGCCAATAATCTCGGCGACGGCATGATTACCGGCACTATGCTGCTTAACCTCGACTCGGAGGATGACGCCGAGATCTTCGTAGGTTGTGCTGGTGGCGTCGACACCACCTGCTTGTTCACATACAAGCGGTCGTTCGCCCCCACCGATTTCCACTTCTTCAAGTTCGATATTTCTGGTGGCCTCGGCGGTCACTCGGGTGGCGACATTCACCTTGGCCGTGCCAACGCCAACAAACTTCTTGCCCGTTTCCTCTACATCCTCAGCCTCAAGCATAAGATTTCTCTCTGCGAGATCGACGGCGGCAACCTCCGCAATGCCATTCCCCGTGCTGCCCATGCAGTTTTCGGTGTTGAGGTTAAGAACAAAGAACAGGTACGCGTAGAATTCAACAAATATGTGGCTGACGTTGAGCGCGAATATGCAGGTCTTGAGACTGGCCTTACCTTCGAGCTTGAGACTGTTGAGCGCCCCGAGTATGCCGTTGACTCCGACACCACCTGTAATCTCGTGGAAGCCCTCTACTGCGCACCTCACGGTGTAATCTCCATGAGCCGCGACCTCGAAGGTCTCGTTGAAACCTCCACCAACCTCGCATCTGTAAAGATGCAGGGCGAAAACCAGATACTTGTCACCACCTCGCAGCGTTCGTCTGTTGAGTCGCGCAAGTGGGATATTGCCCGCCAGGTAGAGGCTCTCTTCCGTCTGGCAGGTGCTGAGGTTACCCACGGTGACGGCTATCCCGGCTGGGCTCCTAACATGAACTCGCCCATCATGCACATCGCCTCAGAGGCATATGAGGAACTCTACGGCATCAAACCTGCCATCAAGGCCATCCACGCAGGTCTTGAATGCGGTCTGTTCCTCCAGAAATATCCTCACCTCGACATGGTGTCGTTCGGCCCGACTCTCCGCGACGTACACTCGCCCAGCGAACGCATGCACATCCCTGCAGTTGAGCGTTTCTGGGGCCAGCTTACACGCACGCTTGAGAAAGTTGCTAAACTCTGATAACTGATTTGCGCGGCGGCTCCCCTTGTATGAGGATGTGCCGCCGCGTATTTTTTCTTTTTCCCAATAGCCTATGACACGCTCAGCATCTCATTTTATAGCCCTTGTCGCCATTCTTTTCACGGTGGTGCAGATGGCTGCGTGGCGCACTGAAGGCGACACCATCTTCGTCATGGAAAAACTTCCCGGGGGAGTAGATTCTCTCGGCCGGACGTTCATTATCATTGAAGGCGACACACTGCACACCTCTTTTATTCCCGATCCTTTCAGGCATACCGGGCCATTGAGAGAGTCTGACTTTGAGGAAATCGCCAGGGAACTTGAAGTTGAGGTTGCGGCCATCAAGGCAATTGTGGAGATCGAGACAGGCAAGACACATAAAGGCTTCCACGCCGAAGGTTTGCCTGTAATCAATTTTGACCAGGCTATGTTCAAGCGAGCTGCTGCACGGCGTGGCATAAATCTCTCTAAGTATAAATCAAGCGAGGCTCTTAAGCCTCTTAACATCGCCAAGTACGGCAATCAGCAGGCTGCCCAGCAGGCCAGGCTTGACGCGGCCATGGCGATCGACAGCATCGCGGCAATCGAGAGTACCTTCTGGGGTATGTTCCAGATCGGAGGCTTTAACTGGAAGCTTTGCGGAGCGCCTTCGCGCGCCGACTTCGTGGATATGATGAGCCAGTCGGAGTATGATCAGCTGCGTCTGTTTGCCGACTATATGCGCAACACCGGCCTGCTCACCCATCTCCAGAAAAAAAATTGGGCAGCCTTCGCCCGTATTTACAACGGGCCGTCCTATGCCGCCCGAGGCTATCATACGCGCATGGCTGCCGCTTACCGCAAATATGCGGGCAAGAGCAAGTGATGTGGATTACATCACGTTGAGCACTTGTTCTTTTATCTGTTCAAGCAGGTCTTTCATCTTCACTACAATTGCCTGCATTTCGGCATGATTGCTTTTTGAGCCGAGTGTGTTTATCTCGCGACCCATTTCCTGAGATATGAAGCCCAATTTCTTTCCCTGACCGGGATGAGGGGCATTCATGGTCTCCATGAAGTAGGCCAGATGCTTGGCAAGACGCTGTTTTTCTTCGTTCACGTCGAGCTTCTCGATATAGAATATCATTTCTTGTTCGAGACGCCCTTTGTCGTATTCGGCTACGGGTATTTTTGCAAGGCCTTCCTCGATGCGTGCCCGGATTTTGGCAACGCGTTCTTTCTCGAAGGGCTCTACCTGTGCGAGAAGTGAGCCGATGGCTTCGATGCGCTCGGCGAAGAACCGCTCGAGAGCCTCGCCTTCAGCCCGGCGGTGTGCCATAAGGCCTTCAACGGCGCGCGAAACAGCATCCTTGAGGGCGGCTGCATCGGCCTCGTCGGCAATTTCGGCACTCTCGGTGTGCATGGTGTCGGGGAAACGGAGGAGAACCGAATACCAGTCGCTGGGCTCGGGAATACCTAAAGCTGCGGCGGCCTCTGCAACCTGACGGTGGTAGGCAGCCAGAGCCTCTACGTTGAGCGATGCCGACAATGATGTGGCAGCCCCAGGGGCGGCTTCGGAGTTGATGAGTACGTCGACTTTGCCGCGCTCGAGCACACGACCCACAGCTGAGCGTATGTCAAGTTCATGCTCGCGGAAGCAGTAAGGTATACGGACGTTTAAGTCGAGTTGCTTGGAATTAAGCGACTTGACCTCAACGCTGATCTTTTTATTAGGAGACTCGGCGGTAGCTTTGCCGAAGCCTGTCATTGACATCAACATAGGCGATGAATCATTCGGTACGCCGCCTTACAAGTACTCGCACCGGGATTGGTTTGGCGGTTGGCGCTGCGTTGCGCCAAAGCAGGTGCAAAATTACAAAATATCCGCGTAGCGCGCACATTTTCAACAAGGAAAAATTTGGAGCCTTTGATAAGTGCAAAGATTTTTTGCCGTGGCTTGCGATATGTCGGCGATTTTGTTTATTTTTGCCGTAAAGATTGAATACATGGCTACAATATTAAATATAGAGACTTCCGGAACCACTTGCTCGGCTGCACTTACTGCCGAGGGTATGATTGTGGCTCATCGTGAGGATTTCGAGGGCCGCAATCATGCGACTCTGTTGAGCGGATTTGTAAAACATTGCCTTGATTACGCCCGTGAGCACGAGCTTAAGCCCGACGCCGTTGCTGTGAGCATAGGGCCCGGAAGCTATACCGGGTTGCGCATAGGCTTAAGCGAGGCCAAAGGGCTTGCGTATGCGCTCGACATACCTATGATAGGTGTCAACACACTTGAGCTACTGGCCACACGCGTGATGTTCTCCACCGACGACATTTCTCCCGATACGATATTCATTCCCATGATCGACGCCCGCCGCATGGAGGTCTATACCGCCGCATATGATTTCGGTCTGACTCCTTTGCTGGCGCCCCAGCCGCTGATTTTAGACGAATCATCGTACGCCGACCTTAAGGCAAGCGGACGCCCGATTCTGTTTTTCGGCAGTGGAGCTGCGAAGGCCTGCGACCTCTTTGCCGATTGTGAGCTTGCCACCTTCGTGCCCGATGTAGAGCCCTTGGCGGTGGATATGATTGCTCTGGCCGACAGGGCATATGCATGCCGCGAATTTCTCGATGTGGCGTATTCCACGCCCTTGTATCTGAAAGATTTCCAGGCCACCAAGCCTAAAAACAAGGTGCTATGACAGGTGAATATACTCAGGACATCCGCGCTGCCGTAGAAGTCCTGCGGCGCGGTGGCGTGATTGTGTATCCCACCGATACAGTGTGGGGTATTGGCTGCGATGCCACAAACTCCGAGGCCGTCCGCAAGGTCTTCGAAATTAAACGCCGCTCCGATGCCAAGGCGCTCATCACACTGGTCGGGTCGTTGGCGCAACTTGAGCGGACCGTCGACTGCATCCCTGATGTAGCTTATCAGCTCATAGAGTTTGCCGATAGGCCAACAACTATAGTTTACGACCATCCGTCGCCGGCTGCCGGTATTGCGCCGGAGTTGGTTGCTGAGGACGGCTCCATCGGAGTGCGCCTTACTGCTGAGGCTTTCAGCAGTGCCTTGTGCACGGCGTTCCGTAAGCCGATTGTCTCAACTTCTGCAAATATCAGCGGTCAGCCCACCCCGGCTGTCTATACCGAGATTTCTCCCGAAATACTTGAGGCGGCCGACTATGTATGCCTTTCCCGCCGTGAAGAGAAGGCTTCAGCTCAGCGGCCATCGTCGGTGATCCGTCTCTCTGAAGGGGGCCTGTTCAAGATAATAAGAGGCTGACCTTCGGGCTGCCCCAATCAAAGTTTAACGATGAAGCAGATCACATACCAGCGTATCAAATATGCCGTATCCGATTTGGTTACGGTTGCCGTTGGATGGTTTTGCTTCAACGTGCTTCGTTTCTTTACTTTGCCACCTGATCTGGTGCAGACTTCGCTGAGCGGTTTCCTTCTCAGCCGTCCTCTTGTGCTCGGCCAGTTGGTTGTGCCTCCCTGTATGTTGGTGCTGTATGCCATATCGGGGTCGTACAATCGCTCGAACACCCTCTATAAGTCTCGCCTCGATGAGGTGCTGAATACATTCATAGTGTCGTTTATAGGTATGCTCGGCATATTCTTTGCCGCGCTTGTAAACGACAACATACCTGAGCGAGTCACCAACTACGAGCTCATGCTCATGCTGCTGGGCTGCTTGTTTATCCCCACTGCGGTGGCCAGGCTTGTAATCGTGACGAGGAATGCCGCCCGCATACGCCGCGGAGCGTATTCGATGAAAACTCTGGTTATCGGGGCCGCGCCAAGTCTCTCGACCAAGCTTGACCGAATCATTTCGTCGCGTATCAATACCGGCCTCCATGTAGTTGGGTGTGTCGACATCGATGGTACGGCCGAGGGTGATACGCTCGATGGCGTGCCCGTTTACCGTACAGACGATATCGCAGGCCTCTGCCGGTCGGCCGGAATCCAGGCAATCATAGTCATGCCTCAGGAAGGCGGTCTGTCGCAGGTCGGAGAGATTATCAACGATTTGTATGCGCTCGATCTGCCTCTCTTCGTAACCCCCGACCTCCACAGCCTTATGACCACCAAGCCGAGGCTGACATCTGTCACAACCGAGCCGCTGGTGGACATAACCAATGCCAATATTCCTCCGGTGGCTGTCAATCTGAAGCGTATTGCCGACGTAGTCACTTCGGCACTGGCTTTGGTTGTATTGTCGCCTGTTATGCTTGCGTTGGCAATTATAGTGAAACTTGACTCTCCCGGCCCAGTATTCTATACGCAACGCCGCATCGGCTATCACAAAAAGCCGTTCATGATAGTTAAGTTCCGCACGATGATGGTCAATGCCGAGGCTAACGGGCCGGTGCTGGCTACGGAGCATGATCCGCGTGTGACCCGCAGTGGTCATGTGATGCGCAAATACCGTCTCGACGAGCTGCCGCAGTTCTGGAATGTACTCAAAGGCGAGATGTCGATTGTCGGGCCTCGTCCGGAGCGCGACTATTATATCCGCCAGCTGCTCGACCGTCATCCGGCATACAGCCTGATTCATCAGGTGCGTCCTGGAATAACTTCATGGGGTGTGGTCAAGTTTGGCTATGCATCAAACATCGATGAGATGATGGAGCGCCTCTACTATGACATGCTCTATCTTGAGAATGTGTCGCTGGCAGTCGACCTCAAGATTATTTTCCATACTGTCAATACGGTGATACGTGGCCGAGGCAAGTAAGAGCCGCTTATCATTACCATCAAAATTGTGCAATTCTAAGATATAACGATTATAAGTTCAACATATGCCATCCGTAACTGACATACGGCCGCCGGTGAGCAACCGTTTGCGCGAACTGTTCTTCTCTTTCCTCCTTTGGCGCGAACGCCATATCAAGGAAAAGACTTTCGTGCTTGTGCTGGCCTTCTTCGTAGGTATACTCAGCGGGGTTGCTGCCATCGTTCTGAAATTTCTTATCCATTATATTTCGTCGGTGCTTACTGCCGGCGTCAACTTCGAGTCGGGCAACTATCTTTACATCCTCTTGCCTGCTGTGGGTGTGGTAATTACGGCGCTATACGTGCGCTATGTGGTGCGCGACGATATAAGTCATGGTGTGACCAGGGTGCTGTATGCCATATCGCAGAATAAAAGCCGCCTGAAGAAACATAATGTCTACACCTCGGTGCTGGCATCGTCGGTCACCATAGGTTTCGGCGGATCGGTAGGAGCCGAGGGCCCGATTGTATTCACCGGCGCGGCCATCGGATCTAATCTCGGGCGTGTGTTCCGCATGTCGCCGCGTATCCTCATGATTCTGGTTGGCTGTGGGGCTGCCGCCGGTATAGCCGGCATCTTCAAGGCTCCGATTGCCGGCATGCTGTTCACACTCGAAGTGCTCATGCTTGACCTTACAGCCGTATCGGTGATGCCCCTCCTCATCGCGTCGATTACCAGCACAACGCTTGCATATGTCTATACGGGCTATGAGTTTGAATTTTTCTTCGCGCAGACCGAAGACTTCTACACCTCGCGTATTCCCTATGTGATCATGCTGGGGGTTGTGAGCGGCTTCGCTTCGCTTTATTTCACCCGCGTGATGAATATGATGGAGAATTTCTTCGCGCGCTTCAAGCACCGGTGGCTCAAGACTCTTGTGGGCTGCTGCATACTCTCGGCGCTTGTATTTATTTTCCCGCCTCTCTATGGCGAAGGTTACGGCTCGATTGTAGGGCTGCTCGGTGGCGATACGTCGTCGATTGTCAATGGTTCTCTTTTCTATGGCGACCGTAATTCGGTGTGGTTCCTGGCTCTGTTTATCGGGCTTGTAGTCGCCACTAAGGCCTTTGCGACGTCGGCAACCAACGGCGCCGGAGGCGTGGGCGGAACGTTCGCACCATCGCTCTATGTGGGCTGTCTCACAGGGTTCCTTTTCGCATTTATTGTCAATAATCTCGGCTTGGTAGAGCTGTCTACAAAGAACTTTGCCCTGATTGGCATGGCCGGGGTTATGAGTGGCGTAATGCATGCTCCGCTTATGGCAATCTTCCTTACGGCCGAACTGACCGGAGGCTACGACCTCTTCCTGCCGCTGCTGATTGTAAGTACAATTTCTTACGGCACCATCAAGGTTTTCGAGCCGTATTCTATCTACACCATGCGATTGGCCAAGCGTGGCGAGCTCCTCACCCACCGCAAAGACCAGGCTGTGCTCACCCTGCTCAAAATCAATAATGTGATAGAGACAGATTTCCTCCCTGTGTATCCCGACATGACACTCAAGGATATGGTAGACACCATTGCTAAAAGCAAGCGTAATCTTTTTCCGGTGCTGAACGAGCACCGCGAGCTTGTAGGAGTGGTGTTGCTCGATGAGATACGTAACATCATGTTCCGCCCGGATCTATACAGGCGTATGCGGGTGAGCACCTTCATGTCGATTCCTCCGGCCAAGATTGAGATAGGGCAGAGCATGGATCAGGTTATGAAGTCGTTCGACGAGACCGGAGCCTGGAATCTACCGGTGGTGGAGAATGGCAAGTACGTCGGATTTGTGTCGAAGAGCAAAATCTTCAATTCCTACCGCAGGGTCCTCAGGCATTATTGCGACGATTGAAAAAAACAATCCCTCCGGATAATCGCAGGCGCGTACTCCGGAGGGATTGCTGTGTTATTGTGCAAGTGTGGTCTTGATCCAGTTGAAAAGGTCGTCGAGGTTATAGTCGCCCGAGTGAGGACGATTCCAAGGCAGGGCGAAATCAACATTCTTGCCCGTGTTCATAAGTTTTGTCGCAAGATTTATGGGCACGAGGAACGAGGTGTCGCGGTCTTTAGCTCCATGACGGATATACCAGTTGGATGCGACGGTTGATTTATCAGAGCCGATATAATTCATCGGGTTCATCAGTTCAACCCTGTGGCGCATATCTTTGCTGAGCTCTGCCGCCGGATTATCGAGTCGGTGGCGAAGACTGAAATCTGTGAAGTTGGCGGCTTCACCCTCTTCGTTTCCGAATACTTTATTTTCAGGAGAAGGGGTGTCGATGAGTACGCCCATCTGGTCGAATGCCGGGGGCGTCTTCAGGGGAGTAACCGACGCTACATAACTGAGGTAACGGTCGAGATCCAGGCCGGTGACGAAGTCGGATGTCTTGTTGAACCGAGGGGCGTTTCCGGGGCCAAATGATGGCGCCTGCCTACCGTCTCCGAACGGAGGCTGGCCAGCCTGGCCACGTCCATCCGGTTTTGGCCCGCGAGGCCCCATACCGCCAGGGCCACCTCCCATAGGGCCTTGTTTATCCTGATAGAATGTAAAGCCAATCGTATCGGGAATCTCACATCCTTCCTGAAGGGCCCGGTGTGCCGATGCGATAAGGAATGTCTTGAGGTATTCTTTGTAGTTGTCGGCGTCGATAGGGTTGCCGTCGGCATCTTTGAGCCCCAGAGAGTTGAGATATGCCGGGCACTCCGCTGCAAGTTCATCCGATATTACCATCTGATCTTCCGAGAGGTGACGTACTCCGGTGTTGGTGCAGCCATACAGCCACTCGTACTCCATGTCGGCATGGTTGAGATCGGTAATAGGGCAGTAACAGATGGCTGCAAACACGTCGTCGCGGGCGTCAGCGGCACCCATCTCTTTCAGATATTTGTCATAGTCGTGGCTGTTGCCGGTGGCTCCGAGCAGCGACGACATGGCGCCTCCGGCACTGGTGCCGTCGGTGAATATCAGTTCAGAGCTGCCAGGAATGAGGTCGTCGTTATAGCGGAGGTATCTCACGGCCGCCTTAAGATCAAGAAGACCGTTGGGCGCCGTGCCTGTATAGATTGTCTTTCCATTTCGCTCTACGGTGGAGTTGGAGCCACGTGAGCCAGGGATGCACACCACATATCCTTCTTTCAGTGCGCGTCCGGTCGCATCGGCAGGCGATGGCGATTTGGCCGTAGAGGCTGCATAGCCTCCCACGTATGTGCGTAGAAAAATGGGCACTTTGTCTGACGACACCAATTTATCAGGCACGTAGATGTTCAAGGACTGGTAGACCGAGTCTTCTACGTTAGTCACATAGTAGATTCCTTCATATGCCTTGAATGAGACCTGAGTGCCATCTGGCATTGTGAGGGTTTGGGCAGAAAAAGCCGTCGGATCAAATCTCAGAGATGAATCCCTCGCCGGAGCCACAGCCGATCCGGCCATAAGCAGGATGCCTGCGGACAATAGTTTGTAATTCATAATCAGTTTTTAAGTTTTTCGATGACCTCGCCCATATTCTCCGTAAAGGCAATTGTGCGGGCTGCTGTCTCAGCAGGGCCTTCGGGATACTCGGCGTTAAGTCGGATTAAAGATCGGAAGAGCACACGTCTGAACTCCAGT
>CAJUJB010000001.1:0-2627 GCA_910586595.1 uncultured Muribaculaceae bacterium | reverse complement strand
TCAGACGTGTGCTATTCCGATCTCGGATTAAGGTTGCTTGTTTGTTGTGATATACTATGCGTTCGAAGGGGTAGCGGATGATTGCCGGGGTGTTGTAGCCTATGCCGAGTTCGATGAGTACTATGCGGGTATTGTCATAGCGATGCATGAATTCTTCATAGCGGTCGGCTGCGTGGAGCCAGTTCTCGTCCTGAACAAAATATTGATTCTTCCTTACATGCACGTCCATATTGCCACCGCACACCGGGCAGACCGGAACATACTTGCTGTCGACGGTCATATCATGCGAGTGCTTGAGTATATTCTCCACCGTCTCTTGGTCGGAGTATAATTTGTCGTGGCAACCGGTGGCACACTGCATGAGGCCGTAGTCGCCCTGGACTTCAAATATCTTGTCGGGATTGAAGCCGGCTTTTCGGAACTGGGCGTCGACATTGGTGGTGATGACAAAGTAATTTCTGTCTTTTACCAGTCCGAACAGTTCACGGTACAGAGGCATTGCTCCGCGGCGGAATCGGACATAGTCGATATGTCTGGCCCATCTGGCCCATCGCTCTTCCTCGGTGGGAAAATCGTAGAAACTGGATGAGTAGAGATCCGGGAATCCGTATTTGGCTATATAGTCGGCAAATTCTTTGCGGAATTCCGGACCTGAATAATCGATGCCGGCGGCCGCTGATAAGCCTGCCCCGGCTCCGACAACAATGGCATCGGCACCGGCAAGTTTTTCCTTTGCCTGCGCAATTCTTGTTTCAAAATTATTCATAGCCTAATAAATTTTTATATAGAGATAGATCCGAGTCTTTGAAAACATTGAAGACTACGGTCTGTAAAGAGGTGTCGGCATGCTCATGCAGGTATGCCAGCACGGTGTCAACGGCAATTTTGGCCGCCTTCGCCTGCGGGAATCGGAATTCACCTGTAGAAATGCAGCAGAAGGCAATCGAGGTGAGTTGGCGGCTGTCGGCCAAGGCCATGCAGTTGCGGTAACAATCGGCCAGCAGCCGGCAATCTTCTTCCGTTGGCTCGGGGCCGTAGACTATGGGGCCTACTGTATGTATTACCCATTTGGCCGGAAGGTTGTAACCACGTGTGATTTTGGCATGGCCTGTCGGTTCGTCATGGCCTTGCTCGTTCATTATTTCCTCGCATTCCTGCCGGAGCTCCATACCTGCGGCGGAGTGAATGGCATTGTCGATGCATTTGTGAAGGGGCACAAAGCATCCCAGCATGCGTGAATTGGCTGCATTTACAATCGCGTCGACAGCAAGCCTGGTTATATCGCCCTGCCATAGCCTCAGTCTGGGATAGAGAGGTGATTGTGGAATGGTGTCAAGATTCACCACTCCTTTTTCGCGGCGTTGCTCGGCCAGCTCCTCATCCTGAAGTTCCATGATGTTTTTGTCGATGGGCTCAGGAGGCCTTACGTTCATCAGGGCACGCAGAAGGTCGCGTTTTTCTTCAGTTGAGGCTGGTATGTTGATGCGCGAATACTCCGGCCGTTCCCGAAGGAGCGCCCGGAGCAGTGTATCTAAACGTTCATTTTCAGAAGTCATAGTGTACGAGGGTGGGAGGAGTTGTCTTAAGGTCGAAGTAATCGGCTGATTCGGCCGGCAACCTTAGATAAGCGAGGTCTTTGTAAGTTTTGTAGAGGTGGGGCAGCACGGGGTTGGTGTCGTAGATCTCGCGTTGAACCTCATCGGGAATGTCGAAGTCGATGGTTCCGGAGAGGCGGGCGAATGACGCACCCTTAAGGTCGAGAATCGCTACATGGGGATTCTGACGGAGCTGTGCGTATACCTCTTTCTTGGGTGAGGTGGCAAAGTAAATGTCGTTGCCGTCGATCTTCATGATCTGGAAGATGCGCACGTGAGGGCGTCCGTCGACAGACGTTGCGAATGCCACCTCTTTGTTCTTTTGGAAAATTTCGAGTAGTTTCGCGTCCATAAAAAATCAATATCCAATAGTGAAACGTTCCTGATGATGGGCTGGCTCGGCAAGTTCGTCGACCATAGCCTTAGCATAGTCTTCAACTGAGATGAAGCTGTTGCCATCCTTATCGAAGATCATATCGTCTTTGCCCAGACGATATACGCCAGTGCGTTTGCCAGGGCCATTAGCGCCCATGTCGCCGAGATTTCCGGCAGGCGAGAAGAATACCCAGTCGATGTCTTTCTCGGGGATAAGTGTGTTGAGGTAGAATTCGCCGAGCGATTTTACGCCGGGAAGCCATTCTGCGGGAAGAGTTCCGGTGTCGACGAGTCGTACTCCAGGTTTAACGAAGAGGGTGCCTGCTCCGCCTACGATGAGGAGTCGTTTCACGCCGGCTTTTTTAGCGGCTTCAAGAATCTTGGGGTAATTGGTGAGGGTTTCCTCGTAGATATTGGGGTTGGCCCAGCCAGGATTATATGCGCTGATGACGCTCGAGTAGCCTTTGAGGTCGTTTTCGAGGCTTTTCTCGTCGGATACATCAACTTTTTTTACAGTTAATGCAGGGTTGCTTATCTTGATTTTTTCGGGATGGTTGACCAGAGCTTCTACCTGGTAGCCACGGTTGAGGAGTTCGTTGAGGATGGCGGAGCCGACAAAGCCGCTCGCGCCGATGAGTGCTACTTTTTTATCCATAG